>DAOTUJ010000100.1:0-5234 GCA_034437175.1 Chloroflexaceae bacterium | reverse complement strand
TGATGAGCTTGACCTGCGCGAGTATCGTCATACCATCGAGACCGTCAACAGTCAATTGGAGAAGATGGGCCTCGAACGGCTCTACGCCCGCACGAACGGTGGATTTGAACTGAAGGTGTATGCCTCGCTTATCGCTCTGGCATGCACCAACGCCTTCTAGCAATCAAGGTAGAGTAGAATGACTTTACCCAAGGCGCCGTGCCGCATGCGCATGCTCCGGATGTTTGTTGCACCCTGTATTCGACGGCTATCATGAAAGATAAGACATAGCTTATGCCAGAGCAGAATTGCACCGAGGTTCGCCAGGCGATAGAACTGGTTTTGACGGCATCGACTGCACGTGTGCCGACGAGAGCCATGAGCACCCACGCTGCCGGCTGCCCTCGTTGTCAGGCAGCTATCCACGATCGCTATCTGCAACTGATGAACCAACCCGCCCCCCCGGCTATCGATTGCGAGCAATGTCAGGCAGACCTGGCAGTTTATATCGACACCTTGCTCAGCAAAGGTGCATCGGCGGCGGCGTGCGAGTTGCCGCAGGTGTGGTGGCATATTTGGCAATGTGCCGATTGCGCGGAAACTTTTGAACTGACTCTGACCTTGATCGATGCCGAACTGCGCGGGGAACTGATGCCGATGGCCTCGCTATTCACGGCGGAAGAACCACTTCGCCCGATAGTGCGGAGGTTTCATGTGCGCCCCGAAACGATTGCACACCTGTTTTCCGCCCAACGCATCCTTGGGATGGCCTACGGTTCCAGCGAAGAAATCATTGTTCGCGAAGATATCGACGACGGCTATACCTTTCGGATCGATATGCAACGCACTCGGAGCGACACCTGGTCGATTGTGGTCAGCGGCACACCGCCAATCGCCGCAATGGTAGTGTTCACGATCGGCAATCTGACCCACCGGGTAGCGTTTGACAACGCCGGGCGCGCTATGGTTCACGACATCAGCACCACCGATTTGCAAAACGCCGATACCGGCATTGCCGTTGCGATTGAAGCACTCGATTAGCTAACGCAGATAAATTGCCACCGCACTCGGCACCGCCCGCCCGACCCGCCCGGCGACTGCCTGTCCCCGCCAGACCATCTGGGTCGACGACCCGTCGTCACCACCACTTGCGTCATAGCAACCCATATCCCGCAGTGCAGTCATCATGGTCATGCCATTGATATTTTCGGCATTGGCCAGCACCAGGAAAAAGCGCCCATCGCCCAGCATACCGATGCCGATGGCGGTTTTGGGCCGAAAGCCACGGTAACTGTCGATACGGTAGCTCAACTGCGCAAAATCTTCGTGCAGCGGATTGTAGGGAACGTACAGTTCGGTTTCAGCCTGCACATCCGGATTAGCGATCTTGCCGTGCCGGAGCAGCAGCGGCCCGGCACCGGCAGCCTGTTCGCACTGCTCGATGCTGCGACTGTCGAACAGGTTGATGGTCGCCGAGTTATCCGGCCCGATGCAGAGCGTTGCCCGCCTCGGATGCAGACGCTGGACAAAGCCATCGACCACGATGCTGCCCTCATCCGATGTGCGCTCCGCCCCGTGAAAACCGAAGGCCATCGCCGCCACCGGCGCCATACCGTCGTGCAGGGCATGCCGGCTACCAGCCATATCGATCACCGTCTGCAAATGCCGCCCGCCATCAACCCAGACCGTGTTGCCGGTAATATCGCTGCCGACGCGCGCCCCATTGGCGGTAATCACCCGCACATCGACCTGGTCATCGAGGATGGCCACCACATAATCGAGGCGCCCGCCGCCCGGCCAGACGCGCGTATAGTATTCCACGGTACCGCCGGCCAGACTCTCATTCAGCGTGCTACCGGCATGAAACGCTGCCAGCATGTCGTCGGCGGCCTGGCTGCGCCCGGCTCGCCCGCCGGATGCAGCCGGGTTGTAATGCAGAGTTGCCTGCAAGCCGCCGGTATCCTGGGGCGGCTTGCTGCCGTCCACCGGCCGCCAGGTCGACCATTCGCGGTCTGGCGCGCCGCAACTACTCAGCACGACCATAATCAGCAGCAGCAGTATGCCACGCAAGATGATGTGCGGTTGGTGCATGGATCCGTTCATCAAAACAGTAAATTCGTTCTATTATACCATACGTTCGCCGGCACCGGCTGCGCAAGGCGTACTTCTTGACACAACGCGGCTATCCACCGTACAATTCTCACAGTACAGAAATTGTTTCCATATTATGAAAACAAGGATGTTTATGCAGCCAGATGATTGGCTTTCCGAGCTGAAGCAGCGCGTCGGGCCGGATCGGGTCGTCGATCAACCGGACGCGCTGTTGCCGTTCAGTACCGACTGGATCGCGGTCGAGCGTAGTATGCCCGATATTGCGGTACTGCCGCTGGACACGGCCGGGGTGGCCGATGCGGTGCGGCTAGCCGGCGGTGCCGGCCTGCCGATTGTCGCCCGCGGGGCCGGCACCGGGCTGGCCGGCGGCGCCCGCCCGCGCTCTGGCGGCGCCGTCATTGCCACCAGCAATCTCAAACGCATTCTGCAGGTCGATCAGCCCAACCGCCGGGTGCTGATTGAGCCTGGCCTGATCAATTTCGATCTCTCGGCTGAACTGATACCGCAGGGCTATTTTTATGCGCCCGACCCGGCTTCCTGGAAGATGTGCAGCATCGGCGGCAATATCGCCAATAACAGTGGCGGCCCGCGCTGCCTGAAATACGGCGTCACCAGCAACCACGTCCTCGCCCTCGAAGTGGTACTCCACGACGGGCGAGTGTTCTGGACCGGCGACGGCATTCAGGAGGCCTTCGGCTACGACCTGAACGGCCTGATCGTCGGCAGCGAGGGCACCTTCGGCATTGTCACGCGTGCCCTGCTGCGGCTGACGCGCCTGCCCGAGGCGAACCGGGTCGCCCTGGCGCTCTTCCCCGATGTAGTCGCCGCCTGCGCCAGTGTCAGCGCCATCCTGGCCGCCGGCCACGTGCCGACTGCGCTCGAGGTCATGGATGATACCACCATGCTGGCAGTCAACCGGGCCCATGGCTACGGCCTGCCTGCCGAAGCCGGCGCCGCCCTGATCGTTGAGGTCGATGGCGTCGCAGACGGCCTCGACCCGATGATGGCTGAAATCGTCGGCATCTGCGAGCAACAGGGTGCTATCAGTGTCCGTGCCGCCACCGATGCCGCCGAACAGGAGCAACTCTGGTCGGCACGCCGCAGTGCCTTCGATTCTTTCCATACGCTCGCACCGGCCTATCACCTGGTCGATACGGTAGTGCCGCGTACGCGCTTGCCGCAGATGATGGCGCATGTGCAGCAACTCAGCCGGGATTATGCTATGCCCATCGCCAATGTTTTTCACGCCGGCGACGGCAACCTGCACCCGCTGGTGCTCTACGATCCGGCTGATCCGCAGCAGGTCGAGAAGGCACATGCCATCACGGCGCGCATCCTGGAACTGAGTATCACCGAGGGCGGCACCGTGAGCGGCGAGCACGGCATCGGCCTGGAAAAGCAGGATTTTCTGGCACGGTTGTACAACCCGGCCGAGCTGGCAGCACAGGCAGCGGTATATGCCGTCTTCAACCCGCAGAACCGGCTCAATCCCGGCAAAGTCTTTCCCAATGCCAGTGCTCCGCTGGCACTGGCTGCCCGCCATGCCGAGCGGCTGGAGGCACCGGCAGAACCCATGGAATGGGAAACCTTGCTGGCCGAACTGGAACCGATCGTCGGCAACGCACACTTGCTGGTCGCCGCCGATGCTGCCGATTACGCCGTCCAGGGTCGAGCGCCGGGTTGCGCAGTGCTGCCGGCCAGCCTGGACGAGCTCGCCGCAGTGATGGCGGCCTGCCACCGGGCCGCAGTGACGGTGGTGCCCCGGGGCGGCGGTAGCCAGCAGCAACGCGGGCAACTCAGCCGGGAGCCGGCGGTGGTTGTGGTAACCAGCCGCCTGAACCAGGTGCTGCACTATGAGCCTGCCGACCTGACGATCGGGGTAGGCGCGGGCATGCGCCTGGCCGACCTGCAGGCATTGCTGGCCGGCCAAAACCAGATCCTGCCGCTTGATGCACCGCTGGCCGGCCGAACGACGCTGGGCGGCCTGGTGGCGACTGCCGCCGATGGGCCGCAGCGAGCGGGTTATGGCACGTTGCGCGATATGCTGCTCGGCCTGACCCTGGTGGAAGCCGACGGCACCGTCGTGAAGCTGGGCGGCCAGGTGGTGAAAAACGTCAGTGGCTACGACATGGTGAAGTTGCTGCTGGGCAGCCACGGCACGTTGGGCGTGATTGCCGAAGTGCGCCTGCGCACCTACCCGCGCCCGCCGGCGGAAGCAACCCTGCTCATCGGCTGTAATAACCGGACCGCAGCACTGGCGCTGATCAACGATATTGCCGCCAGCCAGTTGCGCCCGGTGGCGCAGGAACTCTTCGACTCGGCGAGCAGCCGGCGGGCCGGTCTTTCGCCGATTGGCGCCTGGGGCCTGGCGTTGCGACTGAGCGGCACCGGCCCGGCTGTCGAACGCCAACTCCGGGATCTGGAGCAGATGGCCCGCCAGCGCGGCGCCGCGTCGCTGCTGCGACTGGAAGGCCGGCTGGCGCCGCACTTCTGGGAGCAGATCTGCGACCTGAGCGCGGCTTGCGCCGCGCCGGGCACCGCGCTGCTCCAGGTTGCAGTGCCGCCGGCGGAACTGGGCGCGGCGCTGGAGGCGCTGGAGCAGGCCGCCGCCCGGCACGGCCTGGTGCTGAGCAGCAGCGCCCGCGCCTTCAATGGCCTGATCTATGCCTATGTGAGCGGCACACCTGAAGCCATCGGCGCATTCCAGGCCGGGCTGGTCGAAGGCTGGAACCACAGCCAGGTGCTGGCCGGCGAATTGCCCAAAGAGCAGGAGCAGCTGCGCTGGGGAGCTCCGCCCCCGCCGATTGCCCTTGAATTGATGCAGCAGATCAAAGCCGCCTTCGATCCGCAGGGCCGGCTCAACCCTGGGCGTATGGGCATTCTCTAACGCTGTAGCTGCGCTTATCTGGCCGACACGCTGATCCGCTTTAATGATCCCGACCGCTCGATCAAGCGGCCCGACCTGGCGATTTTCTGTAGTGAGCCCCCCGATTCCGACGAGGCGTTGGAACTAACGTAACGTTTGTGCAATCAGACGCTCAGTCGTCGTACACCAGTTCATTTTTGAACATTGACAACTGAATGCTCGCGGAGTCCTTCCATCTGTGTCAGACTTGCAGGTGCAAGCCAAAGCAACCTGACCA
>DAOTUJ010000099.1:0-22708 GCA_034437175.1 Chloroflexaceae bacterium | reverse complement strand
GCACGGCTTATCTGCCGTGAGATTTGTTTGCGCAGAACCGACTGCACTGATCCGGCTACACGTCTTTCGGAGACAATTGTCTGGTCTTTTACCAGGTTTTTTCGCTACCGTGTGACTGGTCCGCTGGTGGTTGGTGCTGAACTTTTCGATATTCTGCTCGATCTCGATCTTAATCGTGAACTGAAAACGACGGAAAGGGTTTGGCATGAGATCATTGCTCCTCGGATTCGAGAATTGCGTCGGTATGACGATTGTGCAGAATTGCTCGATTCACTGAACATCTTTTCGATGGCGATAAGTTACGATTCTTCGGAAGGTATATCACTTCTATCACATAAATTTGAAAAGATTAAGGCGAATGAAAGTCAGTGTATCTCTCATCTATCGACCATTATGGCTCTGCTAACCACCGTGTCAACGCACATCCGAACGTACCATGGCAGTACAAGTGCTTTTTTGAAGGGAAATGCACTGTTGAATGCAAGTGGAACTTTGGAGAGAGTCGATGAAGAGTTAAAACAGAATCCTGATCTGCCGACGCTTAAACTGCTGCGGCTTGTAGCGTACTCCTGGCGAAAAATAATTAGTAGACTGGAGACAAATGTGGCAGCGATTGCAACGATGCGCCCCGTACGGAATCCGTATGTTCTCAATAACCCCGCTCTTGGAAACGCCTTCGTCGGGCGCGAAGATATCATGCGGCGATTAGAAGAATTGTGGGGTAATGCCTCGCAGATTCCCTCAGTAGTGTTATTTGGTCATCGTAGAATGGGAAAAACAAGCATTCTGCATAATCTCAAGCCTCGATTTGGGGATAATATTATCGTAATCCAGTTCAATATGCAGATGCTTGGAGTAATAGAAAATGATGCGAAATTACTGTATGATATGGCACTACTAATCTTTGACGCCTGCATTGAAGCAAACGTTCAGAATATTGTCGAACCTCACGTCGAACAATTTGAGAGCACAACAGCATACCTTTCTTTCAGGCGCTTTTTGTCCAAACTTGGCAAAACAATTGGTGAGCGAAAGCTAGTTATTGCTATCGACGAATATGAGCGACTTGAACGCCTTGTAGCAGATGGCCAATTGTCCAACGATCTTATTCGTTTTTGGCGCGAATGTTTTATGATGTATCCCTGGTTCGTAATTATTTTTGCTGGTCTTAATCACTTTGAAGATCAAGTGAGCAACTATTTGAACCCGTTGTATTCAAGTGTTATAGCTATACATGTTAGCTATTTACATCCTGAAGCTGTTCGAAAACTGCTTACACAGCCAAATCCGGCTTTCGAGCTTGATTATGATGAAACCGTAATAGAACAAGTGACTCATTTGACGAACGGTCAACCTTTTTTGGTTCAATTAATTGGTCATAGTCTGGTATCACTCTATAACCGGCAAGTGTTTGAAGAGAGCATCAGTCGCTCGGCACGTATCATCTCCGACGATCTCGAACAAGTGCTGCACAATGATGACTTGTTCTATGGGGGACATTCATACTTTTTTGGCCTCTGGCAACAGTTAGAGAATGAAGAAGCGATATACCATCCTTTGCTAAGAACAGTCGCCCAGATTTCCGCCCAGGACAGCTTAGCAGTCGAAATGTCTGTGATTGCTTCAGTGCTAGCATTAGACCCGGACGAGGTAACTCGCTACTGCCGATTACTTGAACAGAGAGATGTTCTGATAATAGCAGGCAATCAAGTACAATTCGCAGTTGAGCTTATGCGCCAATGGGTTCTGGAATTTGGCCAGGAGACTGAGTTCTGATCTATGTCCATACGTACCTTCATCCAATCCCAGATCCTCCTCCCACGCTTGCAGCAACACGAGGTACTGGTGGTCTACGATGCTGAGCAGCGTTACCGCGAGCTCTGCCTGGAGTTGGCATCGGATACGCTGCGGGTCGTTGATGCCGGCGAGAGCAGCATTGAGAGCCGGGCGGCGGCACTGGCGGCTTTGCAGGAGCTCGGGGCCGGCAGTGATCTGCAGGGCTTGCTGGTCTATGTGCCGGCGCGGGCGCCGCTCAGCGATGAGGAACACCAGCGTGATCCGTTTGCGCTCTATGCCGCCTGCGGTGCGCTGTTCCCGGCCCACGACGGTGATGAGTATTTGAGCCTCTGTTTGCGGGCGCGCCCGGATTATGCCACGACCATTCGCCAGATTTTTGCCAATGATCCCAATCCGGCCTTCGAGGTGATCGATGCGGTCGGCGGTGGCGCCGGCTGGCCGCAGTTGCAGGCCGTGCTGGGCGAAGAGTCGGCCCGGGGGATTCTGTTCCGGCTACTGGCGCCCGGCGCGCAGCACCTGGAGGCGCTCAAGGGCCAGGAGGCCTGGCTGGCCGAGGCGAAAACCCTGTTTGCCAATACGCTCGGGCTCAAGCTGCTCACCCGTGCAAAAACCGTCGGCCCGGTCACCGATGAGCTCTGGCGCTTCCTGCTTTTCAGCGAGTTTGTCTTCGATCTGCCCGGCGAGTTGCCGGCGGCGCTCCAGCAAGTGCCGTGCGCTCAGCCCGAGGCCCGCCCGCTGGTCGAGGATCTCTGCGAGCGGCTGCGCAACGATAGCCGCACCCAGGCGCTCTATATCGAACGGGCCGAGACGATTGAGCAGGAGTTGCAACTGCCGTCGGCCTGCGCCGGCATCAGTGATCTCGGCGTACGTGACACCTTCCCCTTCGAGGAACGCACCTTCTTCCGCCGTGCCGTCGATGCGCTGCTGCGCACGAACCTGGAGGCGCTCAACGAGGCGCTGGCCCGCCATGACAACTCGGTCTGGGCCGGGCGCGGCGAGAACCGGGTGCAGTGGCAGCTGTTGCGCGCCTCGGCAACCCTGCTGGAAGTCTGTGCCGACGCCGGCCAGCGCCTGGCGAAGCAGTCCGGCAGCCTTGATGCGCTGATCGATTTCTACCTCAACCATATGCGCGATGTCGATCGCTACCAGCGTGAGTGCGAAGAGGCCGCCGGCGATTACCTGGCGCTCGACGAGACGCTGGAAGCGGTGCTGGGCCAGGCCCGCAAGAGCTACCGCCAGCTGGCCGATAAAGTGCAGCAGGTCTTTCTGCAGCAGGTCGCCCAGAGCGGCTGGCCGCCCGGCGGGCGCCTGGCGAATGTCGATGTGTTCGACCAGGTCGTCGCGCCGCTGTTGCAGCAGAGCGGCCGGCGGGTCGCGCTCTTGCTGATTGATGCGCTGCGCTACGAGCTGGGCATCGAGCTGCACAAGCAACTGGCCGAAGATAACCAGACGGCGGTGCAGGCGGCGTTTGCGCCGGTGCCCAGTGTGACGCCGGTGGGCATGGCCGGCCTGTTGCCGGGCGCCGGCCAGCAATTGCGACTGCAGCGCAAAGACAACCAGGTCGCGGTGCTGCTCGGCGAGCAGAGCCTGAGCACGGTGAGCCAGCGTATGGACGTGCTGCGGCGGCGCTATGGCGAGCGCTTCGCCGAAACCAGTCTCGACGACTTCGTCCAGAAGAAGACCCGGCTGCCGGCGGGCGCCGAGCTGCTGGTCATCCGCAGCAATGAAATGGACAGCCAGTTCGAGAACAACCCGGACACCGCGCCCAGCCTGATCAGCCGCACCTTCCAGCGCGTCGTCATGGCGATCCGCCGGTTACGCGATCTGGACTTCCAGGAAGCGGTGATCGTCACCGACCATGGCTTCTTCCTCAACCCGGCGGTCAGCGCCGGCGATACCTGTGCCCGCCCGGAAGGCGCCTGGATCACGCTACACGGGCGCATCCTGCTCGGCGCCGGCGCCGGCGATGCGGCCAATGCCATCTTCGACGCCGCCGCGCTGGGGATCCGCAGCGACTTCGCCCAGGTCGCCGTGCCGCGGGCGATGGTCGCCTACCGCAGCAACAGCGTCTATCTGCACGGCGGGCTCTCTCTACAGGAAACCGTGGTGCCGGTCATCAGCGTGCAGCTGGCACCCGTCGCCCCGGCGGTCAGCACGATGCCGACGGTGACGCTGCAATACAAACGTGGCGCCCGGCGCGTCACCTCGCGTTTTGTCGTTATCGACCTCGACATTGGTGCGGGCGACCTGTTTTCGCAGGACAAGAGCTTCGAGATCCTGCTGGAAGCCCAGACCCGCAAAGGTGAGGTGGTCGGCGAAGCCCGGCCCGGCGGGCCAGTCAATGCTGCCACTCGCACGATTACGGTGCAACCCGGCGACAATCCACGGATCACCCTGAAGATGGACGAAGACTACGAAGGCAAATTCGTCGTCAAAGCCCTCGACCCGCAAACCATGACGACCTATGCCAGCCTGGAGTTGGAGACGGATTACACCGTATGAAGTACGGCATTTTCGTGGGCAATGAACTACTACGTATACATTCTGGCCAGTTTTCGTCGTGTACTCTATATCGGCGTCACCAGCAACCTGGAGCGGCGGATCTCCGAGCATCGCAATCGACTCGTACCGGGATTTACTGCACGGTATCAAGTCGTCAGCCTGGTGTACTACGAAAGTACACCCGATGTTTATGCAGCCATTGCACGCGAGAAACAACTCAAAAGCTGGCGGCGCAGCAAAAAGGTCGCCCTGATCGAAACACACAACCCGAACTGGCACGATCTCAGCGAATCCTGGCAATAAGGCGTCGTACGACCGTGCAACCAGCGAAACCCATGTCATTCCGAACGCACGTGAGGAATCTTCAGTGCATAGCAGCGAAGATTCAGTGCTATTATTGCATGGCATTCATGGGAGACTCCTCACATTCGTTCGGAGTGACATGGATGTGCAGGGATGCGCAAGGATGCGCAATGCGGTGCAACCAGCGAACCTCACTGTCATTCCGAACGCACGTGAGGAATCTTCCATGAAAGCAGGGCAATTCACTGTGGCGCACTGAAGACTCCTCACGTGCGTTCGGAGTGACATGGATTGCGAGGATGCGCATGGATGTGCGAGGATGCGCAATGCGGTGCAACCAGCGAACCTCACTGTCATTCCGAACGTACGTGAGGAATCTTCATTGCCTGTACAATGCAATCAAAGCATTGCATAGAAGACTCCTCACATTCGTTCGGAGTGACATGGATTGCGAGGATGCGCATGGATGTGCGAGGATGCGCAATGCGGTGCGACCAGCGAACCTCATTGTCATTCCGAACGCACGAGAGGAATCTTCAGTGCCTGCCCAGGGCAATCAAGGAAAAGAAGCTATGGATCCGCTGGACGAAAAACTGCTCGCTGCATTCGATGGCAAGATTGTGCGCAAGGAACTGCTGCACCGCATCAAAAAGGGTACCAATGTGCCGACTTTTGTGCTGGAGTTCCTGCTGGCGCGCTACTGTGCCAGTGATGAGCCGGAAGAGGTTGCGGCGGGCATCGAGGCCGTCCTGGCCACCCTGCAAGAAAACTATGTTCGGCCCGACGAAGCGAATGCCGCCCAGTCGAAGGTTGCCACCAAAGGCAAACACCGCTTCATCGACAAAGTCCACGTGCGCTATGTGGAAAAGGAGCGCCGGCACTGGGCCGCGCTGGAGAATTTCAATTCGCAGCGCATCGCCGTGGCCGAGCGCTACTACCGCGACAACGACCGCCTGCTGGAAGGCGGCATCTGGGCCGAGGTCACCATCGGCTACAACGAGATCGATGACGACGACTACGCCTTCTACGTCGAGGAGCTGCGCCCGATCCAGCTCAGTCGCTTTGATTTCGGCGGCTACGTCGCGGCGCGTGCCGGCTTCAGCCGCGATGAGTGGCTGGATGTTGTGCTGCGCTCAGTGGGGCTCGAGCCGGCCAGGCTCAGCCAGCGCCAGAAGTTTCACTTCATCGCACGCCTGGCGCCGCTGGTCGAACCGAACTACAACTTCATCGAACTCGGCCCACGCGGCACCGGCAAATCCTACTTCTTCAGCGAATTCTCCCCCTATGCCACCCTGGTCAGCGGCGGCCAGGCCACCAAAGCCACCCTGTTCTACAACAACGCCCGCCGGCGCATCGGCCTGGTCGGCTTCTGGGATACCGTCGCCTTCGACGAAGTCGCCGGCATCCGCATTAACGATGCCGATACCATCCAGATCATGAAAGACTTCATGGCCAATGGCCGCTTCTCGCGCGGCGTCGAAGTCATTGCCGACGCCAGCCTGGCCTTCATCGGCAACATTGATCTGTCGGTCGAGCAGTTGGTCAACTCCACCGAGCACGATCTGTTCCAGCCCTTGCCGAAAGAATTCGACCTGGCGATTATGGATCGCTTCGCCTTTTATCTGCCGGGCTGGGAAATGCTGAAAAACAGCAGCGACTATCTCACCCCGCACTACGGCCTGATCACCGATTACCTGGCCGAAGCCTTCCACTACCAGTTCGCCCACAACAACCGCTACGAAGAAGTCTCGCAGCGCATCAAACTGGGCGCCGCCGTGGAAGGGCGCGACGAAAAAGGCATCAAAAAGACCATTGCCGCCTTTTTGAAGATCCTGCATCCCGACGGCCCGGCCAGCGATAGCGAACTCGAAGACTACCTGGCCTACGCCATCGAAGGCCGGCGGCGGGTCAAGGAGCAGATGAACAAGCGCAAACCGGACGAGGAATTTGCGCACATCAACCTCTCCTACTTCAACCAGGCCGGCGAAGAAATCGTCGTCTACTGCCCCGAATCGCGCGAGGCGCAGGCGGTGCAGCAGCCACGGCGCCAGCGCCTGAAGGCGGCCAGAATCACCACCACTCCGGCTGCGCCCGTCGTCGCCGACCCTGAGCCGGCGCCGGAGCCAGTGCCCACGCCGGCGCCGGATGCCGAAGTCACCGAACCTGAGTTGCAGGAGCGCCACTACACCATCTTCTATGGCGCCACCGGCTACAGCTACGAATCGATTATCGGCCCATACCTGCGTGACGCGAATGCCATCACCATCGAAGACCCCTACATTCGACTGCCACACCAGATCCAGAACTTCGTCCGCTTCTGCGAAACCGTGATTGTGAACTCGATCATCAAGCGCATCAGCCTGGTGACCAGCTACGAAGACGAGGTCCAGCGGGGAGAAATCGACAGCAAACTGGCCGACCTGCGCCAGAGCCTGCTCGAAATCGACGTCATCCTCGAGGTCAGCTTCAACCAGAACCTGCACGACCGCGAGATCCGCATCGACAACGGCTGGGTGGTGAAGATCGGGCGTGGCCTGGACTTCTACCAGAAACCGGACAGCTGGTTCAGCATCGGCGCCAGCGACCTCTCGCTGCGCAAATGTCTGGAGACGAAAGTCGACATTTTCCGTGGGTGAGAGAAAGAACTGCTCTGAGGCCTATGCAGACCGCGCATCTTGAGCTCAGCCTGAAACCGCACGACGATGGTGATTACCGCGTCGAGACTCGTTTTCTGGCCGTCGACAGTCGTACCGAGTCAAGCCTGGTGGGCGCGCCGCCGCCGCGGGTCAGCCTTGATTTTGCGATGCTCTGGCAACTGGCGGCCGATCCAGTAGCCTATGGCTGGCACCTTACGCAGATGCTGTTTGCCGATGAACGACTGGTTGCCGCCTTTGGCAAGGCACGGATGCACGCCGAGTCCGCCCGGGTGCCGCTGCGAATCCAGCTGCGGCTCGATCCTGCGCAGCCGCTGCTCCACAGTCTGGATCATCGCGCGTTGGGGGCAAACCAACCGGCAATTGCAACGCTACGAGGCAGCCGTTGCAGATTTTTCCAGAGCGCTGGAATTGGAAAACTCGAATGATTGGCATTTCTATCAGCGCGGACTGACGTTGCTCGCCAGCAGCAACCAGTCTGATGCGCAATCAGATTTCCAAAGCGCAATCGAAATCGCGCAAGAACGTCTATTATCCAATCCTACGGACTGGCAAAATGCGCTTAACCTCGCGCTGTACCTCATCGCCAATGCACAACAAGAAGAAGCGCAGACTATCATCCAGCGTATTCTGGTAGAACAGGTGTCCGAGAAGCTCATTTCTGAAGCAGTCAGCGACTTCAACGAATATCTGGACATCGTAACGCACGATGCTGTAGCAACCGAAATACGAGACAGGCTAATCGACTACCAGTCGCAGTCCAGCGCACAGCCGTAATTGCTGTCCAAGTCCAAACGAATATTGATCTGTCAGCGTGCTTGTGTAAGTTGATCGTTCCCTGGCACTCTATGATCGACGCAATCGCGAACTGGTCACGATAATTGAAGTGCTGTCGCTGCGCAACAAGGCCAGCGGCTCACGCGGGCGCAGCGAGTTTCTCTCCAAACGGGCGAGCATCTTTGCCAGCCGCAGCAACTGGATCGAGCTGGATTTGCTGCGCGCCGGTGAACGGCCGCCTGAGGTTGCGAACCAGAGCGACTACTATGCCCTGCTGCGGCGGGCGGCGAAACCGGAACGCCTGGAAGTCTGGTATGTTGACTTGCGCGATCCGCTGCCACGCATTCTGGTGCCCTTGCGTGAACCGCATTCGTATGTGGTGCTCGATGTGCAGGCCGCCCTCAGCACTGTCTACCAACGCGGGCGCTATGCCGACGAGATCGACTATCAGCAGCCGGTGCCGCCGCCGGCGCTGCGCCCGGCCGATGTGGCCTGGGCTGCGCAGTGCATTGCCGATAACAAGGAATCGTTTTGAGGCATCCATCAGGCTGCTGTATTGTCGAACGTCGAGCACGGCAATTCAGACCGCCGGCGGCAGAGAACAACGCACCCAGGGCCACCAGTACGCCTGCTTCACACAGCGGCTACCCCGGGTCAACGTCAGGGATGCTCATCGAGCCAGCGAGTTACGTCTTCGAGTTCGTTGAAATCCAATAAGATATCGCTAAGATTAAGGAGGGTGTCGGTCGGCAGATCTAATACACGTGTCTGCACCAGTTCCGGCAATACCCCGAACTTGCGCGTAAGCAAACGCAGCACTAACTCTTGTTAACCTTTTCGTTTTCCGATTCGTTCAACACTGGTAACGTACGGCATACGCTGTTGTTCCTCCCAGCTTTCCAGTTCCTGCCAGAATTGTGTGCTCAGGTCGTCGGGTAGCTGCAGCAGCCAGTCGATGAAGTGAAAGAGCCGAATAAGGTTGAGGCGCTGGCCGGCGGTGCCGGCAGGACCATCTCAAAACGTGATTATGCTGCGCACGTCAAGTCCCTGCACCCTGGAGAAATCTTTGGGGTTGTGCGTGATGAGCGGCAATGCATACTGTCGTGCCGTGGCGGCGATCCAGGCATCGTGGATCGTGATGGAGATGCCCTGTTGCTGCTGTTCGGCGCGGATCGCGCCCCATACCCGACACAGGTCGATGTCAACCGGAATAACCAGATAGGTACTGATCTTGTCGGCAAGCTGCTGGCGCCGGCCTTCGCCCCAGTTACGGACACTGGCCCATTCGAACAGTTCAGCGACCGTCACAAAAGAAATCGCCAGCCGGTGACCCGTCAGCAGTGGCGCATACTCTGCGGCACGAGTATCCTGCTTCAGGTTGAACGAGAGAACATTGGTATCGACCAGCACAGTACTCATACGACTCTCGTCATGCTTCGCTTCGGCGCTGCCTGATGTAGTCGTTCACCTCGTCGGCCGTTTCGTCTTCGGGCCAGAACTCAGCGCCGAGGAGGGTGACATCGGTGATGATCGGAACTTCCTCTTCCTGGTCAGCGAGCAACTGTTCCAGGCTCCGTGGTGACCAGAACGCTGTATTGGCGGCAGCCAGATCGTGATTCTGCTGGAGATCCTGGCGAATGATGCCGAGCAGCGCGAGCTTATCGTGCGAGGATAGCGCGCGAACGGCGCGGATCACGGTTTCTAGTTCTGACTGCATATGATGTTCCTCTCCAACCTGTACCGGCGTTTGCATCTTGATTATACTCCGCGTGGCGGTGGCGTGCAAAAAGGCAGGTGATCAGGCCATGGGTCATGGGTCATAGGTTATGGGTGATCGGATTGAAAGACTCATCGCTCGCCCTTCATCGACTCTGCTCCATTCGCTTGTTGGATCTGGCTTATCGGGTTAATAGCGATTGTCTACGCAAGGACAGGCAGAACGGCCGCATTGGGACTCGGCGCTGCCAAATCCCAAAGCGGCCGCTCTGTCGACAGAAGAAAACCTGGCGCCTCAGTCCCACCACAGAGTGAAGCCGCGCACCTCGGGTTGCGGGTGGATGGCACAGCCCCGCATGGTTTCTTCGTTCAGCCGATTGAGCAGTTCCGCGGCACTGGCCGGCGGCGCCGGTACGACGACCAGCAGCGTATCGGCATAGGCACACTTCTCGCCGATCAGACGTTGGTTGGGGACGGCGACCCAGACGGCGCCGGCGGCGTAGAGCGCCTCGACCAGGGCCAGCGCATTGGAGACCCCCTGGAAGCGGTTGGTGGCGAAGTCGACCTCGCGCTCGTGTGCGGTCAGCCAGGTGCGTGCTTCGATCTCAGGATACTCCTCCTGTGGTGCCGTAGCATCCGGCAAATGCAGGTCGGCAAAAATGCGTTGCTGGGCGTTCCGGATGGCATAGTCCGGGGCTACGCTCAAGACCATCCGGCTCAGGCCGGCTTCCAGATAGTGCACCATCGTCATGCCATTCGGCTGTGCTTCGAGCTCGGCGATCTGCGCGGTGTGCAGCCACAGGCGTGCTTGCTCAGCTTCAAATGGCGGCACGCCGAGGTAGGGGCCGTAGCTGATCAGCGTGGCCGGGCTGAGTTTTGGCCCCACGCCCAGCACGGCATAGGGGTCGTCGCTGGGCAGCGCGGTCGGGCTGCTGGATGATTCCGGCAGATCGGGTTCTTCCCAGATGATCGTGACGCGCGGACGGTTTGGCAAGGTGTTGAGCATGATCTTCCTCCTGTTCTCGGTTATTGGAACCATTGCGAGATGAGTGCGAAACTTCCGGTTAATGCAAACCACCGCCAGCCCAGCAGCAGGAGCAGGATGCCCAGCAGCCAGGGCAGGCTGAGAGTCAGCCGGCGGAGCCAGGGGTGATACGGGTTCTGGCTGCGGCAGCGCCAGAGCGTGGCTGCCGACCAGATCAGCAGCTGGGGCAGCCAGAGCAGCAGCGCCAGGCTGTACAGTCCGACGAGCATCATGGCCAGCAATGGGGTGTAGGCGACCATGACGACGGCGAACCCGGGCGCCAGAAACCACCACATAATGTACGGCAGGCCGTTCTCGGTGCCGCGCAGCCAGATGACGCCCAGGACCCGCCAGGCCAGTTTCCAGTCGCGCGCCAGGCGCAGCGCCGTGGCGAGCAGCAGCCGCAGCAGCCGGCGTGGGTACAAGATCCGGCGGCGGGCCATCGCGAAGTGGCGCTGCACCAGTTCAGGGCTGGCGTTCCAGGCCGGCAGTGGGCGCGGTCTCGGCGGCGGCCAGGAGACGGTCAGATGCAGATGCTGCCGGTCAAGCGGAAGGGTTGTGCGGACATTGTGCCGGGGTATCCAGACCTGCACCTCGTTCGTCGTCGGGCACGGGAAGGCAACGCGGTGCGAGTTATTGGCATAGCGGATGACCAGCAACGGATCGGCGAAATCCTCGGCGAATACCACCGTGAGCGGTCCGATTCGGCCCGTCAGTGTGCCATCGGCCAGAACCCCGGTCATCGCCAGTTCACCATGATACATTGGTGGCTCGACAGGTGGCGCCGGCTCCGTCGGCACTGTGTCGTCCGGTGCCGCGTCTGCGGGGAGCAGCCGTTGCTGGCCCGGCGCGTCCGGCGCTGGTTCCGGCGCTGCCGGTAGCGCGGGCGGCGGATCCTCCGGTGGTGGCAGCAACGCCGGCGGCGGCGGTCGCACCGCGGCGATCGGCACGAACAGCTCGTAGGCGTCGAGCTTGCCGTGGATGTGCCCCAGCCAGTAGTTGTCGGCCAGGTCGTCGAAGCTGGCGATCAGATAGCGGCGGGCCGACCAGACATCGCGCCAGATCCGGTAGATGGCATCGCGTCGCTGGGCGGTCGGCACGATCCAGAGAATCAGGGGGAGCTTGCCAAACCGGCGGCACCAGGCGGCCTGCCAGCGTTCATCGGCAAACAGCTGGCGATAGTGCAGGGCCTTGCCCTGAATGACACTGAGTGCTTCGGTGCCCATGTCGATTTCGAGGGCAAAGACATGCCAGCGCTCATCGCGTGTCGGGAGGTCGCGCACCCAGGGCACCGGATGGCTGCGCTGCTGTGGCGGAACGAGGTGCATGCCCACGACAGCATCGGCAATCGGGGCCGGCTGGTTGGGATCGAGCCGCATCTCAAAGCGGGTGAACACGCCGCTCAGCCCGCGGGTGCCGGTTCGCGCAAACGCAATCAGGGTGATGACGCTCTCGGCGACCTGCAGGTCGTGGAAGATGGTGCGCTTGCGGGCCAGCGAGGGGCGCGCCGGATATTGCAGGGCGTGCCCGATGGCGGCCATCGGGTATTGGGGATGACTGCGGATCTGGCTGTGGCCCTCATCGGTGAGCGCCCAGAGCGAGGCCTGGCGTCGCGGCAGTTGCTCGGCATCATCATAGGCGGCGAGATCCAGGCGCTGCACCCAGCCCTTCTTCAGAAAACTGTCATCGTCCTGGCTCAGCCGCCGGCGAATCGTCCGCGGACTGGCGTGCAGCAGCCGGGCCAGCTGGTCTTGCGAGAGCCGGGCAAGATAGGCCAGGCTCAGCAGCGCATACAGCTCCTGGTCGTCTTTGCGGAGGCGTTGGATGTGGTGGTTGTCTGGTGCGTTCATGAGTAGGTGAACCCGTCTATAAAGATCGTCGGCTGGCCAGATTCGGGCACATTCCGCGTTGCAATGGGCTGTTTGCCGGCAGCGGGCCGATTCCGATCTCGGCCAGCGTACCGGCCCGCAGCCTGGCCTGCAGCCTGGCCATTGTGGGCCGATCCTGGCCATCGGAGGCTGCTACGTAGTCAACGCAGCAGCTTAGGATCGCTCCAGCGTGTACGAACCGTTCGCCCGATCATTCACGACAATCGGGCCGGACGGCGGGTCGATCTGGCCGTTCAGGCGCCGGAGTTCGGCCTCGATCCGGCTGGCCCAGGCAGCGTACTCCTGGCCGCCGCCGCGCTTGAGGCCCAGCGCCTGTTCGATGATCCGGCTGGTGCCGTAGCGACCAGGGCTGCCGCTGTAGCGGCGCACATCCGCCAGGATGCGCGCCAGCATAGCGGCGATCTCCGGTTCGGAATAGTTCGCCGCCGAACCGGGCTGTTCGACCCCCGAATACCGCATTGGAACGGCCTGAACAGGGTTGTGTTCGGTGTTCGGAACGCCGTTCGGAACGCTGCTCTCGTCGTTGTCCGCGGTTTCTTCCTCGTCATAATCATCAACCAGGATCTGGTCGAGCCAGTGCTCCAGCCGGGTCGATGCGCCATCGGCGTCACGATGGCTCAGCCAGGCATAGCCGCCCACCAGCATGAGTAGCCAGGTGGTCATGTAGGTGATGCTGGTGGCGGTGCGGGCCGGCTCGATCACGTCTGCCGGGATGCCATACGGGATGATCGCCCAGCCCACCACGAGCAGCATCCACCAGAGCAGCCAGATGGCCCGGCGAACTCGTTGCGTACGGGTTTGCATCAGTGCCTCCTGCGATAGCGTCGTCGTCCGGTGAAGGTCCACACCAGGAAGGAGACGACGGTTTCGACGATAAAGGTCAACACGAGGGCCAGGATGCCCGGCACCAGGTCGGGCGCCGAGGCCAGCCAGGGTTCGCTGTCCAGGCCCAGAAAGGTGGTGATATAGTCGTAGAGGCTGGCGCCGGCGGCGACCAGCCAGAAGATTGGCCCCTGCGACTGGTTTTGCAGCGTGCGGTAGATGGCCACGATCTGCACGCAGGTGGTGCCAATCACGAATGCCCAGGGGAATAGCGGCTGCTGGCCGCCGAAATAGGGCACCGCAAAGGTGACCTGACTCAACGCGGCGTAGAAAGCCGCGCCGACATCGTTGAACAGGGCCGCCAGCACCGGCAGCCCTTCGACGCTGTAGCCGCCATTGATGGCCCAGACGATCAGGCCCAGGCTGCCGACCACCAGCACGACGCCGGCCATGCCCAGGGCTTCGCTCCAATCGAAGGTCTGGGCGGCCGCCTTTGGCCGGCCCGCCACTTCCCGCGCCGGCGGTGCCGGTTCCAGATCGCGCCCCTGCACCGAACCTGAGCCGCGTTGCCACTCACTCATCGCTGGTCGTCACTTCCTGATCAGAAGCCGGTTGCGACGTGGGATCGGCTTGTTCTTGCGTCGCTTGTTCCTGCTCTTCACGCAGATGCCGGGCATGCGATTCGAGCAGCAGATTGACGATAGCAATCCAGCGGCGGCGAGCCTCTTCCGGCGGGAATGGTTCCAGGTCTGGCGTCCGTTTCCTGGTCATCAGCTTTTGTCCTCCAGCGCGCCGTCCTGGCGCAATTCCTTGAGCAGGTTGTAGACCTGCTGGCGGCTGATCCGGTGCAGGCGCGCGAACGCCTGCTTGTTGATCTGTCCATTTGTGCGGCGCCAGGTGTCAAGCAACGCCGCTTTGATGGTGTCGCGATCCACTGTTTCTGCTGATCCTGATGCGGTCGCTACCGTGAGCAGCGTGTCACCGTTGACAGTGCCGTTGACACCGTTGTGGACAGTGCCGTTGACGGTGTCCAGCGATGGGTTCTGCCGCAATTGCCGGCGCAGCGCGCGCAGTTTTTCGGCCTGTTCAGCCTGTTCGGCGGCCAGGCGGGCTTCGTGCTCGGCTTCTTGCCGGCGCAGTTCCAATTCCATGCGCCGCCGGCGATATTCCTGCTGCAACTGCTGCTGCTCGACGGCCTCGCGCCGGCGGGCCTGAGCTTCCAGTTCGCGCTGCTGCGCTTCTTCCGCCAGTCGTTCCCCGGCCAGGGTGTGACTGACCATCGCGCAGATCAGGGCAATCAAGGGAAAGCCAATGGCCTCGACGACGGCGTACCAGGAGAGCGCACCACGGGCGTCTTCCTGGTGTGCCAGGTTAAAGATGATGGCCAGTAGCGCGGCGTTACCGAGCGCCAGCCAGATACCGACAATCTGCGAGTGCCGGCGATGACGGGCGGCCGAACCGGCCAATGCGCCGCCGAGATAGACCAGTTCAATCGCGATGGCGCCAACCCAGCCGATCAGCGGGCCATAGGCGCCGCGCAGATGGGCCTGCACGCCGCTGGCACTGACCAGCGAGGCCAGGAAGGTCGCCACCACCAGCATGCGCTCACCGTTGGAGAGCGGCGCGACATATTCAGCGAGCACAAAGCCGATGGCCCGCTTGGGCCAGAGCGCCCAGCCGGTCATCGTGGCAACTCCTGGGGCCGCAAGAGCCGCCGCACATCATAGATATCCTGCTGCGCCGCGTCGCGTGGGCGAGTGGGCGGCGGCTCCGGCTGGCGTGGTGCCGCCAGTTCACGGATCTCGGCCTCGAAGCCGGCACGTTCGTCATCCTGCACAGCTTCGACCGCCGCAGCGATGATCAGATCGACGAGGCGCGCTGTAGCGCGATCCAGTGTCGGCGACCAGGGCATCCAGGTGCGCTCGAAGAGTTTCTTAAGGATGGCGGTGAGCAGTGCGACGGCCTGGTCGCGTGAAACGTGAGTCTGATCAGCCATAAAGCCTCCACGGTGCCAAAATACGTCGATAGGCTCGGTTATGAAAACGAGTCTATCCGCGAGTCTATTTACCAAAAACAAAGCCAACAAAAAGCACGCTAGCGAACGAAAACTCGTTCGACCAGCGCGCTACAAAGCAAAAAATCGGTTTTGGATCAGGCCGCTAGAGCCGTAACCCCACACCTGTGGATCAGGGGGTTGTGGGTTCGAGCCCCATCAGACACCCGCTCTACACACCCACCGCTCGTATGAGCTGCGCAGGCCGCGAGCAGTAGCGGATACAGCTCTGCTCGCGGCGAAATTCCCACAATCCTTCGCTCCTGAATCCAGACTTTTGTAACGACTGCGGCCATTAATTCGCGGCGCTCGGCGGCGCTTGCCGTTGCTGCCACTGTTCCGACGTTGCTCAACAGCGCCATTGCGGCGCTTTCGTCGAGTGTGCGCGGGCGCTCAACCCGCTCGCCGGTGTTGAGCTGGTTGCGTAACTCGGCAAGTTTCTGCTGGTAGCGTTCACGACTCAAGGCGCCATCGGCATAGGCTTCCGCCAGCCGTTCGATCTGCGCCTCGATCTGTGCCGGGTCGATCCGGCGGTTTATGCCATATTCAGCAGCCAGCAGGCGCTGTGCTTCCTGCACTACCGATGCCCGGGTCTCCGCCGGCAAAGTCATGGCAGCGAAGACTGCGAGCATCTGGTTTTCGAGCATGCGGGCGCTGACATGCTGGGCATCGGGATGCACACGGTGCTCATGGCCGCTGCAACGATAGCGACGTACATTGCTGCGCTTGCCGCCGGTCGAGTGCCAGAATTTGCGGCCACAGTCCTCACAGAACAAATAGCCCGTCAGCCATGCTTCTGATGCAGTATGCTCGGCGTTTGCGGTTGTGCCTTTCGAGCGTGATTGGCGCAATTCCTGGCAGCGCGCAAATAGTTCCGGTGTAACCAGCGGTTCATGCTGACCGG
Source organism: Chloroflexaceae bacterium (assembly GCA_034437175.1). Lineage (GTDB taxonomy): Bacteria > Chloroflexota > Chloroflexia > Chloroflexales > Chloroflexaceae > DAOTUJ01. Next base: position 6,267 of record DAOTUJ010000099.1, on the reverse strand, counting down.
AACGTCGCTTTCGACTACAGGACACCTCACCGAGATAGGCCCGGTTGCGCAGGATGGTGCGGATCGCTTCGCGTCCAAATGTTGTGCCATCACGTGTCCGTAAACCCAGACGATTGCACTCGTCGGCGATCGTGGTATAGCTTCCGACCCCGCTTGCGTAGCGTTCGAAGATGAAGCGTACCGCATAGGCACCCTGCTCATCGACGATGAGCTGACCGGCATCGCCGCGTACATAGCCCAATGGCACCGGGCCAACCCAGAGACCCTGGTCGGCTTGCTCGTTCAGACCCTTGCTGGTTTCGCGGCCCAGGTTGTTAGAGTACCACTCGGCAATTGCGCCCTTGATCTGGAATTGCAGTACTCCTTCAGGTGTTGAAGTGTCGATACTGTCGAGCACCGATATCAAACGTACTCGATGGTGGTCGAGCTCATATTTGAAGTTGAGCAGCAATCGCAAATTGCGCATAAAGCGGTCGAGATTATGCACAATCACGACATCCACCTGGTGGCGCTGCACCAGATCAATTGCCTGCTTGAGGCCCCTTCGCTCATCGGTGCGCCCGCTTACATCATCAACCAGCGGATCACAGACGAGTGTCCACTGCTTCTTTTCGACCAGCTCAAGGCAGGCGCGGCGCTGGGCGGGGAGACTAAACTTTTCTGCCTGTTGTTCAGTGCTTACGCGTAGATAGACGACTGCTCGCATTGCCACTGCTCCCGATCAGGCGCTCTTGCGCAAATCACGTGTGCAGGACTCGTCTTCCGCATATTGTACCCGATTATCAGAGGTTTTGCGCTCGTGGTGCGCTGGATGTGCCGGCTCACATCCAGCGCAACAGGTGCGAACGATAATGCGCGCCAGGGCCGCAATCAGTTCGCGGTTGCCGCCCTCGCGTTCGGGCGGGCGCAGTTCGATGAGTTGTTTCGGTGGCTGCATTGATGTCTCCTTTCCGTGTGTTTGTTATCCCGCTACGTAGCCCTGTGGCACATAGCGCTGTTCCAGGTCCTGCACATAGGCCAGGTCTTTATTGAATTGCAAGGGCACCACCCCGAGCGGGCCGTTGCGGTGTTTGGCGATGTGCACCTCAATAATGCCGGCGCGGTTGCCGGCCTGTCCGTAGACCTCGGCGCGGTACACGAACAACACCTTGTCGGCATCGGCCTCGATACTCCCCGACTCGCGCAGGTCGGCCAGGGTCGGTATCTTGCTGACCCGCCCTTCGACTGCCCGGCTCAACGCGGCCAGCGCCAGGATCGGCCGGCGTAGTTCGCGTGCCAGGGCTTTCAGGCCGCGCGAGATGGCATCGACCACCTGGGTGCGGTTGCGTTCGCGACTGTCGGCACCGATCAGTTGCAGGTAATCGACAATCACCAGGTCGGGCATACGTTCGATGCAGGCCTGGCGCACGCTGCGCACCAGCGCGGTCAGTGCGCCGCCTTCGCTGTCGTCGATGCGCAGCGGAAGCTCGGCAATCACCCCGGCCGCGCGCAGCATGTTGGTTCGTTCGCTATCGCTCAGCGTCCCGCTGAACTGGCGGTCGCTGCCAATGCCGCAGTGATAGCCGATCAGCCGCCCGATCAGCTCCTCCCGGCTCATCTCCAGCGAGAGGTAATCGACCGCGAAGCCGGCGCTGATCAGGCGGTAGGCCATCGAGAGGGCCAGGGCCGTCTTGCCCTGGCCCGGTCGCCCGCCCAGAATGATCAGCTGACCCGGCAACAGGCCGCCCAGGAGGGCGTCCAGGTCGGCGTAGCCGGTCGCCAGTCCGGCTAGCCCCAACTCAGCCTGGCGCACCAGGCGTAGGTAGTCGTCCATCAGCGCGGCAAGCGGCTGCAAAACCCGGCGGGTGCGGCGTGGCCGAATGGTGGTCAGCACCTGCTCAGCGCGCTCCAGGATGCTGTCGATCTCCTCACCATCGCCGTACCCAAGGGCGGCGATGGCGCCGCCGGCCTCGATCAGCCGGCGCAGGACGGCAGTGCGGGCCACGATGCCGGCGTAGTATTCGACGTGCACGGCACTGGGGACATCGTTGACCAATTCGGCGAGGGCGCTCAGCCCGCCGACGGCCTCGAGCAGATCGCCACGGCGCAGTTCATCGGCAACATTGACCAGGTCCGGCGGGATGCGGCGCTGGTAGCAGGCCAGACTGGCGCGGTAGATTGCGGCGTGTTTTTCGAGCACAAAATCATCGGCGTCCAGGTCGGGCGCGATGACCACAATTGCCTCACGTTCGAGTAAAATTGCCCCCAGGGTGGCACGCTCGGCAGGCAAACTGGCCGGGAGTGGTCGCTGGCATTCGTGCGTCATGCCAACCTCGCCGGGTTATTCATTGGCCGGGGCGGGCCATACTGCCGAGCAAACTCGGCCAGCACCGTACGTTTGGCGGCGTTGCCGCGAGCGGAGGCGAGTCGCTCAGACCAGATGCGCTTCTCGTATGGCGCGACGCCGGGGGTGAGATAGATCGGCAGGTTGTCAACCGGTGGTTCGGGTGGCGCAGCCTGCCCATCGGGCCGTGCCAGTTCCTCGCCGCCGGCCAGCACGGTCGCCGCCAAAACTGCCGGATGCCGCACCCCGGGACGCGCTGCGGCGATCTGTTCCTGCTCCTGAAAGTGTTCCAATGTCAGGCTCGGGCAGTTCTGATAGAGCCGCCGGCGCAGTGTCTGGCCGATATGCTTTCCTCGCAAATAGGCGTCAAGCGCAGCGCAGGGAACCACCGGTTCGGCGGATTCCGGCGGTGGCGCTGGTGACGACGCTGCGGGTTGGGATTCGGGCGGCGCCGCTGCAGGGCTGCTGCTGCTGACGGGCTGCGCCAGCAGCTTGTTGGACTCATGCATGAAGAAGAAGGAAGGATCAGCGATTGATCCCGATTCCGGGTCGGTTTGGAGGGTGGCAATGGGCTGCATAGCCGCATGCCAGGCAGGATCAACCAGTGATCCATCCAGGTCCAAAAAAGAGCGTTGACCAGTGTCCGCAGCAGCATCAGCCAACTGCGCAGCGTCCGATGGCAGGGCAGGGCCTGGCGCTGCTGTCGGCGCCGGCTGAGTGGAGCCCTGCGGCACGGCGGGAGGATTGGCCGTCGGCGGCGCATAGTGCCAACCGCGTTCTTCAGGCGCGCTCAGGCGAGTAATGAAATAGCAGCGCTGCTGCGGGCACCAGCGGCGGCGAATGAAGGGCAGCCGGTTGGTCGCACCGGGCTCGGCGGCCAGTTCGGGCATCAGCCGGCTGACACTGCCTTCACTGAGGCCGGCCCAGCGCGCAAGCTGGTGCTGGCTGACCGCCTTTTCCTGGTCGGGCTTCCAATGGAAGCAGATAACTTCGAGCAGCACCCGACCGGCGTGGGTCAGTTCGCGGGTTTTGATCTGCGAGCGGGTAAGCCGGGCATAGCGGGGCGTTGCCCGGCTGGGACCGGTTGTCATCGGGGCAGACACCGTAGACATAGGCGCATTCCTTCGGTACAATAGTGGCGTCACGACGCAGGGCGTGCATACGCGCTGCGGGTGGAACAGGTTGCGTCATGAACTCTGAGCGCCTGTTCCGGTGGTCAGTGCGCGCCGGGTTGTGGCGACCCGGCGCGCACGCGTACAGCGCCGATGATAGGCGGTGCGAGACTGCAGCCATGGCAGCAGTGGCAGATGCCATCGGCGTGGATTGTCAATCAGCGGACGAATGCTCTTGCGACACTCGCTGCAGGCGGGTAAGCAGGTCGGTGTGGCTGAGGAACACTGGCCGGCCATCACCGGATCCGACGCAGAGCGCGCCCGCTGTCGGCGCTGGGGCATCGGTACCGTGATCCGGATCCGCGGCTGGACGTGGCAGTCCGCGGTGGCCAGGCAGATCACCGCGCTGCACGAAGTGCCGGGTCTCGCTCGGGCTCAGACCACGCCGGGCAGCCTCTTGCCGGCGTCGGGCCTTCACCTCCGCCCCAAAAGCCTGGAGATTGGCAATGGTTCCCATTGGCGGTCTCCGCTAATCATGGCGTAGTGTGCCCATAACGACAGTGACATGATGGCACGTACCAGGGGCGTTGGTATCGAACGGCGAAACGTATCGAACAATGGGATCGATGACTGCACCCTCGCGTTCCTCCTGAAATCATATATACGCCTGCGTATATTATATACGAATCCGTATATCCGTCAAGAGGAACGAGTAATCTGATCACGTAAGTCATCAGCGCACTCGATGACGTAGGGGGTCAGCATCTTGAAGGCAAGTGGAAGATGACCATTGCGCCAGCGGCGGATCTGCATCGGGCTGCGTTGGAAGTGGCGCGCCAGATCAGCATCCGTTGTGTAATTGTAGCGTCGCTTAATCGCATCAAGCAGTGCATTTGCCAGTTCTTTTGATGTCATGCCCCCACCTCGCTGATTGCACAGACCTCCTTCTAAGCATATACCAAAACGTATACTTCTGCAATCACCAGGCGGAAATCAATACGGGCGTGTATATACGCAAAGGTATATGAACTCGCTATACTCATGTCCATGAATATGAAAGCAGCCGGGGCGTATCTTCGAGCGTTACGCGAGCGGCGCGGCTATAGTCGAGCGGCGCTGGCAAGCATGGTTGATACGACCGAGACATCGTTATATCGCATTGAAGAACAGGGCCAGGAACCACGGGCTGGATTGCTGGCGGCCTTGCTGCACGCTCTGGATGGATCGTGGATCGATTTTCGGGGCTTGATCCTCACTGAGTCCGCAACCGAACAGGACGGTGAAGCTGCGGCCCGGATTGTCAATGACCTGACCGATGACGAAATCGCGTTAATTCGGCAATTCAACCCCCAGCAGCGCGCGGCGGTGTTTCGCTTACTTCGTGAAGTATTTGCCGAAAGCGACGATACAGATGCTGCTTAGTGCGTTTTTTTGTCCGCGCTTTGATGAGCCATGCGATCTGCACCCAGCGGCGCCGCCTGCGCACGTTGTCTGCGGCCCGCAAGATGAGTAGTGACAGGATTCCACCGAGCGCCGCGTACCAGGTGCCATGGGCAACGAAGACGATCTGTCCGAGGATCGTCACGGCAGGTGCCGCCAGGTCCAGCCATTCACTGCCAAGCTTGCGGATGAGCTGCTTCCCCCTTCCTCCGAAATGCCGACCCATCATCCACAGCGGTGCTCGCGTTCCTGCCTGTGGACTACTGCTACGGCCTGATGATTTAAGCGCTAGACCAGCAGTCAGCACCAGGCCGGTGCACACGATGACCATCACCCATTGCTCGGTCGCAAGTGCATAAACCATTCCTAGAAGACAGATCAGTATGGCGCAGCGTCCCAGCACCATTGATAGCAGCGCGAGGATGTTGGTACAGACGGTCCAGAGCCGATCGGGATAGACAGTCCTGGCACGCAGCGCATGCAGTGGTTCGATCAGGCCGGACAACGATGCGTCCGATCCGCCAAGCATCTGGACGACGCCATTCGGCCTGGGACGAACGTATTCTGATGATTCGTCGGGCTCTATTGACCAGATGTGGAGTGCTGCCAGATACATGCCGGCCATCGCAGCGAGCACGAGACTCAAGGATACAACGACCGGGTCGAGCAGGGCCGCAGTGATAGGCAGAAAGCTGCGGATCGTCAGCCCAAGGATCAGGAGTCCGCCAAGCAACTGAACCCGTCGTGAGCACACAAATGGGGTGAACAGACGAAGAACAAGGATTGATGCAGGCATATGCACCTCCATATGCAAGGGTTGCGTGCAATACGCTGTGAGATTAAGGCGCGACTGATGAGTAGTGATTTGATTTCCTCTCTTTTCGAAGATCAACTGGCGTATGAACTGGCAACGCCAGACGCCGAACCGCCACCGGCACACGACGCCTGGAGTCGCCTCGACGCGTTCTGGCGCGATATCGAGGCACGCGGGCCGGCGGCGCCCGGTGCGACCGCGCAGCTGCTCGCGGATCGGCAGCAGCGCCAGGCCACGCTGGAAGGGCGCGACGAGCGCGGTGCGTAATATCCGTTTTCCGCTTGCACATCATCTCCACTTCATTGAGCCTCTGCTGATTCATCCTCAATCACCCCTGGTTCGTCGTCTGACGTTGGCGCCGTTGCCGGTTCAGCGGTCTCACTCGGCGTGCCGTTGCTCCGACGGGCGCGGCGGCGCTGCTGGTCGTTGCGGCGGTTGCGCTGGCTGGCGGCGCGCAGTTCTTGCGCTTCGTCCAGGCTGGCCGGGCTGCCGGCGCGCAACTCGACGTAGCCGGCCACCACGCGGGTGCGGGTGGTTTCCTGCAGCCGGCGGCGCTGACGGTGGTAGCGCCGCTCGGC
>DAOTUJ010000098.1:0-23740 GCA_034437175.1 Chloroflexaceae bacterium | reverse complement strand
AAGATGCCGATAACGACGGCCGCTTCGCGGGCGGCGAGCTCCGCTTCGCCGGCGTGACAGTCAACTTGCTCGCCGCCAGCGGCACGACGCTCCTGGCGACGACGACGACCGACAGCGAGGGGCACTATCTCTTCGACTACCTGTTGCCGGAGAGTTACATCGTTGAACTGGCCGGCAGCAACTTTGCGCCGGGCGGGGTTCTGGAGAACTACAGCAGTTCGAGTGGTGCGAACAGTAGCAGCGGCCCCTACGAGCCGGCGCCGGATGTTGTGCCGGCCATCGACAGTGACGACAATGGCTCCTGGGACAGCAGTCTCAGCGCGGTGCAGAGTGCACCGGTAACTCTCAGTCTGGCCGGCGAACCAACCGGCGAGACTGACATGGGTACGCTGGGGAACGGCAATGCCGCCGATAACAATGCCAACCTGACCGTCGATTTTGGCCTGTTCCGATTGACCCGCATCGGCGACCTGGTCTGGGAAGATCGCAACGGCGACGGCCGCCGGACGCTCGATGAGCCGGGCATCGGCAATGTGGCGATCAAGTTGCTTGATGGCAGTGGTGCGTTGATCGCTACGACGAGCACCGACGCCGATGGCTGGTACGAATTTGCCGGCCTGACGCCGGGCGATTACCAGGTCGAGTTCATCGTGCCGGCGGGCTACGAGATTACGCTGCGTTCACAGGGCGATCCGGCCACCGACAGCGATGCCGATGCAAGCAACGGACGCAGCATGGTTGTCACGATGACACCGGGCCTGGCTCGGATCGACCTGGATGTGGGACTGTTCCGCCGACTCAGCCTGGGCGATCTGGTCTGGGAAGATCTGAACGGCAATGGGACGCAGGATGCGGGGGAACCAGGGCTGGCAGGTGTTACGGTGAACTTGCTCGCATCCGATGGCACGCTGGTGGCAAGCACCGTGACCGGCAGCGATGGAACGTACCGCTTCGACGACCTGCGGCCGGGGTTATACCGGGTCGAGATCGAAACGCCGGCAGGGTACCTGGTGAGCCGGCAACAACGGGGCAGCGATAGCGGCATCGATAGCGATATCGACACCAGCGGGCGCACCGTCTTGCTGACGGCCGAGTCGGGAACCAACAATCTCGACCTGGATGCCGGCCTGGCCCGTCCGGCGACCATCGGCAATATCGTCTGGATCGACAGCAATGGTGACGGCATTCGCGACAACGATGAAACAGGCCTGTTCGGCCTGGCCGTAAACCTCTACGATGAGAACAATACCCTGATCGCGGCAGTGTTGACCGGCCAGGGTGGCAGCTACAGCTTTCGCGGCCTGCTCCCCGGCACCTACGTGCTGGAGTTTGTCTCCTCGAATGACTATGTATTCAGCCCACCGAACCAGGCCGACGACAGTCGCGACAGCGATGTCGACCCGCAGACCGGGCGCACCCCGCTGATCGTGGTGAGCTCGGGCGAGACGAGCGATACCTGGCATGCCGGCCTGGTGCCGCAGATCCCGACGGCTATCATGATCAGCAGTTTCGGTGCTACGTGGCAGGGCGATGCGCTGATGGTGCGCTGGGCGACCAGCATGGAGATCGACGCCTGGGGCTTCCGGCTATACCGCAGCGCCGATGGCCGGCGGGCCGGTGCCGTCCAGGTGACACCGGAGCTCATCCTGGCGCGGGGCCGCGGCCAGGGTGGTGCGCTCTACGAATGGGCGGATCGCAGCGCCAAAGCCGGTATGAGTTACAGCTACTGGCTGGAAGAAGTCGAAATCGACGGCAGCGTCAACGAATATGGTCCGTTGACGATGGAGCCTGAGCTGAGCAGCGAGCTGCACCGGCTCTTCCTGCCGCTCATACGGCGCTAGCCGTGCGGGAAGGGCCGCCGCCCTTCCAAAGAGAGGGCGATAGAGTCATGGCATCGGGCGGGCTTAGCCCGCCCGATGCCATGACTCTATCGCCCTCTCTGGTTTGTTGGAGCTGCGCGGCGGCTCAAATGTCGCCATACAGCTCCAGCAGTTCGCGCCATTCGCTATGCAACTCTTCGCGGCGGGCGGCGTAATAGAAGTGGCAAAGGCCATTCTCATCAATATAGATCAGATCGACCTGGCTGCGCATAGGGCGCATATAGCCGATATTGCCCCACCAGCGCACCTGATCCACATTGAGCGGCGTATCTTGCTCGTACATGCGAGCGGCATACTCGCGGACAGTGCCGGCTTCAATGTCTTGCAGGCGCCAGGGTACCCCACTGACGTCGCCGGTACGCAGGTTGCGGAAAATATACTGGCGTTCGCCGTTTTCATCGGCGCTGGCGCTCACGACTTCGATCCCGGTACGGGGTCGTGTCACCCGGATCAAGCTCAGCCAGGCATCAGTGACCTTATCGCGGGTGACACCATGGTATTCCTGGTAGCCATTGCCCTCTTTATCTTTCATCGCCAGGTCGAAGCGTGGCTCGCCATCCGGCCCGTGGGAGATGCGCCAGAGCCCGCCGCGCCCACGCCAGCGATAGCGGCGATCACCCCAGGCGAGCGGTTCATCGACACTGAGGATAGGCGCGTGCTCTTCGCCGATCTCCTCCGGCAACGGTTCCTCGTCCTGATCGAAAACCGTTGTATCGGTTTCGATGGCATCCTCGCTGCCTTCTTTCAGCAGCGCCAGCCAGCCATTGCTCAGCCCCCAATCGGAGACACCGAAGAACACGTGATTGACCACCCCGTTCACATCGCGATGCACCAGGTCGTACTTCGTGCGATGGCCCTGGCGATAGGCGCGCCAGAGCCCGAGGCGACCATTCCAGCGCACCTGACTATGCAGATCAACCTTCTGGTCACGCAGATCTTCATGGCGACTGATAGCATAGGCCCACAGACCCTGGGCGCGGTCGCGGGTGACTCCGGCAGTGGTACGCAAGTCGCGCACCTCATAAAGCCAGACGCCGCCGCGGCGCTGTTCGCTGACGATTTCGACACCGCTGCGCGGCAAGTCGAGTTCTTCGCCGGTATCGAGGGGCGTACTGCCGCCTTCAGCCAGGGCACGCCGGCAGAGTTGCATCACCTCGCCGCGATTGGCGGGCCGAGTTTCGCCTTCGCGGCGCACATAGACCACACCATCGTTCCCCATGTAAGGTGGCAGATCGCTGGCCTTGATTTCGATGCGCATCACATCGCGGCCCTCGTAGCTCATCAATTCAAAAGAAAGGTAGGGTTGCGGCTCGATGCATTCAGTCACCCCGCGGCGCAACGCATCGCTGACCGAATCGGGGCGCGGCACACCGGCAACTTCGCCGCCGGGCACGCAGCCCAGGATCAGCACGCCGCCGCCGCTATTGGCCAGTGCGGCCACATCGACCCAGAGATTGTAGGCAGCCTGGGCATTTTCACCGATATTGCGCAGCACCTGGCGTTCGGAGGTGGCGCCGAAGCGCAGTGCATCGACCGCCCATTGTTTCTGGTCGCGCTTCGGCACCCGCACCCGGTCAAAATCCTGGCTGGCAAAGAGCACCTTGAGGGCGGCGAAGCTATTGTCGGGCAAGAGCAACTCAACGTAGCGGTCACCGATACCATGACGATGCCAGACCTGGCCTTCGCTATCGGGCAGGCGGCGCAGGCGATGGGCATCGCTCCCCTGGATACAAAACATGCGGCGCTCATAATGATCGGTTCTGCCGTTGTAGAAACCGGGCGAGGTGAACTTCTCGTGGTCGGTGTAAAAGTTCACAAACTCGATCGCGTGCAGGCAGGAACTCTGCGTGACGGCGATACGTGCCTGGCCGCTGGTACCGAGGCGCAGCGTTTCGGTGATCACGCCATTGGGCCCATTGGCATGCGGCGCGATGACCAGGCCGCCGGCGCGGGCAATCAACTCGTAGGTATCGGTGACATGGCGGGTATTGGCGATCCCGCAGACACCTTTTTTGAGCACATCGGCGGGAACCCCGAGTTGCAGCAAAGTAGCCTCGATCAGGCTGATATGGCTATCGGGCGAAAAGATCCCAAGCACATGTGCGCCGAAGTGGGTCGTGAATTCGAAGCCGGGCAGCACATTAATTTTGTGCAGCAGGCGGCGGTACTCATTCAGGCGCTCCTGCTCTTCGGGAGTGAGGCGACCGGCAGCTTCCAGCGTGCGCAAAAAATCGATCTCGCGCTGAAACTGCTCGTAGCCCTGAACCGTATTGTGGTCGGTAAAAGCTATAATTTCGAGCTCACGACGTTCAGCTTCTTGCAAAATTTCCAGAAACGTAATTTCGGGCTCGGCGTAGTCTTCAGATGCTGGCGTATGAATGTGCAAATCGGCTCGAATCCAGCGCAAGCCATTGCGAAGTTCCAGAGATTGGCTCATTGCATTTTTTCTCCAAGACAATGCGAAATATTTTTCTCGCTGGCTATCTGTTCTTCAGTTTTTCAAGTCACAACCAGAGTGCAGTGCGACCGCAACGTCGCGGGCCTCCTTTCCTTATCAGCGAATATTCCCTTAATGCGGCAGTGCCGGGCACCATTCAACTGCGTTTAATCGGCGCCTGCTGCTGCTAGTAATCGGGAATGCTGCTGCGATTCTTTGTCGCCGGAGCATACAACACATATGTTGCCCTATATCATACCCGAAAGCCGGCACTATGACAATTCAATCGTTTGCGTCAATAACAGGCGTTACGCGGTCGGCGTTGATGCTGGCCGCATCAAGGCTTTTTCGCCTGCGGCAGCAAGGAAATGACGGTCTTTTTCCGTTGTTTTGGCGGCAAAGCCGCCAAAACAACGGAAAATAGCTTCTTCCGCCCTGCTGGAAGCGAAAAACGGCATGTCGCGGCGACCGCGTAACGCCTGTCAATAACAGGCGTTACGCGGTCGGTGTTGATGCTGGCCGCATCCAGGGCTTTTCCGCCCTGCCGCAGACAAAAAAGCTCCTGGTGAGCACGTACGCGTTTTCGATCAAAATGGCTTTATAATGTTGGCTACCAACGAAGCGGAAAGTCAGACGAGGAGTTTGTATGCTGGAGAATCGTGCGCGCGAATTGCTGTATGAATGGGTTGAGTCTGATAGCCTGCGCAAGCATTGTGAGGCGGTAGCATCCTGTATGCGGCATTTTGCCCGTAAGCAGGGTGCCGACGAAGATAGCTGGGCCGCCGTCGGCCTGCTGCACGACATGGATTACGAGCGCTACCCGGATATGCCCGAGGGCGAGGATATGGCGGCGCTCTCGCAGCAGATTATTGCCGGTGAGCCGTTGCCGGAGCAATTGCCCGGCCATCCTTTTTATGGGGTGGCCTACCTGCGTGAAAATGGCTGGTTGCCCGAATTTGTGCGGGCGGTACTGAGCCATGCCGATTTCAGTGGAGTGCAGCCGGAAACCGCGATGGAATGCAGCCTCTATGCGGTGGACGAACTGAGTGGCTTTGTGACGGCGGTGGCGCTGGTGCGGCCCGACAAGAGCATTCATAGCGTCAAGGTTTCTTCAGTGCGCAAAAAGCTCAAAGATAAGGCCTTTGCCGCCAAGGTTAGCCGCGAGCACATCAATCACGGAGCCGAGGTGATCGCGATGCCGCTGGAAGAATTGATCGGCGAGGTGATCGCGGCGCTTCAGGCCGATGCCGAGTGGCTGGGGCTCCAGGGCTCGGAGGCGCCATGAGCGAGTTGCTCGCGTCGCACATCTGGCCGGACAGCGCCGCGATCAGCGATGGGCGGCTGGTTCTGGGCGGCTGCGATACGGCGAAGCTGGCGATGGAGCATGGGACGCCGCTCTATACGCTCTGTGAGAAGACGCTACGCGGGGCGATGCGGGCCTATCGCCAGGCTTTTGCCGCGAGTTACCCGGCGGAAACACGGATACACTATGCCGGCAAAGCCCTGCTGAACAGTGCGCTGGCGCAGATCGTCGCGCAGGAAGGCCTGGGCCTGGACGTGGTCTCGGATGCCGAGTTATTCGTAGCGCGGCGCGCCGGCCTGCCGCTGGAACGGGTTCACTGTCACGGCAATGCGAAGACGCGGGCCGAGCTGGAACGCGCATTGAGCTGGGGCGTAGGGGCGATCATTGTCGATAACTTCGATGAATTGGAACAACTGCTATCGCTCAATGCCGGGCGGCAAGCTGTGCAGCCGGTGTTGCTGCGCGTGACGCCGGGTATCGATGCACAGACCCATGCGCATATTGCTACCGGCGGCCATCGCTCGAAGTTCGGCCTGCCGCTGGCGGCGGTTGATGCAGCAGTGAAACAGATCCAGGCGGCACCCGGCCTGCGCCTGATTGGCTTGCATGCTCACATCGGCTCACAGATCTTCGATCCGGCTGAATTGAAAGCCGGCATCGCCGTGTTGCTCGATCTGGCGGCGGGGCTGCGCGAGCGATATGGGATCACGATCGAGGAACTGAGCCCCGGTGGCGGGCTGGGCGTGCCGTATACGGCTGCCATGCCGGCCACCGACATCGCGGCGTATGCGCAAACGCTGGCTCAGGCGGTGCAACAGGGCTGTGCGACGCTGAATTTGCCGCTGCCGCGGCTGACGGTTGAGCCCGGTCGCTCGATTGTCGCCCGGGCCGGCGTGGCGCTGTACCAGGTTATAGGGCGCAAACGCGATCCGCATACGGTCTCGCATCTGCACATCGACGGCGGCATGGCCGACAATATCCGTCCGGCATTGTATGGTGCGCGCTACACGGCGCTGGTGGCCAATCGAGTGAATGACGCACCGGCATATACGGTCGATGTGGCCGGTCGCTTTTGTGAGTCGGGCGATCTGCTGTTGCAGGAGGTGGCGCTGCCGGCGGCCTGGCCGGGCGATTTGCTGGCGGTGGCGGTGGCGGGTGCGTATACGCTGAGCATGGCCAGCAATTATAACCTGGCGCCCCGCCCGGCTTTGCTGCTCTTGCACGATGGCGAGGCGCGCCTCATTCAGCGCCGCGAGACTGAAGAAGACCTGGTGGCGCGGGATTTGCTCCTCTAGCGAAGCGCAAAGCGCAAAGCCGACGGGCATTGCAGCGCCGGATGCGCTCGAGTCAGCCCTATGCGGTCGAGGCGCCGAGGCGGCGCAGGATGCGTTCGATGCTCTCGGCGAGGCCACGAGCCTCGCCGACCGGCGATGCCAGTTCGCTGAGCAAGTCGCGGGCCAGGCCCAGCCGCATTTCCAGGCGGCGCTGCCGTCCGGCGGCGGCAGCGGCGGCGGCTCGATCCAGTTCGCCTTCGATTTCGCGCCGATCGGCGTCCGCTAGATTTGCTATCCAGCTCAAATCAGCCTTGATCGCCGCGATCCGGTCGATGATCGCCTGCATCGCCGGGTCGCCGGCGTGAGGCGTGACCGTAGCCTCGCTGGGTGGCGGCGACGCGCCGGCGCCACCGCCGCCGTGGTAGATGCTGCCGCCGGCCACATCGCCGATGGTCACGTTGCCGCTCTCGGAGCGCCCGCTGACATTGACGCTGCCGCGCTGGTCGATGTTGACCGGGCTGTTGTCGCCGGTGCGTACGGCGATGGCCTGGTCGGCGAGTTGCTGGATGAGCTCGGCGGGGCGGGCGCGCACGGCGGTGCCGGGCGGTGGTGTGCCTGGCGGCGAACCCAGTTCGGCGGCGGCAGCCGGTTTGCGGGCGACCGGAAACGGCCCGACGCCTTGCACGATATTCAGAACCGGTTCCTGTTCGCGCCCGATGGCGGCGGCAGCTCTGCGCACCTCCTCGTAGAGGTAGCGATAGAGCTCGAAGATGCCGATAAAATCGGCGGTGGTGGCGGCTTGCCCGCGCAAGCCCTGGATCAGCGCGTCGCTGAAAAAAGTCAGTTCGCGGGTGTGCAGAAAATAGGAATACTGGCTCTGGCGGCTGGCAGTAAGCACAACCCGCCCGGCGCCACTGGCCAGCAGCAGATCGCTGGTCGCGTCGGGCGTAGGGCTGCCGAGTGCGGCGGTAGTTTCGGTTTGTGTTCCCAGCGTCGCGCCGATATTGCCGGAGAAACAGGCATTGATCAGCACCAGCAGCTTGTTGCTGCGCATAGCACGCAGGGCGGTATAGAGCTCCTGCTCACTGATGCCGCTGCCGGCCTGAATGCGCCCGCTCTGGAAAACACTGTCCTGTGACGCGAAGTGGTACTGCTCATCGGTGCCGGGTGCGCCGTGACCGCAGAAAAAGATCAGCGCAGGGTCATCGGGGCCGACGCGGGCGGCGAACTGCGCGAGGGCACGCAGAATCCCGGCGCGGTCGGCGGCGGCATCGCGCAGCAGCGTCACCTGGTCGGCGGGATACGCCGCGACGGCCGGATCGCGCAGCGCGGCGGCGAGCGCCTCGGCGTCAGCGGCGGTAATCGGCGCACGCCATTGCTCATCGGCGTATTCGCCGACGCCGATGAGCAGAGCGTGACCATGGGTGAATATATTCATAAAAAATCCTTTTCTTTGTGGTTCCGGCGGCTTTGCCGCCGGAACCACAAAGAAAAATTGTCGTGGTTAGGCTTTACATTATTGGCATGGTGAATGATATTGGTGGCGAGCCAGCGCACCCGGCGCTGGATGGAATCGAGCGCCGCGAGCGTCTCGGGCGGCAGGCCGGGCGGCGGCGTCTGACGAGCCACAAGAGCGGTTTTGGCATCCTGGGCGCTCATTCTTTGTCCCTTACTTCTAACCTTGAAGCTACTTCTATTATACTGAAAGGAGTACAAAAACGCAGAAACTCGGAAACCGGAATATTTCCCTACTTGCATATATGTATTACAATAAGCATGGTTCGAGCAACGTCATTACGGGCAATGCAGAGGAGTATACACCAATGGACGAATTTCTGGAGTGGATTCAGACCAGAGATGGTCGGGACATTATGCTGCTGGCGACTGCGACGATCGGTCTGGGCACGCTTGCAATCATCTGGGTGCTGGTTGCGTTTTAGCCGCAGATTCGCACGCAGAACAACGACGGTTCAGGCAAGGCGCCGAGCGGCATTGCCGCTCGGCGCCTTGCCTGAACCGTCGTTTAATTATATGTCACACCTTCGAATAAATCGCGTTCGTGCAGACCCTCGGGCGCGGGCGGATGCGCGCGCATGTAGGTTTCTTTGCCGCCGAAGAAAAGCAGCAGCCAGCCGAGGAGTCGCCCTATCCAGTTGGGGTGGCCGCCCTGGCTGGCGTGGCAATCGGCGGCGGCGCTGCGGGTGCGCCCCATAACCCAGATATCGATGCCGGCATGAATGGGAAAATCGATATGGGCCAGTTCCGTCAGGTCGACATCCTGGTTGCGCCCGAAGCGGCGCGGATCGCGCCCGAAGAGCGGCAGGATGCGCACGAAGAAGCGCAACAAGCGGCGCGGAAAGGTCTGATAGTACAATTTTTGCGGCTGATAGGGCGGCAGGTCGTCGGGGAACTGTTGCGGGTCGCCGGCGGCAAAGAAGGCCTTGACGGTGGCCTGGTGTACGGCGATATGATCGGGATGACGGTAGCCGCCGATGGGATCAAAGGTAATGACGACCTGCGGGCGCAGCCGGCGGATGCTGTGCACGATGCGCGCCGTGACAGCCTCGATGTCGGCGGCTGCCAGCGCGTCGGGGTGCTGATTGTCGGCGCTGCCGGGCATGCCCGAGTCGCGGTAGCCCAGCATTTCGACACTGGTGAGCCCGAGGGTGCGGGCGGCGCATTCAAGTTCATTGCGGCGCAGCTCGGCAATCGAGTTAAAACCTTCGAGGAAGTGCGGATCAACAGTGCCGGCCTCGCCACCGGTGGCGCAGATCAGGTGGACGCGGGCACCGCTCCAGGCATACCGCGAGAGTGTGCCGCCGGTGCCGAACGTTTCGTCGTCGGGATGCGCCAGTACCGCGAGCAGACTCGGGTACAGGTCGTTCGAGATAGTGGTGATATTTGACATAAGGTTTGTCTTTCTGTGCGAAAAGCCGTTTGTGTGGTCTTGCAGTTTCGCTGCAAGACCACACAAACGTGACAGATAAAGTATGTTTTGCTTGATTGTAGCGGCGTCGCCGCTATAATCAAGCAAAACATACTTTTTTGATAGCAGGCATGTTGCAAAGAGAGCGTCTTTGTTATAATAGCACCCTATGAGCAACAATCAGGAAAAACAATCGAGCGATTTGCCGGACGAAGCGCAGCCGCCACCGGACAAACAGGTGCCGGTGCGGACGTCTTATGCTCTCCAGCGCCTGGTTGCCGCCTTGACGCCGGTGGCGCATTTGCAGCGCACGCCTTACAGCGAGCCGGCCCACGATCTTTCGATCACGACGTTCGACGGGCTCACCCTGGCGGCGACGCATTTTCGGCGCGGTCGCTCCAGCCTGATCATCATTGCCCATGGCTTCGGCTCCAGCCGCCGCTCGCTGTCGATTGTCTGGCTGGCCGAGGCGCTGTTCGCGTCATTCGATGTGTTGACCTTTGACTGGCGCGGCTTTGGTGAGAGCAATGGCCTGGCCAGTCTGGGCACCGCCGAGTACGAAGACCTGGCTGCTGTGCTGGATTATGCGCGGTTCCTGGGCTACCGGCGAGTTGGTTTGGTGGCCGAGAGCATGGGGGGGCTGATTACGTTGACGACGCTGAGCCTGGCCAATCCGGATATGCTGGCTTACCCTGACCGGGTGGCGACCATCAGTGCGCCGGTGGATTATGATTTGACGGTCGGCCTGCGTCCGCAGATGGTGCGCTATGTGGCGCCGCAACCGGTGCTGCGCCCGCTGGCGCCGCTGCTGGGTTTCCGGCTCGGCGTAGCACTGCCGCCGCGCCCACTCGATCTGATCGACCGGTTTGATCTGCCGCTGCTGGTGGTACACGGCGACGCGGATCGCACGGTGCGGCTGGAAAATGCGCATTTGCTGGACGAGCACGCGCCGCACAGCCGCCTGCTGATCTACTCCGGCGTCGATCATGCGCTGATTGCAATGCGGGCGAAGGTGCCGCGGCAACTGGTGGCCGATTTGCAGCAATGGTTTGTGGAGATGGAATATGACGCCTGAGTTACGCCTGTTGATTGGCCCGGCCGGTGCGGGCAAGAGCCGGCGGGCCTGGGCCGAGTTGCAGCGCCGGCGGGCCGGGCGGGCAATCCTGCTGCGCCCACAGGGTCGCCGCATCCTGGCACGGCGCACCGGTGTGCACCAGTTTTTCAGCCTGGCCTGCCTGCTGCTGCGGCGGGCTAATCTGCCCTATGCGCTGGCCGGCGATACGCTGCGGCGGCGGTTGCTGCGGCGCCTGCTGCGGCGGCTGGCGGCAGCCGGTGAGTTGCCTATCATGGGGGCGGCGGCACTACGGCCCGGTTTTGTGCTGCTGATCGACGAGTTGATTGGCGATCTGCGGGCGGCTGATCTCGATCCGGCGGCATTGGCGGCAGCCGGTGTGACGCGCTACGATGGCGAAGTGGCGACGATTCTGCGGGCCTACCTGGCCGAGATGGCGGCCATCGGTTATGCGGATCTGCATGGCCTGCTGGCGCGGGCGCGTGATGCATTGCGCCGGGATCCCGCTTTGCTGGCCGGCCTGGAGTTGCTGGTGGTCGACGGTTTCGACCAGTTTACGCCCTTGCAGCTGAGCCTGTTGCTGGAAGTGCTGCAATCTGTCGAGCGCGCCCTGATCACGCTGGGCGGTGAGGCGGAAGAGCGACCGGCGCAGCATCGCTTCAACCGCACCCGCCGGCAACTCGAAGCGGCGCTGGCTGCCATCGGCTGTACGCCGCAGTTCGAGTTTCTGGCACCCGCCGCGGCGCGGGTGCCGGTGCTGGCCCATGTTGAGCGCCGGATCTTCGATCTCGAACCGGTAGCGCCACTGGCGAGCGGCGACGTGCTGCTGCTGATCGAGGCGCCGGATCGCGAGCGCGAAGTACGGGCCGTACTGCGGCGGGTGAAGCAGTTGCTCGCTGATGGTGTTGAGCCGCGGCAGATTGGCATCCTGATGCGTGACGACAGCAGCTATGCGCCGCTGTTGCACGAAGTTGCCGCCGAATATAAGTTGCCGCTGCGCATTCAGGCCGGGCGCCCGCTGGCCGAGGCGCCGGCAATAGCGGCGGCGCTGGCGCTGCTGCGGCTGCCGCTGGATGATTTTCCGCGCCGCGCCCTGGCCGAGAGCTGGCGGGCTATCGCCGACTGGGCCGGGTCGCCGCCAGCAGCGCTGTCGCCGCAACTGCCCGACCTGGCGGCGGCGGCGGCTTTGCTCGAACGAATCGGGCGCGAGAAGGGGATTTCCGGCGGCATGGTGCGACTGCAACAGGCCGTACGACTGGCAGCCGAGGCCGATCCGCATAGCGATGAAGAATGGGACGGCGCGCTGGTTACGCCGGCGGCGGCGGCGGCGCTGCTGCCGTTGCTGGAGCGCTTCGCCAAATGGCTGGCTCTGCCTGCTCGCGGTACGGTCGGCCAGTATGTGGGCCGGCTCAGCGCATTGCTGGCCGATAGTGCCGGCTGGCTGGAGGGAGCCTTGAGTGGTGGGCCGGGTTTTGCCGGCAGTTTGCCGCAGGATGCCTGGCAGGTCTGGCACCGCCTGTTGCGCGAATTGACGCAGGCCGGCGCGGTACTGAAAGAAGAACCGCAAAACTATGCCGATTTCCTGGCCGACCTGGCGGCGCTGGTGGCAAGCCGGCGCTACCACGATAGCACCGGCGACAGCGAGCAGGTGGCGGCGCTGCCGGTGCTGGCGGCGCGCGGGCGGGCCTTTGAGCATGTTTTGCTGCTCGGCATGGCGGAGGGCGAGTTCCCGCAGCGATTGCCCGATCCGCCGCTCTACAGCCGGCGCGAGCGGGCGCTGCTCGGGCGGCGCGGCCTGCCTATCGGTAACCGCGATCCCGGCGATGAGCGCAGCCTGTTTTATGAAGCGATTGCAGCGGCGCGCCGGAGCCTGACCCTGGCGCGCACCCGGCTGGACGCCGGCGCGAATGAGTTGCCGGCTTCGCCCTATCTAAAATCGTTGCTCGAACTGGCGAGGCTGGAACCGGCGGCGCGCCGGCATATCGTTGCGGGGGCAGCACCGCAACTGGCGGAAGCGATTTCTCGTGCCGAGCAGTTGCTGGCCTTGTTCAGTAGCAATCCGGCGGCGACGGCAGCCGATGCGCCGGAACATCTGGCCGGGCTGGCGGCGCATGTGCGACGGGCCTGTGACATTGAGCTGTACCGTGAGGGTGACGCCGACCACGGCATCTACGAGGGCCGGATCACCGATGCAGCATTGCAGGCCGAGCTGGCCCAGATCTACGGGCCGGAGCATCGCTGGAGCGTCAGCCGGTTCAACGATTATATTACCTGCCCGTTTCGCTTCAAGGCGGCGCATCTGCTGCGGCTGGAAGTGCGCGCCGAGCCGGATGCCGGCCTGGATCGCAGCCGGCGCGGCCGACTCTATCACAGCATTCTGGCCGCCGCCGGGCGGGTCTGGGCCGGCGCGCCGCCGCTGCTGGAACCGGGAGACGGCGAACATTTTCTGGCGGTGCTGCGTGATGCCGCCGAACGGGTGCTGCGCGAGGCGCCGCAGCAGCAGGGCTTCGAGCCGGGGCCGTTCTGGCACTGGGAGCAGGCCGATATCCAACGGCGACTGGAACAGGCCATGCGCCGGGTGCTTGAAGAGGCCGGCGACTGGCAGGCTTTTCACCCGGTTGAATGCGAGCGCAGCTTCGGTATGCGTCGCGGCGACCCACCCCTGCGCCTGGAGACGGCGCAAGGCCCGGTGCAGGTACTGGGCCGCATCGACCGGATCGATCAGCATCGTACGGAACAAACCATTGCCGTGATCGATTACAAGAGCAGTAGCAGTCCGCGCTCGCTGGCAGAAAGCCTGAGCGGGCGTGATGTGCAGTTGCCGATCTATATGCTGGCCGCGCAGGATATGGTCGGCGCGCCGCAGCCGGTCGAGCGGGCGGCTTTCTTGCACCTGGGCAGCGGGCGCTTCAGCAAAGCCCTGACCGGCGCCGAGCGTGACCAGGCTATCGAAGCGATGAAAGAGCGAGTGGCCGAAGTGGTTTATGGGGCGCGCACCGGCGACTTTGCCGTGCGCCCGCGCGATAAATGCCCAACGGGGTGTAGCTTCGCCGACATCTGCCGGCTGAATATGCAGAAGCAGCGCTGATTCCCTGGATGGCCTTGCTTAGCAATGAAGATTCCTCATGTGCGTTCTCAAGAAACTTCCGTCCGGGATCCCTCACTGTGTTCGGGATGATCAGCTGACTGATGCATTCCGTCATCCCGAGCGTAGCGAGGGATCCCGGCGGGATTGTGGGCCGTCTGTGCTACAATAAAGCCGTCGCATTCCCCTTTCAATTACTGCTGGCAAAAACCCGGATATGCCAGTATCTCAAGTCGACGGCGTCAGTTGTGGCATTAAGTATGCGCGGCCCGGCCGCGCCAGAGGAGGAATTATGACCCTGACCGAAACCAGTGAGCGAATTGCGATTGATCAGCAGCACCTGTTGCACCCCTTGCACCATCCCAGTGCCCACCAGTCGCCTCGGATCTGGGTTGAGGGCCGCGGCGCGATCATTGTCGATAGCGAGGGCAACGAGTTCATCGATGGGCTGAGCGGGCTATGGAATGTAAACATTGGGCATGGCCGGCGCGAGCTGGCCGAGGCCGCGATGCAGCAGATGGCGACGCTGGCCTATGCCTCGGCCTATGCCGGCTCGACGAATATGGCGGCGATTAGCCTGGCCGAACGGCTGAGTCGGCTGGTTTATCCGTCTATCAATACCTTCTTCTTTACCAGCGGCGGCGCCGAATCCAGCGAGAGTTCGTTTAAAACCGCCCGTTTCTACTGGAAAGCGCTCGGCAGGCCCGACAAGATCAAGATTATTTCGCGCGAGAAGGGCTACCACGGTGTGACGCTGGCGGCCATGAGCGCCACCGGCATGCCCTACTACTGGCCGATGTTTGAGCCGCGGGTGCCCGGTTTTCTGCATATTGCCTCGCCTTACCCCTATCACTTCAAAAATTCCGACCCGAGTGTCAGTGATGGGGTCGCGGCGGCCAATTTGCTCGAAGAGGCAATCCTGCGCGAGGGGCCGGATACGGTGGCGGGTTTCATCGCCGAGCCGGTGCAGGGCGCCGGCGGTGTGATTGTGCCCCAGCCCGATTATTTCGCCCGCATCCGCGAGATCTGCGACAGGTACGCGGTGTTGTTGATTGCCGACGAGGTCATTACCGGTTTTGGGCGCACCGGGCGCTGGTTCGGCCTGGAGCACTACGGTATCGAGCCCGACATCATACAGTTCGCCAAGGGCATTACCAGCGGCTACATTCCGCTAGGCGGCATCGGTGTTTCCGACCGCATCCGCGAGGCGATTATGAATGCGCCGCCTGAAAAACGCTGGATGCACGCCTATACCTATTCCGGTCACCCGACCTGCTGCGCAGTGGCGCTGGAAAATATCCGGATCATCGAGGACGAAGGCCTGGTGGAACAGGCCGCCCAGAAGGGCGCGCGCCTGCTCGATGGGCTCAACAGCTTGACCGATTACAGCCATGTCGGCAATGTACGTGGCCTGGGCATGCTCGCCGCCGTCGAACTGATCGCCGATAAGTCCAATCGCACGCCCTTCCCGCCGGCGGCCGGCGTCGGTGCAAAGCTGAACCAGCAGTTGATGCAGCGCGGCCTGTTCACCCGCGTCGTCGGCGATTCGGTCTGCCTCGCGCCGCCGCTGGTCACTACGATCGAGCAGATCGGCCGCATCGTGGCGATTATGGACGACGCGGTGCGCGCCGTCCGCGCCGATCTGCCCTAGGCGCAGGCCGGCACCGCCGGCGCGCACAAAACATGGTCTATAACGACATAGACGATACCTTCCACTTCGTTTGCTGTTTCGGCGAAGCCGAAACAGCAAACGAAAAAACAGCTATTTCCACGCTGCCGCAGGCGAAAAAAGCCATTGCGGCTTGAGCCTAAACGCCGACTGCACAAGTCATACAAGAGGTTTGTTACGGTTGCAGATGCTGCAAAAATCGCTAGCGATTTGATGTACTATCCGCAAAGCGATGGCAAGCCGATGGCCGATAATACGCTGCAGTTTCGCTGGATTGTGGTGATCAAGGAGAACCTGGAGACGCTGTTTGCCGATCAGCCCGATGTGTTCGTAGCCGGCGATTTGCTCTGGTACCCGGTCGAGGGTAGCCGTAAAAGCGCCGCACTCGACGCCATGGTCGTCTTCGGGCGGCCCAAGGGCTATCGCGGCTCGTATTTGCAGTGGAAAGAAGACAATCTTGCGCCGCAGGTCGTCTTCGAGGTATTGTCGCCCAATAACAGCGCCTCGGAGATGTACCAGAAGCAGAGCTTCTATGAGACGCATGGCGTGGATGAATACTATGTCTACGATCCCGACGAGGACTTGCTCTTTGTGATGCTGCGTACGAATGATCACCTGCAACTGGTCGACTTCGAGGATGAGTGGGTCAGCCCGCGACTGGGGATTCGTTTCGACCTGACGGGCGAAGAGATGCAGATCTTTCACCCCAACGGCGAGCGCTTCCTGACGCATCAGGAGATCACGGTCGAACGCGACGCCGA
Organism: Chloroflexaceae bacterium; assembly: GCA_034437175.1. Taxonomy (GTDB): domain Bacteria; phylum Chloroflexota; class Chloroflexia; order Chloroflexales; family Chloroflexaceae; genus DAOTUJ01. The sequence continues at coordinate 7,333 of DAOTUJ010000098.1, read as the reverse complement.
ACAGGCAGCGCGCGCTGCGGCAGAAGCGCGGGCGACACAGGCTGAGGCCAGGTTAGAACAGTTGCGTGCGCGTCTGCGCGAGATGGGGATCGATCCGGAAGGTAAGCAATAGTTATTGTATGTTCCTGGTCGGCGGTTCAGGCCGCCCACCAGGAGCATAAGGAGTCTCTAATGGGCCGTACGCTGTCTGAACAGATCCTCAGCCATGCCGCCGGGCGCGAATTGCGGGCCGGCGAGGTGGCCACGGTGAACGTTGATCTGGTGATGATGCACGATAGCCTCTCGCCGAGCATCATCAAGGTGCTGCACGAAGAACTGGGCGCTGAAAAGGTCTGGGATCGCGATCGCGTCGCGGTTGTGATCGACCATGTGGCGCCGGCTTCCACGGTGCAGACGGCTGAGAAACAGGCCGATGTGCGGCGCTGGGTGCGCGCCCAGGGCATCAATCATCTCTTCGATGTCGGGCGCGGCATCTCGCACCAGGTGCTGGTCGAAGAAGGCCTCGCGCGCCCTGGCATGATCATCGTCGGCAGCGATAGCCACAGTACGGCTTATGGCTGCGTCGGCGCCTTCGGAACCGGCATGGGCACTACCGATATTGCGCTGGCTGCGGCAACCGGCAAAACCTGGATGCGCGTGCCCGAAACAGTGCTGGTGCGCGCCGGCGGCCGCTTCCGGCCCGGCGTCAGCGCCAAAGACCTGGGCCTGCGCGCGGCCCGCGAGTTGCGCGCCGACGGCGCTACCTACGCGACGGTCGAATGGCACGGCCTGGATTTCCTCAGTGTCGGTGACCGCATGACCCTGGCGACCCTCTCGATCGAAGTTGGCGCCAAGGCCGGCATCGTGCCGCCGGTTTTCGCCACCGATTTCGGCGATCACGATCCCTCGGTCGACCTGGCCCAGCTGCGGGCTGCCGTCCCCGACTGGCTACGCGTCGAGGACGGTGCGTGCTACAGCCACGAACTGGACATCAATCTCGATACACTCGATCCGCAGATCAGCGCACCGCACTTCGTCGACAATGTCGTCGACCTGGTCGACCTGGGGCGGGTGCAGGTCGATGTGGTCTATCTGGGAACCTGTACCAATGGGCACTACGAAGACATGGCCGCGGCAGCGCGGATTTTGCAGGGCCGCCGGCTGGCAGCGGGCGTGCGCATGCTGGTGGTGCCGGCGAGCAGCGAGGCGCTGCGGCGGGCCGCCGAAGACGGTACGCTGGCGACGCTGGTTACGGCCGGCGCGACGGTCGGCACGCCGGGCTGCGGCGCCTGCATCGGGCGGCACATGGGCGTGCTCGCTCCCGACGAGGTCTGCCTGTTCACCGGCAATCGCAATTTCCGCGGGCGCATGGGCAGCCCGCAGGCCAACATCTACCTGGCCTCGCCCGAGGTCGCCGCCGCCACTGCGCTGACGGGCTATATCACGCATCCGCAGGAAGTGCTTGCTTAAAAACAGGATACAGCAGATGATAGGCAGCGTTGCTGCCTATCATCTGCTGTATCCTGTTTTTGTATGGCAATATAGCCCCGTGCCTCAAGCACAATTCCTCTGCGATGCTATCAACGAAGGCAGGAAAAACAGCACCGGGATAATCTCCAGCCGACCCATCCACATGCAGAGCATCAGCGTAACTTTGCCCAGCCAGTGCAAATCGGGACTGGTGATGCCCAGCGAGAGGCCGACATTGCTGGTAGCCGAGACAACTTCAAAGATGATGGCCTCGGTGCTGCTGCCGGGTATCGCTACGTGGAGCAGCACAACGATCGCGCCGATCAGAACGACCAGCCAGAGTGCCAGTAATACGGCCGCCGATTCTACCTTGCTGAAGGCCTGTTCCTCGCTGATGACCTTGCCCTCCAGGGTGTAGCGCATCAACTGGCGTGGGCTGAGGCTCAGTTGCTGTAGTCGCCAGCGCACGCCCTGGAACAGGATCAGCAGCCGGCGGAGTTTGATGCCGCCGCTGGTGGAGCCGGCAGCGCTGCCGCTGAACATACCCAGAATGAGCAACAGTTGTGCCGATGGGCTCCAGACCAGGATATTCGTCGTGTTCAGGCCGCAGGTCGTGAGCGCCGACACCCATTGAAACAGCGGATCGAGGAATGTCCATTCTTTTGTGTACCAGGATTGTTCCAGTGCCAGCAGGAGCGTACCGCCGATCAGGAAACCGCCCAGTACCTGTTGCTGGCCGTCGCGCCAGAGCGCGGAAATATTGCGCCGCAGCAAAATTTGCTGGTGGACAGCGAAGCTAATGGCCCCGCAGATCATCACCAGCACCATCATCAACTGGATTGGCCGGCTGTAGGAAGCCATGCTGTCGTGATGGATCGAAAAACCGCCGGTCGCAATGCCGGTCATTCCATGGTTGATCGCCGGCCACCAGGGCATACCGCTGGCACGCAGCAGCACGATCGCCAGCAGTGTGTAGCCGGCGTAGATTGCTGCGATGTTGCGCACCGTTGCGGTAACGCTGGGTGCGAGCTTTTCATCGCGAGCCTCGCTATAGTAGAGCCGGAACATGCCCCCGGTCGCCTGGACTACCGCCAGCGTCAGCACAATCACCCCGACGCCGCCGATCCATTCGCTGAACGAGCGCCACCATTGCAGGCTATAGGGCAATTCTTCCGGTTGAGTAACCACGCTCAGGCCGGTACTGGTGAACCCGGAAATCGACTCGAAGAGCGCATTGAGCGGATTGCCGAATACGGCAGCGGCTTCATTACCACGCACGAGCCATTCGTTCCAGGTGCCGAGCAAAAAAAAGGGCAGGGCACCGATGACAGCGACGATGGCCCAGCCGAGGGCAGCGATGCTGATGGTCGCGCCGATATCGGCTTCGCCGGCCTGTCGCGAAAGCCGCAAAAGTAACTGGCCCGCGCCGATCGCCAGGATCGCCGTGCCGAGAAACATCCAGATGGCCGCAGCTTCGCCGGCGAACAGGCTAACCGGCAGCGAGCACAGCGCCATCATACCAGGCACCTGCATCACCAGGCTCAGGCCGCGTACAATCGGCGAATGACGCATCGCAATCAGGCCTGCCGGCTAAAGGGCGCGGTATGCGCCTCGTTCAGAGGCGTGCGCGAAAACAGAATCAGCCGGTCGCCGGTTTCCAGTTCGATGTCACGATGCTTATCCGTGATATCGAGGTGCTCATCGCCGCGCTTGAGCGCAACGATCTGCATTTCTTCCGACAGATGTTTTCGGCAGACATGCGCTAGCGTTGTGCCACGCAGCACCGAGTCTTCCGCGACTGTGGTTTCCAGCAGGGTTTCGCCGCCCGGCAAATTCACCGTCTCCTCAAAACGGCGATTGAGCAGCAATTTATAGAGGTGATTGGCGATGATCGCTTCCGGATCAAGCAGTACTTGCACCCCGAGTTGCTCAAACAGGCGCTTGTGCGAATGCACATTGACGATGCTGATCAGGGTGCCGATATTCTGTTCGACACCCAGAAACATGGCCATGAGGTTGGTCGCGTCATCGTCGGTGCTGGCGATCAATGCATCGGCTCGTTCGGCACCGGCTTCTTGCAGAATATTGCTGCTGCCGATGCTGCCCTTCAGCACCAGAATATCGTACTGATCGAGCGCCTCGCGGGCCAGTTGTTCATCCGGCTCGATCAGCGCAATCTCGTGCCCTTCGTTAAGCGCAGTGCTGATCAGAAAGGTGCTGACCGGGCCGGCACCCAGAATAATGAGATACATAGCCTGCTTCTTCGCAAGAAGCATGCCATGCCATGGCCGGCAAAAGAAAACGGATGGATATGGCTGACGGCAGAGCCGCCAGCCATATCCATCCACGGGTGCTTTTACGGAGTCTGCACGAAGGGCAGATACGTGCGCGCTGCGTCGTATGTGCAGATGCGGGTACTGGTTTCGATGGCCAGTGACCAGTTCAGTAGCTGACCGATGTCGCCGGGGCGATCATCATAGAGAATGAGCGCCCAGAGGCCATAGCTGCGCTCCCCGTCGAAGCGACTGAGTGCTTCCACCGGGCGGTAGCGACCGCTGTAGGGCGGCGTAGCCGCAGTAATCGGCCCGTCGCCGCCTTCATCGTCGAAGATGGTTGCCGTCAGATTATCGCCGCGCTCGGTACCGTCGCCGGGAAACAGCAACAGAATGGCCGATGTATCGCTCGGTGAAATCAATTCAAGCGCCAGGTCGCCGACCCAGGGATGCGCAATGTCGACCTGTACATCCACATCGGCAATCAGCGCATCCGTCTCTACCGGCAGGAACACGAGGGTGCCGAAGAAATTGTCGTCATCAATCGGGATTGGTGTCAGTTCGCTGGTCACGATCAGCGGCTCGCCGGCCTGCCCGCTAGCAAAGGCAATGCCGGCGCTGGTGATCCTGGTGGTCTCGCTGAATAGCACATGGTCGAATATCAGCGCATTGCCGCAGGCGTGGGTACCCTTCACCAGCACATGGTAGCGATAGGTCTGGGTATTGGCAGGGCCAGGTTCGGCCAGGGTTACCGGCCCTTCGAGCACCACGGCCCGACCGCTGCGCCCCTGCAAGCGGCCGGCATACTCCGTGATCGGGCGATCCCCGCGATTGCTCAGGGTCACCTCAACTGCGATCGTTTCCCCCGGATCGATGAAGGCATCGCCATTGCCGGCAATTTCGCTCCAGGCCGCATCAGTCACCTCAATTGCCGTGATGTCTTGCATATTGGAAACCACCAGCGCAAAATCCTGGTCGGTGACGCCCGGCGCATCCGGCACCGCGTCTCCCGCGATATTGGCGGCGATCACCCGGATCTGCACCGGCCCGCCGGCACCCGCCGGCACCACAATCCGCTCAACATTGTTGCGGTCGTCAAACGTGCCGCCCGGCTGCGACCATGCCCCGTCGAACCCATTGCCTCGGTAGATCTGGTTGCCGACGCGTACTTCCAGGTCGAGGTTGTTGACACCGGCGATGCCGCTGGTGCTACCGGGCGCATCACTCCATGTCAGCGTGAGCACCAGTGCCTGCGCCGGATCGGCGACGCTACCGAAGACTTCATGCACCTGGCCGCTGGAGTCGAAGCGGACTGTCTGATCGAGCAGAAAGTCGGGCGCCTCATCGAGCAACGCGGCGAGGTTGAGTGCGCCCCAGCCCTGGCTCCAGCCGGGCAGCCTGTCGTTGCCGCCTGCAGCCGTGAGATAGCGCGGCTGATGCAACAGCAGCGCCTTGAGCATCGCCGGGCTGGCGGTGCTCCCATTTGTCCAGCGTTCACGATACAAGTGCTCAAAAATCGCGGCCGCGCCGGCAACGGCCGGCGCCGAATGGCTGGTTCCCGACGAGATCGTATAGCGCGTCTGGCCGGGCGGATAATAGCGATTGTCGTCTGCGCCGACCCAGCCGCAGACGCCACTGCCATTGTAGTTCGCGGCCTGTGAGGCCGGGCCGACGATATGCGTGCCGGGTGCAACCAGGTCGGGCTTGAAGCGCTTATCGGCGGTTGGCCCGCGCGACGAAAAATCGGCGATGTCGAGCGGGCTATTGGAAAGCGTAGCGCCGCACCCATCGGCTTCAATGTCCGGTCGCAGCGACGCAGTCGCGCCTACCGTCACCACATTTTTTGCTGTTGAAGGTGTGGTGACGCCGAAGGTGAACGTGCCGCTGTTACCGGCAGAAAACACATGCAGCATTTGCTGGGCGCCGGGTGATGCCGGGTTGGCGTCGCGGGTCCACCCATCATAGGCGCGGGCGAGGCTGGTGTAGTTATTCGAAGATGCCCCCCAGCTATTGCTCGAGATCAGCGCGCCGCTTTCCTGGGCTGCCACCACAACCTGTTCCGCCGACTGGCTGCACCTGCTGATGTCGTAGCGGCCATTGGCACGAAAAATCTTCACCGATGACAGGCGAGCGAAGGGTGCGATGCCGAGGCCATAGGCAAAGCCGGCGGCATCCTGCGAACCGGCGGTACTGCCGTCATCATAGCCGGCCACAATCCCGGCATTGATGCTCCCATGCCCGTCGCCATCGGCGCCACTCGCCTCCGTCGTGCAATTTGCCTGATCGACCACTCGCGAAGGATTGGCCGGATCGCCGAACTGGTAGAAGACCGGATGATCCGGCGTGACGTCGCCGGTGTCCAGCCCGCTGTCGACAACCGCGACAATCGGGTAGCGCTGCGGATCGGTCGGCAAATCGTAGCCGGCGAGCCATTCCAGGTAGCCCGGGCCACTGGCACCCTCGGTGCCCAGGTTACCGGCGACCACCTGTGCCTGGCGTTCGTCTTGGAGTTGCGGCGCCGCATAGGGTTCTACGTTGAACACCGCCGGCCAACCCGCCACTTCATGCACCAGATTCGCCGGTATGCGCAGGCTGAGTGAGGTCAGGCCGGCAACTGTGTAAGGAGCGGCAAGCTCCTGGGCGCCCAGGGCTATCAGGTCGCGGGCAACCTGATCCTGGCCGGCCAGGTATTGAACCGTCACATCGCGATTGCCGGCCTCGGCGATTTCGCGCAGGCCGGGCTCAAGCCGGTACTGCGGATGATAATCGGTCTGCCATTGCAGCACATCGCTGCTTGTCACCCGTTCCGCCAGGTGCTCAAATGCCCGGGCCTCACCCCAGACCACATAGGCATGATTGGGCATATAGGCCACCGGGGTCAGGCCGAGCGTCCGCAACTCGTCGAGCCAGGCGGGCAGGATCGGGCCAACAAACTGCACGATCTGGAAATGGGGGCCGGTGATACGCTGCTGTCGCAGATCGGGGGGCACATCCGGCGGAGTATCGTGCGGCGAGATTGTCATATCGCCACGCAGATAAATCGCATCAAAATCGTCCTGGATCTGTGCCAGTTGCGCGGCGGATGGGTTCGGCGTTTCCCAGAGCGAGAAGGCGCCATAGTCGACCAGCAGCCGGGCCGCGCTGTTGCGCAATTCCGCGAGCAAAGCCGTATCGGTCGCATCGACCAGAAGTTTGCGCGTGTTTGCCGATTGGGCCGTTTGCGGCAGCGGCACAATACTTGTGCCAAACAGCACAGCAAGCAGCAGCAGCAGCGAGCGCAGCCAGTAGTGATGCCGGTTCATCGTTTTGCTCCTTCTCATGGTGCGGATTCCCTGAAAAAGTTGTGATTAAACAACCAGAAAGCCGGGAATTCGCCGGCCGGCTGCCCGATTGGTTGCGGAATATTCACTAAATCTGCGCAGAAAACGTACTGAACCTGGTACTAATAATATATAGATGACGCTGCTGAAGTTTTGATACGTGGCAGTGTTTGTATTATACGTCAGGATAGCAAGATTACAAAGTCCTTTTCGGCCGCCAGTAGGGTCATTATTCTTTTTACACGTCGAAGGTCAGACCTGGCTATGCAAAACAAATTGCCCATTCTCATT
>DAOTUJ010000097.1:0-86506 GCA_034437175.1 Chloroflexaceae bacterium | reverse complement strand
CGGCGGGAGCCTATCTTCCCGCCGGTACGGCGAAAAAGATGCGCTCCAGCCGCTCGTGCTCGCGCAAGTCGATGGTTTCGACAAAGTAGACAATGTTGCGCACCGGGCGTAGCGCATGATAGCCATGGTGCAAAAAGGTGTGGATTTCGCCCAGGCCGGCGGCACCAGCCAGCAGATGGCTGCTATCCAGTGCCGGGCCGAGCAGTATGTTGCGCGCCAGGCGGTGGACGTGCAACAATACGTTGCGCACTTCATCAAGCTGGCGCCGACGATCGGCATAGCTGCCGGCCAGCCGGTAGGCCGCTTCGTAGGTGTCTTCGCTAAAGTCCAGCCGGGCACCCATCGCCAGCAGTTGATCAACCAACAGCTCATCCAATTGATCCGACATGTGGAGCAGTTGAAAGATCTGCACCATGTCCCGCGAGGTCAGACCGGGGAGCCGGCGCAACATTGGGGTCAGCGAGTTCATTTGCCGGTCGCGCTCGGAAAAATCGTGCGGCCCATAGATGTCGGTAAAGAGGAACTCGGCCAGTCGGTAATATTCGCTCCGTCTTGCAAGATCTTGATGATCGCGCCGCAAACGGCGGGTCTGAAAGATTTGCAGGGCGCGTTTGTAAGCTAAACGACACTGCATTGTAACGCCCTTTCGCTCCGATGCAAAGCTTTGCACCGTTTTTGTTCGTCTTGCGTTATCATAGCATATCGCTGTTACGCCACATGGTGCTTGACGAAAGGTTCTCATATGCGGGTATTTCAACTTCAGAATGAATGGGCGTTTGAAAATCTGACGCTCACCACATGCCCACAGCCCGCCGCCGGCCCCGGCCAGGTGCTGCTGCGCATGCGCGCTGCCGCGCTTAACTATCGCGACCTGGTCGTGCTTCAGCGCGGCTATGGCGCCCAAACCGGCACGCTGCCGCTCATCCCCATCTCCGATGGCGTCGGTGAAGTGGTCGCCGTCGGCGCCGGAGTGCAACGCGTCACCGTCGGCGACCGGGTCTGCCCGATGTTCTTTCAGAATTGGATCGGCGGCGAGGCCAACAATCAGCGCCTGAGCAATTCGCTGGGCGGCCCGCTCGACGGTGTCATGACTGAGTATATGCGCATTGACGCCGAGGGCATCGCCAGGGTTCCCGCCCATCTTAGCGACCTTGAGGCGGCCACGCTGCCCTGTGCTGCACTCACCGCCTGGAGCGCGGTGGTCACTGAAGGCCGGATCAAGGCCGGCGACCGGGTTCTGATTCAGGGCACCGGCGGGGTGTCGCTGTTTGCGCTGCAATTCGCCCGGTTGATGGGAGCGTATACGATTGTGATTTCCAGTAGCGACGAAAAACTCGCCCGCGTGCGTGCGCTCGGCGCCGATGCTACCCTCAATTACCGCGAGACGCCCGAGTGGGGCCGCCCGGTCAAGCAGCTCGCCGGCGGCGACGGTGTCGACCATATCATCGAAGTCGGCGGCAGTCAGACTTTGCCGCAATCGCTGCGGGCCATCCGCGCCGGTGGCAGCATCAGCATGATCGGCGTGCTCTCCGGTTCGAATATGGACGTGCGGCTGGGCCTGATTGTCACGCGCCAGATTCGCATGCAAGGCATTACCGTCGGCCACCGCGACGGCTTCGAAGCTATGGCACGCGCCATCGGCCAGTCGCAACTCCGCCCGGTTGTCGACCGCAGCTTCGCCTTCGACGAGCTCCCCACCGCCCTCGCATACCTGCGTAGCGGCAATCACTTCGGCAAAATTTGCCTGCAGTTCTGAGCAAACAGGCCGGCTACGTCAACCGAGACAATTTGTGCTGGTTGTAACTATGTGATTCCGTGAGGCCGTTACAATAGAATTGTCGGACAGTGTATCGCGTCCGGCGGATCATTAACAAGAGTTACGCGGTCGCGTGGTTGCTCGCGCCGCAACCGGCGTAGGCGTCTTTCGCCTGCAGCAGGGCGGAAAACCGTTTTATTGCGTTGGTTTTGGCAGCGAAGCTGCCAAAACCAACGCAAAAGAAGGCACCTTCCTTGCTGCCGCAGGCGAAAAAAGGCGGTCGCGGTTGCCACCACGTAACTCGTATCATTGAATGGATCCGGCGGTGATACCGCCGGATAGTAACTCCGTACGGTTTTTCCGGATAACGCTTTTGTTGCAATCTGTACGGGAGAAAGCAAACATGCATACAACAACTTTTCCCCCTGCGGCGGCCGTTTCGGCTGCTGAAGCCGTTGAACTGATCGAATCCGGCCAGCGCGTGTATATTGGTGGTGGCTGCGGCGTTCCAACACCACTGATCGAGGCGCTGTTGCAGCGTTCCAATGAGCTACGCGACGTCGAAGTGATCCATATCTTGACTGCCGGAGATGATCCGACGACCGGGCCGGAATATGGCGATGTGTTTCGGCATAATGCCCTGTTCATTGGCGCAAACACGCGCCAGGCCGTCCACGAGGGCCGGGCCGATTTTACGCCGGTGTTTCTCTCCGAAGTTCCGGATCTGTTCCGCAACTGGCTACTGCCGCTCGATGTGGCCGTAATCCAGGTGTCACCGCCCGATAGCCACGGCTTCTGTTCGCTGGGCGTCGAAGTCGGCACAACTCTGCCGGCGGCCCAGAGCGCTCGCCACGTGATCGCTGAAATCAACGAGCAGATGCCGCGTACGCTCGGCGATAGCTTCATTCACGTATCGAAAATCGATGCCTGGATCAACACCAATCGCCCGCTGCTTGAAGCTCCACAGCACGCGCCCGACGAGGTGGCCGAACACATCGGGGACCTGATTGCCGGCCTGATCCCCGATGAGGCTACGCTGCAACTCGGCATCGGCGGTATTCCGAATGCGGTGCTGCGCCGCCTTGGCGACAAACGCCACCTGGGATTGCATACCGAGATGTTCTCCGACGGCGCTATCGATCTCGTTGAGAGTGGTGTGATCGACGGCGCTGCCAAGACGTTGCACCGCAACAAAATCATCGCCGGCTTTGTGCTCGGCACCAGGCGCGTCTTCGACTGGATCCACGATAATGCTATGATCGAGTTGCACCCCACGGATTATGTCAATAATCCGTTTACCATTGCCCAGAACCGGCGCATGGTGGCCATCAACTCGGCGCTGCAAGTCGACCTGACCGGCCAGGTCTGTGCCGACAGCATCGGGCCGCGGCTGTACAGTGGGGTCGGCGGTCAGGTCGACTTCATTCGTGGCGCCGCCCGTTCGCCGGAAGGTCTGCCGATCATTGCGCTGCCCTCAACCGCCCGCAACGGCACGATTTCGCGAATCGTGCCCATGCTCGACCAGGGCGCAGGCGTGGTGACCGGTCGCTACGATGTGCATTATGTGGTCACTGAATACGGCGTGGCTCAATTGCACGGGCGCACCATTGCTCAGCGCGTGCGCGACCTGATCTCCATCGCGCACCCGGATTTCCGCGACCATCTCAGCTACCAGGCCCGCCAGATGCGCTATTTTTAGATAACTGACGCAGTTGGCGTTGCATGCCGGCTGCACCAGACAAAGCCATCCGTTATGGGGTGTATGCCGGCATACACCCCATAACGGATGGCTTTGTCTGGATACCCGGCGGATCGCTGTGCAATGCGAAGAAAAATCAGTATAATTATTGGAGGAGGAACATCTCTGACGTTCACATGCGAACTACACAGAATATTGCCGAAGAAACTGTCTCATGCTACCATTCCCTGGATTTCGTCGGCGCGCCGGCGTGATGGTACCCGGCCTGACCATGCTGCTGAGTTACGGCTTTCAGAATGCGCTCTGGCGCGGCAACAATCAGCGGCGGGAAGTTGCCATTACCTTCGATGACGGCCCGAGTCGTGAAGATAGCCCGCAATTGCTTGATATGCTGGCCCGACGCAATATTACCGCGACTTTTTTTCACCTCGGTGATCGCATTGAGCGGCACCCGGATCTGGTGCAGGCCATCAGTGCAGCCGGCCACCAGATCGGCCTCCATGGGTATCGCCACCGCACGTTTCTGGCCGAAAACAGCGAGTCGTTGCGCGGCCAGCTGGCCTATACCCGCCATATGCTCAGTGAGGCCAGCCGGCGCCCGATTGAGGATTTCTGCGATGTGCGCCCGCCCTACGGCACCTTTTCGCCCGGAACGCTGCGCAATCTGATTCGCTGGGGCTATCGCCCGGTGATGTGGAGCATGGTGCCGCTGCACTGGATGCAGCCGGCTACCGAGAGTATTGAACACGTGGAGCACTGGCTGGCACCGGGCAGCATTATTGTGCTGCACGAAGGCATCGGCGGCCCGCCACTGGTACCCCTGGTCGAAGCAGTCATTGATCGCGTCGATGCCGCCGGCTATACGCCCATCAGCATCGACCGGATGTGGCAATCGCTGAATAGCGCTGCTGACCTGCCCGGACTGTGGTAGGATGACGAGAACATTTATGACATAAGCGCACGGCCCGACCGGGTCACGTGCCGGAAATGGAATGATATGCAGAGCCTGCTTTCACCGGCATGGCTGCTGAAACATAGCCTGGCGCTGATCGTGCTGGCAATGATGCTCTGGCTAGGCTTCTGGCAACTCGACCGGCTTGAGCAGCGCCGTGATTTCAATGCCGCTCTGCTGGCGGCCCGCGCCGGTCGGCCCCTCGACATCAATCGCAAACCACTTCCCAACGATACTATGGCCTTTCGGCCGGTGCAAGTCAGTGGGCGCTACGACAATGCCGAGAGCATTGTATTGCGCAACCAGTCGCTCGACGGCGTCAACGGCGTACACCTGATTACGCCGCTACGAATTGAAGGTAGCGACCAGGCTGTACTGATCGACCGCGGCTGGTTGCCGGCCGAAATCCAGCGCGAGCAAAATCTGGCGCCCTACATCGTGGCTGAGCCGGTCACGGTAACCGGCATCGCGATGGAGTCGCAGGAACGCCCGGATCATGCACTGACGCCGCGGGATCTGCCGTTACCCGGCGAAGCGCGGATCCACGCCTGGCTGCGCATGAATATTCCGCGCATCGAAGAGCAGGTCGGCTACTCACTGCTGCCCTTCTACATCGAACAAAACCCCGACCCGGCCGCCCCCGCCAATGTGCTGCCGCGCCCGCGCCCGGCCGCCAGCCTCGACGAAGGTCCGCATCTGAACTACGCCCTGCAATGGTTTACCTTCTCGATCATCTTGTTGATTGTCTACAGTCTGTTGCTCCGCCAGGAACTGCACCGCCCCACAAAGTAGAACAACCACCAGTCCTGGTAAAATTTTACAAAATTTTTACGATAAATATTGGGTATTTGGCTGCGCAACTTTTGCTTGCTTGCTGCGGTACACAAAGTAATATCAGGTTCACCGGGCTTGATCCATGGCACACGATCAAGGTCACCCGGCATCACAGCGGAGCATCAGAACATTATGTTGAATCCAAATGATCGAAACCCCAACGAAGAGATCGACATGCTTTGCAGCATCAGTACGGCCTGGCGCGAAAGTGAAGCCCTGTTGCGCTGCCTTCTGGAAAGTCTCCCGACAGGCTTGCTGATTGCCGACGAGCAACTGCGAGTTATGGCGGTGAACCGGGCTTACCTATTGGCACTGGGTTGTGATTTGCCGATAGAACAGGGAGTTTACCTGACGGATCTCTTATCTCGCAAATTCCTTGCCCACACCGATTTGCTGCACCAGATTCATACCACGCGCCACGCCGGCCAGCCCAGTCCAGCGTATCGTTATGTTTGTCGTTGGGATCCCGCTTCGCCGCAGATTTACGATTACCGCATTCTTCCGCTCAATCCCACCGCGAGTAAAGCCCGCATTCTCCTGGTGTTCGAAAATGTGACTGAACAGCAGCGCCTGGAAAGCCGGCTAACCCACGGTGCCACGATGGAGTCACTGGGCCTGATGGCCGGCAGTATTGTGCATGAACTCCGTAACCCGCTGAGCATTATCGGCACCAGCGCCCAGCTCCTGCTCTGCGAAGATGAACTACCGTACCTGGCGCGGGAATGTGCCCGACGCATCGAGCAAGCGACCCGGCGCGCCGATCGCATTATCGAGAATCTGTTGCAGTTTGCCCGTCCGGCGAGCGGTCAGTGCCACGCGATCTGCAATTTAAATACCGTCATCGAAGAGAGTATGAGCCTGCTGACCCATCAGTTCCTGCGCCACAAGATCCAGCTCGAACTCGCCCTGGATGGCAATCTGCCAGGGCTGCGCGGCAATTCTCAACTCTTGCAGCAGGTCTTTGTGAACCTGGCGACCAACGCAACCCAGGCCATGCCCGATGGCGGTCAGTTGCGAATTGCGACCGGCCAGGATGCTCAGGGCCGGCTGTGGGCCACCGTATGTGATACCGGCTGCGGCATGGATCAAGCCCAGCAGCAGCAGATTTTCGAGCCCTTTTACACGACACGGCGAAAGGGCGAAGGCAACGGATTGGGTCTGCTGCTTTGCCAGCGCATCATACGGCAGCACGGCGGCCGGATCCACGTCAGCAGCGAACCGGGATCCGGCAGCAGCTTCGAAATCAGTTTGCCAGCCGCGTAATACCAGATCCGGATGAACCGTTCTATTCAGGAGCGAACGACCATGGCACTACCCCACATTTTGCTCGCCGACGATGAACCCGATATGCTCTGGGCACTGACCCATGGCCTGTCCAGCGAGGGCTACATTCTACATACGGCTTCAAACGGAGTAGCAGCCCTGGAAGCAATCGAGCGGATCGCGCCGGACATGGCAATTCTGGATGTGACGATGCCACAGCTCGACGGATTGGAAGTTTGCCGACATATTCGGCGATCGCCGACGCAAGCCGGCATGAGTGTGCTGATGCTGACTGCCTGCAAGGAATCGACGCAAGTTATTGCCGGTCTCGATTGCGGCGCCGACGATTATGTCACCAAGCCCTTCGAACTGGGTGAGCTCCGTGCCCGAATCCGTGCGTTGCTGCGTCGTTGTTGCCAGGCTAGCCAGGGTTCCGGCAGCATGTCGCACCTGCTGGTTGTCGGTGACATGGTACTGAATACGCATTCACACCAGCTCCGGGTACGCGATCAACCAGTCAGCATTACCCCTATCGAGTATTGCCTGTTGCGCCACTTGATGCACCATCCCGACGAGGTTTTTTCCAGCCGTGATTTGCTGATAAAGGTTCTGAAATACCCGCAAACCGACGATCCGGGCATTATTCGATGGCATATGAAAAACCTGCGAGCGAAAATCGAGCCAAATGCACATCGCCCGATATATCTCTGTACTTTGCCGCACCACGGCTATATTCTGCGCAGCAAACCGGAAGAAACATAGAATCAAAGAATCAAAGACCGGCAGGTTGTCGCGCCCGGCGATGGTGGCGCCGGACACGGCAACCTGCCGGTCTTTGCTTTCGTTCACTGAATTGCTTGTATGGCGGATGGTGTTGCGACGAGCCGCAGCACCATTCCGGCATTCAGGCCAGTACAGCATCGACAATTGCGGCAGTGATGCGGTGATGTGGATAGGGCGGCGGCCGGCGGTAGGGATAGGTGCGGTTGCTGAGCACAACGATGCTGATCTGCTGTGCGGGCAGGATGATCAACACCGGGCCGGTGAAGCCGGTGTGCCCGGCAGTACCGGCCGGGGCGGCTCCCATAAACGGCCGGTCGAGCATCCAGCCCAGGCCGCCGCGCAGCGCCGGGCCGGTGGCGCCGCTGCGCAGCACACCACTGTGATCATGCAACGCCAGCGCCACCGTCGCCGGCTGTAGCAGGGCTTCGCCGCCATGCAGCCAGAGCCCGGCGAAGCGTTCGATGTCGACGGCGCTACCGAAAAGCCCGGCGTGCCCGGCGACGCCACCGAGAGCATAGGCGCTCTCGTCATGCACCTGGCCCCAGACCAGGCCGCCGCGCCAGTGGTCGTCATACTCAGTCGGCGGAATGCGCGGCCAGCGTGCAGGCGGCGGACAGTAGCCGGTTTCGCGCAACGCCAGTGGTTCCAGCAGCAATTCCTGCATAGCCCGGTCGAGTGGCTGCGCGGTTACGGCAGCAATCACATCGCCCAGCAAGAGACTATTGCTGTTGGTGTAGGCCATAACGGTACCGGGTTGGTAGCGCGGCAGGGCCGCATAGACCACAGCGCGAATGCCGGCTGGATCCTGATCACGCAGAGCGGAAAGCCGCAGATCGAGGCCGGAACTATGGGTCAGCAAGTGGCGCAAAGCAATGCCCTGCGCCTGAAAGCCGGGCAGAAAGCGGGCCACCGGGTCATCGAGAGCAAACCCGCCGGCATCATAGAGGCGCAGGGCGGCTGTAGCAGTGAAGATCTTGCTAATCGAGGCCAGGTCGTAGATGCTGTCGAGGGCAACCGGGCGGGCCGCCGGCCCGTAGGTATGGCTACCATAGGCTGCAGCGTGCAAAATGCGCCCGGCGCGCTGCACACGAACAACCGCGCCGGGGAAAATATGTTGTTCAATCGCGGCAACGACGATGTCGGTGATAGCCGGGATCACGTGAAGCGCACAAACAACCCGCGCCGGACGGCGATTTCGAGTACCCAGAGCAATAGCGCAGTGCCGACCAGCCAGGGCCAGAGCGGGCGCGGCTCGGGCGGCACAATCGGCTGCTCAAACTCAGTGCCGCCGACATCGGGGTTAATTTCGCCGCCGGTGACAGCGGCAATTTCTTCCAGCAGCGCCAGCCCGTTGCCGGCAGCCTGGCCGAACGCCGCCCGATATTCCACCGGCGCCGTCTGCACGTAGCCGGCCAGCGCCTCCTGGCGCGCTTCGCCGTCGAGCAACTGCACCGAAATTGCGTAAGGGCCCTCACTGGCCAGTGCCAGTTCCTGGACATAACGCCCCGGCGCAACCTGGCGCACCGTAATGTCGCGGCTCGTCCCATCGGGCAGCATAATCCGGGCGCCGACCGTCGCCAGGTCACGGGGCCGGCCACCGGCTTCCAGCGCATCAACACTGAGGCGGGCACCGGCTTCCGTCGGCTCGACGCGCACCTGGAGCGGGCCGCTGTCCGGTTCAGGCAAGGTGTAGCGCACCACCTGCGACCAGAAGCGGTCGTAGGCGGGCCAGTCGGCCCACTGCGCCGACCAGGGCTGATCGAGCGAGGATGTCCAGGCAATGGCCCGCCCGAGGCCATACTGCCAGGTCGCCATCAGCGGATCTTCGGCCGGCGAGCGCAGCACCACTTCGGCGGAAGGTTTGGCAGCAGTCGCGATATAGCCATTAAGCGGCGGCAACTCAGCGGGGGCGAAGCCACGCATCAGCGGGTGGGTGCTGCCAAGTTGCGCCCGAAAATCTTCTTCGACGACCGGGTCGGCACGGGCAATCTCGCTTTCGAGCAGCGTCAGGCGGGGAATATCTTCAGGAACGGCAGCAAAATAGTAGCGCCCACCGCCCCAGCGGGCCAGAATATCGAGCAACTCGGTATCGGCATCATCGCCAATCGCAATGGTCGAGAGCGTGATATTCTGCCGGCGCGCCGCGTCGATCAGGCGCTGATAGGCACCCATATCATTGGTAAAAGAACGTCCGTCGGTCAGCAAAACTACATGGCGTACCGAAGTTTGCTCACGAGCAATCGCCGGCATGCCCTCGTTGAGGGCATTGAAAATATCGGTGCCGCCGCCGGCAGGCAACTGAGCGATTGCATCCTGGATCTGTTCCCGGCTGAGGCCCTGGCCAATGCGCTGGAAGGGCACTACCCAGAGCTGACCGGTATCGAACGACAGAATGCCGACACTATCTTCGCTCTGCAAACTCTCGACCGAGAGGAGGGCGGCTTCTTTGGCCATATCAAACTTGGAAATGCCGGCAATCGCGGTCATACTGGCCGAACGGTCGATAATCAGGAGCAAAGCAATATCGGGGCGCTGCGGGCGTTCGGGCGGATCCATCGTCACCGGCAAAACATCTTCGAGCGGAGTATTTTTATAGGCACCGAGACCATAGGAATTGCGCCCACCGGTAGCCACCAGGCCACGCCCCTCGCTGCGCACAAACTCACGCACACTGGCCATCTGATCGAGGGAAAGCGACGAAGCCGGCACATCGACCAGCACCATGCCGTCGTAGCGGTCGAGATCGGACAGCCGAACCGGAAGATTGGCGGCCGGAATGACATCATTGGCAATCTGCGAACGGCTCAGAGCCGCACCCAGCTCGGCAGCGCCACCGGCGCGGCCCTCGACGAGCAGCACCGCAGGCGGCTCAGCAACCAGCGCAGTCGTACCGCCAACGTTATTGCGGGCGAAGGTATCGTCCGTGCCGGCAATCTCGGCGCGCAGGCGCACAATGCCGGGCTCTGCAGCCTGGTGGCGCAAAATAAAACTATTATCGCCGGCTTGCAGCGTCACTGCTTCTTCGGCAAGCAACGTTTCGCCCTCGAACAAGCGCAACGTGGCCGGGGCGTCGGCAACACCGACGGGCGGCAAGAAGCCGACGCGCACATCAATGGCATATTCTTCGCCGCTGCGCAGGGTACGCGGCGCCTGCACCGCCGTCACCATCATCTCGGGGCCGCTAACCGGCGTTGCCGGCCAGACATCGACGCGCACATTGGCCGCCGCAGCGAGGCGGGCCTCGGCCAGCGCATCGCCGCTGGTCTCCAGGCCGTCGGAGAAGAGCAAGACCTGGCCGCCGGCGGGGCTCAAGATCTCGCGAGCCAGCCGCAAGGCACCGGCAAGATCGCTGGCGGCCGGCTGCAGGCGCTGCAAATTCTCAGAAGTCAGGCGCTCGCGCAAGGGCTGGCCGGCGTTCGCGGGAAGATTTTCCACGACCACCGCCTGGTCGCCAAACCAGATCAGCGCTGCCTGGTCGAGCGAATTTGCCGCCGCTTCAGCTTCAGCGCGCAGCGCCGCCCGGCTGGCCGGCGACAGGCTGTCGGACTGGTCGACAAGCAACACCGTCGGCTCAGGCGGCGGCATTTCGCGGCCATAGGTCGGCTCGGCCAGTGCAGCAATCAGCGCCGTCAGGGCGAGCAGGCGCAAGACCAGCGCCATTGGCACGACCCGGCGTCCACGCCAGCGCCAGAAATAAACCGCCACCGGGAGCAAGGCGAGCAACAACAGGAGCAGTTGTGGATTTCGAAGAAACATAGTCATTCTTTACGAGAAACCAGCGTTTTGCCTGGATTGGTCACAGTTACGCCACAACGAAATCCAGACGATGGTTTCCAGGGACGGACAGCCCGGCGCGTCACGTTCGCAGCGTGCTACGCCGTGGGCGATGCACATATAACCATTCTACCATCATTATGATCAGAGCCAGGGCAGCCAGCCAGAACCAGAGCGGCTGGCCCTGCGTCGCACGTTCGGCAGTCAATGCGCGGGCCGCCGGCGGCACATCGGCCAGGTCGGCGGGCACCGCTTGCGGGCGCAAGTCGGATTCGAGCGGCGAACCGGCATTGATCGCCAGGTCGTTGCGAGCAATGTCGCGGCCGCCGGCATATTCTACCAGGGTATAGATGCCGGGTTGATTGAAAGCGAGTTCCAACGGCGCGGCATTCGCTGGTGGATCGAAGGTTTGCACACTGTTATCGGGAGCAAACAACTCGATGCGTTCTACCCCGACGGCGGGTCGATACACCAGCCGTTCACCGACCAGCATGGACGGCGGCAAGGGCACCGGCACCAGGTCACGCACCGTGCGAGCAACCAGCAAAGGAAAGACCAGCCGCGACGAAAGATTGCCCGCAGCCGGGTCGAAAGTCCAGACAGCGATGTTGCGCTCATCGAGCCGGCCACGCACAATCAGAGGCGTTTCGCCGAGCGTCGCGAGCGACGTAGCCCATTCGGGAACGTCCATCCGGCGCAGAGTTCCGAAGCGCACACTTTCCAGGCTAAGCCCGTCGAGGAGTGCAGCATTCGGCTGTAACTCCAGCGTGGCACCGGCAGCATCACTGTTGAGTGGGCCAAAGGCAAGCGGCGCATCAGTGGGGCGAGTGTTGCCCTCAGGCGGATTGATCAGCAGCACCGATCCGGCGGGCCAGGCTGCCGGCAGCGTCCTATCAAAAATGACCAGGTTAGCCTGGCCCGCCAGCGGTGAGCTTTCGTAATCAGCCGGATCGAGGATTGCCAGATTGAGGCCGGGCACCGCACGCAGCGCCCGTTCAAGTGCGCCCGGTGCAGTCGAAACCAGCAAAACATTCAGGTTCTGCGTATCGGCCAGGCTGAGCACGGCGCTATCGTCGGCGGGCAGCGCATCGGTATCGGCCAGCACCAGTCGCAGGTTGGCATAACCGGCCGGCAGCGTCCAACTCAGGTCAACATCGCTCTCACCACTGATAGTGACCTGTTGCGCTTCGAGCAATTCAGTATCGGCGTAGAGTTGCAAGCCGCGGGTCACTGCTGCGGCATCATAATTAGCGACGCGAGCAAAAACCTGTACCGAAGCCTGAGCCCCGGCGCCGCCCCAGGTTCGGCTGGACAGTGCAACGATAGCCTGGTTGGACACATCGCTGGCCGGATTAACCCATTCGATGGCGCGAGTACGCACCAGGCCTGCGAGGTCGGCAGCGAGCGTCGGCAGCGCCGCATCGCTAAACACCAGCACCCGGCCGGTGGGGTAGGGCTCCAGCGTCGCCTGGGCCAGGTTGATCGCCGCGACAATATCGGTGCCGACACCGGCAGCCTCAAGCTGGTCGAGCGCCGCTTGCAGCGAGAAACCGCCCTCAGGATCGGCGCCGGCGAGCAGGCGCGGCGTCGTACCGGCGGCAATCACGGTGGCCGTATCATCGGGGCCGAGGGCAGCGATTTCGGCGCGAGCCTGCCGGCGGGCATTATCGAGGCGAGAACGACCATCGGACTCGACGGCAGCCATACTGGTCGACGTATCGATAACCAGGACGAGATGGCGCGGCGGCGCCAGCAAACCGGCGAGCCACTGTGGCTGTGCCAGAGCCAGCGCGAGCGCTAGTGCCACCAGCAAATGCAGCAGGAGCAGCATCGTCAGCGGAAGGCGTCGGCGGCGTTCAGCTTCCGGGCGTTTCGGCACTTGCTGCCAGAGCAAGAGCGAGGGCACCTGAACGCGCCGGCGGCGCTCCCGCATCAAATGGAGCAACACGATAATCGGTAGGGCCAGCAGAGCCAGCAGGCTCAGCGGAGCAAGAAAAGCCACAACAATCCCTCTAATCGAGCATGCGCCGGGCACGTAGATATGGCACAACTTTGCGTTCGAGCGGCCAGTGAGTGGCAAGCTGAGTGTACGTAGCGCCACGGCGAGCGCAGGCCTGCCCCAGATTCTCCATCCAGGCCCGTGCGCGCTGCTGATAATCGGCCAGCGTTTCAGCATCAAGATCAAGTTCGAGCCGCAGCCCGGTTTCGCGATCCTCAAGTTCGAGCGGCCCCTGCAACTCAGGGCGCAATTCACGCGGATCGAGCAGGTGCAGCACCAGCACCTGCCAGCGTGGCGGGCTACAGGCACGCAGCACTTCCGCCAGATTAGCCGGATCAAGCAGATCGGAAATAAGCACCAGTATGCCGCCGGTCGCAAAGCTGCGCGCATAGCTGCGCAGCACCGGTGCCAGATCGGTTCGTTCCTGCACCGCCATATGCTCGATATACTGCAACATCTCGATCAGGCGGCCTTTGCCCTGCGCCGGGCCGAATGGCCGGGCGATCGCATTGCCGAAGGGAACTACGTGCAGGCGATCGCTATGGGCCATCGCCAGAAACCCGAGCGCGCCGGCGATCTGGCGGGCGAGGCGCCATTTGGGCGGCTGGCCCCAGAGCATACTGCGCGAGCAATCGACCAGCAAATGCACATTGACATCCTGTTCGGCCTCGCCCAGCTTGAGCAACATATGATTTTGCCGGGCATAAGCATTCCAGTCAACGTAGCGCAGATCATCGCCGGGCGTATAAGGGCGATGGTCGCTGAAAACACTGGTCGGCAAATAATGCCGACTAGGATGCTGGCCGCTGGAAGGATTGCCGCGCAGGGTACGTTGCGCCTGCAAACTCAGGCGTTCCATACGGCGCAAGAAGGTTTCATCGAAGAGCGGCGCATCGTCGGCAGCGGGATTGCGGCGGCGTGGTACATCATCAGCGGCAGACCTGCGCGCGTCAGGGCGTAAAATATTCTTGAACCACATCTCGCAAATCCGCAGGAATACGCAGAGGATCCTCACCGGCATCAACCCGATCACGGGTCGGCGCACTATTGCCCTGCTCGAAGCTACGGGTACCACCGTTGCCGGCAGCGGCATTTTCCGCATCGCCGGGCGCATTCACATTCGGCTGGCCGTCATTTTCCAGTTCAAGCGGCACCCCATCGACATCAAGGCGGTCGGATGCGCGCGACTGTTCGCGCTGGTCGCCGGGCAGATCGCTGGGAGCGTTGCCGCCGGCCGCTTGCTGGCCGGCTCCCGGATCCTGGCCGGAGTCATTGTCGGCCTGAGCCTGTGAGCCGGGTTGCCCCAGATTTTCAATCGCGCCGGCCAGTTCATCAAAGGAATCGGCAGCACGCTGGCTATCGCCTTCGAGTCCGTCGGCGCTATCGCGCAAATCTTCAGCCAGATCGGGATTGCTCTGCTCCAGATTGTCAGCCGCCTCACGCAGATCCTGGGCCAGGTTCGCACGAGTTTCGGGCGAAATGCGCCCGGCCTGATCGGCGAGTTCACGCAGGCTCTGAGCCGCCCCGGTGGCATCACCATCATCGAGGGCATCGGCAGCCGGGCGTGTAACACTGGTATCGCGCAGCGCATCGGCGACCGCTGCCATCGCCGCCGTATCGCCACCGCCGGCGGATTGGCCGGCCGTGGCTGCCTGGTCCTCGCCGGTGCCGGGCTGCGGTGCAGCAGGCTGGTCGGTGAAGGGCTCGGGCGGCACAGGCTCAGCCGGCTCGGCCGGCGGCAGCGGCGCCGGCAAAGATTGAGCAGCCGGCCAGTTTGTCGGCGGATTGAGCCCGACCATAGTCAGCAAACCGATCAGCACAATCGCCAGCGCCAGCAGCGCCAGAAATTCAGCCCAGGGAAAGCGCTGGCGAACCGCAATATAGCGCCGGATGCGATGCGATGTACGCAGCGACTGGTCTTGCAAGAGACCGGCAACGCCGTTCATTTCGCCATGGCGGGAAACCTCGAGCGCCGTGGCGAGCTGCTCATTCAGTTGAAAGCGCCGGTCGAGCCGGCGAGCCACTTCTTCGGGGCGCAGGCGCGGGCGCAGCAGCAACAGCGCCACAACGGCGAGGCAGGTAAGCGCAGCAATCCCGAGCACATCATAGCGAAGCGGCCAGCCAAGCAAGAGGTGCAGACCGATCCCGATACACCAGATTGCCAGGCCAAGCCAGGTCGCCCGGATGAGCCAGCGCACACCGCGACGTGCCCAGCGATCATGGGCAATCCGCACCAGTTGTTGTTGTAACGATAGACGTGATCGAGCCATGCAAACCTGCATTTTGGAGAATACCCAATGCGCAGTAGCAGTATAACCAGCACTGCAAGGAGCGTCAACAGCAAAACACCGCCGGAGCATGACGAAACGTGCGGCCCAAAGCCCCCGGCGGGGACCGCTGCCGGGAAGCTGGCCGCGCTGCTGCCAGTGGCATCGGACGCGCAGCACCCGCAGCGGCCGCCCGCTGCTCGTCAGAAGAAGCTTCCCGGAAGCGGGTTCTGGCGCACCGGCAGCACGTTTCGGCACACCCACACCGCCGGAAGCCCGGCAAACGCGCCGACCGCGCAAGTCGTGTACAATATAATTATGAACGACGAACACCCGCCGCCCAGTAACGAAGAACGGTTGTTGGCAGCCCTGGCCCACGCCGGCATCATCCTGAACGGCTTCAACTTGATCGGCATTATCGGCGCGATTACCGTGCTGGTAAGCCGGCAAGGGCATTCGGAATTTGTCCGCCGGCACACCATTCAGGCACTGGCCTTTCAACTGACCGGCCTGATCGCAACGATGTTGCTGCTCGGCACCTGGCTGGCATGTCTGTTGATTTCACTCATTCCCGCCTTGCTGCGCCCCGAACTCTACCGCGAAGGGCCACCGATGCCCTTCTGGCTGGCGCTGGGTGCCAGCCTGCTGATATTGCTCTTCGTGCTGATCGGCATTGCCTATGGCTGTGTCGGTGCCCTGGCAGCCTGGCGCGGCCAGGCCTTTCGCTACCTGCTGATTGGCCCGCTGGTGGAGCAGTATATCGGCGTTGATGGATGCCGGCCGGATGTTGAAGCGTCCGCATCTGCCGAATCGAAAGCGGCTGATCGCGGTTGGTTGGGGGAGTGAGCCGATACGCATCAACGTGTCAACGTCGGGATCACCCCCTGCCGGCAAGCCAACAGCACCGGCAACGCCCGGTATTTTCTGTATTTATACCGGCAGCAGCAGGCTAAACAGCACCACACCGTAGCGCCACTGGGCGGCGACGCGCAGGCCGGCATGCTGGAAGAAGCGATTGCTCGCGGCCTGGCTGGGGAAGACCAGACCGCCAGGGGCGAGCAGGCTTTGCAACACACGGCCGCTGCGCCGGTCGGCCTGTACCAGGTTCATCTGCACACAGCGACCCTCGGGCCGGAGTACGCGCCGCATTTCAGCCAGCGCCCGCGGAGCATCGCCGATTTCATTGAGCGAGCCGCCCATCACCACGGCGGTCGCGGAGCCGGAGGCAATCGGCAGCGCCTGGGCACTGGCCTGCACAAAGCTAATCGGCAGACGGTCGCGCCGGGCGAAAACGTGCGCCTGTTGCAGCATCGGTCGCGAATGATCGATGCCGATGCAATGACCGGGGGCGCGACGGCGGGCGCGTTCGAGCGTACGGGCATACAGGCCATTGGAGCAAGCTACATCGAGCAGCAAACCGCCGCGCTGCGCGGCAGCCAGCCCGCTAATCAGCGGCAATTCGCGCTCGTAGCCAAAAGCTTCGCCACTGAGCACCTTGAGCGCCCGCGGGCGCCAGAACCGTTCGTAGGCCCAGGCAGTCGGAACGAGGATATTGACGAACTGCGCCGGACTCTTGAAACGCGGATCGTGGAGGAGCAGGTTGGGGATGCCATCCCGGATCGGGTAACAACGCCCGCAGGCCGTACAGTGCAACGCGCCGCCAACGATCTGTTCAGCGTCGGCCGGTTCAACCGCTGCCGGATGCAAAGCAGCGCCGTCAACCGGGCATGCCAGGTACTCCAGAGCCGTGCGATACATCAGAAGGCAAATTCTTTCGGATCGATCTGCCCATTAACGGCGGGCAGATACAGCAGATTCTCCTCGGCCATGTGAGTGAAAATGCCCATCAACTGCGGATCCCATTCGATCCCGGCACCATTCCGCAACCGCCGCATGGTTTCCTCAAAGCTGAGCGCCTTGCGATAGACGCGGTCAGTCATCATCGCATCATAGGCATCAACAATCGAGACGATCCGGGCGCCGACCGGAATACCTTCGCCGGCCAACCCCTGCGGATAGCCGCTGCCGTTCCAGCGTTCGTGATGGCCCAGGATGATCGGCCGCACTTCGTTGGCGAAGCGCATCGGTGTCACAATCCGAGCACCGTACTCCGGATGCAGCTTGATCTGCTCGTACTCCTCGGGCGTCAGCGGACCCGGCTTGTTCAAAATAGCATCGGGAATCGCAATCTTGCCGATATCGTGCAGCAGACCGCCATAACGGACATAGCGAGCCTCTTCTTGCGAAAGGCCGGCAGCCAGGGCCAGTTGCTCGCTGTAATGGGCCAGCCGGCGAAGATGCCCCTCAGTGTAGGAGTCTTTCGCTTCAACGGCCAGCGCCAGCATAAAAATAACGCTCTCCGTTCGTTCAAGCTGGTCGGTTAAGCGTTTGACGCGCAACTGTGAGCGAATGCGAGCACGGAGCATGCTCTGATCGAAAGGCTTGGTGAGAAAATCATCGGCACCGACTTCCATGCCGCGCTGCCGATGCACATGATCATCGAGACCAGTCAGCATCGTCACGGGAATGAGCGCGGTACGCTCATCATCTTTCAGACGCTGACAGACCGTGAAGCCGTCAAGCATAGGCATCGTGACATCGAGCAACACCAGGTCGGGACGATCCTGGGCCACCATTTCGAGGGCTTCGATGCCATTCTGGGCGGTTACCGGCTCATAGCCTTCACGCTTCAAAATGCGTACCAGCACATCGAGAATCTGCACATCATCGTCAACGACCAGGATTTTGGCAGACACAGGGCACCTCATATATTGGTCGTTCGAGCGGGTTTTTGCTGCGAAATCAACAGGGCATCACGCTGATCAGCCAGCAACCGGGCGATGCCCATTCCGGCCAATGCAAGCAGATCATCGAACTGGGCGCGGCTCATCGCAGTGCCTTCGGCGGTCGCCTGAACTTCAACCAGCGCCCCACTTGCCGTCTGCACAACATTGCAGTCAACATCCGCCCGGCTATCCTCGGAGTAATCCAGGTCGAGAAGCGCCTGCCCTTCCACCATACCAACACTGACGGCAGCCACAGCAGCCAGCAGTGGAGAGCCGACCGGGTCGCATGCACCGATAGCCTGCAGGTGGTTCACCGCCCGTGCCAGCGCCACATAGCCGCCGGTGATGGCAGCGGTACGCGTGCCGCCGTCGGCCTGCAACACATCGCAATCGACGATAATCAGGCGTTCGCCCAGGCATTCGAGGTTGACGGACGCCCGTAGCGAGCGCCCGATCAGGCGCTGAATCTCATGCGTACGCCCGCCGGCGCCATTGCGTTCGCGCCGGGTTCGGCTATGAGTCGCACGGGGCAACAGAGCATATTCGGCCGTGACCCAGCCGCGCCCCTGGCCGCGCAACCAGCCCGGTACCTGCGGTTCGACGCTAGCCGTGCAGAGCACATGCGTATTGCCCATTTCAATCAGAGCCGAACCTTCAGCATAGGGGGCGGCATCCGGCACGATTCGCACCGGGCGCAATTGCTGCGGCAAACGATCATTGTGGCGTCGCATAAGCTCCTCAACAGGCGACGATACCCAACGCAGGTCGCATAATGTCTGCTATCATAGCACAGGGATCAGACAATCACAACCGATACCTAACGTTTTTAAAGCTGATTTTTCCGCAGTTTCCAACAGCAGACAATGCATTACAACCAGAGCCGGTTTTAGTTGCACATTTGCGCACATCAGCCCCCATTCCGGCAAGCATTATTGTGCAGTGCGATAAGCGCGCCGCGCCGCGCCCCGGCATAGAGCGGCTCAACGCGCGGCAAAGGCCGCCACGGCCCGATTCCACTCATCGGCGCGCTCATCATTCAGCCAGATCCGGGCCGGACCCAGGATGATACTGCGCGCATCGGGCAGCCGATCCACGAAGGCACGCGCCTCAGTCGGCGGAATGAAATCGGTGCGATCGCCCCAGATCACCAGGGACGGCGGTTGCACCTGCGGCAGCAGCGCCGTCACATCGCAATTCAGTTTGCCGGTCAGGAATGCGACGGCTCCCCAGCGCCCACCGGGCAGCCGGGCAATGGAATGAAACGCCTCAATCATACGATCATCGACGCGCTCAGGCTCGGCGTACATGCGGCTGCGCATAAACGAGCGAATGCCGCGCCGGCTGGAAATATAGCGGTACAGCCAGCCGCCCAGCGGTGTCAGATTGAAAAGCTGATAAAACAGCCCGCCGATAAAGCGCTGCCGGCGCAAATAATTCAGGCCCGACGGTGTCTGCAACACCAGGCGCTGCACCGCCGCCGGACGGCGAACCGCCAGGGCCAGTGCGTAGGCCGCCGTCTGAAAGCTCCCCACTAGCACCGCCGGCTGCTCGACCACTTCCGCCAGAAATGCATCCAGCCAGTCGATATACCATTGCGCATGGTACGCAAAACGCGGGCGGTCGGAGTTGCCCCAGCCGGGCAAATCCGGCACAAACACGGCGGCGTCGGCGGCCAGTGCGGGGGCATTTAGCCGCCACTGGTAGCCGGAAACTCCGGCTCCAAAGCCATGCAACAGGACGATCGGGGTGCCGATGCCGCTACGCTCATAATAACAGCGCAGATCCCGCCACTGAAAATAGTGGGCTTTCGTTTCCAACATCAATCATCCTCCTGTAAATATCTTGCCCAGTTTCAATTCAGCATGCTACAATGAATGTTACCCTTTTAAGGGCTAAATTGCCAGTACCGCTTTTCATTGAATGCCATTTGCTATGTATGTTGTTGGGACAGCCGGCCATGTCGATCACGGCAAGTCAACCCTGGTCAAAGCGTTGACCGGCATTGATCCGGATCGCTGGGAAGAAGAACAGCGGCGCGAAATGACGATCGATCTCGGCTTTGCCTGGTTCACACTGCCGAGTGGTCGCAGCATCAGCCTGATCGATGTGCCGGGACACGAGCGATTCATCAAAAATATGCTGGCCGGCGTCGGCGGCATCGATGCCGCTATGCTGGTGATTGCCGCCGACGAGTCGCTGATGCCGCAGACGGAAGAACACCTGGCTATTCTGGATCTGCTGGCAGTCCGGCACGGTCTGGTGGTAATCAGCAAGTGCGACCTGGTCGATACGGAATGGCTGGAACTGGTGCAAGGGGAAATCAGCGAGCGGCTGGCGGGAACGGTACTGGCCGATGTGCCGCACATCGCGGTATCGGCGCGCCAGGGCAGCGGCCTCGATCAGTTGCGCCGGGCGCTGGACAGGGTACTGGATGCCACGCCGAGTCGTGGGCAACAGGCCGGTGCACCGCGCATGTCGATCGACCGCTCGTTCACCGTCGGTGGTTTCGGCACAGTTGTCACCGGCACGCTCATCGACGGGCCTTTGAACATAGGGCAGGAAATCGAACTGCTTCCATCGGGGCTGCGAGCGCGCATCCGGGGGTTGCAAAGCCATCGGCAACAGAATGAAACCGCGCTGCCCGGCAGTCGGGTTGCCGTCAATCTGGCCGGGGTGCATCATCGCGACATTGCCCGCGGCGATATGCTGGCCCTGCCCGGACACGTTCCGGCTAGTGACCGCCTGGACGTGCAGATTCGCATGGTGGGCAATCTGGCACAGCCGCTGCGTCAGAACAGTGCGCTGGATCTGTTTGTGGGCGCGGCGGAAGTACGCTGCCGGGCGACGCTGCTGGATTGCGAGGAACTGGCGGCCGGCGAACAGGGCTGGCTGCAACTGCGCCTGGATCGGCCGGTGGCCGCGCTGCGGGACGACCGCTGCATTCTGCGCTTACCTTCACCGAGCCTGACTGTTGGCGGCGGCAGGGTGGTTGATCCGCAGCCGCCGCGCCATCGCCGCTTTCGCGCCGAGGTGATTGCCGGACTGGAGATCAAAGCGCGTGGCACCGGCGACGAATTGCTGCTGCAAACTCTCGGCATCGGTCCGGCGCGCAGCCACGACGACCTGGTGGAAAGCACCGGCTTGAGCCGCAGCGATGTGATAACGCACCTGACACAATTGCAGGCAACCGGTCAGGTTATTGCCCTGGCTACGGATATGGTCATCAGTGCAGAGAGTTGGAAACATTTGCGTCAGGAAATGGTACGGATTGTGTCTGAATACCATGCGCGCTATCCGCTCCGGCGAGGTATGCCGCGCGAAGAACTACGCCAGCGATTGAAACTGGATGCGCGTCAACTCGCCGCGAGCCTGGCCGCAGCGGAACGCGAGCAGTTGCTCCAGGTTCACGACCGGGAGATAAGTCGCGACGCCTATCAGCCGGAACCAGGCGCCGACCAGCAACAACAGCTTGCCGGATACCTGGAAAGCATCGCACGAACGCCCTATAGCCCGCCGGCGCCTGAACTCGACGGCGAACTGCTGGCCTGGGCGGTTGAACACAATCACCTGAACCGTGTCGGCAGTGAGATATATTTTTTACCGGAAACATATACAGAACTGCTGGCATGGGTACGTTCTTGCATTACAGTACAGGGCAGCATCAGTGTTGGGCAACTTCGTGATCGCTTTGGTACCAGCCGCAAATATGCCCTGGCCCTGCTGGAACATCTTGATGAGCGCCGAATTACCCGACGCAGCGGAGATGTACGGGTGCTCTATTAATCCGCTGGTTGCGGCAGAAACAACGGGGAGAAGTTGCATGGCCGACAGTGTCAAACAGCCGCTCGACTACGTCGCAGTATTGCGTGCAATCGGGCTTTTTATTCAACGCGAGCGATTGAGTGAAGTCAGCATTCTCGAATACAAAGATGGCTGGATCATCCACGGCATTACCTTCCGCCAGACCGCTCAGGGGTTCATTCGGGTAACATCCGATCATGTTCTTTCCCATGCCGATATTCGCAAAATACAAGAAAACCTGGATGGACAGCGTCCCCAGACCAGACGGAGGTGGTTGTGAGAATTTTTCAAGGCTTGCAACGCAGTGATTATCAGGATGTACTGCGGGCGCTGGGATACCTGATCGATGAACGCGGCTACGTCGACATCCGCATTATTGAAAGCGAAGAAGGTCTGGTATTTCAAGGCCGTATGCCCTCGCGCCAGGAAATTGGTGAATACGTTTTTGACACCTTTTTAATTACCGACGAAGAAATCAAAGATATGGTGCGTGCGTCCTATCGCCGTCGGCGCCAGAAACCACCGGCCTACAGCAACGGCAACGGCTAAATTCCCGATGCGAAATTCCCGGCGCGGAAGGACAGGAAATGGGCCAGCGTACGCTGGCCCATTTCCTGTCCTTCCGCGCCGGGGCTGCGCAAATCAATTCATAGTCAGGAAAAGACCGTATAATTTTGGACAGCAGCCACGCCCCGTGATACACTGCATACAAGTTTTAGGAAAGGGGAATTGCCCGTGTCACAACCTGGAAATGAAATGCGGCGCCTTGGCACGATCCTGGTACTGGGTCTCGCGGCCGGGGCCGGCCTCCGTTATTATATAGAAAGCCGGCAGCGCACTACGCCTGTCCGTACACCGCCACGTCTAATCGACTGGCCGCAGGCGCTGCACGTTGCCCTGCGCGTCTCGCAATGGGAACAGGCGCCGATCCGCGATCGGGCGATGCGCAGCGAACAGTATCTGCGCATGGTCAAACAGAGTGAGCCGCTGATTGCGCGCTACCTCGGCGTAAATCTGCCGGAACCGATCAATAAGGTTTATATTTTCGACCGGCGCGAGTGGCTGGAAGCCAACTTCCATTCCTTCGAGCAGTTGTTTCAGCCTATCGAAGAAATTTATCAGCAAAACAGCGCCTCACGCGGCATGCTGGCCGGTGCTCTCGGTGGGCTCAACAGCCAGTTGATGGGCGCACAGATCGGGGTGCTGCTGGGCTTCCTGGGGCGGCGCGTGCTCGGCCAGTACGATTTGAGCCTGCTCTCGCCCGACCCGAATACCCGCGGCTCGCTGTACTTTGTCGAGCCGAATATCAATCGCGTCCAGCATCAACTCGGCCTGAACGACGAAGATTTCCGACTCTGGATCGCCCTCCACGAGACAACGCATGTCTTTGAGTTCGAGGCCTATCCCTGGGTACGTGCGCACTTCAACCAGTTGCTGCGCCGCTATTTCGCTCAGTTGAATACGCAACTCGAGAGCATGGGCGGTGGCTTGCCGCAGTTGCTCGCCCGCCTGCTGCAAAACCGCGGCGACAACAAACACTGGATCGAGATGATGCTCACGCCCGAGCAGCGCGATGTCTTCGACCAGATCCAGGCGCTGATGTCGATCGTCGAGGGCTACGGCAACCATGTGATGAATGCGATTGGCCGCCAGTTGCTGCCGACCTACGAGCAGATCGAGTACCGGGTGGCTCAGCGCCAGCAAAACCGTACGCTCTTCGAGCAGATCTTCAACCGGGTGACCGGTATGGATCTGAAGCTGGCTCAGTATCAGCAGGGCGAAGAATTTGTCAATGCCGTCGTGCAGGCCCGTGGTATCAATTTTGCCGCAAAAGTCTGGGAACGGGTCGAGAACCTGCCGACGATGGATGAAATCCGCAATCCGCCACGCTGGATTGCCCGCATCGAAAATTAAATCGCCGGCCAGCGTTTTAATTTCCAGACCAACAATAATGTTGATGGGTTTACACTGGTGCGGGCGTAGCCCGCACCAGTGTAAACCCATCAACATTATTGTTATCGAATATTACGTATCCAACGTGAGCTGGTTGCCGCCGGGCGCGGTGCCCGACGGCGTTTCCAGCAGCGCCAGCAGGCCGGCCTGGTCGAGGATAGGGATGTTCAGGTTCTGTGCTTTCGCCAGTTTGCTGCCGGCACTCGCGCCAGCAACCAGGTAACTGGTTTTTTTTGTTACGCTGTCGGTCACCCGGCCGCCATGCGTGCGGATCAGTTCAGCGGCTTCTTCACGGCTCATGTTGGGCAAGGTTCCGGTGAGCACAAAGGTTTGTCCGTTGAGCCGGTCGCTCTGCACCGGCGCTGCCACCGCCGTCGGATTAACGCCGGCAGCACGCAGCTTTTCTACCACGCGCCGATTTTCTTCTCGACTGAAAAAATCAACCACGCTGCCGGCAACGGCCGGCCCCAACCCCTCGATCTGCTCGATGTCGGCAGCCTCGGCCCGCATCAAGGCATCGAGCGAGCCGAAACGCTCGGCCAGTGCCTGGGCGGCTACCGCCCCGACGTAGCGAATGCCCAGCCCGACGATCAGGCGATCCAGCGGCTGCTGCTTCGAGCGATCGATGGCTTCGAGCAGGTTACGGATCCGCTTCGGCCCGAAGCCTTCCATATCGGCAAATTGCTCGGCCCGCAGGCGATAGATGTCGGCAACATCCTGGATCAGGCCGCTGGTTACAAACAGCTCGGCCTGTTTTTCACCCAGGCCGACGATATCCATCGCTCCACGGCTGACAAAATGTTCCACCCGCCGCACCAGCTGGGCCGGGCAGATGCCGAAGTTGGGGCAGCGCCAGGCCGCCTCGCCCACGTCGCGTTCGAGCGGCGTGTCGCAGGCCGGGCAGCGCTCCGGAAAACGGTAAGCCTGCTCCACACCGCTACGCCGGTCGACGATGGGACCAACCACGTAGGGAATCACATCGCCGGCACGCTTGACCGTCACCCAATCGCCGATGCGGATGTCGCGGTCGGCAATATAATCGGCGTTGTGCAGGCTGGCACTGCGCACCGTCACGCCACCGATTTCCACCGGCGCCAGATCGGCGTTGGGCGTGCAGACGCCGGTACGCCCGACGTTGATCGTGATGTCCAGCAGCTGTGTCACCGCCTCACGGGCGGGGAATTTGAAGGCAATCGCCCAGCGCGGGTCGCGATCAACGACACCAAGCTCGTTTTGCTGGCGAAAATCGTCGACCTTGATCACCACGCCGTCAGCCTCGAACTCGAGCTCGTCGCGGCGACTCATCCAGACCTGGCAATAGGCAACGACTTCGGCAAAATCCGTAAAGCGACGGACATCGCGGTTAACAGGGAAACCCAGTTCGCGCAGGGTCTGGAGCGCCTGCCACTGGCTATGTAACTCGATGCCGGTGAAAGGGCCGACACCATAGGCAAAAAAGCGCAGCGGGCGTTCGGCCGTGATGGCCGGATCCTTCTGGCGCAGCGAGCCGGCCGCCGAATTGCGCGCATTGGCGAAGACTTTTTTGCCGGCCGTCGCCAGGTTCTGGTTGAGCGTGGCAAAATCGGCGCTGCGCATATACACTTCGCCACGCACCTCGATGGAAGTAGGCAGCGCCAGGTCGACAGCTTCGGGACTGCGCAAATGCAGCGGAATACTGCTGATCGTGCGCAGATTGGCGGTAATATCTTCGCCGACCTCGCCGTTGCCGCGGGTCGCGCCGCGCTGCAAGCGACCGTTCTGGTAAGTCAATGCCACGGCCAGGCCATCGATTTTGGGTTCAACCACATAGGCCGGGCGGGCCTCATCGCCGAGAATGCGCAGCAGGCGCTCGCGCCAGGCAGAGAGGTCGGCTTGATCAAAGGCATTGCCGAGCGAGAGCATCGGCAGCGGATGCTGAACTTTGCTGAACTGGCCGACCGGCGCGGCGCCGACTCGACGCGT
Source organism: Chloroflexaceae bacterium (assembly GCA_034437175.1). GTDB lineage: Bacteria > Chloroflexota > Chloroflexia > Chloroflexales > Chloroflexaceae > DAOTUJ01. Next base: position 60,677 of record DAOTUJ010000097.1, on the reverse strand, counting down.
CGGCGAATCGGGTGCAACCAGGTTCGGGTGAGCGGCTTCGAGCTCACGCAGTTCACGCATCAAAGCATCGTACTCGGTATCGCTGATCAGCGGCTCATCGAGGGCGTGGTAGCGATAATTATGAAAGCGGATCTGTTCACTCAGCTCGGCAATGCGCCGGGCCGCATCCTGTTCAGCCATGCATGTATCCTTGTTGCTGCGATTGCAACGCCACAGGAACGAAACCATGTTCCTTCTTCTCGGGAAGATATTGTAACGCATCTGCGATGAGTTCCGCTTCCGGCCTGCCGGAGGCGATTCCGGCCTGGATGTTGGGCGACTGCGGAAGTCATCGCAGCTCCGGCAGGGGTGAGTGGCAACCAGTACTTTTGGGGCATATACACAATAGTTAAATTCATTTATACTTTTCCCGTCTCCCGACTCTCTCCCCTCCTTCACACAGGGCCTTCCGGCAATATGCCGGGGGGCCTTGTGTTTGAAGGGAAACATGGACATTGAGAACCAATACCAAAGAGTTATTTACGCTAGTCTTGATAGTATGTTACTATCAAGACGCCTTTCAAGCTAAAGCTCGTACGAGCCTTTGAGTTGAGTAAGGAACAGAGCCCTTGACAACCAGAGTAGCAACGGTCAGTTTGCAACATACCGATGCCCTATTGCAAACTATCGATCTGGCACACGAAACCAGGCTCCAGATCCTTGTGTTCGACGGCGATACACCACTGGGATACATTCATATCAGCCTTGATCAGCATACGGTGCTGACATCGGATCGCCTGAACCGCGAAATCCAGCAGCAGCTTGGCCCGGCCCTGCGCCGGGCGGAAGCCGTTCGCCGGTTCTTGCCGTCATCCCGGCTGGCACCGGCCGCATTGCCCAGCCTCACCGTCGCGGTGTGTACCCGCAATCGGGCCGGTAGCCTGCGCCGCACACTGCAATCACTCGGCAATTTGCAGTACCCCACCGACAAACTCGACCTGCTGGTGGTCGACAATGCGCCCGACGATGACAGCACGCGCCGGGTCGTGGCCGAGTTTGCTGGCATCCGCTACGAAATCGAAGCGCGCCCCGGACTGGACTGGGCGCGCAACCGGGCGATCCAGGCCGCTCGCGGCGACATCATTGCCTACACCGACGACGATGTCGCCGTGGATGCGAACTGGGCGCATGCCCTGGCCCAACCTATGCAGCATCCGGCCGTGATGTGCGTCACCGGCCTGGTGGCACCGGCAGAACTCGAACACCGCAGCCAGCAACTCTTCGAAGCCTACGGCGGCTTCGGGCGCGGCTTTGTCGGCCGCTATTTCAGCATGGCTGATCGCAAGGAATGGCGCTTCTTTCCGCTGGGTGCCGGTATTTTCGGCACCGGCTGCAACATGGCCTACCGGCGCAGCCTTTTTGCCGAAATCGGTGGCTTCGACACTGCCCTTGATGTCGGCACCGTGACCAGGGGCGCCGGCGACCACGATATGTTCTACCGCACGCTGCGCGCCGGCTACCTGCTCGTCTACGAGCCGCGTGCGCTGGTCTGGCATTATCATCGGGCGGATTATGCCGCTTTGCAACGCCAGATGAACGATTTCGGGCGGGGGGTTTATGCGTTCTGGACCAAGACGTTTCTGATGGATCGCCCGATGCGCTGGAAAACTGTAGAATTTGCCTTGAGCTGGTTTTTTGAATGGTTCGTCCGACGATTGCTGCAACCAGGAAAACTGCCTCGCGACCTGGTACGTGCTGAAGCGATTGGTGCCTTACAGGGGCCCTGGGCCTATGCGCTCGCACGCCGCCACGATGCCTGGCTTACACAAGTGACCACAAACCTATGCCAGCCCGAATTATCTACTATGAGCTCGGCGAGCCCGTTCCGGACTCCATCACGCCAGGCGAAGTTTACGACAGACTCTGGCTGATCGTTTGTCTGCGCGGGCGCCCCATCGGCAAAGTGCTGGTCGACAATTGCCGGCAATGTATCAGCGCCGATCAGATCCGCAGTGCGATTGTTCGCCAGCTTGCCGAGCGCCTCGGCGATCTGCCGGTACCGCGTACGGATACGCCTCCCGATCAGCCGGAACTTGCCGAACTACTCCCTGAATTGCAGCCCATCGCCGGGCAATGTCATTTTCTCAGTATCGTGGTCTGTACCCGTGATCGTCCCGCCGATTTGCGGCTCTGTTTGCAACACCTGACTACGCTGACTTCCGAACGACACCGGCTCGAAATCATCGTTGTCGACAATAACCCTGATTCCGGCCAGACGGCCGCCGTCACCGGCGATTTCCCCACCATTCGCTATGTGACGGAACGCACGGCGGGTGTCGCCCATGCGCGCAATGCCGGCCTGCGGGCAGCGCACGGCGACATCGTTGCCTATATCGACGACGATGTGGTTGTGCCGGCAGACTGGCCGCGCCGGATTCTGGCGCCCTTTGCCGATCCGCGGGTGATGTGCGTGAGCGGCCTGGTGCTGCCGCTGGAACTGGAGCATGCCAGCCAGGAGCGTTTCGAGCAGTACGGCGGCCTGGGGCGAGGTTACGTGCCGCGCGTCTTCGGGCCGGATTTCTTCTACGGGCCTTCGCACGTGGTGCATACCTGGGATCTGGGCGGTACGGCAAACATGGCACTGCGCAAAAGCGTCATCGCGCACAGCGGCATGTTCGATGAAACGCTGGGTCCCGGCCAGCCGAGTGGGGTCGGCGAAGACATCTATATGTTCTACCGCATCCTCAAGGCCCGTTTTCTCTGCTATTATGAACCGGCAGCCTATGTTATGCACAAACATCGCCGCGACGATGCATCACTCGAACGCCAACTCTACAACTACAGCAAAGGCCAGGTCAGTTACCAGTTGCGCACACTACTCAGTGACGGAGATCGGCGAGTGCTACGGCAACTGGCTTACGACCTGCCATACTGGCACGCGAAACGGCTCTACTGGAAGTTACGTGGCCAGTATCATTATCCGCTGCATTTGATCTGGGCCGAGTTGCGTGGCAACCTGGTCGGCTTTTATGCGTTCGCGCAATCAGTTCAGCGGCATCGCCGGTTGCATGGGCCGGGCGCCAATCCGATCAAGCCGGTGGATCGCGGTCCGATAGCGCAGGAAGAGCACCGTGCCAATCGCCGTCCGTGACATCGAGGCCGGCCAGGCCGCAAGCGCCCTCGGCGATCTGCGCGGCTACGATCAGCTATTCGTGTTGATCCGTCTCGCCGGTCGTCCGGTCGGAGAGGCCTGGTTGCCACTCGTAGACGGGCAGGTCGATTCGGAAATGTTGCACAGTGCTGTGGCGCAGGCCATCAAATGGATATTTCACGAACCCTGGTTGCACGACAGGCTACGCGAGGGAGCGGCTGAGTTCGGCAAGCAGGCTACCATCGCGGTCTGCACCCGTGACCGGCCCGATGAGCTCCGCGAATGCCTGGCGAGCCTGCTACGCATGCCCGACGATGGGCAAGAGATGCTGGTGATCGACAACTGCTCCGTCTCCGATGAGCCCAGGCAAATTGTTGCCGCTCATCCGCGCATTCGCTATTTCCGCGAAGAACGACCGGGCCTGAATACGGCACGCAACCGGGTGCTCCGCGAGGCACAGGGTGAGTTTGTGGCCTTCATCGACGACGATGCGCGGGCCGATTCTTTCTGGTTGCGCAATTTGCTGGCAAACTTCGACAGCCCACTGGTCGCTGCGGTCACTGGCTTGACAATGCCGCTGGAACTGGAAACATCGGCGCAGGTGGCCTTCGAGCGTTACAGTCCGTTTGGGCGCGGCTTTCGCCGGGTCTGTTTCGATACAGACTGGGTTTCACCGGCATCGGCCGGCAAAGTCGGTGCCGGGGTCAATATGGCACTGCGACGCGACGCAGTTCGGCGGCTGGGCGGTTTTTTCGCGGGTTTTGATGCCGGCACACCGACCCGTTCGGGCGGCGACTATGATATGTTCACGCGGATCCTCGCCGCCGGCTACCAGATTATTTACGATCCGGCCGCATTGAACTGGCATCATCATCGGCGTGACTGGGAGGCACTCAAACATACGATTCGCGGCTACGGCACCGGCGTCTATGCCAGTTACACCCACAGCCTGCTGATGTACGGCGAGTTCGGCGTCTTCAAAAGTGCCTGGGGCTGGTTTCGCTACCAGCAATGGCCGACGTTCTTGCGCGCCTTGCGCCAGGTTGATCGCGACACTCTCGACCTGTTATTTGCCGAATTTCGTGGTTGCCTGAGTGGCCCTTTTGCCTACTTTGATGCTCGCCGTCAACTTCGCATGGAACAAAAATGAGGGAACCAGGGAAGCAGGGAAGCAGGGAACCAGGGAAGCAGGGAAGCAGGGAAGCAGGGAACCAGGGAAGCAGGGAACCGGGGAACCAGGGAAGCAGGGAACCGGGGAACCAGGGAAGCAGGGAACCGGGGAAGCAGGGAAGCAGGGAAGCAGGGAAGCAGGGAAGCAGGGAACCAGGGAACCAGGGAACCAGGGAACCGGGGAAGCAGGGAAGCAGGGAAGCAGGGAACCAGGGAAGCAGGGAACCAGGGAAGCAGGGAAGCAGGGAACCAGGGAAGCATTCCATCGCTGCCTGCCTATCGATGATCGCTGCTTGTACCGATTCAGCCTTATCTGAGCCATGCTCTAGAGGAAAACCCATAATGAAGCCATACCCTATAAGCTTGATCATTGCCAGTGAACGCCCACCGGAAACATTGAAACAACTACTAGATGCCTTGCAACAGCAAGAAGATCTGCCTTTCGAATACGAAGTGCTCTGGGTATTGCATGGTTCGGCCGGCAATGAGACCGATATGCTCACCATGCTACCGAATGCGCGCTGCCTGCTGGTGCCTGGAATGAGCACAACAGTAGCCTGGAACAAGGGCGCGGCCGCGGCTCGCGGGCAGTGGCTGGTTTTCCTCAGCGATCATTATTTGCCTGGTCGCGGCTGGTTGGCCGGCCACATTGCGGCCCGACAGCATAATGCCGATTGCCTGGTCTTCGGCCCGGCGCACCAACCCCTGAACTACCAGGCGGATCTGCGCCGGATCGAAGAACATCGCCGGTGTGAGGCACACTATTACCAGATGCAACAGGTAGGGCATCGTTACCAATATCACGACATCGTGAGCGGCAATATATCGTTGTCGGCGGAGTCGCTGCACCGCATCGGCTATTTTCGCCCGCAACTGCGTGCCGGCAACGCCAGCTATGATCTGGCCATCCGCTGGCTGAACGCCGGTCAGCGGCTCCACTTCAGCCAGAGAGCCGAAGTGTTCTGCCAGCGGCCCCAGGTCGACGCGACGCAGCAAGCCTGGTGGGCCGGCCACGAAGCAATGCTGCTGGCACAACATCACCCTCCGCTCCGGCAGCAATTGGAAACAGCCCGGCAGCATGCGGCGCAACACAACCCGCTGCTCCGCCGCATACAGCGGATGAACAGCGCGGCCAACTGGCTGACCAGGCGCCTGGGCACGTTGCTGACCGCCCTCGAAGCACTGCACCTGCGGCGCCAATGGCGCATGATCGCAACCACGCTGCATGAATACTGGTACTGGCGCGGCGTAGCTGATACACCGGAGCGTACGCTCAACAGCAAGCCGAGCCTGGTACCGGGCAGCCGGAATGCCGCTGAAGACGATGAATTGAGTTGCGACCTGGCGCCGGGCCTGGCGGTAGTAGCAGCCCGAATCGATGCGCAACAACCGGCGGCCTGCCGGCTGCTGTACCACGGCCAGGAACTGGGCCGCCTTGATACGCCCTACGGCACGGAACGGCTGCGTGGTGAGCATTTGCAACCTGCGCTGGCCGGCCCACTGTCGACCCACTTGCTGGCAGCCCTGACCACCGAAAAGCCGAGTGCGCCGCTTGCGATTAGCGATGCACTGGCTATGCTGCAAGAACCGGAAGCCCGGCGAGATCAGCGCGTAATGCTGCCCGCCGGCGAGCGAGCAGCCGCGCTGGTCGAAGCATAATTCGGCAAAAACATTCGGCACGGCATCATTGTGCCGCTATCGCTGGGCAGGATGCAGGAAGATTGGTAGCAACAACAGAAAGTCTCTAGCATGACTAAACCAGCATATCCGCCAATCAGCATCGTGATTTGCACCCGTGATCGCCCGGAACAACTGGCGCGCTGCCTGGCGTCGATCCGGCAACTGAATTATCCCGTCTTTGAAACGCTGGTGGTAGACAATGCCCCGCAGGGGCCGGGCAGCGCGGCCATCGCCGAAGCTGCCGGCGCCCATTACGTACGCGAAGATTGCCCCGGCCTGAATTGGGCACGCAACCGCGGGATCGCCGAAGCGGGCCACATCATCATTGCCTATACCGACGATGATACTGAGGTGGATCGCAACTGGCTCCGGGCCATCGCCGACACTTTCCGTGACCCGGATGTTATGGCGGTCACGGGGCTGGTGCTCGCGGCGGAACTGGAGACTGTGAGCCAGCACCTGTTTGAAGGGCAGTACGGCGGTATGGGTCGCGGCCGGGAACGCCGTGTTTTGTGTGGAAGTGAATTGAGCGAGCGCCAGTTGTTGATGGCACATACCTATGGCGTGGGCGCCAACATGGCCTTCCGCCGCAGTCTGTTTGAGGCAATCGGCACCTTCGATGTGGCGCTCGATGTCGGCACACCCAGCGGCGGCGGCGGCGATAACGAGATGTTCCACCGGTTGCTGGCTCATGGCTATACCCTGGTGTACGAGCCGACTGCATGTGTGCGGCACTGGCATCGCCGCAACTTCGCCGATCTTCAGAAGCTGGTATTCAACAATGGACGCACCATCGCGGCATTCTGGCTGACGAGCCGGCGCAACCGTACCGTCGGTCGTGCGGCGCGCCTGCGCTTTTTGATCGGCTTCTGGTTCAAGTACTGGCTTATCGGACGCCTGATCAATCCCGATGGCTTTCCGCGCCGCCTGGTGCTGGCGGAATTCGCCGGAACGGTCATCGGCGTACCGGCCTATTTCCTGGCACGTGAGCGCGCCAGGATGCTCAGCCGGGTTCGTGCTTCACCATCTCGCCAGGCACAGGGAGACGCCGATGAATATTCTGTCCCGGCTCGTTCAGCTAACCACCGGCCTTGAGAATAGCCGACCCGACCAGGGCACGCATCTGCTGCGCTACTACTACGACCTGATTATGCACCTGACATGGCGCGAATTCAATTTGCGCTATCGTCGTTCGATGCTGGGCGTCTTCTGGTCGCTGCTGTTGCCGCTGATGCAATTGATGATCTTTGTGTTTCTGTTTCAAGTGGTGGTGCCGCTGGACATCGAAGCCTACCCGGCCTATGTGTTCTCAGGATTGCTCCCGTGGACATGGTTCAACGGTACGCTGGGCGCGGCCTGTATGATGTTCATCGACAACCGGGCGCTGTTACGCCATCCACGCTTATCACCGGTGATTCTGCTGGTCGTCAACACTACATCCAATCTGGTAACCTTTCTGGTCGGCGTACCATTGCTGATCGTCACCTTGCTGGTCTACGATATCACGCCCTCCTCGAGCCTGCTGTTTTTGCCGGTTCTGCTGCTGCTCCAGACCGCCCTGATCATCGGCCTGAGTATGATCCTGGCGACGGCCACCGTGTTCTTCCGCGACATTCAGCACCTGACCGGCGTCACACTGATGATGATGTTCTACATTACGCCGGTCTTTTACCGGCCGGACTCAGCCGGCGAACAGTACGGCTGGGTATTCCTGCTGAACCCGATGGCAGTCTTGATCCAGAGTTATCGCCGCATTTTTTATGGCGAACTGCCGGACTGGGGCAGTCTGCTGGTCGGGAGCCTGATCACGCTGGCATGTCTGGTTGGTGGGTACCTGTTTTATCGCAAACAGCAGCACGCACTGTTCGATTATTTGTAGAACAGGAACTAGAGAACCAGGAACTAGAGAACCAGGAACTAGAGAACCAGGAATTAGAGAACCAGGAACTAGAGAACCAGGAACTAGAGAACCAGGAACCAGGGAACCAGAGAACCATCATACAGAGCATACCTGATGCTGTAGCTGGCCGCTGATACTGGTTCACGCTTTCTGAAAACTGCTGTAGAGGAACAATCGATGGCAACGGTTCTGAGCGTCGAGTCGGTTTCAAAGCAATTCCGGCTCCAGAACGAGCATTCCTACAACCTGAAAGAGACGCTGTTCGGCTGGGTACGCGGCAAGCGCCAGCCGGCGCAGGTACACTGGGCGCTACGCGATATCAGCTTTGCGCTGGAAGAGGGCCGGGCGCTGGGGATTATCGGGCACAACGGCGCCGGCAAGAGTACGCTGCTACGGCTGCTCTGCGGCCTGGGTCGCCCGACCAGCGGGCGCATCCGGCGGCGCGGCCAGGTCAGCGGCCTGCTCGACCTGGGCGGCGGCCTGCACCCGGATATGACCGGGCGCGAGAATATTATGACCGGCGGCCTGCTCAGCGGCCTGACCCGCCGGCAGGTACACGATCTCGAAGCAGCAATCATTGACTTCGCCGAACTGGAAGCTTTCATCGACCAGCCGACCCGCACGTACTCGAATGGCATGTATCTGCGACTGGCCTTTGCAGCGGCTATGCACTTCGACCCGACCGTGCTGATTATCGACGAGGTGCTGGCAGTGGGCGACACGCGCTTTCGCCAGAAATGCCTTGATCGGCTGCACAGCTTTCGGCTGACCGGCAAAACACTGGTGCTGACATCGCATGTGATGAGCCAGATCCGCAGTTTGTGCGACGAAGTGCTGGTGATCGAAGACGGCAAAACCGTGATGCAGGGGGCACCGGAAGAGGCGATTAGCTGTTACCAGGATCTGCTGCGCGAGCGATCGGAACGGCGAGCGCGCGAAGTATTCGGTGAAAACGCGCCAAAGCAACAGCAAAGCAGCGGCGCCCGCCGTGGCTCGCAGGAAGCCTCGATCAACCGGATTGCGTTCTACGACATCGATAGTCGCCGGCAAATCGACGGGATCAGCAGCGGCCAGGGCTTGCGGGTGGAACTTGATTATTCGCTACAGCGCCCGATGGAAGACATGATCATGGTACTGGGGTTTTTCACGGCGGAAAACGTCAAATGTTACGAAACCCAGGTGCCGTCGATGGCGGCTGCGTTTGGGCCGCTCAAAGAACAGGGCCACGTTGCCTGTAGCATCCAGGCTTTGCCACTCCAGGCAGGCATATATTATGTAAATGTCGGGCTGTATCCCCTCGACTGGAGTTTCACCTATGATTATCACTGGCAGATGCACCCGGTTTTCATTGGTGATACCACCGGCAATGAAGGGATAATCTCAGGCATGGTGCGGATGGATGCGCAGTGGGAAACGAGCGACTGAAAGCGCAGGCTTGCAGGTTCAATTGTGCCAGGTTAAGGAAAGCGTTGTGACGACCGCAGTGCTCGATATTGATCTTCAACAATTGCCCGCAGCAGTGGGCAATCTTGAACATGTTGATGAGGCATTGATCCTGTTTCGGCTGGCAGGCCGGCCTATCGGCCAGACATGGCTGCGCCCGCAGCACGGGCAAATTAGCGGTGCCGAATTGCGCTCCCGATTGCTTGACGCAGCCGGCTGGTCCCTGGGACGTGCCTGGATCGACCAGTACCTCGCAATGCCTGCCGCCGTTGCGGCCCGATCACCGCGAACCAGCATCGCTATCTGTTTGCAATATCAGTCGACGAATCTGCGGGCATGCCTGAGTAGTCTGGCCGGCTTGCCCGACGACGGGCAAGAAATTCTGGTCATTGATCGAGCGCCCGGTAACCGGCGCAACCGGGAGGCCGCCGAATTTGCCGGCGTCGGCTATGTTTGCGCCGATGGCCCCGGCCTGGCGGCAGTGCGCAACCAGGCACTCACGCTGGCCAGTCACGAGCTGGTTGCCTTTATCGATGATAGGGCACAGGTCGATCCCCAATGGCTGCGAGCGGCGACGCGCAATTTTGCCGATCCCCTGGTGGCCTGCGTTACCGGCCTGGTGATGCCGCAGGAATTGACTACGGCCGCCCAGGAAATCTGGGAGCACTATTTTGCGCCCAGGCGTGAATTTGACCGGCGCAGTATTGATGCCGGCGCTCAACACTTCTTGCAGGCCGCCACCGCCGGCGCGGGGAGCAATATGTGCATCCGCCGCTCGATGCGCTTCAGGGTCGGGCCACTGAGCGAAGCGCTCGGCGCAGGAACGCCGGCCCGCGCCGGTGACGACGATAACTGGCTAAGCGATGTACTCGCCAGCGGGTTCCGGATTATCTATGAGCCGGCGGCGTTGACATGGCAGCATTATCCACGCACGAAAGCCGAGCTTCTGAGTGCGGCCCACACGCAGGGAAGCGGCATAGCCGCCCGGCTCACCCATCAATTGCTGGCTCGGCGTGAGGCGAGTGCGCTGGCAGTCTGGTGGCGAACCCTGGCAAGCTACGCCATGCAGAGCCGGCCGGCAGCACCCTTCCGCCGGCAAGATCGGCTGGTAAGTGCGGCAATGAACGCCCGGCTGATCGGTTTTTTGCGCGGCCCGCAGTGCTACCTGGCAGCCCGGCGCCGGTTGCGCCACATAGGAGGCGCATTGTGAGTGTGAGCGGCAAGCCGGCTATTTCGGTGATCATACCGACGCACAATCGGCGGCGACTTTTGCAGCAAACCCTGGCAGCACTGGAACGACAACATTGCCCGGCAGACAGCTTCGAGGTGCTGGTCGTCGCCGATGGTTGCACCGATGACACGGACGCTATGGTGCGCGCTTTGCAACCGGGTTATGCGCTGCACTTCATTGAGCAGGACGCACTGGGCGTCACTCCGGCACGCAACCGCGGTGCCGAACTGTCGCGGGCTCCACTGCTGCTCCACCTCGACGATGATGTGGAGGCTTGCCCGGAGCTGGTGCCGAGTCATCTGCGTGCGCAGCAAGGAACTACGGATCAGGTGGTACTGGCACCCTACATCCTGGAGTGGCATGAGCGCCCGAGCTTTCACCAGATCGAGCGCCAGACCTGGTGGAGCGATCGTTTTTTTGAACTGAGCCGGCCCGGTCATCGTTTTGCGTTCAGCGACCTGAGCGCAGGCAATTTTTCGCTACCGGCCGCGTTGTATGCCCGTCTCGGCGGCTTCGACCCGATCTTTGTCGGTTACGGCGGCAAAGATTATGAACTGGGTGCGCGCCTGCTCAAAGCCGGCGCCGAACTCACTTTTTGCGCCGCAGCACTCGGCTATCATCGCGACGAACAGGAACGCAACATTGACCGGGCACTGCGCCGAACCCGCCGGCAGGCACGCAACGAAGTTCGGCTGGGCCGGCTGCATCCCGAGTTGCGCCCGGCACTACCGATGACCGGAGTTGATTACCCACAGCAGGGGCTGAAATACCTGTTGCGCAGCCTGGCCTTTGCTGCACCGATCCTGGGCGACCGGCTGGCGGAGCGGCTGCGCGCCCGGCTGGATTGGCAAGAATGGCTGGGCCGACGCACCGCCTGGCAGTCATTATCGGCCGATCTCCGCTTCTACTGGTACTGCCGAGGTGTGGCCGAAGAGCTGGGCACCGGTGAGCAACTGGCCGCATATGTGCAAGCCGGACGACAGGCCGCCAGCCAGGTTGGCCGGGAGATCGAACTCGATCTGCACGCCGGTCTTGCCTACTGTGAAGCCCGGCTGGATCGCGAGCGACCCGACGGCCTGCAGTTGCGCTACGGCACACTTCCAGTGACCCGTATGCCGCCCGAGCCGGGCGCCGAAGCATTACGCGGCAGACACCTGCGACCGCTGCTGGCGCAGCAGCGGCATGCCTGGCCACTGGCCCTGAGCAAAGCGATGAGCGAAGTCTATGGCAATCAAACTGGTTGAATGCGAATATAGTGCGCCACTCCAGGCAATTACGGGGTTGGCGAATTACCAGGCCGCCCGCATTCTTTTGCGGCTGCGTGGTCGGCCACTGGGCTGGCTGCACATCACCGCCGACGACACAGGCTGCATTCAGGTTGAATCGCTCCAGCAGGCGGTTGCCGATCAGCAAGGCTGGACGCTAATACGCGAAGCTGCCGCCGGCAACCTGCCATCACTGACTGTTGCGCTCCCGCCGATCAGCGTGCTGATCCGGATCGATGATGCCGGTGCGCTACCGGGCTGCCTGGCGGCACTGGCACAGCTGGATTACCCGGACTACGAACTACTGATAGTCGGCGATCAGGCGAGCAATCATATTGCCGGCCATCGGCCAGTTCGCCATCTGCAGGGAGCAAGCAACCATTTCAGTCAGGCTTGCCGGCAGGGCGTGGCGGCGGCGGAACATGACATCATCGCAATCACGGCAGCTACAGCCCGCCCGGATCGGGGCTGGCTCCAGGTGCTCGGCAGAACCTTCAGCGATCCCAAGGTGGCGGCCGTAACCGGCCCGGTCTTGCCGGCCGAATTGCTGAGCCCGGCCCAGATCGAGGCCGAGAGCCAGCTCTGGAGTATTGGCATGGATTTCAGCTACCGGCAACTGACGGCCGGCTGGTTGTTCGCAAGCAACCTGGTTGCACAAAATCTGGCCCTACGGCGCAGCCTGCTCGAGGCATGTGGCGGCCTCGAGACGCAGGCACAGGCGGGTGCAGCCCAGGAACTCTGTGCCCGGCTGTCCGGCAGCGGCCACCTGTGCATCCACGAACCGGAGGCACTGGTCTGGCAGCAACGCCCGCGCAGTCGAATCGGCCAGTGGCGCCAGGCATGGGCCGCCGGCAAAGATTTCGCGGCCCACCTGCGCGGGCAGCGACAGCGCAGGCACGTGAGTTGCGGCGAAGCACTGCACCAGGCAGTGCGCTGGGGACTGGCACCGGCGGCACGGGCCTGGCGACAGCAACGCCAGGTTCCAGGCGGAATATTTGTGATGCGGATCCTGGGGTTAGGGCTGAACTGGCAAGCCGGATAATGCTCCGGGGCTCGCGAACCGTAACCGGCCCCGCAGCATCGTGCTGGTTCCATAAGTATCAGGCGACAGGCGCCTCACCAACTACGCCGCTGAGTTGCAACTCGCCGGCGAAGTGGCATGCGGCAAAATGGCCGGGCCGGTATTCGCGCCATTCGGGAACGGTAGTGGCACAGATTTCCTGGGCGTAGCGGCAACGAGGGTGGAAGAAGCAGCCGGATGGCGGGTTGGCCGGGTTGGGGATTTCGCCCGAGAGAAAAACCGTGCGCATGGGCTGCTCGGGGTTGGCCTCGGGGATGGCCGAGAGCAGCGCCTCAGTGTAAGGATGCAGCGGGTGGGCGAACAGGTCGGCGGTAGCGGCCAGTTCAGCCAGCCGGCCCAGGTAGAGCACCGCCACCCGGTCGGAGATGTGCTCGACGACACTCAAATTATGGGCGATGAAGAGATAGGTCAGCTGGAATTCGGCCTGGAGATCCTGCAGCAGATTGATTACGCCGGCCTGCACCGAGACATCGAGTGCTGAGACGGCTTCATCGCAGACGATGAAAGCCGGGTTCTGCACCAGGGCGCGGGCAATGCCGATGCGCTGGCGCTGACCGCCGCTGAAGGCGTGTGGAAAGCGCCGCAGGTGCTCCAGGTTGAGCTTGCAGCGTAGCGCGATCTCGCGCACCTGGTCGTCGATCACATTGCGGTTCGTTTCGCCGGCAGCGGCCAGTGGCTCGGCAATGATGTCACGCACAGTCATGCGCGGGTTCAGCGAGGCATAGGGATCCTGGAAGATCATCTGCATGTGGCGGCGAAAGCGGCGCAACGCTTCGCCGCGCAGCGTGGTGATATCGGTTACATCGCCATTGTCGCTACGAAAGAGCACCTGGCCGCGAGTCGGCTCGATGGCGCGCAGCAGCGAGCGGCCAATCGTAGTTTTGCCGGAGCCGCTCTCGCCGACCAGCCCCAGCGTCTCGCCACGCCGGATCGCGAAGCTGACATCGCTCACCGCCCGCACTGCGCCGCTAACCCGGTTGAACAGGCCGCTGCGCAGCGGAAATTCCTTACTCAGACTATGTATTTCTAAGAGATTTTCGTTGACTTGCGTCATGCTTGCCTCCGGGTGTTGCTCAAGCCGCCCGGGCTCTTTTGCCTGCGGCAGCACGGAAGATTTCCTTTTTTGTTTACGGGTTTGTGCTCCAGCCGCACAGGCTGTTTTCGCCTGCGGCTATGCCGCAAACCCACAACCAGTTTTGCTGCTGATATATCGTTCGTTTCGCGGCAAAGCCGCGAAACGAACGATATAAAAAGTCCTTTTCCACGCTGCCGCAGGCGAAAAACCCCGATGCGGCCAGCATCAAACGCCGACTGCGGAAGTCATTCATACAAAAAACAACTGGTGCTGTGCTCCGAGCCAACAAAGGTCAGGCCGGGTTCGGCGTGATCGCAGCGCCCGGCAATCCGCTGATTGCAACGGGTGTGAAACACGCAGCCGGTAGGGCGATCCAGCGGGCTGGGCACGTTGCCGTCGATGGCAGTCAGCCGCTCGCGAGCGTGGCCCATGCGCGGCACCGCTTTCAGCAGGTTGATGGTGTAGGGATGCTGTGGATTGTGAAAAATTTCCCTCGTCGGCCCGCGCTCGACGACTTTGCCGAGGTACATCACCACGATCTCGTCGGCGATCTGGGCGATCACGCCGAGATCGTGGGTGATGAAGACGATCGCCATACCCAGCTCCTGCTGCAGATCCTTCATCAACTGGAGGATCTGGGCCTGGATGGTTACGTCAAGTGCAGTCGTCGGCTCATCGGCGATCAGCAGGGCCGGTTTACAGGAGAGGGCTAATGCGATCATGGCGCGCTGGCGCATACCGCCGGAAAACTCGAAGGGATACTGGTCGATGCGTTTTTCGGGGTTGGCGATGCCGACTTTGCGCAACATCTCGATGCCGATCTCGCGGGCCTCACGGTTGCCGACCTTGCGATGCAGGCGCACCGCCTCGCCGATCTGGTTGCCGATGGTGTAAACCGGTGAGAAGGAGGCCATGGGTTCCTGGAAAATCATGCCGATTTCGCCGCCGCGCAACTCGCGCAGGCGAGGACTCTTCGGGTTCAGGGCAGCGATGTCGACACCGGCGCCATTGCCGGGCCGCCAGGTCATCGAACTGCTTTCGTCGATGATGGCGTTGCCGGGCAAAAGGCGCATCAACGCACGCATGCTGACGCTCTTGCCTGAACCGCTCTCGCCGACGATGCCCAGCGTTTTGCCATGTTGCACCGTAAACGAGACATCATCGACGGCCCGCACCCGGCCCTCATCGGTTTTGAAGGAAATGCCTAGATTTTTTACTTCGAGGATTGTTTCTGCTGGCATTAGTCAAACTTCTTTTGTTGCTGCTGCCGCAACGGGCGTGTTTCGCCTGCGACAGCAAGGAAGACGTTTTATTCCTCTGGTTTGTGGCGGTTTCGCCGTCACAAACCAGAGGAAAGGTTTCGGTTTTGTTGCTATGTGGCCCGCCGGCGGCGCCGTCAGCGGCTGACGGTATAGGGGTCGGCGGCGTCGCGCAGGCCGTCGCCGACGACGGTGAAGGCCAGCACAGCCAGGGCGACAAAGGCGGCCGGGATGAACAGCCAGGGCGCCTGGGCAATCGTGCGGATGTTCTGAGCTTCCTGAAGCAAAACGCCCCAGCTGATCGCCGGCGGGCGCAGCCCCAGACCAACGAAACTGAGTGCGGTTTCGCTCAGCAGCATGTAGGGAAAGGAAATCACCAGGTCGACGATGATATAGCTGGTGAAGGCCGGCAGCATGTGGCGGGTGACGATGCGGTTCGGGCGGGCGCCGGCCAACCGTGCGGCGACAACATAGTCTTCGTCGCGCAGCGAAAGCAACTGACCGCGAATACGCCGGGCCAGGGTCGGCCAGCCCACCAGCCCCAGGATCAGAGTCATCGCGAAATAAACCTGGATCGACGACCAGTTACTGGGGAAAGCGGCGGCCAGGCCCATGTACAGCGGAATGACCGGAATGACGCGCACGATCTCAGTCAGGCGCTGGATGCCGTAGTCGAGCGCGCCGCCGGCGTAACCGGCGATGCCGCCGATGAAGAGGGCCAGCACGAAGGCGATCAGCACGCCCAGCACGCCGATAGAAAGCGAGGTGCCGGTGGCGAACATGGTACGCGAGAAGAGATCGCGGCCCAGTTCGTCGGTGCCGAAGAAGTGTACCCAGCCTTGCTCGACGCCGAAGAGATGGATGTCGGTTTCGACCAGGCCGAGCAGGCGATAAGGTTCGCCGGCAACGAAGAATTGCAGATACCAGCGCGTCTCCGGATCGATGGTCGGCATACGCCGCAAGGTCTCTGGATCGCGGGCGGTGGTCACGCCATGCACGAAGGGCCGCAGCGAGAAGCCCCGGTCGTCCCAGAAACGAATGAACTGGGGCGGGCCAAGCAAATATTCGGTATTGCGGGTGCTGCCGCTATAGGGCGCCAGAAACGACGCAAACAGGCCGGTCAGTGCCATGGCCAGCAACACCAGCGCGCCGGTCATCGCCAGGCGGTGCCGCCGGAAGCGCCACCAGATCAGTTGCCACTGGCTGGCCGAATAGTAGCGCAGTTTCTCGGACGACTCGGCCTGCGGCGCCGTCGTCGGCAGCGTGGCTGCGCCCTCATTTGTTACTTCCATAAAAACCTCATTTGAATGACTTACGCAGTCGGCGTGATTGCTCAAGCCGCAAGGGCTTTTCTGGCCTGCGGCAGCGTGGAAGAACCTTTCTTTTGCTTCGGTTTTGGCAGCGAAGCTGCCAAAACCAAAGCAATAAACTGGTTTTTTCCACGCTGCCGCAGGCGAACCGGCAGAAGGGAACAGTGTATGTTGCTCGTCTGGGCTGCTTGCGGCCCAGACGAGCAACATAAAAGCTTGTTCTGCTAGCTGCCCTGCAATTTGATACGCGGGTCGAGCATGGCCAGGGCGATGTCGGAGAGAAAGTTGACAAACACAATCACAAAAGTCAACAAAAGCAGAATAGCGCCGGCCACATACATATCGCCGTCGAGGTAGGAGCGAATGAGCAGTTCGCCGAGTTCGGGCAGGCCCAGCACCAGGGCGACGATCGGCAGTTCCGAAAAGATCCGGTTGATATCGAAGCCGACCGTGCTGACAACCGGGTTGATCGCCAGACGCGCCGGGTATTTGATCAGCACCTTCCACTCGGGAATGCCGCGCGCCCGCGCCGCCGTCACCGCGAGCTTGTTCAACTCGTCGGACATGGTGGCGCGCACGGTCTGGATTTGCAGCGCCGTGGCCGACCAGGCCAGCAAGATCGCCGGCAACCAGAGGTTCTGTACCAGATTGAAGATACGGGCCGGGCTCCAGGAAGCATCGACGAATTCGGGCGAGAACAGGCCGCCGATGTTAATATCGAAGAAGCGCACGCCGAGGTAAAGAAAGACCAGTGCCAGCAAGAAGTTCGGCAGCGCCAGGCCCAGGTAGCTGATCACCGTCAGCAAATAGTCGCCGGCCGAATGGCGATTGACGGCGGCATAAATCCCGATGGGCAGCGAGATGGCATACGTCAATACCAGCGCCATCAGCAGCAGGGCCATCGTCAGCCAGATTTTCTGGCCGATCACATTGTTGACCGAGGTTTCAAAAGCAAAAGCCGGCCCGAAATCGAAGCGGGTGACAATCCCGCCGATCCAGGCGAAATAGCGCTGCCAGGCCGGCGCATCCAGGCCGAGTTGCTCACGGATGCTCTGAATATCGCTCTCCGTCACGCTGACGCCGGTTCCGGAAAACTTGCGAAAGGCCAGGCGGTCGGCATAATCGCCGGGCGGCAACTCCATAATGAAAAAAACCATGATCGATACAACAACCATGGTCAGGAGCATGCCCAGCACACGCAGCACAAAGAAACGCAGCATAACGAACTCCGTCTGGAGAAATGGCAAACCGGTGAGACGGGTGCGTATCGACGGCCAGGCCGTCGATACGCACCCATTGTGATTCATTTACTCGCCGTCTTGCAGGTACCACTGGAAGGGCCGGTAGGGGTAGGCCCAGTAGTAGTCATAGGTTTTGGCGGTAAATTCCTTGAAGTTGCCCAGGTTGTTGTGGCGAATGTAGGGATCGACGACGTTGCCGACGATGCCGATTTTCCAGAGATTGTTGACATGAATATCGACAATTTCGCCGCCGACCCGGTTGCTCTCTTCGCTGCCCAGCGGGTACTGAATGAACTCATTGGTCAACTCGTAGAGCGTTTTGATATCTTCAGGCGGTTCGATACCGCCGGCACCATCGCTGCTGTACCAGTTGGCCCATTCAAAGCCGGTACCAGGGTTGAAGAAATCGCCGAAGGGCGGTACCATCATCGTCACGTCCTGCGAGATCAGCGGCGCGCTGGTACCGTCGTTGACCCAGACCGTCACATCGAGGTCGTTGTTATTGCCCTGCGCACGGTACTCGTCCGAGGTCACCTCTTTGATTTCGATCTGGATGCCGACAGCTTCCCAGTAACCCTTGACCAGTTCGTGCAGGCGCACCGGGGCGGCCTGGTTCGAATACTGGATCTGAATGGCGAAGGGCGTGCCGTCGGGTTGTTCACGAAAGCCGTCGCCGTTCGAGTCGACCATGCCGATTTCGTCGAGCAGCGCTTCGGCCTGGTCGGGCGTGTATTCAATGTAGTGGTTGAGATGCTCTGCAGTGACGAAACTGACTGTGTTCGGGTCGGCGGGCACCGATTGCTGCGGTTCGCCCTGGCCCAGGTAGATAATCTCGTTGATCTCGTCGCGATTGATGGCCAGCGACATAGCCTGGCGAAAGCGCAGGTCGTTGAAGATCTCGCGCATGGCAGCGTCTTTATGGGTAGTATTGAAGGAATAGAAGACGTTCACACCGAGGCCGGGCGCCAGCGCGGCAGTGTAGTTGCCGTTGCCCTCGTTCTCCTTGAGCAGCGGATAATCCGGCAGCGCAATCGACTGGGTCTTGTAGTCGACCTGGCCGTTCGTCACGCGCAGCAGGCGCAGTTCGGTATCCGGCACATATTCTTCGTTAAGTTCATTGATATAGGGCAACTGATTGCCGGCCGTATCAACCACGAAGTAGAAGGGATTGGCAACCAGCTTGCGGCCTTCGGGCGTCTCAGTAACCAGGATGTGCGACTCGAGGGTTGGCAACACCATGGTGTCGCTGCCGTCGATCAGCGGCGAGGGCACATCTTTCCAGTCACTGGCGCCATAGTATTCGTTGAGCAACTCGGCCCAGTTCTCCATGCCGCGTTCCTCGGCCAGGCGATCAGCGTCAGGATTGTAATCGAGGTGGAACTGCGAGAGAAAATGTTTGGGCTGGAAAGTCTGGCCATAATCGACGGCAAAGCGATTCAAGATACCGGGCGTCGGCACCGGGAACGCAAACTTGACGGTGGTCGGATCCAGCACCTCAATCTGCATCGGTTCACCGTTGAAGAGCCAGCGGCTGGGAGTTTCCGGGTAGATATTCTCGTTCAGGATCAGGTCGTTATACCAGAAAGCAATATCTTCGGCGGTGAAGGGCCGGCCGTCGGACCATTTGTGGCCGGGGCGCAGTTGCATCGTCAGCTCGGTATAATCATCGTTCCACTGCCAGCTCTTTGCGACAAAGGGCACCACCGTTTGCAAATCATCGGCATAACGCACCAGGCTGACGTGGCGCACGCTGAGCAAGTCGGAGGTGCCGGCCTCGGTAGCATTGGAGAGCCCGTCGAGCACCCCGCCGTAGTTGCCGATCGCTGCATAGGGCGCGATCACCAGCGGCTCGGTGGGCAGACGTTCGGCGACCGGCGGCAATTCGGCGGGGTTGCCGCCGATGCGTGCATTGAGTTCGTCAATCGCCGGATTCTCCTGGAAACTCAACTCGCAGCCGGCCTGATCCTGGAAATCGGCCAGCTCGAACTGGTAGGGGTAGGGCCACTGCAAGCCGGCCGGGTCGGCAACTGTGACGGCCGGGCAAGAACCTGTGGCGACGGGCGCCGTATCGGCAGCGGGTTCAGCCGACGCTGCGGCATTCGGCTCGGGGGCGGAAGCAGGTTCGGCAGGAGGAGCGCCACAGGCGCTCAACAGCAGACCAAGGATCAAGAAACCGATAAACGAATGTAGCACACGATCCGGTGTCCTCATGGACATGGGCATCTCCTTGCTCCGTAAGTCAGCCGCCGGCCAGCAGCCGAGGTGGCCCGGCGAAGGTGCTTGACACACAGTGATAAATTGGTCTATACCATTCGGCGCCAGAAGTATACGCGGAATGTTTTAAGTGGCAATTAACTGAGGGTTAAATTTCCCGGAAGATTGTAGGAAGAAATCCCGATAACGGAATCTGGTACAATAATGAGAGTTATGTACAGACCATACGTAAGTATTCTTCGGAGCGTACATGCCCAATGTTGACAGCAAATCGGTGGTAACGCCGATGGTTCCACTCTATGTTCAAATTGCCGAGTCGCTGATCGAACAAATTGAGTCCGGTCAACTCAAACCAGGCAGCCGGCTGGCGCCCGAACGCGAATTGAGCAAGCAGCTTGGCGTCAACCGCATGACGTTGCGCCAGGCCTTGAATGTACTGAGCAAACGCGGCCTGCTGCACCGCCGCCAGGGCGACGGCACCTATGTTGCCGAGTCGCGCATCGAGCGGGAGGCCGGGCGGCTATTCCCCTTCAGCTACGAAATGCGCAGTCGCGGCTATACGCCGGGCGCCCGGATCATCCTGCTCGAACAACGCAGCGCCGAACTGACTATCGCGCAGCAGCTCGGCATCAACGTTGGTGCTCCGGTCTACTACAGTCATCGTTTGCGGCTGCTCAACCAGGAACCGGTGATGATCGAGAAGTTTTACCTGCCGGCCCAGCGTTTTCCCGGCCTCGAACAGCACGACCTGTCGCAACGATCGCTCTACGAGACGATGGCCAGCGAATATGGCGTCGACATCGCCACGGCACGGCAGAGCCTGGAACCGGTGATCGCCATGCCTTACGAGGCCGAACTGCTCGGCATCGAGGCCGGCGCCCCGCTGATGCTCGAACGCCGGCTGACCTACGACACCACCGGGACTGCCATCGAGTGCAGCAAAGATCTCTATCGCGGTGATCGCTTTCGCTTCGTGACCGACCTGGCACTGCTGGATGTCTGTGACGAGCCGCAGGTGCCGCTGCGGCTCGTGCACTAAGGCCGGGCCGGGCCCGGCCCTGGCGCCATGACTTCTGCAATCGGCGTGGTTGCCGGCCGCAGCAAAGGCTTTTTCGCCTGCGGCAGGGCGGAAGAAACCGTTTATTTCGTTCGTTGTGGCGGCTTCGCCGCCACAACGAACGAAAAAGACAGTACCTTCTACGCTGCCGCAGCCGGCCCTGAGCGCAGTCGAATGGGACGAAAACCGCCCTTGCGGTGTGAGCAACCACAGCGACCGCGCATGCCCGATTAATGCAAAGCTGCTGCATTCGCAAAGCCGTTTACACCAACCACAAAAGGCGGGGGCACCGCCTTCGGGGACGGTGGTCAGCAGACGGCCGGATGAACCGAGAAGCCCTATTCTTGAGAATTGGGAGTTGTCACGAGTCGTGAAAGGCTTCGCGAATGCAGCGGCCCTGCCATTGCGCCGGCGGATCCGCGCCAAGCAGGTGCAGCAGCGTCGGCGCGGTATCGAGCAAACTTACCGGCGTCGTCAGTACGTGGCCGGCGCGTACAGTGGGGCCGGCCAGCATCCAGGGGATGCGCATATCTTCGATCCGGTCGCTACCGTGAGTCTGCTCGTGGCCGCCGTGGTCGCTCTGGATGAGCATGCTGCCGGCGGCGGGCAGAGCGGCCAGCAATTCGCCACAGAGCCGGTCGATGCGACCAAGCTGGCTCAGGTAGGCATCGGACATCCAGCCGAAGGCGTGGCCGGCGGTGTCGACGGTGCCGAAGTAGACGAAGGCAAAATCGAGGTGCTCGGCTGGAATAAGGCGGGCGGCGGCGGCGGCCACTGCATCGTCGGCATCGGCCCGGCGCTCGGCGCCATCGCGGAACCAGGCACAATGCAGGTGGCCGGGGCGGCTCAGGTCGCGCAGTTGTTCCCAATCATAAAAAAAGCCGCAGCGCCGACCCTGCGCAGCAAGCACTTCCACCAGGCCGGGGCCGGGCCGGGCCGGCGGCAGTTGCTCGTTGTCGAAAACACCGTGGTGCTCCGGCAAGAGGCTGTGAAAGATCGACATATGGCATGGCAGGGTCATCGAGGGTAGCACCGAACGTGCGTCCATCGTAGCCGCACTGCGGCTGCGAAAAGCGCGCAAATTGGGGCAATCGGCCAGTTCCAGGGCATCGGGGCGAACCCCGTCGAGCATAAGCAACACCACCGTCATGACATTCTCCTTCTCTTTGCGGGAACCTGCTTTGAGCACAACATATTGTGCCAGGAACAGTGGGATGTGCAAATTCATGAGGCAGGGCCGGCAATGCCCTGGCGCAAATCAAAAACCTACCCCCAGAAGCCCGGCCCGCCATGCCTCCTGATCGCCGGCAGCGCCGTTTCTTGCAGCAGAGCCACCGGCTCATCGCCGGGCTGGCGGCCGCCCTCAGCGGATGCCCACCGAAACAGGCCGAACAACTGGCCCACAGCCTGTTGCGCCGGCTGGTCTGGCTCGCGCTGCTCGACGATTATATCGACCCGCTGTCGCCCGCCACGCTCTGGGCCGCTTGCTGCGGCCAGGCCGCTTGCCCGGCCTGGCTCCAGGATTTGCTGCGGCTCCCGCAAGCTGAGCAGGCACAGCTCGATCTCGCCGCCCTCGAAGTTGCCGCTGCCGGTGTTGCCGCTGCCGCCAAGCGCGGTCAGCTTTCGCCCGAGCTAATCGGTGCACTGGTAGAACAGGCCGCCGAACGCAAACAGAGCGGGGTCTATTTCACCGGCGCCGATGTTACCGCCTACATCGCGACGGCCAGCATCGTGCCACTGTTGCTCGACGGACTGGCGGCGCGCCACCCGGCGGAATTCGCCCCTGGCGGCCCGGCCTGGGCGCGCCTGTACCAGGATCCCGACCGCTATATTTTTGCGGCGCTGCGCCGGGGCTGCGACCTGTCACTGCCGCCCACCATTGCTGCCGGTTACACCGACATCGCCGCACGGGCCGCCTGGAACCGGCCCGCGCCGGTAGAGTACGGACTGCCCGGCGAGATCTGGCGCGAGCACCTGGCCCGCCGCGAACACCTGGCCATACTGCGCCGCGACCTGCGCCAGGGCAGCGTGGCCGACAGCGCTGCTCTGCTCAGCCACAATCTTGATCTGCACCGTTTCCTGCTGGACTGGATCGCCGGTTGTGCGCCGGATTTGCTGGCCGCGCTGCTCGATGAATTGACGCAACTGCGCGTGCTCGACCCGACCTGTGGCGCGGGTGCGTTTTTGCTGGCTGCCGCCGACTTGCTGGCCGAGCTCTACCGGGCCGCTCTCCGCCGTGCGACGCAATTTCCCGACCACGCAAGCCTGGCAAGCCACCGCGCTGCCATGCCCGACGAGGCCGGCCTGCGGGCGGCGATTGTGCAGTACAATCTCTATGGGATCGACATTGCCGACGAGGCGGTCGCGGCCTGCCGCATGCGCCTGGCGCTCTGGCTGGCCGCATGCCGCCCGCCCGGCGCAACCTTGCCGCGCAGCACAACCATGCTTGCCGCCGACTTCCTCGACGGGGCGGCCGGCCCCTTTGCCGCCGGCAGTTTCGATGTCATCATCGGCAACCCGCCGTACCGGGTACGCCGCCACAGCCGACACGATTACCCCGACTTGCAAACCGCTGCCGCCGGCAACCTCTACGCCATGGTAGTGGAACGCAGCCTGGATCTGCTGCGGCCGGCCGGCCGGCTGGGCATGCTCGTACCGATTGCCGCGCTCGCGACGAAGACCATGCACCCGCTGCAACAACTGTACCGCGATATGCCGCAGTGGCACAGCCACTATGCCATACGACCCGGCAAACTCTTTGCCGGCGTCGACATGAATTTGACGATCAGCCTGCTTTGCAAGCGCCGGACACCGGGCCTGGTCTTCTCGACCGGCTACCGGCGCTGGTCGAACGCGGTGGCCGGAGCGCGGGCGGCACTCTTCGTAACCCTGCGCTACACATCGATCGCCGGCTTCGCCGAACAAGCGCAGCCCTTTCCCAAACTGGGCTCGCCGCTGGAGCAGGCGATTTTGCAGCAAATGCTGGCCCACGGGCAGCGGCTGGGCGCTTATCAGGATCCGCAGGGATCGATCATCTATTACCATTCCGGCGGGCGCTACTGGCGCAAGGCGCTCTGGGAGAAACTCTCGTCGCACTACAAACCCGTTGCCATGCGGGCAGATGTGGCGCTCGTCGCTTTCTGTTTGCTCAACAGCCAGCTCTTCTACTGGTACTGGATCGTGCATTCCAATTGCATGGATCTCGTCTCGCGCGAAGTGCTGGCGCTACCGGTCTTCGCGCTGGAACATGTCGACCCGGCACCCTTCGGCGAACTGGCGACCGCACTCGTCGCATGCTACCGGCAGCACGGCAGCACGCGCCGGCGCACGGGTACCCGCATCAAGCGCAACGAAATCAACATCGACATGGCGGCAGCCCACCCGCTGATCGATCAGATCGACGCACTCCTGGGCACAGCCTACGGCTTCACGGCTGAGCAACTCGATTTTGTGCGAAGTTATGATATCAAATATCGGCGTATGTTGCTATGATCCTGTAAGCGCCGGACTGCCCCTGATCAAAGCAGACACTTTTGGTATAATGCGGCATAAGGTTTCAGAATGAACGGGAGAAGGAGTCGAGGGTAAGGGCCGGAGCGCGGGATTAGCCGGTCGGCAAAAATGTCTACACCTGAAAGCAGGGTGAGGGTATGGTCTGGCAAGCACGAAAATTACGTCCGGCCCGTGGCCCTTATGATCGGCTGGTGCGCGGGCGCCATGGCAGCGAAGGCTGGCTGGCAATGCCGGCAGACGGCGCGCTGCCGGGGCGGGTCTGGCTGTATTGTGATGAACTACCGGCCGGCATGCTCGATCTGGATTGGGAAGGCCGTTCCATCGAGAATTTCGGCATTCTGGTCGACTCGAAGTACCGTGGCCTGGGCCTGGGCAGTGGCCTGCTCCGCGAACTGATCAGCCTGGCCCACGACTACCGGGCCGGCGCCATTCGCGGCATTGTGCGCCAGGCCGATCTGGAGGAACGCCCGTTTTTGTTACAATGGTATAGCCGGCACGGCTTCACGGTTGAAGCGGCGCCGAGTGTGCTGATCGCGGCTCAGCTTTCGATGTGCCTGCGGAATTAGCGAAGGAGTGCAACGATGCCTGCCAACTCCCGCCTGCCGGAATTGCCCGGCTATGTTACCATCCGCGAAGTTGGCCCGCGTGACGGCCTGCAAAACGAAGAGACTTTGCTCACTACCGAGCAAAAGCTCCACCTGATCGCGGCGCTGGCCACCACCGGTTTGCGCCGGATCGAGGTCGGCTCCTTTGTGCGCCCACAGAATGTGCCGCAAATGGCCGATACCGCCGAGGTTTTCGCC
Source organism: Chloroflexaceae bacterium (assembly GCA_034437175.1). Classification (GTDB taxonomy): domain Bacteria; phylum Chloroflexota; class Chloroflexia; order Chloroflexales; family Chloroflexaceae; genus DAOTUJ01. Next base: position 35,305 of record DAOTUJ010000097.1, on the reverse strand, counting down.
CGCCTCGAACGCCACCCCGGCGTGATGTATACCGCTATCGCGCCCAATGTCAAAGGCGCCCGGCACGCGGTGGCGGCCCACGTCGATGCGGTGCAGGTCTTCCTCAGTGCCAGCGAGAGCCATAATCAGAGCAATGTCAATATGTCCATCGAGGCATCACTGGCCGCCGTCGGTGATATGGCGCTGATCGTCCGCGAAGCCGGGATCCCCTTCGACGCCGTGCTCTCGGTGTCCTTCGGCTGCCCCTTCGAGGGCGAAGTGCCCATCGCACGCGTCCTTGATCTTTGCCGACGTTTGCTCGACCTCGGCGCCGGCCAGCTTACGCTCGGCGATACTACCGGTATGGCTTACCCCAGCCTGGTGCAGGATGTCGTGCTGGCTTTTCGCGAGCGATTCCCGCGCCAGGAACTTTGCCTGCACTTGCACAGCGCCCGCGGCGCCGGCCTGGCCAATATTCTCGCCGCTATGCAGGTCGGCATCGACCAGTTCGATAGCAGCGTCGGCGGCATTGGCGGCTGCCCGTTTGCCCCCGGCGCACCCGGCAATCTCTGCACCGAAGATCTCGTCCATATGCTGCACGAAATGCACATCCATACCGATCTCGATCTGCCGGGGCTTATGGAATGCGCCCGTATGCTCGAACATATGCTCGGCCACGTGGTGCCCGGTCAGACCATCAAGGCCGGTATTTGCAAGCATATTCGTGATCGCGAGCGGGGCTGATTATGGATCCACGTGGCCGGGTGGTACTGCTGACCGGCGCCTCCAGCGGCATCGGCGCCGCCACGGCCCGCTGCTTTGCCGCCGCCGGCGCCGATATTGTCCTCGTCGCACGCTCGGCCGATAAACTGGCCGCGCTTGCCGCCGCATTGCCCGGTCGCCCGCTGGTACTGCCCGCCGACATCAGCGACCAGCGCCAGGTGCAAGCCATCGTCGATGAAAGCATCGCGGCCTGCAAACGCATCGATATCGTGATCAACAATGCCGGTGTCGGCCTGGTCGGCCCGGTTGCCGACCTGGCCGCCCAGGATTTTGAACAGGCGTTGCAGGTCGACCTGTTCGGCCCGCTCTACACCATTCAGGCCGTCTTGCCGCATATGCAACGCGCCGGCCAGGGCCAGATCATCAATGTGTCGTCGGTGGTGGCCCGCCACGCCCTGCCCTACCTCGGCGGCTATGCCGCCGCCAAAGCAGCCCTCGACCGGCTGAGCGAGGCGCTGCGCATCGAGTTGCTCGGTAGCCCGATTGCCGTGACGCTGCTGCGCCCAGGGACAACCCGCACCGGTTTCAGCAGCCGGCGGCTCGGCCGGGGCAATGAGCAACGCCGCAGCACACCGCACGGCGTTTCGCCCGAAACGGTGGCCGCCGCGATGCTGCGCGCCGCCCGCCGTGAACCACGCATCGCCTATGTTTCATTGAGTGACCGGCTGCGCCTGCTCGCCGCCGATCTCCTGCCCGGACTGACGGATCGAATCCTTGCTCAGAGTTTTTCATGGAAACCGTGACTGATTTCAAATCGACCGCTATGCCCTTTTTCCGCACGCCGACCCTCGCGCCGGACGGCAGCCTGCTTGCCTTTCGCTATGCTGCCGATATCTGGCTCGTCAAGGCCGACGGCGGGTTGGCCGAACGGCTCACTGCCCATCCTTCAACCAGTATGCGCCCCTGCTTCGCCCCCGATGGCCGGCAGATCGCGTTTACCTCCAATCGCACCGGCAGCGGCGATGTCTATGTGATGCCGCTTGGTGGCGGTGACGTGCAACGCCTGACCTTCCACGAACGCTTTTGCGCCGTCGAAGACTGGTCGACCGACGGCCGGCGCGTCTACTACAGCAGCGACCGCGAACGCCTGGGCTGGGCGCTCTATGCGGCCACGCTGCACGAGAGCAGCCCGGTCGAACTTTATGCCGAGCCCTACGAGCAATTGCAACACGCCGCCGCCGCCCCCGATGGCCACAGCCTGGCCTTCAACCGGGTGCGGCGGGCCTGGTGGCGCCACGGTCCGACGCCCTTCGCCCCCGATGAGATCTGGCTCGGCCCGGCACATCCCGCCGACGAGACGCCCCTGCGCCGGCTTGTCGGCGGCGAGTATCGCGGTATGAACCGCTGGCCGCTCTGGGCGCCCGACGGCAGCGGCCTGTACTTTGTCTCCGACCGTGACGGCGCTGAGAATCTCTGGTTTCAGCCGCTCGATGGCGAACCCGAGCAGATTACGCATTTTCGCGAGGGGCGGCTGCTGTGGCCGGCTATCGCCCGCCACAGCGGCTTGATTGTCTTCGAGCACGACTGGCAGATCTGGCGCCTCGATCCCGACAGTCGCAAGGCCGCGCCGGTGCCGATCCAGGTACGCCCCGATAGCCGGGTGACGCCGGTGCGCACGGAGGTGTGGCACCGCGGCTTCAGTGAACTCGAACTGGCACCCGACGGCAAGAAGCTGGCCTTCATTGCGCGCGGCGAAATTTTTGCCGATTTTGCCGACAAAGAAACCGACCGCGAATTGCGCCAGGGCAATTCCTTCGCCCTCGTTCGCAGCGGCGCCCGCGAACGCGATCTCTGCTGGACGCCCGATAGCCGCAGTTTGCTCTATCTCTCCGACCGTCACGGCGAAGATGAACTCTATCGCTTCGATTTTCATCATCACCGGGAAACTCGCCTCACGCACGACCAGCGCCCCAGAAGCCGCCCGCGCTGCGCGCCCAACGGCAAACTGGTCGCCTATGTGCGCGACCAGAACAGTATTGATCTGCTCGATCTCGAAAGCGGCGAGATTCGCAGTTTCGCCCAGGGCAATTTTGTCTGGCTCAACGAACTGGCCTGGTCGCCCGATAGTCGCTGGCTGGCTTATATTTCGCACGATGATCGCTGGTTCGGCAATGTGTACGTCAAACACATTGAGGCCGAAGCCGCGCAGCAGGTCAGTTTTCTGAGCAATATCAGCGGCGGCGACCTGCTCTGGGCGCCGAACGGGCGTTTCCTGATTTTCAGTACCAGCCAGTATCGCATGGAGTCGCAGATCGTTCGCATCGACCTGGTACCGCCCGAGCCGGTGTTCCGCGAGGTCGAGTTCGACAAACTCTTCGAGGAGAAACGCAACGAGGAGAGTTCCGGCCCAAAATCCGAGGAGGGCGAAAAAGCCGAGGTGCGCATCGTCTTCAGCGGCATCCAGCGCCGCCTGCGCCTGCTCACGCCGATCCAGATGGACGCCAGCGCGATGGCGATTTCGCCGGACAGCAACAATCTCCTCTTCCTGGCCAGCGTCGCCGGCAAGATCAATATCTGGTCGCTGGCCCTCGACGAGCCGCGCCAGGATCAACCGCCGCGCCAACTCACCGCCAGCAGCAGTTACAAGACTGCCGTGCAATTCTCGCCCGACGGCAAGGCCTTTTTCTATCTCGACGACGGCCAGGTCATCAGCCGCAAATTCCCGGCCGGCAATGATCCGCAGGCCATTGCGGTACGCGGCGAAGTGCGGGTCGATTTTCAGGCCGAAAAACAACAGATGTTCCTGGAAGTCTGGCGGGCACTGCGCGATAGTTTCTACGATCCGACTTTTCGCGGCCTGGACTGGAGCGCCGTGCGCGAGCGCTACGCACCGCTGATCGCCGGCGCGCAGACTGGCGAGGAACTGCATACCCTGCTCAATTTGATGACCGGCGAGTTGCGTGCCTCACACCTGGGCGTCTTCGGCTGGGGCGGCAGTACCGGCAGTGACGGCTACCTCGGCCTGCGCTTCGATGCCCGCGAACTGTATGAACAGGGGCGGCACCGCATCAGCGAAGTCATCCTCGATGGGCCGGCGGCGCGAGCCGGCGAACCGCCGCGCCCCGGCGAGTTCCTCGTCGCCGTCGCAGACCAGCCCCTCGGCGCCGGGAGCAGCCTCGACCGCCTGCTCCAACGCAGCGCCGGGCGCCGGTTGCAGCTACGGCTGGCCACCGAAGCTACCGGCGGCGAAACCCGCGACATCACCGTGCGCCCGCTCGATAGCGGCGCCTATGCCGGCCTCGTCTACCGGGCCTGGATCATCGCCAACGAAGACTACGTGCATCGCATCAGCGAGCGGCGCCTGGGCTACGTGCATATCCCCGAAATGAGCTATGGCGCCTACCAACAATTCCTGGCCGATCTCGATGCCGAGGCGCTGGGCAAAGACGGCATCGTGCTGGATGTGCGGTACAATAGTGGCGGTCATATTGCAACATTTCTGCTCGACTTGCTGATGCGCCCGAACTTGCTGCTGAGTGGCTTTCGCAATAGTGCCCGCATCGATAGCGGGCACCTGTCGGGCAACCGGGTACTGAACCGGCCCACGATCCTGGTAACGAATGAATTGTCGAGCAGCAATACCGAAATGTTTGCCGAGAGCTACCGGCGCCTCGGCCTGGGCCGGATTGTGGGCCGCCCGACAGCCGGCGCCGTGATCTGGACGACCCATCGGCGCCTGCTGGACGGATACGCAGTGCGGTTGCCGCGGTTTTTTGTCCATACACCGGAAGGTCAAGATCTTGAAGGCCAGGGACGGCCGGTCGACATCGAGCAGGAACGTCTGCTCGGTGAGTGGCGCCGCGGCGAAGACCGGCAGCTTGCCGCGGCGGTGGCCACCCTGCTGGAACAACTCGACAAGGAAAGCCCATGAGCGCATTGCCTCCTTTGCAGTTCTCCGTCTGTGTTGAACATTTGTTCAAAGACAAGCTTTTCGAGCAGCGCCTGGAATACGTCGCCGACCTCGGTTTCGGAGCCTTCGAGTTTTATGAGCGCGAAGGCAAAGACATGAATATCACGCTGGCGCTCAAGAGCGCACTGCGCCTCGAGGTTGCCGCCTTCGTCGGCAGTGCCGCCGCCGCCGCCGATCCGGACCAACGCCAGCAATTTATCACGGACATCAGCCGGGCGGCTGCCCTGGCGATCGATCTTTCCTGCGCCAACCTGATTGTGCATAGCGGCCCGGCCCTGCCGAATCTGTCGCACGCCGATCAGCGGGCTGCGCTGATCGAAACGCTCTGTGCCGCCGCCGAAGTGGCCAACGACGCCGATGTGACGCTGGTGCTCGAACCGGTCAATCAGCAGGATCATCCGGGAGCCTTCCTGAGTTCCTCCGATGAGGGCTTCGCCATCGTGCGCGAAGTGAACAGCCCCGGCGTCCGGCTGCTCTTCGATGTCTACCACCAGCAGATCAGCGAGGGCAATTTGAGCCAGCGCATCGTCGCCAATCTCGACCTGATCGGCCATATTCACGTTGCCGATGTACCGGGCCGCCACGAGCCCGGTACCGGTGAAATCAATTACGAACATATCTTCGGCTTGCTGCGCGAACACCATTACCGCGGCTACGTCGGCCTGGAGTACGATCCGCTCTACAACGATACCGCCAGCCTGCGGTCTGTGCGCGCCCTCGGCCAGTAGGAGCAAAGCAACAGCATGACTGGCACGGGCGCAGCAGGCAGGGCGTGCTGCGCCCGTGACCTGAGGTAGCAGATTATCTATGAAACGCCCAGAATCCACCCGCTCTCGCCAGCCGGTCGCCCGCGACAGCCCCCGGCGCTGGTTCGGCAAAACCCGCGCCGAGCTCCTCGCTCTGGCTCGCCGCATCGTGCTTGTTATCATCGGTACGACGATTGCCGCGCTGGGTTATACCCTGTTCCAGGTGCCCTTCAATATCGTTGCCGGCGGCATCAATGGCACAGTGCTGCTGATCACTCGTTATATCGATTTTCCGATTGGCATTCTGTATTTCTTGCTGAATTTGCCCATACTGCTGATCGGCTTCTTTGCGCTGGAGCGCTGGCGCTTCCTGACCATCACCTTGCTCTCGGTGCTGGTCTATTCAGTTGCAGCCGACCTGACGATCGTCTACTTGCCACAGATCATGGCCGAGTACCCGATCACCGATGATGTGCTGCTCAGCGCGATCTATGCCGGCATCGTCACCGGTATCGGCAACGGCCTGGTGCTGCGCGGCGGCGGCACCCTGGGCGGCACCAACGCAATAGGCCGGATCATCCAGTTGCGAACCGGCTTCCCGCTGAGCCAGTCCTATCTGTTCGCCGACGGCGCCATTATTCTGCTGGCCGGCCTGGTCTTCGGCTGGGAAAGTGCCCTGATCGCCATGCTGACCCTCTTCCTCGGCGGGATCGCCTCCGACTTCGTGATGGAAGGACCCAGCGTCGTTCGCACGGTTACCATCATCACAGCCGAACCGGAGATTGTCGGCCGGGCGCTGAGCAACAAATTCAAGCATGGCGTCAGCTACTGGGAAGTCACCGGCGCACACTCCGGCACCTCGCGCGGCATGATTGCCATCACGGTGCATCGCTTCCAGATGGACGATGTCCGCAAGGTTGTCGTGATGCTCGACCCGGAGGCCTTTCTGGTGATCGGCCAGGCTCATCAGGCTCTCGGCGGCGCCTTCACCCCCCTGCGCTCAGATCGCTAGCGAGCGACCTGGACGGTCGCAGAGCGGAGCGCTCTTTTCGCCTGCGGCAGCGCGGAAATGCTATTGGCAACGCGGGAACAAACGCCGACTGCGCAAGTCTGTTTTTCATGTTGCTGCCGGCGCTGCGCTCAACGCAGTACCAGCAGCAATCCCGTCAATAATAACAGGCTGCCGACGATCAGCCGGAAGGGGCGTGCGGCTACCCGGCCCTGCAGCAACGAACCAAGATAGCCGCCCAGCAGGGCCGCCGGGATCATCACCAGGCCCACCTGGATCGCCGGCCCGGTAAGCAACCGGGTGCTGCCGTAACTGAACAGCCGCAGCACATTCGTCGCCAGAAAATAGCTCAGCAGGGTGGCCCGCAAGGCCGCCGCGCTGCTGAGTTGATTTTCGAGAAAAACGACGACCGGCGGCCCGCTGGTGCCAAAGAGGCCGCCTAGAAAACCGGCAACCGCCCCGGCCAGGTAGCCGCCGCGCATCGGCCAGCGCTGCCGGTGCAAGCGGCGCCCGGCCAGTACCAGAATGCGCAGGGCAAACAGCATCGTCAAGCCGCCGAAAATCCGCCGCAGCCAGTCGGTTTCCCAGTTCCCCAATGCCAGCGAGCCCGGCACAATAAAAACGATACTGATCGGCACGAGCAAACGCAACATACGGCCGTCAATCGCTGTGCGGGCACGATAGGTCAGCATTGCTCCCACCGGCAATTGAGCGATTGCCGCCGCCACCACTGCCGTACGCAGATCATGCACGAACATCAAGAGCGGCGTCATAATCAGCGCGGCACCAAAACCGGCAAAACCTTGCACAAAAAAAGCCAGCCCGGCAATCAAAGCGGTCAGGAGAACAATCAAGAGTTCGGGCAGCATAGCCTCCCTGATTCAAGCGCATCTATGGCAAATCGCAGGTAATGAACCCATCACCTGCTCAGGCTCCGCCTGCCGCCAGAACGTCCGACTGGCTTGCCGCCACAAAAAGACGCACGTTCGGAATGCGTACCCGCACCCGGTAGCCGGTATCGCTGCTGCGCTCGATGCTACCATGCAAATGGGCGACCATCGTGTCGACAATTTCGCTGCCGACGCCCCGCCGTTGCGCCTGCTGATACTTCGAATCACCAACGCCGTCGTCGGCCACGATCAACAGACCCCAGTTTTCATTCAGCAGGCGCATCGAAATCCAGATCGTGCCCTCGTTGCGGCCAATGAAAGCATGCTTGAAGGAATTCGTCACAAACTCATTCAGCAGCAAGCCGATGCCCAGACCCTGGTCGATGCTCAGCACCACCGGGTCGGCGGCAATCTCGATCTGGATGTGCATACCGGGGTTGCCCATAGTGTGTACCAGGGTCGCGATCAATGCCCGCGCATAAGGCTCGAACAGCAGATCCGAGAGGCTATCGGCCTGGTAAATCTGGTTGTGCAGCAGCGCAATCGAGCGGATCCGTGCCGCCATCGCTTCCATCATTTCGCCCACCGGCAGATCGTGATCGAACCGGGTGTGCATGTTGATAATCGAGGCAATCACCTGCAAATTGTTCTTGACCCGATGGTGGACTTCTTTCAGCAAGAGTTCTTTCTCATGTACCGTACTGACCAGGGCGTGCTCGGCGGCCTTTTGCTCGCTGATGTCGCTGGCCGTGATCACCACCCCATCGCCGGCTTTGACGATCTGCTGGCGAATATGGCGCTCCTTGCCGCTCTCCGGATCGATATCGCTCAACACGCGCACGATTGGCCGGCCACTGCTCACGACCTGGCGGAAGGAATTCAGCAAGCGCGGATCGTGACGCGCCTGTGGTTCAACATCGCAGAGCAACTGGTTGAGCACCGCCTCACGTGAGCGATCCAGGTAACGCAAACCCTCCGCATTGATATCGATATAACGGAAATCAACAATATGATCGTGCGTATCGCGCACCGCCTCCAGCAGCACGAAGGTATCCTGGCTACCGGCCACCGCACCGCGATAACGCTGCTCACTGATGCGTGCTTTCTCCTGGGCTACTTTGATCGCCGTCACTTCCGCGAAGCTCACCACGCAGCCCTCGATGTCCTGATCATCGCTGCGCTGCGGCGTAATCCGGCGCAGGAACCAGCGCCCGTCGGCACTGCGCACCTCGCGCTCACTGCTCAAACCCTCACGAATCGCCGCCTGCGCCTCCGTGATGATCTGGTCGCGCCCTTCGAGGCGGTAGGCAATATGTTCCAGCGGACGGCCAATATCTTGCGGCAGCAATTCAAAAAACGCCGCAATCGCCGGATTGAATTTGCGAATGCGCAAATGCCGATCCAGGTATACAATCCCAATGGCCAGCGCCCGCAGCAAATGATCGAGATCCTGGTTCAGAGTCTGGAGTTCCTGGTTTTTGCTCTCCAGTTCCACATTCACCGTAAACAATTCTTCGTTCACAGAGTGCAATTCCTCGTTGGTACTCTGCAATTCTTCATTGGAGGCGAGCAATTCTTCATTGGTTGCCTGCAATTCTTCATTGCTGGCTTGCAATTCCTCAACCGTCGCCTGCAGGCTCTCGCGCGTCAGTTTCAGCTCCAGCTCGATTTCGGCGGTGCGTTCATTCACTTCACGGGCCATATCAAAAAAAATGACATCGCCTTCTTTGTCGGTTGCCGGCAATGCCGCCGCCGTTATTTCCGTAATCGCGATATGAAAATGCTCGCTATCGCCGGCGCGCAACGAGCGTACCAGCACATCAAAGATCGTTTCGCCGTCGGCACCGGTCACCCGCACATTCCGCGTCACTACCGGCGAACGTTCGCGGCGTACCCGTTCCAGGGCCGTCCCCAGCGCCAGGCTCAGATTCGGCTTGAGGATCGACAACACATCTTCATCGGCCCGCCCACGTGGTTGCAGAAAATCACCGACATCGCCAAAATAGTGCAAAATGCGCCGGTGCTCATCGATCAAAAAGCCCGGTGGCATATACTGATCGAGCAGCACATCATAAGCCTGGAGCAACTGCCGATCAATCGTCGCCGAACGCGAACGCTGCGCCACCATCGAGGGCAGCGCCGGGTCGAGCGGGCGCCCGGCAGTTGCGCTATTGAGCGGCACATTCAGCTTGAGTTCGCGCCGCTTGCGAAAGAGCTTCCAGTGCTTATCGAGCGGCTCCATCTCATTGGCCAGCCGGCCCAGGCCTTCGCTCGAGCCCAGAAACATCACCCCGCCGACTTTCAAGGCAAAATGGAACAGGCCAATCACCTGATCTTGCACATGCGGTTGCAGATAAATCAGCAGGTTGCGGCAGCAGATCAGATCCAGCCGGGTGAACGGCGGATCGGTCACCACATCGTGGCGCGAGAAGATCACATGTTTGCGAATACTGGTGGCCACCTTGTACATCCCAGGGTCGGTTTCGCTAAAATAGCGCTGCATATAGCGTTCGGGCACGCCGGCCAACCGTGACTGCTCATAGAGCCCATTGCCGGCCACCACCAGCGACGTCGGATGCACATCGGTTGCAAAGATATGAATCTTGCCGTGATGGTTGCGTTGTTCAGCTTCATCGATCAGCATCATTGCAACGGAATAGGCCTCTTCACCGGTGGCACAGCCGGCCACCCAGACCCGAACATCATCGTCAGGGCCAATTTGCTCCAGTAGAGGACGAATCGCCTGCATCCGCAACGACTCAAAAGCCTCGGTATCGCGAAAAAAAGCCGTCACCCCGATCAATAAATCGAAATACAACTGGTCGAGTTCTTCGCTGTCTTCCGCCAGCAGATTGACGTACTCGAGAATATTGCCGATGCCGACCAGATCCATACGACGCTGGATGCGCCGCCCGACGGTTGTGGCTTTATACTGGGCAAAATCGATGCGGTAGCGCCGGCGCAGCAGGGTAAAAATCGCATCAATATCGCCGCCGAGCAAACCGATGGTTTCCCGTTCGGCAATCAGCCGCGCAACACTGGCCGGATCCTGGGCATGCGCCATCAAAATCTCGGGCATCGCCTCGGGCGCCACCGCAGTGCGCACCGCGTCAGTTGCCAGCGCACTACGCGGCATACCGTCGAACTGGGCCGTATCAAGCGACTGGGCTAGCACCAGGCCACCGCTCCCGGCAATGCTGCGAATACCGCGCGAACCATCGGAGCCGGTACCGGAAAGAATAATGCCAACCGCCTGCGCAGCGGCATCTTTGGCCAGCGAGTGCAAAAAAATATCAATCGGCAGCGACAGATACTCGGTCGTCGCACGCTCGGTGAGGTAGAGCCGCCCCTCACGGATCGTCATATTCATGCGCGGCGGGATCAGATAAATGCTGTTGGCCGATACCGTCATACCATCGCTGACGCGATAAATCGGCATTTTTGTGCAACGGCCCAGCAAGTCATCCATCAAGCTGCGGAAATCCGGCGAGAGATGCTGGATGACCACAAAGGCCATACCGCTTTCCAGCGGCATATGCGTAAAAAACTGTTCAAGCGCCTTTAAGCCACCGGCGGAAGCACCAATGCCAACGATATGCGAAGGTGCGCCGGGATTGAATGAGAATTCAGCATGCATACAGGGTTCCTTGTACCAGCCCTGACAGGTGAGGGGTTTGCACAATCTGGTGTAGCCCGCACTTCCCTGCTGGCATTACACGGTGTTCCGGTGTGATTTTTCGCACCCTATTGTACCGTGAATCGTATATTTTTGCAGGCGAACTATCGCCAAAAATAGCAAATACACCACAAAGTCACGGTTTTGCTATGCAAAACCGTGACTTTGTGTACAGACTCCCGCCGGCTAGTAGACTGACCAGACGCAAACGCAGGGTTGTTGCTTCCAGGCCGAATCTTCTGTTAAACCTTCAGACTGACCAGACGCAAACGCAGGGTTGCGTGCGGTCTGACCGGAGCGGTGGGCGCACGAGCGATCACCGGAGCATGCGCGAACTTCCCGGCGCCCACCGCTCCGGTCGGTCGGGGCCAGCGGTCACAATAATCTGGTCAGTCCACTAGTTCGGCCAGCGTGCTTGCAGCACTCGCAAGGCTTCCTGATAGTCAACCTGCAAGCGGCGCCGGACATCCTCGAGTTCTGCCGGTGCCGCCACAGCACTACGCACCTCCAGCAACCAGCAGGCTTCAACCACGCGCATTGCCCCGAGCTGGCTGGCACCGCCACGAACGCGATGCGCCAGCAACCGTAGTTGCTCGCGGTTTTCAGCCTGGAGCGCTGTAGCGAGCATGGCGATCTGCTGCCCGGTTTCCTGCTCAAATAACTGGATCATTTCCGCCACGGTTGCCGAACCTTCATCTTCCAGCGAGATCAGCAAATTCTCCAGCACCGTCCAGTCGATCACTGAACGGCGGACATTGGTGCCCTGTTCCGGTTCCATTGCAATATCCACCTGGAAGGCAGCCGCCATGAGCGCCTGGTTGTGTACCGCCATTCGAACCGGCTTACTCACACAGGCTTCGATAGCGACAGCCAGATAGCACTCACGATCATCAACCAGCGCATGTGCGGTGAGCGCGATAATATGCGGTTGCCGAATGCGTTTGCCCAGCGCCCGAATTTGCCGGGTTGCCGCGACAGCGCCCGGTTCCGGCATCTGGATACTCATCACCGTGTCCATTATGTCCACTCAATCGACATCCAGACCGAGAAACGCCTCAACGATCTGCGGATCGAAGAGTATCCCGGATTGCTGGCGAATATAATCGCGCACTTTTTCAAGTGGCCAGCCGGCCCGGTACGGCCGGTCGCTCAACAGGGCATCCCAGACATCAACCACGGCAAAAATGCGGGCGGCCAGCGGGATTTGCTCACCGCGCAAGGCCCGCGGGTAGCCGCTGCCGTCCCAGCGCTCGTGGTGCGCATAGGGAATATCGAGTGATTGGCGCAAATACGCAATCGGTGCCAGTAACTCGTAAGCATACACCGGATGCAGACGCATGATATCCCATTCTTCGTTCGTAAGCGGACCGTTTTTGAGCAAAATCCGGTCGGGAATGCCCATTTTGCCGATATCGTGCAACAGCGCGCCGCGGCGGAGATGCACCATCTCGCTCTCGGCCATCCCAATCACCCGCGCCAGGCGCACCGTCATCGCCGTGACCCGGCGGGTATGGCCTTCCGTCTCGTGATCGCGCAAATCCAGAGCCCGCGACCAGCCTTCGAGGGTGGTATCGTAGGCCAGGGCCAGCTCGGCATGCGAGCGCTGCAAATTCCCAAAGAGCTCGGCATTATCGATGGCAATCGCGGCCTGGCCGGCCAGCGTTTCGAGGAAATCGATCCAGTCACTGTCCGGTTCGAGCGGGCCGCGATGAAACACCTCCAGCACTCCCTTGACCTGGCCGCGGGCGATCAGCGGCGTGCCGAAATAGGTTCTGAAGCCTTCCGGTTGCCAGAACGGCGGCCGATCCGGCACCATCGGCGCCGCATCGGCATGCTGAATGCGCCGGCGTTCCAGCGCGACCCGGCCGGCGCAGCCATGGCCAAGCGGCAGCCGGTTGGATTTGCAAGCCTGCGTGCGAAAACCCTGCGCCGCCGCGCATTCGAGTATCCCTGCCTGCACATTCAGGATCAGAACATCCGCAGCACTGACACCCAATTGTTGTAGCACCTGCTCGATCACAACCGTCAGGCTATATCGCACATCAAAACTGGCCGTAATCGCCTGGTCGATAGCGCGCAGAGCACTGAGACGGCGCAGGCGCTGCTCGGTTTGCTCGTGCAGCGTCGAGCGCTGGATGGCATTGGCCGCCATATCGGCGATGGCGGCCAGCAAATGCATATCCGAGCCTTGAAACGGCTCGCGGCGCGTCACCCAGAGCGCACCGATAATCGTATCGTGCGCCCGCAGCGGCATACAGAGCGCCGCCTGCATCTCGCCGAGCAGCTCCGGGTGGGCAAATTCCGGATCGTGCTGAATATCATTGCTGGCATAGGGCACGCCGGAGGTAATCACGCGCCCACTCACACTGACACCGGGCGGCCATTGCAGGCCGGTGAACCCGGCACAGGCGCCGACCCCCAGTTCAAAAACCGTCTCGCCGCTGGTTCGATCGCGCATCGCCAGCAAAGCGCCTTCGGACTGCAAAAGCACGCTGGCCTGTTTTAGCAACGTCGGCAACATCATGGCACGGGTGCGCGCCGTACGCAACGCCTTCGACATCGTCAGCAGGGCAGCGCGCTCACGTTCGCGCTCAATACGGGCCGAAATATCCTGTTTGATGGCAATGAAATGGGTAATTCGTTCACCGTCGGCACTGACCGGCGTAATACTCATTTCTTCGTGGTAGAGGCGTCCGTCTTTGCGCCGATTGACCAGTTGCCCCTGCCAGACTCGCCCGTTCAGCACCGTGTTCCAGAGATTTTCGTATTGCTCGACCCGCTGGAGGTTCGATTTCAGGACTCGCGGATTCGCGCCGATAACTTCGTGCGCTGCATAGCCGGTAAGCCGGGTAAAGGCCGGGTTCACCCATTCAATCGTACCGTCGACGCTGGTAATGGCGACCCCGTTGGCCGCCGCTTCCAGGGCTTTACTCAGCATATATTCGCGATCGTATGCAGCCGGCTGCGGGCTGCCCGCACATAAACGTAAAACACAGAGTACGTGCAGTTCAGCCTCCGGAGCCGGCTGCCAGGGCAACAAGCGCAACTGTACGTGCCGTCCATTCGGCATCGCCGTATGCTCCTGGATCCCGTCACCGGCCAGCACCCGGCTTGCCGCAGGCACCAGGCTCGCCGCCAGTTCCGGCGTCGCCTGGCTTACCGGGTTGCCGGGCAGATCGGCGGCGCGCTTCACGCATCCGGCAGCAAAAACATCACTGACGACCTGGTAGCATAAGTGCTGGTCGAGCAGGGCAAAGCCAACCTGACTCTCGGCAAGGACACAGGCAAGCAGATGAGTGATCGAAGCAGCATACGGCACATACGCAGACGATCCACACACGCCGGGGACATTCGGCAAAACCATTGCGTGCTGCGCAGGCATCGCCCTATTCGAGGTCGACATGCACGAACCCTTTCGTCAGCGTAGAAGAGCGCAATTCAGTCCGGCACGCCCACAACGCCAGGCACTGCTGTAGGAAGCATCTGAGCAAGATGCATAGACAGATGCACCAGCGGCTTTCCGGTGTACGATGCGAGTATACACGATGTTACTAACCAAGGTGTAACAATGGGTGCGCTATTGCCGAAAGGGTCTGCAATCGTGACAATCAGGTTTAACCAACAGTGTCGTTCATGATTCTCGTGCATGGTTCTCGTAAGATTGCTATATGGCCTGCAGAATCAAAAACGGCTACCACAGATGGGTAGCCGGGAAATGGGAGTGAGGCTACAGAGCGTGTGGATCTGACTGTAGCCGCAATCTATGGTTCCAGCGTACTGCATCATTGTTGGAATCAGGTTAACGCAATATGAGTGAATCATTAGAGGAACTGCGCAGGAGCGGAGCTGAGCAGGCGCCGACCACCGAGCCAGCCGGCCCAGACGAACACGCACAACCAGTGCAACAGTACCGGCGGCCAGATCGAGCCGCTGCGAAGATAGAGCCGGCTACAGGCGAGGCCGAGCAGGGTCGTGATCAGCAGGAAATCGCGCCGGCAAAGGACATGGCGCGCCTGCGGCGCAATCAACCAGCCGTTGAGCGGGTGCCAGGCCACATAAGCGGCGACACTCAGGGCAACGGCGCGAGCAACCCGGCCCGGCGGCGCGGCGGCCGCGGGAGGCGGCAGCAGCAGGCCGCGAAAAACCAGTTCCTCGGCCAGTGCCGGCATCAGCAGCAGTTGCAGCGCCAGCAGCAGTTGGCGAAACAGCGACATCGGTTCCCGATGGAAGATCAGCAGGCCGCTGCGAAAGCCGATGGGCAGCGCCAGCCCGCCGAAGATTCCGCCGATCAGCAGCGTCTCGCGCCAGACCGGCGGCGCCGGCCAGTTCCAGAATGCACGCTGTAACAAAATGGGGGGCATAGGCAGCCACTTGACATTAACACAGTTTGCGGTAGTCTAAAGCCAGATTGCCGCAAGGCACCGGCAACATCATTCAGGGAGGTTCTATGTCGCGCGGGCGATTTCCCGCCCGTCTGCGGGTGGCAGCGCCGGACGAAGCTGTCGCGGCACGCTACCTGCTGACCTGGTCGAACCGTGAATTGTATCGGCACCCCGAGCATTTTACCGCAATTTCCGCCGAGTCGCTGCTGGAGATGGCCGGGCCATTGGCGCTGGAGATCGGCAGTGCCACCGGCGAATTCCTGGTCGAGACGGCGGCGCGCCGGCCGGCATGCGCCCATCTCGGCATCGACATCGTGCGCAAACCGCTGTTCCGCGCCGTCGAACTGGCACGCAGCCGCAACCTGGCCAATATCCGCTTTCTCCAGGCCGATATGAAGCTGCTCTATGCCTTGCTGGCGACCGAAAGCCTCGGCATGGTCTATGTGCATTTTCCGGTGCCGCCGACCACAGCGCGCCATCGCAAGCGCTGGGTGCTGGCGCCACCGTACCTGGCGCAGCTTCACCGTGCCCTGCGGCCTGAGGGTCGCATCAGTATCCTCACTGACAACGAGCTTGCCTTCCGGGAATTGCAGCAGAACCTGCAAACCTTCAGCGGCTTCGAGCAACTCGATCCCAACGAGTACAGTTTCGTGATTGACGAGGCCTTGAAATCGCCGCACCATCGCCGCTGGGAGGCACAGCAACGCCCGATTTTCCGCTGCGAACTCGTCAAGCAGAACTGATTATGCTTTGCCGATGGGGGTGCGGGGCGGCAAAGCCGGCCCGCACCCCGGAAAATAAGGATCGTGGGGTGCAGCCCGGCAAACGTTGCATCAAGCTGAAATGCTTGCCAAAATCGGCACCAAAATTGGTGTAGAATGGTATAGAATATGCTATACTGCATCGATGAAACTTCAAGTATCGTTCCGCGACGATGCCGGACGATCCCCGTTCGATTGGTCGGCGTTTCGTGGTTATTCCAAGCTAAAGGCAAACCGATGACCAGACGACAACGTTTTGACCGTGACCTGCAAGATATTCGCAACAGTATTCTGCGCGCCGGTAGCCAGGTAGAACAGGCGCTGGCCGATGCGATGCGTGCGCTTGATCTCTGGGATAACATGCTGGCCCAGCGCGTGATCGCGCTCGACCGCGACATCGACGATGCCCGTACGGTGCTCGAAGAGGATGTGCTGGTGATCCTGGCCACCCAGCAGCCGGTCGCCGATGATCTGCGCCTGTTGCAGGTTTCTACCGCGATCATGAGCGAACTCGAGCGCATGGGCGACTATGCCAAACGAGTGGGTCGTGAGACAATCGCGGCCACCCGTGCGCCGGCACTGGTGCCCGCCCCTGCGCAACTCCAGACGATGGGCCAGCTTGCCCGGCGGATGCTGCACACCTCGCTCGATGCTTTTGTCAGTCAGGATTGCGGGCATGCCCGTTCGCTTTCCGATTCGGATGAAAAAGTCGACGATCTCGAAGATCGCATTGTTGCCGCGCTGATCGCCGATGCCCAGGCCGAACCGGCAACGCTCGAATGTGTGCTGCATCTGCTGAATATTGCCCACGCCCTCGAACGCTTCGCTGACCGCGCCACGAATATCGGCGAGCGCGTGATCTACCTGGCTACCCACGAAATTGAAGCCCTCAATCCTTAAATTCCTGCCCCAGCCAGTCGCGGTACATCCGCTGCTGAAAGGCGTCCGGCTCGGCCAGCAATCGCAGGGTTAGCTGGTCGGGCGGAGTTGCTGTCAGGCAAACCGGCACTTCGATTAACTGATCGTAACGAAACAGGGCCAGGCGCAGCGTCTCGCCGGGAGCCCGCTCGGCCAGGCGCTCATTGAGTTTCTCGGCATCGATCCGCCAGCCATCCAGCGCCAGCAACTGGTCGCCGGCATAAACGCCGGCCGCATAGGCCGGGCCGTCGGCATTGACTTTCGCCACCAGCAGGCGACCCGCGTCGCTGCGTGTCGTCAGACCCAGCCAGGCCGGTGCGGAACCCGGCCCACCCCGCTGGTAGCCCCACTCCATGTCCACGCCAACACACGCCAGTGCCGCCGCATAATCCAGTTCGGCAGTGCCGATGATGTACTGCTGGTAGAAGGCGGCAAAGGGTTCGCGCAGACCAGTGACCTGCTCGAGGGCATCGAGGATGCCGTCGTCTTCCGGAATGCCCGGCCCGCTGAGCGGGTAGCGCTCGTAAAGATGGCGCAATACATCGTCGAGCGAGCATTCGCCGCCGCTCTCGCGGCGAATATGCATATCGAGCAGCAGCGCTACCAGGCTGCCCTTGAGGTAGTAGGAAATACTGCTGTTGTCGCTGTTCTCGTCCGGACGATAAAATTTGATCCAGGCATCGAAACTGCTCTGCGCGAGGCTCTGCATGCGGCGACCGGGCTGGCCCTGCAATGTCAGGATTTTGCCGGCCAGCTTTTCGCGGAATCGCCCGGCACTCAGCAGGCCGGCGCGTACCAGCAGCAACTCATCGTAATAACTGGTGATGCCTTCGGCCACCCAGAGCTGGCGCGTATAGTTTTCGCGCCGATAATCGAAGGGACCGAGCGGCGCCGGGCGCAGCCGCTTCACATTCCAGACATGGAACAATTCGTGCGACGTCAGTGCCAGGTAGCGCTCGTAGCGCTGTTCGGGCCGGAAAGTCCAGCGATCGAGCATATTCGAGACACTGTTGCGATGCTCGAGGCCACCGCCGCGCCCGTCGGTCAGATGCAGAATAAAGGTATAGTGGCGATAGGGCAGGCCGCCGAAGAAATCGCGCTGAACTTCGACAATCCGGCGAGTATCGTCCAGCAGGCGCTGCTCATCATAGTTGCCATGGCCCCAGATAGCAATCTCGTGCGGAATATCATCGACGGTAAAATGCAGCCGGCGATGGGTGCCGCACTCAACGGGGCAATCGACCAGTTCGTCGTAGTCGGCAACACAAAAGCTCTGCGGCCCATCTTCCGTCCAGGGGTTCATGCCGGTGCTGATATGCCAGCCGGCGGCGGGAACGATGCGCAGGCCAAGCGGTTCGGTCGTGCCGCCGTGGACGAACATAAACACGCCGGCGCCGTTGAAATAGCCGTGTGAGCCATCGAGATGGCTGGTGCGTACCGTCAACTCGAAGGCATATACCCGGTAGCTGACGAGCACCCGATCGGCGCCGCCGCTTTCGATCTGCCAGCTATCTTTGCTGGTTTTACGCCAGGCCAGCGCCTGCTTGCCGGAATAGGCCGCAAATTCCTGGACGTGGCGGGCGTACTCGCGGATCATGTAGGATCCCGGCGTCCAGCCGGGCAAGCTCAGGTCGAGCCGGTCGGCGGCAATGCCTTCGACGGCAATCGTGACGTGAAAAAGGTGACTATGCGGATCGGGCATGGCTATGGTATATATAATGCGTGGTTTTTGCATATCGTGCTCCGCGCTGATTGTAATAAGCATACTCCCAGTATAGCGCAGAGTCGGCATGCTGCGGTGCCGGTTCGCGCAATGCACCTGCCTTGCATGGTGAACGGTCGTTTCTGCGGTATAATGTTGCAAGCGCAACCAGGGCCGGCTGTTCGGCAAGCGCAAGCGCGCAGCGGGCCACACGAGGAGGACAGCAAAGGTATGACACTCGAACGGATCCGAAGCAACGGCGCTCCGTATCTCCGGCATAGTGACGAACACGTGCAGCTTGACCCCGGCGAGGGTGGGTTTTACCTGAGCACTGTCGGCGCTGAACGCATTTTCATTCCGGATGCTGAAGTCGGCAGTTTGCTGGAGAAGCTGCGTGGCGCGCTCCACAGCCGCCAGTTGCTGACGCTGCTCGAACCGGAGCGCTGGCACGTTAGCGGGACGATCATTTACGATAGCGACGACGGCGAGGAATTGCTGGCCGACATCGCGCTGACGGTCGAAGCTGTGGATGAGCGCGAGGCGCTGCGGGTCGCGCTGGAGCAATTGCGTCGCAGCTATGCCGGCGCCGACTGGGAGAGTTCGCCGCGCATCCAACGCATTTGATTGACAGCAAATCGATTGCCGGTAAGGAAATAGTGCATGTCTTTTTTCAAGCGGATCTTTGGGCGGGTGCAGGATGCGCCACGCACCGAAGAAGAGGCTCGGCAGGAAGAAGAGCAGGTCGCGCAAAGCCTTGAAAAATCGCGCCAGGGCGTCTTCGGGCGCATCTCGCAGATGTTTCGCGGCGATGAACTGATTACCGATGAGCTCTGGGACGAACTGGAGGAGGCCTTGATCCAGGGCGACGTCGGGTTGGAAACGACGATGTACCTGGTCAATCGCACAAAAGACCGGGTGAATCGCTATGGCACCAAAAAAGCCAGCGAGGCTCGCGACATGCTCAAGGCCGAGATGGTGCGTACCTTCCAGGAATTTGCCGGACGCCCGCCGGTTGAGGCACGGCCCTATATCATTCTGGTCACCGGGGTGAATGGTGCCGGCAAGACGACCCTGATTGCCAAACTGGCCTATCGCTACCGTGAACGATTCGGCAAACGCGTGCTGCTGGCGGCCGCCGACACCTTCCGGGCGGCCGCCACCGAGCAACTCGAAACCTGGGCCGAACGGGCCGGGGTGCCGGTCGTCGGTATGGGTCAGGGCAGCGATGCAGGTGCGGTGGTGTTCAAAGCTATCGATCGGGCGATGACCGAAGATTTCGACATTCTGATCATCGACACTGCCGGGCGGTTACAGGCCAAGTTCAACCTGATGGCCGAACTCGAGAAATTGCGCAACATTATCAAGCGCAAGGTTCCTGATGCGCCGCACGAAACGCTGCTGGTAATCGATGCGACTACCGGCCAGAACGGTGTGCTGCAAGCCAAAGCCTTTCTCAAATCCGCCAGCGTCACCGATGTGGCCATCACCAAGATGGACGGAACGGCCAAAGGCGGGATTGCGTTCGCGGTTTCCCAGGATATCGAGCGTCCGATCCGTTACCTCGGAACCGGTGAGAAACTGCACGATCTGGCGATCTTTGACTCGCAAGGTTTTGTGGACGCCCTCTTTGCGGAGTAAGCCCTCATGTCCATCGTCTTTGTGAAATGTCCACGGTGCGGGCAGAAGCTTGCACTGATGCCTTATTTCGATGAGGGAACGCTGGTTGTCTGTGCCAATCCCAATTGCGGTACCAGCCTGCGAGTGGTGCAACGCCGCCCGCCGCGCATCGAAGAAGTACCGGAGTCGGAAACCTATCACGCCGACTATCGCCCCGAGTCCTATGGGTAGTTTGTTTCAGGAGCATGGTGAGCAGGCGAAATCTCGCCCGTGCCTGCCGATGATTGTCTGTCTGTTGCTGCCCTGGCTGCTCAGCGGCTGCCTGCTGGTCAGCGGCGAACGCAGCAGCGTCGACCACCAGGAGCTCAGCGGCAACCTCAGCAGCGATTTCGTCAGTGCCGAGGGGGCAACGCTGCGCGATCTGCGGGTCGCCGAAGGCACGGTGGGCGTGCAGGTAATCGTGATCGTCGCGGTAGAAAGCGGCGATCTGCGCATCGACGTGCTCGACGCCGAGGGTGCGGTGGTCTTTTCGGTCGCCGGTGAGCCGGCACAACAGGTGACGCGCAGCAGTATCGTGCGCGCCGACGAGCGGGGCAACATTCGCTACCGGGTTGCGGCGCAGGGTGCACGCAACGGCTCGTACCAGATTTTGTACCAGCGGCCGTAATCAGCCGTTGCTGCCATCAGAAAGCCTGGCAGCGCGCCGCGGATTCTCGATGATGTAGCGGCGAACGCGCTGGAAAGCATTGGTATGCGCGACAATCCGCTCATAATAATTGCGCTGCCAGAAGCGAGCACCAGCCGTGCCACGATCCTGATTGACGCGACGGGTCGATACGGCTTTGAAATTCTGGATAATCGCCGCCAGTGACTCCGGGCGAGTCCCCCGTATTTTGCCGTCGGTTTGCACAGGCGCCGCAGTCTCCATCTGCTCCAGGATCAGCAGAGCGTGCAGATGATCGGGCATCACGACAAAGGCATCGAGCGTCACCCGAGCGAAATGAGTGGGCAGCCGTTTCCAGCAAGCCTCGACGATCCGCCCGATTGGCGACAGAACCATTACCCCGTCGACAATCTGCCCCATAACGGGGACGCGATGTTGTGTAACGATCGTCACGAAATAGGCACCGGGCCGGCCATAATCGTAGCCGGGCAGGCGAATTGAGCGGCGATGATGTCTTGATGGATCGTATGGCATAGTAGCTCCGGCGAAAGCAGCGTTTAGAAATCATCCAGATTATCGCAGATGCAGCGTGTGTGCGCCGTGTGGTGATCGTGTGATTGCCGGTGGGCATCGACGATCCCGGATGGGCGGCACCGACCGTCCCGTCGCGATCCGTCCCATCCGCCGGCGGGGATCCGTCGCGGGGCGGTCCGTCCCGGTGCCCGCGGTATGCCCCGTCCGACGGGTAGGGGCGCAGCAGCGGCCATCCGTTCACCGCGGCCCACCGCCGGTCGCCGGGTACTTCCCGGTGACGGTGGCGGTTCCTGCCGATGGGGGCCGCTGCTGCGCCCTTACGTCGCGGTCGGGCGGGGATGGGGGGCGGGCGCCGCGCGGCCGGCCCGCCGCGATCCGTCCCATCCGCCGGCGGGGATCCGTCGCGGGGCGGTCCGGCCGGTCGCCCGGCCCGCCGGGCAGGTATGTGGTGTCTATGTGGCGCGGCGAAAATCTTTGATGTTAAGGCGCAGGCTGGTCTGGCCGTTCCAGGTATTTTCTTCCAGCGTATAAGCAATATCGATCCAGGGATGGCGCATCACGCTTTCGGCGAACCGGCCCAGCCGAAAAGCGATGCCGTCGATGGGTTTGCCTGCGGGCCCGGCCAGTTTGAGCGCCAGATGCTGGCCTTCGTTGCCACGCGCCCGGCTGCTCAAGACTTGCACCCGGCGGGTCATCAGCGTCGGCATGGGGTTGGCCTGGCCGAAGGGTTGCAGGCGCTCGATCTGCTGAAAGCGCTCGCGATTGAGTTCGGTCAGCGCCAGTTCCAGGTCGATATTCAGTGCCGGCTCGAGCATTTCGTCGGTCAGCCGTTGATCGGCGATAGCTTGCAGGCGCCGATCCAGCTCCGGGATCTGATCGGTGGCGAGGGTGAAGCCGGCGGCGGCGGAATGCCCCCCGAATTTGACGAAGAGATCCTTGCATTCGGTGAGTGCTTCGATAATGCTAAAGCCGGCAATTGAGCGGGCCGAGCCGCGCGAGGTTTCGCTACCGCGCTCGATTAGCAGCACCGGGCGCCCCCACTCTTCGACCAGCTTGCCGGCGACCAGGCCGACCACACCGGAGGGAAACCCTTCCCCATCGATGAGCACGACACGCCGTTGGTGCCGGCCCGCAGCTTCGGCCTGGGCACGAGCAGCGGCCTGAACCTCTTTTGTGAGTTGCTGACGATTACGATTAGCCGTATTGAGTTCCTCGGCGATCTGCCGGGCACTGGCCAGATCCGTAGCCAGCAGCAAATCATAGGCGCGCACCGCATCATCGAGGCGCCCGGCGGCATTGATGCGCGGCCCGAGCATAAAGCCGATTGCGGTTGAGTCGATCTGGCCCGGCGTCAACCCGCTGACGGCGATCAGGGCGCGGAGGCCGGGGCGCTCGGTCGTATTGATGGCCTGAAGACCGGCCCGCACCAGGGCGCGATTCTCGCCGTTGAGCGGCCCCATATCGGTGACAGTGCCCAGTGCCACCACATCGAGCATATCGCGACCACGCAGGCTGCCGGGTGCAATCCCCTGTTTGCGAATAGCATTCACCAGCTTATAGGCAATGCCAACGCCGACAAGTTGTTTGTACGGGTATTCGCAGCCGGCTTGCTTGGGATTGACGACCGCCAGGGCGCGGGGCAATTCCGCCGGCGGATGATGATGGTCGGTGACAATGACATCGATGCCCAGCGCATTGGCGCGATCAACCTCGGCGACATTGCTGATGCCGCAGTCGACCGTGATCAGCAAGCGCACACCTTCGACGGCGAGTTGTTCGATGGCTTCGCTATTGAGGCCATAGCCCTCGCGCATACGATGCGGGATGTAAGGACGGATATTGCCGCCCATGGCCGTAATCGCCTGCATGAGCAAAGTCACGGCCGTTACTCCGTCGGTGTCGAAATCACCATAGACCGCCATCGACTCCTGGTCGCGGATGGCGCGAGCGATACGGGCGCTCGCCTCGGGCATGCCCTTCATCAGGAAGGCATCGTGGAGGCCGGTCTTCATGCTGGTATCGAGAAAGGCCGCAATTTCGGCGGGGTCGCGAATTTCGCGCTGGTAGAGCAGTGTAGCGATCAGCGGATCCTCGCCGCTGGCGGCAATAAATTCAGCCGACGCCGGATCACGGGTATCCCAGCGTCGATTTCGTGCAGAGAGAGGCATAGGTAGTGACTATCTTGTTCGTTTGATTTTGCGGCTTCGCCGCAAAATCAAACGAATTTCAACGTTTGCTTCGGCTTAATGGACGAGTTCGGGCCGTTCCTGGAGCCGGTCGCTCAGGAAGGCCTCGACAGCCTCATCGATCAGGACGATGTCGGTGAGCACGGCGCGGATACCGCTGCGTTGCAGGTTGCGATGCATCCCCTGGCCCATCCCACGCGAGAGGACAACGGCACAATCGCTGATAACGGCGACCTTCTGGTTATGCCCATCGTCGGCCGAATTGACGGTGGGCAGCGTGAGATCGATGGCCTGGCCGTGGTCGTGGTCGTGATCGTGGTCGTGGCCGTGGTCGTGGTCGTGATGGCTATGATCGCAGGGGGTTTTATCACGCAGCTCGCGTTGCACAACGGCTCCATTTTCGACAGTCAGGACGAGGTACTGGCGGGCGCGCCCGAAGTGAGCACTGATACTGCGCCCGTCGTTGGTTACAACAGCAATTTTCATGATTCAGGATCTCCATATTGCAGTTCTGGTAGCACCGAGAGACTAAGGAACCAGAGAACCGGGCACCGCCGGATACTCACGTGTGCCGATGCGGGTGATGCCTCATGCATCGTGGTAGCTGGTATGGCGGCGAAGCGATGCAAGCGTAGGTGCTTGCACGGCACAAGGGTAGCACGAAGTGCGGCGTCTGGCAAGCCGGTGCCGGCAAGGGCTCACCCTGCAACGATGGCGAACCGCATCGATTGACGCCAGGCAATACGCCGATGAGCAGGCCAATGACAATCCCGTTATCGCCGAACCGTGAGCCGATGAATGCACACAACAGAAGCCAGGCCACAATGCGAACAGCAATGCCGATTAATGCCGATTGCACGAAACAGGATGCGCAGGACGATGCTCAGCACTACAATCACGATCAGGAACAGTTTGCATACCCGGTTTGCCAGTGTGATCGGATCGGTTCCACCTTCCATAGCAGTGTTCCGTGCTGGATATACGCTCAAAATTGCATAAATGAAGATTCAATGGCGTGTTTAATTTCTTAACTTCTAGAATATTCGGTTATGCTAAAATGTGTTACAGCTATAGATCAATTACCAATACACGAGAGAGAGGTGTTTTTCCCCTTGCTTTTTGCATTTAACACAGGTGTTGCAGGTGTTGCAACAACACTTGCAACTGGTTGCAGGTGTTGCAGGTGTTGCATTGACATGAAATACTCATAAGTGAACCCATCGCAAAGGAGCTTGATATCGCACGCTCCGGCGCCTGCGCGAGCATCCGGCGCTCCACACACTCCTGGCCGAGGGCAGCATCGCAACGGAGGTCTCTCAATCTGATGAAACCCGGGTGTAACATCAGGGCGCGGATGGCCTCTTGCCTGGCAGTAGATGGAAAGGAAAGTGCCTATGCCCTCGGCACATGAGCCATTCTTCAGAGCGATCCGATCAGCCGGCGAAGACCAGTTGGTCTGCCGGGAATGCCAGGATCAGCTGAGCATCTATATCGTCGCCGAACGCAATGCGGAAGACCCGCCGGCATCCTGGCAAGCGGTACGGTTTCACCTGGAGCAATGCCCGCACTGCATGGCAACCTATACCGATTTACGCGAGTTGCTGTTGCTGGCAGAGAACGAGCAATTGCGTCTGCCTGAGCAGCACCGGCCGGCAGATCTGCGTTTTCTTGAGGCGCCGAAGCCGGCCAGCAGTTTCTGGTGTTTCGATGAACCGGGACGATTGATCATTGCGTTTTCGCGTGAATTACTGGATAGCCTGCGCGTACCGGCGGGACAGACGGATCCGGCCGGCGTAGGTTTGAAATCAGGAGGATCGGAAATACCTATGCAACCTCTCGTATTGAGTGAAACCGGCGACGATCTGGAGGTCGTGATTTCCGCCGAAGCCGTACATGGCCAGGCGAATCAAGTCATGCTGGTGGTCGAAGTGCGCATTCCCAGCCGGGGCGGCTGGCCGAACCTGGCCGGGAGCAGCGTGACGCTCCAGCGGGCTGACCTGGTTGAAACGCAAATCACCGATGCATTCGGCAAAGTGGTATTCAACAACCTTAGCCCGGACGAACTGGAACAAATCAATTTTGAAATCAGCCCCTTGCGCTAGTGGTCTGACCAGGCGCAAACGAAGGATTGCGTGCCGTCTGACCTGACCGGTGGGCGCACGAGCGATCATCGGAGCATGCGCGAACTTCCCGGCGCCCACCGGTCAGGTCGGTCGGGGCAAGCGGTCGAAATAATCTGGTCAGACCACGAGTGGTCTGACCATTTTGTTTTGACGAGTTTGAATTGGCATAAGAAAGCCGCAAAAGACGGTTTCAACCGTTTTGCTGTGCGAGCCAGTCAGGGCACTGCCGCCCATCAGCTGCACGATGTTCTGGGCCTCATCTTCGCCAAACTGTAGGCGGGTCTCGCCCGCGCCGTTATAGGCCAGGGCCAGACAGGGCTCGGGTGCGGGCACGCGATCATCGGATGCCGGGCGCAACAAAATGGTGGCGCTGGGCGCATAGAGCAGCGGCGGATCATCGGCGCGGCAGCAGCGTTCGCCGTCGGCTGCCGTCAGCGCCTGGCAGGGAATCCGCCGGCGCAACCAGACCCGGCAAGCTTCCGGATCTGGTTGCCGCTGGTACGCGCTGAGGCAGAATGAGCATTGTGCTACAATTTCATCAGGATGGCATATGCTACGGAGGAAGCGCCATGACCGTCACCATCGATACACCGGTGCTGCAACTGGCCTGGAACAACGGCAGCGAGTACCTGGATCTGAGCGGGCTCCAGGGGCTCTGGACCGAAGAGCAGTACCTCAAGCTGACCAACACGACCCGCCGCCTGATCGAATTCAACGACGGCGATATCGAGGTGTTGCCCATGCCGACTGACAAACATCAGGTTCTACTCGAATTCCTCTTTCTAGCTTTGCGCGCTTTTGTCACGCAGTCCGGCGGCAAAGTGTTATTTGCCCCACTACGCATGCAAGTGCGGGAAGGCAAATATCGGGAGCCGGACCTGCTGGTGCTGCGCGATGCGCGCGATGCGCGGCGGCAGAATCGCTACTGGCTGGGCGCCGATCTGGTTGTCGAAATCATCAGCCCCGACGACCCCGAGCGTGATACGCGGCTGAAACGCGCCGACTATGCCGAAGCCGGCATCCCCGAATACTGGCTGGTCGATCCGGCAGCCGAGACCGTCACGGTGCTGCAACTGGCTGAGGGAAGTTACATCGAACACGGAATCTTCGGGCGCGGCGCGACGGCGACCTCGGTGCTGCTGAAGGGTTTTGCGGTGGACGTGGCGGCACTTTTTGCGGCGGAGTAACCGGGATGCTATAGAACATGGAAGGATCGCCATGACTGTCACCATCGATACACCGGTGCTGCAACTGGCCTGGAACAACGGCAGCGAGTACCTGGATCTGAGCGGGTTGCAGGGGCTCTGGACCGAAGAGCAGTACCTCAAGCTGACCGACACGACCCGCCGCCTGATCGAATTCAACGACGGCGATATCGAGGTGTTGCCCATGCCGACTGACAAACATCAGGTTTTGTCGCGATTTCTGTTTCTGGTATTTTTTGCTTTTGTGCAGCCATCTGGTGGAACGGTGCTGTATGCTCCCCTGCGCATGCAAGTGCGGGAGGGCAAATATCGGGAGCCGGACCTGCTGGTGCTACGCGATGCACGCGATGCGCGGCGGCAGAATCGCTACTGGCTGGGCGCCGATCTGGTTGTCGAAATCATCAGTCCCGACGACCCCGAGCGTGATACGCGGCTGAAACGCGCCGACTATGCCGAAGCCGGCATCCCCGAATACTGGCTGGTCGATCCGGAAGCCGAGACCGTCAGCGTGCTGCAACTGGCCGATGGACAGTACCGCGAACACGGAGTCTTCGGGCGCGGCACGACGGCAACCTCGCCGCTGCTTGAGGGCTTTACGATGGACGTAGCGGCGCTGTTTGCGGCGGAGTAGCCGGGTACAGGGCACATGCACGCGGCTGGCCGGCGGCAATGCCGCCGGCCAGCCCTATTCATGCCAGTTCTTTTCAGGATTAATTGCCCAGCACTTCGCGGCCGAGCAGGCCGAGTTGCACATGGAAGGGCGGCGGATTCTCGGGATGCAGCTCAAAGCGCGCCCGCTCGAAGACCTGTGCCTGATACTGGCTGCCGTCGGTTGTAGTCATCGTGAGCATATTGGTGATGGGCAGACCAAACAGCGCCGTCCGCTCATCGACAGTGAAGCCAGACCGGCCGTCGAGTTCCAGGCCATTGGATTGCCACATTGTCAGGATTTCGCCACAGATATTGCGCCCGGTGCGCTCCTCGAAGTAGCAACCTTCCTGCGGATCAGCGCGGGGAATACTTTGCCAGTCATAGCCGCTGAGAGCAAGCGTATCGACACCGAGACGACCCAGCAGGACGTCGTAGGGACGCGGGTTTTCCGGGTGAAGTTCCAGCCGGTTGCGTTCGAACCACTGCACCTGGATCGGTTTGCCTTCGATCTGCTCGACCTGGAGCGGCGCAATCGGCAGGCCGAAGACATCCAGACCACCGTTTTGTTCCCAGTACTCGCGGATGCGCCCGTCGATGCAGAAGCCGGTCTGCTCGAAGCAGCGTGCATTCTCGGACGGCAGCGCCGGGGCGGGCGCCGGGTTGGCCGGGGCCGGAGCGCGATTGGGCCACCACCAGTCAGGGTTTTCATCAGGCAGTGGCCTGCCCTGAGTCACCGGAACACAATTGCCACCGGTGAGCCCGACACAAATATCCCACCCGGCATCGGCAAGCATGAGCATGCTGGGATCGTAATTGGGATTGAAGGCCATCGCCATTGCTGTGCCATCAGGGGAAAAGACCGGCGAATGGATCGCGCCGTTTTCGCCCGAGTCGACGAGCTTGTTCTCCTCTTCAGTCGCCAGATTCCGGACGAACAGATCCATATTCCAGGCATTGGCACCGCTGGTGGCAACGAAAGCAATCATGCTGCCGTCCGGTGACCAGGCCGGGTCTTCTTCCGGGGCTGGATGATTCGTGATATTGGTTTGCTGCGTGCCATCTGCTGCCATAATAAAAATATCGCTGTTGAGCCAGCCGTCAACACGAGTGGACTGAAAGGCAATGCGGCGGCCGTCGGGCGACCAGGCCGGCGCCTCATCGCCATTGGGGTGATTGCTCAGGTTGCGCTGGTTGCTGCCATCCGCATTCATAGCGTAGATCTCGCTATTGCCGTCCCGCCGCGATACAAATGCGATGGTTGAGCCATCCGGCGACCAGGCAGGCTCAGAGTCGCGCGCCGGATGATCGGTGAGCCGCATCAGGCCGGAGCCATCAACGTTGATGACGTAAATATCCCAGTTGCCCTCAGCACGATCCGAAACGAAGGCAAGGCGTGAACCATCCGGCGACCAGGAGGGATTCCATTCGTCTTCCGCGCTGTTGGTGATGTTGCGGCGATCCGAGCCGTCGGGATTCATCGACCAGATATCATAGTTGCCGGATTCGACACTGTCGTAGGCAATGCGGCCACCGCCGCCCTGGGCTGCCGCCGGTGTGGCGGCGGGGATCACCAGTGCCAGCATCGCAAAAATGATCGTCAGTGCGAACAGGTTGATGGATTTCATTGCTTGCTCCTTGTTTACGACCTGGCCGATCTTGCCAGATTACTGGCCTTTAAATACTCGTTCTTCGCCGGTTTCATCATTAGTCAGCACCAGTTCGCTCCCACGCAACTGGAACTGCCAGAACTCGGTTATCTCGCGGCGTTCCTCGGTACCAATGATTTCTTCTTCCCAATCGAAACGCAAGAGGCCTTCATCTGCCAGGCCAAACTTCCCAGTGTAGCGAGCAATTGGCGGTACGCTGGCACGCACGTCGCCGTTGCGGTAGAACACCATTGTCATATCCAGGTTGGCGCCAAAGCCGACAACTTCGACACTGGCGACCGAAGTTGTCCAATCTTTGCCATACAGTCCAGCCAGAGGATCGGGGGTCGGTGTGGGTGGTTCGGGCGTCGGCGCTTCGGGCGCTGTTCCGCCACAGGCGCTCAGCGCCACCAATACGATCATCAGAACTGCTATCAGGCGTTGCATAGATGTCCCTCTTTTCTGTTCCGGTGCAATTGCGATTCAGGATGCAAGAGGCGAATCAGCCGGTTTTGTTACGCGGATCATCTGCAAAGCCACTAATTCTTCGAGCCGCTCGCTGAGCGGCTCGAAGAGTCGGTGCTGCAGCCGGTACCGATTGCCTACGTTGGGGGCATTATTGCGGTACAGCAATAAACGGCAGGTGCACCTTCTGTGCGCCGGACGTCACCAGCGGCGTGTTGCCGGTCCGCTCGTCCGGTACGCTGTCGACCGGGACGATCGGGGCGGTCGGAATGGTTTTCGTCTGTGCCAGGCCCCCGCCGATGGCCTGTACGCTGGTCGTGCTACTGGTGACACTGGCGCTCAGCCGGTACTGCGCCGCGCTGTAGCCGTAGACTTCGACCTGGTAGACGCCCGGGACGACTTCGCCGGCCGGCACCACGACCTGCTCGGCCAGGTTGCCTGCCAGGTTGCTCACCCGCGCCGACTGATCCGTGCGCGAAGACCAGACGTAGAGGTCGGCATCACCACTGAGGACTTCCAGGTTGACGCTCAGTTGCTGGCCGGCTGCGAGGGTGTAGCGGTAAACGCGGGTCTGCCGGCGGGCGATGCTGTCCTGGGGCGGCTCGTAGTTGATCAACTGGCGGGCGTTGCCGATGGAAATATTGTTGGCCTCATCGCGGGCGCGCACCTGCACGTAGCGCATGCCCGGGAGCGGCAGCAGGTTCCAGCGGTAGCTGCTCGGCGTGCTCTCGTAGGGTAGCCAGCCCGACTGAGCCACCGGGATCCAGCGCCGGCTGCTCTCGTTGTAGACGTATTCGATCACGTGCACCGCTTGCATCCCTGTCGCGTCCGGCGGCGGGTCGACCGCACTGATGTCGATGTCGATCTCGGTGGTGTCGACGGTCGGCCGGCTTTCGCCGTTGACGGTGATCGCCTGCACCTGGGGCACGGTGCGGTCGGCGGCGGATGGTGCCACAACAATCGTCCGGCTGATCACATTGTTCTCTTCGAGGGTTTCGCTCACGGCGCCGGTCGGGTCGATGACGGCGTAGATGGTATAGGTGCCGGCGTTCGCGAAAGTGACATTGAGTGGTCCGGTGCTCTCCAGGCCGTCACGCGGATCGAGGAAAGGAACCGTGGCGCTACCGAGCAAGTCGCCGTCGACGGCGCCGAGGTGAAAGTCGACCTGGACCTGTTCGAGGGTATTCTTGCCGCCCTGGCGCTGGACGAACAGGCCAAGCCGGGCGGGCGTCCCGGCGCGGGGCGCCTCCGGATTGAGCCAGAGCTGGTCGCTGCTGCTGCTCAGGTCATCGTCGTTTTCCACGTCGAGCACGGTATAGCCATCGCTGAGGGTCGCCTGGCCGCCGTCGGGATTGCGCACGCTCAGGTCGTAGCTGCCGGCAGTCAGGCCGGCGGGCACGACGGCGATCAGCGAGGTACCATTGACGCGGGTGGTCGTGAGATCGGTACTGCCGAGTTGCACCACCGCGCCGGCGGCAAAGTTGAGGCCGCGCACAATGATCTCGCTGTTGCGCTGATTGTCGCCGGAACCGGGCAGGATCTCGCTGATCAGCGGGCTACGAGCGAGCACGGTGAAAGCATTCGGCAGCGTGCTGACGCCGCCGTCGCTGCTGACGACGAGGTCGTAGGTGCCGGGCGGCAGGCCGGCGGGCACCGTGGCGGCGAAGGCAGCAGTGCCGGCGGGACTGATGCTGGCGAGCGGGAAGCTGCCCGCGCTGCCGCTGAGCCGGGCCGTCGGCGCACTGCCGAAGCCAATGCCGCGCACCGTGACGCGGGTCGACTGGTCGCCGGCGCCCTCAGCCGGTTCGATTTCGGCCACGCTGATGCCGGTCGGCGTGGTCGGCGTGGCGGTGGGTTGCGGTGTGGTGGGGGTGGCGGTCGGCGTGGGCGTCGCCGGTCCGCCGACGTTAATCTCGCTGCTACTAAAAGGATCGTAGAGCACCAGGCCCTTGCTGCCGTCGTCGACCCCGTGGAAGATGCGGTTCTCGATTTCGCTCAGACTGGTGGTATTCCAGAAATTGTTTGTCGCATCGATGTCGGCGTAAGCGTTTGTGTTGTCGTTGTAAATATCGTAATTGTTGCCTATGCTTGAGCTGTTGGCGATATTGTTGTTGGTGATCACCGCTTCGCAGCCCCGGCACAGGTAGATGCCGCCAACCGGCCATGTGGCACCCTCGGCGGTATTGCCGGTGATGGTGTTGAACGTGATTGCGGGATCGGCACCTTCCATAATTTCGATTGCCCCGCCGGCATCCCGCTCAGTGCTGTTGCCGGTGATGATGTTCTCGGTGACTGTACCGGTTCCCCTGAGAGACAGGCCGCCACCGGAGCTCGCGGCTGTGTTGTTTGTGATGCTGTTATTCCTGATGGTGTAGTTGCTTCCGGTTTGCATGATGCCGCCACCATCATCGCCCGATGTGTTGTTCGTAATAGTATTGTTACTGATGGTGCCATTGCTGAGACTGAGATTCATACCGCCGCCATCATTACTGGTAGCAGTGTTGCCGCTGATGGTGTTACCTTCGATATTGCTATTGCGATTGGTGCCGGAGAAATAGATGCCGCCCCCATAGTCATCAGCGATATTGTTGCTTATTGTGTTGTTTGTAATAGAAAGTATCGTGGCACTTGATTCGGCTCTGGCATAGATGCCGCCGCCATAACCGGAAGAGCTACCAGTCTGATTTCCGCTCAGGGTGTTTCCGTCCACGGTAACCCGCGAATTAGAGCCGCCGACGGAGATGTAAAGACCGCCGCCACTTCCCGTATCCTTTACATTATCTCGAATCGCATTGTTGCTGACCAGACCCTGAACATTGTCGCCGCTGCCCAGAATATAGATGCCGCCGACATTGTTGGCAATCGTGCTGTTCGTGATCCGGTAGCTGTAGATATCCCGGTTCAGATTAAAAATCCCGATGGCGCGGGTGTTGTTGTCGCGCACGGTCACATTGTCGATGTAGGGCACGCTGTTTTCGGTGCGCAGGGCGGCATTGTTGCTCACGCTGGTGCTGCCGGCCTTCTCGATGATGGCGTGCTGGATGATGCTGCCGCCGGTGTAGTTGCCGTTGAAGTCGAAGCTGCCGGGCACGCTGGTCGGGCTGAAATAGATGTAGCCCCAGAACAGGGTCGTGCTGGTGCTGAAGGTGATCGGCTGGCTCGGCGTGCCGCGAGCAATCAGCGTGCCGCGCACGGTCAGGGTCATGTCGGGACCCAGCAGCAGCGAGGTGCCCGGTTCGATTGTCAGCGTTACGCCCTCGTTGACGATGACGCTGCCGGTGAAGTTGTAGCTGCTACAGCCTTCCGCCGCCGGCCCCAGCGTGCGGTCGCTGGTGACGATGCCGATAATGTCACATTGCTGTGCCAGGACCAGCGGCGTGCGCCCACTCAGCAGCAGCATCACACCGACGGCAACGGCCAGCAGCAGCGCCAGTGCGGGTGCGAGCCGGAGGGGTATGGTTGATCGGAAGGGATTGGTGACCATATGTTGAGTTCTCCCGGCCCTGGGAGCGCGGGCGGCTCGCCCGCATGTCTGGATGCGGGCGAGCCGCCCGCGCTCCCAGGCTGTGATGACGAAGGGCAGTCTGTCAGCATCCCGACCTGTCAGCAGCGCGTATGCGCCTGCCCCAACCGCGACGATTCGTCCGGCGCGCAGCTGAAAGGTCGATGTTCTTTCAGATTTCGATGCGGAATGATCCTGACCTTTCAGCTGCGCGCTGCAAGGGCTATGTCCGCAGGCTTGAACTCGTGCGCGCTGCTGACAGGTCGTCATTCGGCATACACCCGGACCACTAGCGCGGCACGGCCACGAACGGCAGATACACCCGGTTTTCGTTCTGGGCCGGAGCCGGTGGCGTACCGGCCCGCTCGTCCGGCACACTGTCGATCGGGACGATGGGCGCGCTCGGCGCGACCTTACTCTGGCTCAGCCCGCCCGCCGGCGCCGCCTGCATCTGCACCGTCGGCGTGCCGACATCGACGTTCAGCCGGTAGCGTGCCGCGGTGAAGCCGTAGACTTCGACCTGGTAGACGCCCGGGACGATTTCGCTGGCCGGGATGGTCACCTGCTCGTCGACGCTGCCCTCCAGGTTGCTCACCCGCGCCGACTGGTCGGCCCGCGAGGACCAGACGTAGAGGTCGGCGTCGCCGCTGAGCACGTCGAGATTCGCCGTCAGTTGCTGGCCGGCCTCGGCGGTGTAGCGGTAGATGTGGGTCTGCCGGCGACCAATCTCTTTGGCGCTGGGCTCGTAGTTGGCCAGTTGCTGCGAGCGGCCAATCGAGATATTGCCGGCGGCGTCGACTGCCCGCACCTGCAGGTAGTGCACACCCGGCAGTGGCAGCAGCGACCAGTTCAGGCTGGCCGGGTTCTGGCTGAAGGGCAGCCAGCCGGATTGCACCACCGGCACCCATTGCCCGGCGCCGACGTTGTAGACGTACTCGATGACGTGGATCGACTCGACGCCACTGGCATTCGGCTGGGGATCGGTGGCCTCGACATCCAGCCCGGCGCGCGGGATGGTCAACGAAGTGTTGCCGCCATCGACGGCGATGCGCTGGATCACCGGCACGGTCAGGTCGGCGCTCGGCGGCAGCACAGTGACGGTGCGGCTGATCACGTTGTTGGTCTCGGTGTCCTCGGGCACCAGGTTGTCGGGGTCGATGATGGCATAGAGATCGAAGGTCTCGGCCTGGCTGAAGGTGACTTCCAGCGGCATGGTGCTGTCGATGCTGTTCGGCGGATCGAGGAAGGGCACCGTGCTGCGCCCGAGCACCGGGCCGTCGACAGCGTCGCGGCGGAACTCGACAGTCACGTCCTGCAAGACGGCTTTGCCGCCGAGCCGGTGGACGAGTGCGCCGATCTCAGTGGTCGCCCCGGCGCGCGGGCTGAGCGGGTTGACCCAGAGCTCGTGATCGTAGCCGAGCAGGTCGTTGTTGCTGCTGGCGTCGAGCACATTGTAGGCATCGGCCAGAGTGGCCTGCTGGTCATCGGGATTGGTGACGGTCAGGTCGTAGACGCCGACCGGCAGCAGGGCCGGGACGATGGCCTGCAGGGTGGTGCCATTGATGCGTTTCGTCTCGATGGTGGTGCTGTCCAGGCTCACGGTCGCGCCGTCGGCAAAGTTGAGGCCGAAGACAGTAATCTCGACGTCCTGGTCGTTGTAGCCGGCAGCCGGCAGGACGCGCTCGATTTCGGGGGCGCGGGCGAGCACAGTGAAGGCATTCGCCAGAGTCAGGCTGCTGCCGTCGGCGGCGCGGCTGGTGAGGGAATAGATGCCGGCGGGCAGGCCGGCGGGCACACTGGCAGCCAGGCTTTCGCCGTCGGCAGCCGGCACGATGTCGGTCAGGTCGACGGTTGCGTGGGGATTGCTGAGGTGCAGCAGGTCGACGGTATCCGTCGGCAAACCGGTGCCGCTGATCTGCACGGCGGTAGCAGCGTCGTTGTAGCCCTCGGCGGGCT
>DAOTUJ010000096.1:0-108883 GCA_034437175.1 Chloroflexaceae bacterium | reverse complement strand
CGGCTGTACACCAAGTTGACCGCACATACCCTCTGCCTGTATCTCAATCGCTTGCTCGGCAATCCGGACTGGTTGCAGATCAAGCAGTTAGCGTTTCCGAGCTAGCTTTTAACTAGCACAAGGCCCGATGCGTATTCGCAGCGATGGAGCGAGCAGTAGAGCGAGGCGTGCCGGTACGCGTACTCTTTGATCAGATTGGCTCGCGCAAATACCCGCGACGGCAAGAGATGGAACGGCGTATGACGGAACGGGGCATCGAATGGCACTACATGCTGCCGGTCAAACCCTTCAGCCGCGAGTGGAACCGGCTCGACCTGCGCAACCACCGCAAAATCGTGGTTGTCGACGGCGAAATCGGCTACACCGGTTCGCTGAACCTGATCGAACGCGCCTATCACCGACTCGACGATATGTACTACGACGAACTGGTAGCCCGCGTGACCGGGCCGGTCGTCGTGCAACTCGACGCAGTCTTCGTGACGGACTGGATGGCGGAGGCGGGAGTACTGTTAAGCGGGCGCGAAACCGGTGGCCAGCCGCGCATCCCTGAGCCGACCGGCGACATGCTCTGCCAGGTGCTGCCGAGCGGCTCCGGCCACGACAACGAGAACAATCTGCGGCTGTTCACCGCCATGATCCACAATGCCCGCAAATCGCTGATCGTCGTCAACCCCTATTTTGTGCCGGACGACGCCCTGATGCTGGCGATCACCAGTGCAGCGCAACGCGGCGTCGACGTGACCATGATCAACTCGGAGGCACCGGACCAGTTTATGGTCTACCATGCCCAGCGTTCCTATTACGAAGAACTGCTGCGAGCGGGGGTGAAACTGCGGCTGTACAAACGGCCGATCCTGCTGCACTCGAAATTCATGATCATCGACGACGACATCGCGATGATCGGATCGAGCAACATGGACATGCGCTCGTTCCAGTTGAACCTGGAAGTCTCGTTGACGGTATACAACCACGAACTGAACGCGCAACTGCGGGAAGTGGCCGAAGCTTACCTGGCGCGTTGCCTCCCGCTGGAGCTGGCGGAATGGCAGAAGCGCCCGCTGCGGGTGGTGCTGTTTAATAATCTGGCGCGACTGACGGCCGCGTTGCAGTAGGATAAAATTGCAGCGCCATGCCTCACACCGCGTACGGGCCGACCTGCGTGTCTGCCCCCGGTGCCCGCCATGCGCGGCCATGCGCGGCCATACCCGGCCATGGCCGGGCGCGGCGGGGCATGGCGGCGCATGGTGGGCGCCCCTACGGACGGTGCGGGCATGGCCGGGCACGGCGGGGCATGGCGGGCGCCCCCGCGGGGGCGCCCGCGCGTTGCTTGCGGTATCACTGGCCCGCTGGCCATCAATGCGCCGCAGCGCCCGGCCATGATCGCATGGCAGCACGGTGGGTAGGGGCGCCCCAATGTGGGCGCCCTCAATGCCCACCATGCATTGCCGTGCATGGCGATGCCGATCTGCCCAACCAGCATTGCGCAGCCGAGCACCGCGGGCGGGCCCATGGGCACCGCCCCTACCCATTGGGGGCCGCATTGCAGCAGTGCCGGCGTCAGATCCCGGCTCGGAAGTTTCTTGAGAACGAATGTGAGGAGTCTGCGCGGCATCGCAATAACTGGCCTTGCGTGCAGGGAAAATTCCTCACGTTCGTTCTCAAGAAACGTGTCCGGGATTCTTCGCCTCGGCTGCGCTCCGGCTCAGAATGACAGTCACGGGTTTCTCGCAGGATCACTGGCCCGTCGGGCCATCAGGTACTCGGAATAACCACGGTTTGCGTTGATCACAGTACTAACTCGTGGTCTGACCAGATGATTGTCACTGCTGGCCCCGACCGACCGAACCGGTGGGCGCCGGGAAGTTCGCGCATGCTCCGGTGATCGCTCGTGCGCCCACCGGTCCGGTCAGACCGCGCGCAACCCTTCGTTTGCGCCTGGTCAGACCACTAGCCAGGTTAGCGAATAATCACTGGCAGTAACAACGCTTTACGCTTCGCTATACCCCTGCCGCGCGCGCTGCACGATGCGCAGGGCCAGCCAGGTCGACAGGCGGCTTTTGAAATCGTAGGCGGCCAGCAGGTAGCGCAGATAGACCCGTTCGCCGGCCAGATCGGGCCGCGAGCGCCCGGCCAGTTCAAAGGCAATCAATACCTGGCGCTCTACGGCATCCCAGTATTCGCGATACCGGCAGGCCTGCTCGTCGCACAGGACAGCGAGCAATGCCTGATCGCATGTGTAGGCCTCCTGATTGGCGGGAGCAGGCACAGGCTGAGCGAGGAGCAGTGCTTGAGGAAAGGACATAGTACGCCTCTTTGAGCTAACACAACACGAACGTGGTCAACGACGACCCGGACAGTGCTTATGAGTGCGTATGGTCCGGTGCGAGCTCATTGAGCAAGGCGCCGGGGCATTTGACCGGGCAGGTGGTTTATCAGCCACCGTGCACTCATAGTTGTAGCAAATTTTTCAGGCAGTGTCTTGTACATCCAATGTACAAGTTTTTTTGCATCCGATTCAGGTACAAAACCGCGCATCATTTGGAACTAACAGAATAGAACCGTATGCTTGCCAGGAGCACCTATGGATCAGCCTGAACATGTTGAAGCCTACCGGCGGATGCGCATCCTGTTACAACGGGCCGGGCTGACGCTGACCGGTCTGCAGTCGCAACTGGCTCGGGCCGGCTTTTCGTACAGCTATGACTCGATCACCAGTTGGGGCCGGGCCAACCGCGGCTTTCCGCGCAATCCGCAGTTGCTCGCCACCATTGTGCGCATCTTGATAACACATTTGCCGACGTCACCCCAGACAACCAGGGAAATAGCGGCTTTTCTGCGCACGGCCGGCTATCCAGCCGACCAGTTGCATTCGTTCGCCGATATCCTTAACTACGAAGCGATCCAGACGGCATTTTCCACCGCGCCGGACTTGTTTTTGCCGCAAGCGGTGTCTGAGCCGGGCGCGCTGCCCGACGGCTCACGCGGACCGCCCTTTGCCGCCTTTCACGGATTTCGGGGGCGTGATGCGCTGCTGACCGAGATTGCCACGCACCTGAGCGCAGGTGCCATCGTCTTGCTCAGCGGAATCGGGGGTATCGGCAAAACCATGCTGGCCGCCGAGTTTGCCTATCGCTACGGCCGATTCTTTGCCGGCGGGCTGTTCTGGCTCAATGCCGATACCCCGCAGGCCTTCTGGCAGGACGTGCTGGCCTGCGGCGGCGCCGAAGCAATGGCGATCCAGCCAGGCTACGAGCGCATCTCGGCCGATCAGCAGCGCAGCCTGGTACTGGCACGCTGGGCAGAGCCCACGCCGCGCCTGATTGTGCTCGATAACCTCGATGATATTGCGCTGCTCCAGCATCTCCAGGCAGCCGGCAGCGGCTGCCGCCTGCTGATCACCAGTCAGCAGCACAGCATCGACCCGGCGCTGCGGATCCAGCTGATCGAGGTACCGCCGCTCCAGCGCAGCGACAGTATGGCCCTGCTGCGTACACAACTGGCCGGCTTTTCCCTGAGTGATCCCGACCTCGATGCCATCGCTGCTGCCGCCGGCGATGTGCCGCTGGCCCTGCACCTGGCCGGTCAACTGTTGCTGCGCGAGGGTCTTGCTACGCCCGAGCAAATCGCCGCCGCACTGACCAGCCCGAGCCCGGAAAACCAGCCGCTCGCCTTGACGCCCAGCACCCATACGCCCTCCATCAACGATACGATTCAGCGCAGCATTGCGCGGCTGGTCGCCGATGAACCCAGTGATGTGCTGGCACGCCTGCTGCTGGTCTGTGCGGCACATTGCGCACCGGGAACGCCGCTGGAAAGCGATCTGCTGCTGGCCATGGCCGGCCCGATGCCCGCGACAGATGATATTGGTGCTGATGAACTGCGGCCCTTGCCGGAGGCGCCGCCGCGAGCCCGGCGCGCCCTGCAACGCCTGATCGATCTGGGCCTGCTCGAACGGGCGCTGGGAGTCGGCTTGCGCCTGCACCGCCTGGTCGCCGGCGTCGCCCGCATGCTGCCGGAAGCCGCCGATGCGCGCAGCCGCGCCGAGATCTGCCTCCTGCTGGCCGGCCGCCGGCGCCGCGAAAATGTGAACCTGCTACGCTTGCTGCTGCCGCACCAGGAACACCTGGTGCAGCAGGCCGGCGAGCGTGCAGATCGGCTGGCGCTGCTGCTGCGCATGGATCTGGGCTGGAATCTGCTGCTGCTGCATTCGCACGACGCGGCCTGGAAGCATCTGCGTGTGGTGATGGCGATACTCAGCGCCCGACTCGACAACGATCACCCCGACCTGGTCGAGGCACGCATCCGGCTGGGGCTGTGTTACCAGTTTGCCGGCGAGATGCGCATGGCTCTGCCGATCTGGCAAGAAATTCTGGCTTCGATCCGGCGGCGCGGCCCCGACGATGTCGACACCTACGCCCGCGAGATTGTCAATGCCGGCATGTATTTCACCTTCTACGGCGATTATCAGCGGGCCGAGTCGCTGCTGCGCGAGGCACTGGCCCTGCGCCGGCGCGAATTGCCGCTACTGAATGAGGGGATCGGGCGCAATCTGCGTAACCTGGCGCTGCTGCACTTCTACGATGGGCGCTTGCGCCGGGCGCGCCGTTATGCGCAACTGGCGATTGCGATTTTTGAACAGATCGGGCAGTCACGATCGCTGATGAACATGTATGCCTGCTGGCTGCTGGGCGAAATCTATATCGAGCTCGGCGAATGGCAGGC
The DNA here is from genome assembly GCA_034437175.1 of Chloroflexaceae bacterium. GTDB lineage: Bacteria > Chloroflexota > Chloroflexia > Chloroflexales > Chloroflexaceae > DAOTUJ01. The sequence continues at coordinate 104,161 of DAOTUJ010000096.1, read as the reverse complement.
CGCCGGCACCTATGTCCAGTATGCCATCGACGGCTACGTCGACATTCTGGCACCGCCCGGCACCAGGCCGAGCGAGGTATTCTTCGATGCCATGAGCACTTGCCTGCGGCTGCTGGCCCAGATCGAGATTGAGCGCGGCCAGCGCGGCAGCGCCCGGCGTCACCTGGAATCGGCGCTGCACATCGCCCGCATGACCGTCGGCGAACAGGGTTTTCCGACCGCTCAGATTCAGCGCGAACTGGCCCGGCTCGACCTGGCGGAAGGGCACTACCTGGTAGCATTGGATCGCTGCACGAAGGCCCTGACGGCCTTCCAAAATCGGGGCGCCGATGACCATGTTGAGACGGCGCGCACGCTGCACCTGCGCGGGCGGATTGAGGCGGCACGGGGTCGGGTAGAAACGGCACAGCAAAGCCTGGAAAGCGCCCTGGCCATGCTGCATCGGCTCAGCCTGCGGCCGCATCCCCAGGCCGGCTACGTCCTGCAAAGCCGGGCCGAGCTGGCGCTGCAGACCAGTGATCGCCACCAGGCGCGCCAGTTTCTCCAGGCTGCCCTGCAAGAATTTCGCGCAAGCATCCCGCGCCACCCGGCAACCGAGGCCTGCGCGCAGCAACTTGGCGATTTGCTATGATGGGACTTGTGCCGTCGGCGGGTTGGCTCCAGCCGCAAGGGTTGTGTTCGCCTGCGACAGCGTGGGAGAAACCTCGATACGGCCGGCATTCAATAGAGATCAGGACAAACGGGCGTTGCAACAATGCCGCAACGCCCGTTGCCCATGATACAATATGAATTACGTTAATTGCCTGCGCGCGCAGGCACTAAGTAACATAAAAATGGTGGAACCATTGCCATGAGTGATCCTGGACACTTTCATGGGCCGAATCTCGCGTACCTGCTTGAGCTGTACGAACGTTACCAGCACGATCCCCAGAGCGTCGACCCGGAAACCCGCGCCTATTTTGCCGGCTGGCAACCGGCTGCCGCGGAGGAACCCGTTGCCCCGGCTGAAGCAGCCGACGAGCATGCCGCCCCACTGATCATCGAGCCGATGCCGCCGATCAGCCCGGAAACCATGGCGGCGACGCCGGTACTCGACATTCACCGAATCGTCGGCGCCGCCCGGCTCATCCGTTACATCCGCGAGCTTGGCCACCTGGCCGCCCGCATCGATCCGCTGGGCGGCGACCCGCCCGGCGATCCCGGCCTGGAACTCACATCGCACCACGTGACGCCGGACGACCTGGCGGCCCTGCCGGCCGAGATTGTACGCGGGCCGCTGGTGCGCGGTTCAGCCAATGCGCTCGAAGCGGTTGAGCGGCTACGTCAGGCTTATTCGGGTTCCATCGGCTACGAGACCGATCATATTCAGGTGTATGCCGAGCGCGATTGGATCCGCCAGGCCGCCGAGGATCGCCGCTTCTTCGCCAACTTCGACAACGACCGGCATCGCGAGTTGCTCGACCGGCTGACCGAGGTCGAGACTTTCGAGCGTTTTCTGCACCGCACCTTTGTCGGCCAGAAGCGCTTCTCCATCGAAGGCAGCGATATCGCCATCCCGGTGATCGATGCGATTATTCGCAATGCCGCCGCCGCCGGTACCCGCGAAGTGGTGCTCGGCATGGCCCACCGCGGGCGGCTGAATGTGATGGCGCATATTCTCGGCAAACATTACCGCCAGATCCTGATCGAGTTCCATAGCCCGGATTATACAAAAGACAACTACCTGGGCTGGACGGGCGACGTGAAGTATCACCTGGGGGCACGCAAAGCCTACCGCGAGAGCGGCGTCTCGGAAATGCCGATCACGCTGGCGCCCAATCCCAGCCATCTCGAATATGTCAACCCGGTAGTCCAGGGCCGGGCGCGGGCGGCACAGGAACGTCGCAACCGGCCGGGCTACCCGGAGGAGGACGAAAAAGAGGCGCTGGCCGTCCTCATCCACGGCGATGCGGCTTTTCCCGGCCAGGGCATTGTCGCCGAGACCCTCAATCTCTCGCGGCTGCCGGGTTACAATACCGGCGGTACGATCCACCTGATCATCAATAATCAGATTGGGTTTACCACTAACGCCAATGCGTCGCGTTCGACATTATATGCCAGCGATCTGGCCCGTGGTTTTGAAATCCCGATTGTGCATGTCAATGCCGACGATGCCGAAGCATGCATTGCGGTGGCCCGCATGGCCTGGGCCTATCGCGAGCGTTTCCAGAAAGACTTCTTGATCGACCTGGTCGGCTACCGGCGCTACGGGCACAACGAGGGCGATGAGCCCGAGTTCACCCAGCCCGCAATGTACAGCAAGATCAAGAACCATCCGACAGTGCGCGAACTCTGGGCGCGCGAGCTGGAGCGCCGCGGCCTGCTCACCAGGGAAGAGGCGCAGGCTCGTGTCAAAGTGGTGCAAGATAGGTTGCAGAGCACGTTGGAGGAGGTTCGTTCGCGCAGCGGGAACGCCGCCAACGGCAATGGGCAGCGTATCGAGCCGATGCCGCCGCCCGACATTACGCCGGAAATCACAGTCAACCCGGTTTCCGAGAAGATGCTGGTGGAATTGAACGAGGCTCTGCTGGAACGCCCGGCAGGCTTCCAGGTGCATCCGAAACTGGAGCGCATGCTGCAACAACGACGCCACACGATTTTCGAGCCGGGCGGTATCGATTGGGGCCACGCCGAATCGCTGGCCTTCGCGACGATCCTGGCCTCGGGAACGCCGATCCGGCTGAGCGGCCAGGACAGTGAGCGCGGTACCTTCAGCCAGCGTCACGCGGTGCTGCACGATATTCATACCGGTGAGCAACTGATCCCGCTGCACCACCTGCCGCAGGCCCGCGCCTCATTCGCCATCTACAACAGTCCGCTCTCGGAAAACGCCGCGCTGGGCTTCGAATATGGTTATAGCACGCATGCGCCGGATACACTGGTGCTCTGGGAGGCTCAGTTCGGCGATTTTGCCAATAGTGCCCAGGTGATCATCGACCAGTTCATTGTTGCGGGCCATGCCAAGTGGGGCCAGGAGCCCTCGCTGGTGCTGCTGCTGCCGCACGGTTATGAGGGCCAGGGGCCGGAGCATTCCAGCGCCCGGATCGAGCGTTTTTTGCAGCAAGCGGCGACCAACAACATCCGGGTGGCGAATTGCACGACGGCCGCGCAGTATTTTCATATTTTGCGCCGTCAGGCCGCTATGCTGGGCGCCTATCCGCGCCCACTGATCCTGATGACGCCCAAGAGTCTGCTGCGCCACCCGCTGGCCGCCTCCGCGATCAGCGATTTCGACCAGCAGCAGTTCCAGCCGGTACTGGCTGCGCCGGCGCAGCGCGAAGCCGACCGCGCCGTCAAACGGCTGGTGTTGTGCAGCGGCAAGATTGGCATCGATTTGCTGGCCGGCGATTATCTCGCTCGTGCCGAACACGTCGCCATAGCGCGCGTCGAAGAATTGTATCCCTTCCCGGCTCGCGAGTTGAAGGATCTGCTGGCGCGCTACCCACGGCTGCAAGCAGTCGTCTGGATGCAGGAAGAACCACAGAATATGGGCGCCTGGCACTATATTGAACCGCGACTGCGCGGCCTGCTGGATCCGGAAATCAGCCTGACATACACTGGGCGCGCCGCCTCGGCCAGCACTGCCGAAGGCCTGCATAGCCAGCACAGGGCCGAGCAAAACCGCATCCTGGAAGAAGCGGTCTTTGGCAACTCGGAAAGCGTTGAAGCGTTGGAGCGTTGAAGCGTTGGAGCATCTGGCTACAAAATGTTCGAACGCTCCAATGCTTAGGAGAGTATAGAGATGGCCCACGAAATCAAGGTTCCGGCACTCGGTGAGTCGATTGTCGAGGCGACGATCAGTCGCTGGCTGAAGCAAGCCGGCGAGCCGGTTGCCGTCGGCGAGGTGTTGCTGGAGCTCGAGACCGATAAAGTCAACCTGGAAGTCGCCGCAGAATACGGCGGTGCACTGCTCAATATCAGCAAAAACGAGGGCGACACCGTCAGCATCGGCGAGGTGCTGGGCGAAATCGGTGCCGGCGAGGCGAGCAGCGCGGCGGCGGTGTCTTCGGCGCCGCCCGTTGCTGCGGCGCCGGTAGCAGCCGAGGCGCCGGGCAATGGTGTCGGCAGCGCCATCGCTACCCCGGTCGCACAGACGGTCGCGGCGGAATATAAGGTTGATCTGCGCGACATCAGCGGCAGCGGCCCCGGCGGGCGGGTGACCAAAGAAGATGTGCTGCGCCACGTCGGCGTGGAACCGGCTCCGGCAGCGAAAAGCACGCCGCCAGCACCGCAGCCGCAACCACAGCCCGCCGCGCCCACGGCAAAGCCGGCCCCGAGGAACGCATCCGCATGAGCCGGCGCCGCCAGACCATCGCCCGCCGGCTGGTCGAGGCGCAGCAAAACGCCGCCATGCTGACAACGTTCAATGAAGTGGATATGAGTGCGGTGATGGAGCTACGAGCGCGGCGCAAAGAAAGCTTCCAGCAACGTCACGGCGTTGGCCTGGGGTTCATGTCCTTCTTCATTCGCGCAGTGATCGGCGCGCTCAAAGCCTACCCCAGCGTCAATGCCGAGCTCCAGGGCGAGGAGATGGTGCTGAAGCACTACTACGACATCGGTGTGGCCGTCGGCGTAGAAGAGGGCCTGGTGGTGCCGGTGCTGCGCGATGCCGACCGCAAGAGCTTTGCGGCCCTGGAGCGCGAAGTGGCCGACCTGGCGAAACGGGCGCGCGAGGGCAGCCTGGGCCTGGCCGATCTCCAGGGCGGAACCTTTACCATCACCAATGGCGGCGTCTTCGGCTCACTGATGTCGACGCCAATCTTGAACACGCCGCAGGTCGGCATTCTGGGCATGCACAAAATCGAGGAGCGCCCGGTCGTCAAGCATGGCGCAATCCTCATTCGCCCGATGATGTACATCGCCCTCTCTTACGATCATCGGCTGATCGACGGCAGCACCTCGGTGCGCTTCCTGGTCAAAGTGAAAGAACTGATTGAGGATCCGGAGGCACTGCTGCTGGAAGGGTAAACGCAGTCACGTCGGGTGTTACGTTCATCGTAACAGACTGGTGCTATAATTCGTCAACCTGATACCTACGACAGCCCGTCGGAATCTGCAACTTCGTTTTGTGAACACAGAACCGGAAAACTATGCCTACTCGTTTATGCCAACGACCTTGCCCGGATATTGAAGGTCAACAGAACAATGTCAATGCGCTGCGCAATCACCTGTTGCAGGGCCATCAATGTATCGAGAGCTGGCTGGCGTTGAGCCGGCTGGTAGCCACGGTTGCCCAGCGCAAAGATTGCCTGGAACGTGCCGCCGTACTGGCCCCGGAAGACCAGGACATTCAGATTGCTTACCTGGAAACCTGCCTGAAGCTGGAACCGAACAACCTGACGTTGCAACGACGCTTGCAGCAACTACAGGTACTTTCCACCCTGAAGAGCAGCGAAACACGCGTCTTTGACCGGCGCGAGGATCCGCGCCCGATTGGAGACATCCTGGTAGAGCAGAGACTGGCGACCCGCGAGATGATTGCGGCGGCGCTGAGCCGGCAGCGTGCGCATCACAGCATCACACCGCCGCGCCTGGGCAATGTGTTGCTGGAAGCCGGCTCTATCTCGCCGCAGAATCTGGCGCGGGCGCTGATTATGCAGCAGCAGGAACGCAGCCGGCTGCGCGTGGCACCACAGGCCTTCGGCGAATTCCTGGTCGAACGCGGCCACCTGACCGCCCAGCAACTCGAACAAGCTCTGATTGACCAGATCGAGCTCGATCAGCGCGGTCAACGCCTGATGCTGGGCGAACTGCTGGTCAAATTGCGCTACCTGAAACGCGAGAAACTGGCCTCGGCCCTGCAAGCCTACGAAGCCAGTTTCTGGGATCGCTTTTATGATCGCTAGCGAAAAACAATCACCATCACCATCTTTTTCTTTTTCGTGAAAGATAAAGTGCGTTTCTTGTGATTTTTGACGGCTACACCGCCAGAAATCACAAGAAACGCACTTTATCATTTCGGATCTGGTATTACTTGAGGAGCTGGCGCAGCACGTACTGCAGAATGCCGCCGTGGATGTAGTACTGGAGCTCCTGGGGCGTATCGATGCGTGAGAATGCCGCAAACTCGCGCACGCTGCCGTCGGCGGCCGTAGCACGTACCGTGAGCATACGCCCGCCGGCGAAATTGCCGGCCACCGCATCAGCCAGCCCGATGATGTCGAAAGTCTCGTGACCGGTCAACCCCAGGCTTTCGACGCTTTCCCCTTCTTTGAACTGAAGCGGAAGAATACCCATGCCAACCAGGTTTGAGCGATGGATGCGTTCAAAGCTCTCGGCGATAACCGCCTTGATACCCTGAAGGTAAGGGCCTTTGGCTGCCCAGTCGCGGCTGGAGCCGGTGCCATACTCCTTGCCGGCCAGCACAATCGTCGGCGTCCCGTCGGCTTTATACTTCATTGCCGCATCGTAGAGCGGCAGGACTTCGCCGGTCGGCAAATAGGGCGCGAACCCGCCCTCGGTGCCGGGCGCAAGCAAGTTGCGCAGGCGCACATTGGCGAAGGTTCCGCGCACCATAACTGCATCGTTGCCGCGACGCGAACCATAGGAGTTGAAATCCTTCGGCTCGACACCGTGCTCGATCAGATAGCGACCGGCGGGCGAACCGGCCTTGATGCTGCCGGCCGGCGAAATATGGTCGGTCGTGATACTGTCGCCGAAGACCGCCAGCACCCGGGCGCGCTGGATCTCCGCAACCCGTTCCGGTGCCGTCGGCGCCATACCCTCGAAGAATGGCGCCCGCTGCACATACGTCGAGGCCGGATCCCAGGCATAGCGATCGCCGGCAGGCACCTCCAGGTTCTCCCAGCGATCATCGCCGACAAAAATACCGGCGTAGCTCTTGCGATACATATCGGACTGGATGGCCTCGGCGATGGTCTGCTTGATCTGAGCCTGGCTGGGCCAGATGTCGCGCAGATAAACCGGGTTGCCCTCGCGATCTTCGCCGATCGGATCATGCTGCATATCGATGTCGATGCGCCCGGCCAGCGCGAAGGCCACCACCAGCGGCGGCGACATCAAGTAATTAGCCTTGACCTCCTGCTGCACCCGGCCCTCAAAGTTGCGATTGCCCGAGAGCACCGAGCCGACCACCAGGTTGCCCTCCTCGATAGCCGCCGAAATCTCTTCCGGCAGCGGCCCCGAGTTGCCGATACATGTCGTGCAGCCATAGCCGACCGTATTGAAGCGCAGTGTTTCCAGGTACTCGCTCAGGCCCGAACGATTAAGATACTCAGTGACCACTTTGGAACCGGGCGCCAGCGACGTCTTGACCCAGGGTTTGGTTTGCATACCCTTCTCAACGGCATTGCGAGCGAGCAGGCCGGCCGCAATCATCACCGAAGGATTGGAGGTATTGGTGCAACTGGTGATAGCGGCAATCACCACTGAGCCGTGGTTCAGCACATAGTCGCCGGCTTCACCGTGAACAGTCACCGTATCGTAGCCATTGCCATTGCCGGTAATACCGGGCAGAACCGACTGAAAGGCTTCACCGACCTCGCCGAGCCGCAGGCGATCCTGCGGGCGCTTCGGACCGGCGACACTGGGCTCAACCGTCGCCAGGTCGAGTGCGAGCATATCGCTATACTCAGCTTCAGGTGAGTCGGGTGTATGGAAGAGACCCTGGGTCTTCATATAAGCTTCGACCAGGGCCACCCGCTCGGCGGGGCGTCCGGAAAAACGCAGATAGTGCAGCGTCTCGGCATCAACCGGGAAGATGCCGCAGGTGGCACCATACTCAGGCGCCATATTCGCGATGGTCGCGCGGTCGGCCAGGGGCAGATTGGCCAGGCCGGGGCCATAGAACTCGACAAACTTGCCGACCACGCCCTTGCGACGCAGCATCTCAGTGACCGTCAGCACCAGGTCGGTAGCGGTAGCGCCCTCGGGAAGCGTACCGGTGAGCTTGAAACCAACCACCTGGGGAATGAGCATAGAGACCGGCTGGCCAAGCATAGCCGCCTCGGCCTCGATGCCGCCGACGCCCCAGCCAAGCACCCCCAGACCATTGATCATCGTCGTATGCGAATCAGTGCCGACGAGCGTATCGGGGTAAGCCTGCGCCGGCCCCGCCGCACGAGGATTCTCATCGGAAGTGAAGACCACGCGAGCCAGATATTCCAGATTAACCTGGTGGACGATACCGTTGCCGGGCGGGACGACCTTGAAATTCTCGAAGGCCGACTGGCCCCAGCGCAGGAAGGCATAACGTTCGCGGTTGCGCTGAAACTCCAGATCGGTATTGATCAACAGCGCCGCCGCCGATCCGAAGGCATCGACCTGCACCGAGTGGTCGATGACCAGCTCGGCGGGCACCAGCGGATTGATGCGCGTAGGATCGCCGCCAAGCTCGATCATGGCATCGCGCATCGCCGCAAAGTCGACAATCGCCGGCACACCGGTAAAGTCTTGCAGGATGACCCGAGCGGGGGTAAAAGCAACCTCACGGCTGGGTTGAGCTTTGGGATCCCAGTTAGCGAGGGCGAGAACATCATCGGCCGTAACGGTAGTGCCGTTTTCGGTACGCAGCAGATTTTCGAGCAGCACCCGCAGTGAATAAGGCAAGCGGTGAAGATTGACACCCTGTTGTTCAAGGGCATCGAGGCGGAAAATCTCATAACTCCGATCGCCGACTTTTAATGTCGAGCGCGCACCAAAGCTATTGCTCATGCCAGGTCTCCTCTGACTACATGGGCCAAACGGGGTTGGCGATCGTATGCCCACCGGGCGGGGTTTGTTTTTTCGTGATATTTATCATTATAGCACAGGCAGAACCGCCGGTTTTGGATAGGGCATTGAATCACGATCAGGATCATGCTTTATTGCAGACCATGACATTCTTCAGGCTGTTATGTTTTCTCGTTGATGTATCAGTTAAAAAAAGTGGATCAACCGCTGCGCCTGCGTGATCCGGCGCCGGATGATGCCGCTGCCGTCGGAGCGAGCAGCGTCGCCCAGGGCTTCGGCGGCTTGGTAGCGGGTGTAGTCGGCCATGCCGCCCATCGCCGCCACGCCGCCGACGCGGTCGAACTGCTGCTCGAGTTCCTTCGGCACACTGATGTTGTTGATGTAGAACCGGGTCAGGCTAAAACCAAGGCCGGCAAAATCATCTTTGAGCGCTTCGGTGGCAATTGCGGACAGTTCATCGTATTCGGTGACCAGGTCGATCACCGAGAGCTGGCGTTCGCGCATACGCTCGGCGATGACATCGACGAGGCGGGCGATGATGGTGCTGCGCAACTGGCTGACGACATCGTGGACAGTAAAGCGACCACGGCTACCGACCAGGGCAGTGAGCAGGCGGCGCGGCTCGGCAACCTGAATGATGAAGCTACCGCCGGCCTGCAGCCGGACGATGCCGAACTGCGGATCGCGCATGGGGATGGGCTGCGGCGTTTCCCACTTCAGATCGGTGTGCTGCTTGAGGCTTACGAAGAAGATATGAGCGCGGAAGGGGCTGCGGCTGCCGAAGGGCAACTTGATGAAGTTCACCAGCAACGGAATATTGGCCGTCGTGATGGTATGCCGGCCCGGAATAAGCATATCGAGCAACTGGCCGTCGCGGGCAAAAAAGGCCAGCTGGCCTTCGCGCACAATGCACTGCGAGCCAAGGCGCAGCTCGCCGTAGCCGTCTTCCGGCACGCGGGCGGCCAGCACATCGCCTTTCGGGTCGAGGAATTCAACAAGATCGAGTAAGGGCATGGGTTTGCTCCTCTATTCATACAGCTTCCGCAGCCGGCGTTTGATCGAGCCGCAAGGCTTGCTTTTTCACCTGCGGCAGCGTAGAAGTTTTCTTTCTACCGTCCGGGTTTGTGGCTGTGCCGCAAACCCGGACGGTAGAAATTTTTATGTTTTGCATGTTCTATACGCAGCCGTTGAACCATTGTTGCAGGCCCATGCAAATTATCGCATATGGAACTAACCGCAATCCAACCAGGCGCTGGCCTTGATCTTGCTGTAGCGCCGGTAAGGTAAGCCTCAAATATGGAAGGAGCAATGCGATGTTACGCGAAGGCAAAAGCTTGCGCGGGCTCAAGTTGCGCGCCCGCGATGATGAGTTGGGTCGCGTCGATCATTTTCTGTTCGATGATGAACAGTGGACAATCCGCTACATGGTGGTCAATACCGGCAACTGGTTTATCAAAGACCTGGTGCTGATCTCGCCGCGCTCAATCAGCGGCGTTGACTGGGAAACGCATCGCATCGATGTCAATCTGACGCGCCGGCAGGTGGAAACCGCGCCCGATATTTCCGTCGATCAGCCGGTGTCGCGCCAGATGGAAATCAGTCACGCCGCTTATTACAACTACGACCCTTACTGGTACGGCAACCAGCTCTGGGGCGGCAGTGGCCTACCGGTCTCGCTAAACCAGTTTGCCGGCTACGCGCCGACGCCGCCGAGCGGCACTGAACAGCAGCGCGAACTGAAAACGGCGGTACAGGAACAGAGCGATGTCCATTTGCGCAGCACACGCGAAGTGATCGATTACGACATCCAGGCCCGCGACGGCGAAATCGGCCACCTCTCGGACTTCGTGATGGACGACGAGAGCTGGGCGATACGCTATTTCATCGTCAGCACCCGCGACTGGCTGCCGGGCAAGCATGTGGTATTTGCGCCGAAATGGATGGGCGACATCAACTGGGAGGCCCGCAACGTCGTTGTTGATCTGAGTCGCGAGCAGATCAAAGATGGGCCGGAATATGATCCGGCAGCCCTGAATCGCGACTACGAGTGGCGCCTGCACCGTCACGTCGGCCAACCGCCCTATTGGGAAGATTGATTTCTCATTCGCGTCAGTCGTGTAAATAAGGAGAACCACCACCTATGAGGTATGGCAGCGGGCGGCGCCTGAGCTGGCGCGTGAGCATTACGATCCTGATGGCACTGATGATCAGCATCTGGCAGCACTTCTTCTGCGTCGGTGATGAGATCTGCCGGGTTGGCGACGTCAATGGCGATGGGCGTGCCGACGGCGTCGCCTTTGTGCGCGGCGGCGAAAACCGGCGGCCCTATTGTGCTGGTGCGCATGCTGTTTGTTGAAGATGTGCTGGGGGATACATAATATGCTGCGTAAGGTTCGGTTGTGGCTGCCTGAAATGAGTGCTGTGCTGCTGGCACTGCTGATACTGCCGCCGGCGCTCTATGCCCAGGATGCAGCGCAGAATGAGACGCCGAGCGATTATTATTTTCAAATCGAGACGCTCAATCCGGGGCTGGCCCCACTGCCGGACGAACCGCGTCTGGATACGCCGCAATCCACGCTGGAATATTTGTTGAACACAATGAACGCCGACGACCCGCAGGCTGCCGCCCATGCCCTCAATCTCAATGCGCTGCCGATTGAAGAACAGGCAATACAAGCCGAAGAACTGGCCCGGCAACTGCATTACATGCTGAAGCACAAATCGCTGCTGAACTGGGACGTGCTGCCCGATCGACCCGACGGACAGCGCGATGCGGCAATAAGCAACAATGATCCGCTGGCCGGCAAGCCACGCCGCAGCATTGCGCTGGGTTATTTGCCGCTGGATGGGCGCGAGCAGAGCATCCGGCTGAACCGGGTGCGCGTCGGCGAGAATGAGCCGGTCTGGGTATTTGCCTCGAGTACACCGTCGATGTCGAGGCAGTGCGCCGGAAGTTCAACGAACTGCTGCGCAACGACGAAGACTGGGACGAACGCAGCGAGCCGATGCTGCACGTCACCAATCTCACTGACGAGACCGTCGAGCTGCGGGCACTCTGTAGCGCCGCCGACCCGATGAAAGCCTGGTACCTGCACAGTCGTATGCGCAAGCTATTACTGGCTTTCCTGCGCGAACTGGAAGGCGGGCGCTACCTGCCGCGCCGGCGCCTGGTGCTAACCAACCAGGCCGAGGCAGCGCCGGGCAGCCGGCTGCCCGAGCACCGCCCGCAACCAATCGGCGACGATAGGCATGAGGATGGGTAAAATAAACAGTTGACGTACCATCACGAAGCATCGCATTCCGACCAGCGTGAGCGCAACAAGCGGCGTGGCGGGCTCCCGGCATGGCAGGACAGGACGCGCTGATGCTACTACCGCGCTCCCAGATGTGCCCCCGCACGATCACAATGCCGGGCGCAGCACGCGGCGACGGCGCATTTGTTCGTAATAAGCCACCAGCTCGCGAATAACGCTGGGCCATGAGCGCTGCTCGGCAGCGGCGCGGCCGGCCTGGCCCATGGCGCGGCGCAACTGTGGATCGTGCGCAAGCCGGCGCAACTGGCGGCGCAAATCGCCGGCGATGCCGGGGGCGAAGAGCAGGCCGGTTTCCTGCTCGCGCACCAGGTCGAGCGTGCCGCCGCTGCGGGCGCCAATTACCGGCAAACCGGAGGCCATCGCCTCCTGAATCACCTGGCCGAAGGTGTCGGTATCGGAGGGGAAGACAAACGCATCGGCACTGGCATAGGCCGTCGCCAGATCCTGGCCTTTGAGGTAGCCGGTAAAATACACCGGCAGCCCGGCACAGCGGCGCTCCATGTCGGCGCGCGCCGGCCCATCGCCGACCAGCACCAGCCGAACCTTATCGAGACCCTGCATGGCTTCGCCCAGCAACTCAATGCGTTTTTCGCCGGCGATGCGCCCGACATAGAGCAACAACGTTTCGCCGGGCTGCAAGCCGACTGCGGCGCGCCAGGCTGCACTGCGATGGCGCGGATGAAAGCGCTCGGTGTCGACGCCGCGGCCCCAGATGCGCAGCCGCCGAAAACCATAGGCCCGCAGCGCCGTCAGGGTTGCCCGCGAGGGACAGAGCGTCAGGCGAGTGCGATTGTGGATCCAGCGCAACCAGGCATTGACGCCATCGCGCAGAAAACCCAGCCCATAATGTCGACTGTAGGCGCCGAAATCGGTATGGTAGGAAGAAATGACCGGCACGCGCAGGCTATAGGCGATATTCGGCACTGCCGCACCCATAAAGGCCGGCCCGGCCAGGTGCAGCACATCGGGCCGGAACTGGCGCAGGCGCGCACTTATGCCAAACTGCGGCGGCGTAAGCTTGACTTCCGGATACATCGGCAACGGCATACCGTTCAGGGACACGATTTCCGTTCCCGCATAGGATTCAGGGGCGCCGGCCGGGGCAAAAAGCAGCGCCGGATGCCCTTCGGCCTGCAAATGCTCCAGAACTCGGCAAAGCGTCGTTGTTACACCATTGACATCGGGCAAAAACGTTTCACAAACCAGCGCAACTCGCATGGTGCTGCTCCTTCCAGCCACGGCCAATCGGCGGCCAATCCATCAAAACATACGCAGGTTGTATTAGCCTGAGGTTATGTCGGCTTTAACAACAGGCTAACATTCGATTGTATTTTGTCGATGGTTTGCGCAGCCGGCGTGGTTGCTCAAGCCATACTGGCTTTTTCGCCTGCGGCAGCATGGAAATTGACATTTCTTTCGTTTCTGGCCGCTTGCGGCCAGAAACGAAAGAACAATGTCGCAGAGGCGAATTCCGCTGCAATCGCGGTGTTACCGCGTAAATCGTGTACAATCGAGAACCTTTCGTTTGTTCCGGCGGCGAAGCCGCCGGAACAAACGAAAAAGAACGGTCTTCCTTGCTGCCGCAGGCGAAAAAGCCCTGTCGCAGTGCGACGGCGTACGTCGCAGCATAAACGGCACGCCGTGTTTACACCGCGTGTCATTTATGATACGATCAAGCAAAGTGGCAATGGCGCAAGTGGAATGAGGAGCAACAATCATCGAAGCTGTAACTGTGGCGCACCGGGTAGTTGAACTGGTGGAAGACAAGCAGGCCTACGACATCATTATGCTGGATATCCGCCAGCTCAGCACAATTGCAGACTATTTTATTATCTGTTCAACCGATAATGAGCGGCAGATCAAGGCGGTGATCGAGAGTGTCGATGAGGGTATCCATCGCGAATTTGATCGGCATCCGCGTATCGAGGGTACCCCGGAAACAGGCTGGATTATTCTCGACTTCGGTGACATCGTGCTGCATGTGTTCAGCGCCGAGCAGCGCGATTTCTACCGGCTCGAACGTCTCTGGAGCAAAGCCGCCCCGGTTGTTGTGATGCAGTGAGGTACATTATGCGCAAGGGTGAGGCGCGACGCAAGCGCTATTTCTTTTTCGCGCTGGGCGCCGCCTTCGGTAGTGCCGGTGGTTTTATTCTCGGGTCACTCCTGACCTTCCATTTCGGCGATGAGACGCTCCGTATGCTGCAGCGCCAGTGGCGCCGCTTGCACAGTTCCGGCGATCAGCCGAGCCTTGATTTGCTGGCCCAATAGGTCATGGGTAACTTGTTAGCCATCACCGATGACCGATCACCCTTTTACCTATGACCTCTCTCCCCTCCCGGCGGGTATGGCTCTTTGGAACTTTGCGCGCCGAAACGAATGGCCGACCGGTTACGTTCAATCACCAGGCGGCACGCCTTTTATTTGCGTATCTGGTATTGCATCCGTCGGTTTCCCATCTTCGCGAAAGACTGGCCGATTCGCTCTGGCCCGACGCGCCGGCCGAACGGGTGCGACGTATGCTCTCGGACGCACTCTATCGCCTGCGGCGCAGCCTCGGCACCGGCTGGCTGATCACCGATAGCAGCCGTATCGCGCTGCGCCGGGACGCCGATCTCTGGGTCGATGCCTGGGAATTCACCCGTTGCGCTCGGAGCAGCGATCCTGCCGAACAAGCGGCTGCGATTGCGCTCTATCAGGCTGATCTATTGCCCGAAATCTATGCCGACTGGAGCACCGTCTCGCGCACTGCCTTCCGCGAACAATACCTGACAGTGCTGGCCGATCTCGGCCATCGCGCCGAAGAAGCCGGCAATTTTGGGCTGGCCGGTGATTACTACCAGCGCCTTTGCACTGCCGATCCGCTGCACGAAGATGCCCATCGCGGTTTGCTACGATCGCTGGCCCGCAGTAACCGGATCCCTGAGGCACTCGCCGGTTATGCGCGTTTTGCCCAGCGACTCGCCGCCGAACTTGGTATCGCACCGGATCCGGCCACTCGCGACCTCGTCGCCCGCTTGCAGGCCGAACTTGCGCTCGTAGACCCGCCCGCCGGCAGCGAGCTCCAGGCGTTTCTGCACCCCGAATTTGTCGGGCGAGTCACAGAACGGGCTTTCTTGCTGGAACGGCTGGAATATGCCCGGCAAGGTCGCGGCGGCATTGTTGGCATCGTTGGATCAGCCGGCATCGGCAAATCGCGTCTGCTGGATGAACTCGGTGCCGCCGCCGACTGGCGCGGCTGGCAGATTGCCTACGGGCGGGCCGATGAACAGAGCCTGCCCGCACCCTATACGCCACTCCGCCAGGCGCTGTCGGCGATCCTTCCTTCCGTGCGCCTGCAACAGATCAGTCGCTTGCTGCCGGCGCACCGCCTGGCGCTGCTGGCACGCCTGTTCCCCAATTTAGCCTGGCCTGCTTCCAGCGTTGCCGAACCGGGCGCCGTCGCACTGGAACAGGTTGCCGACGCGCTGCTGGCCCTGCTCGACGGGCTGAGTGCAATCGCACCGACATTGCTTTTGCTCGATGATTTGCAATGGGCCGATGCGGCGCTCTGGCCTTTGCTGGAGGCGCTCTATCCGGCACTGCAAAACCGCCGGCTGCTCCTGGTGCTCGCTCTGCGCGACGATGACATCGCCCGGCAGCCGGCGGCGCATGCTGCGCTGACATCCTGGGAGCGCCAGGGCACACCGTCGCTCCGGCTGGCCGGCCTGTCAACGACCGAGCTCGCGACCCTGGCCCGCACCGGCGGGCGCCCGGAACTGGCGCCCGCCGAGCGCGAACAATTGCAAGCCGCCAGCGGCGGTAACCCGCTTTTTGCCCTTAGCCTCTTGCAGACCGGGCTGGCAACCGGGCCGCTCCCGCAATCACTGGCCGAACTGGCCCTGCGCCGCACCCGGTCATTGAGCGCACCGGCACACAAAGCTCTCGAAGCGGCAACCATAACCGGCTACCACTTTGGTTACCCGGCCTGGGAAGCTATTGCAGCCGCAGCCGGTCTCGAAATTACGCGCCTGCCGGCCCTGGCCGGAGAACTCGAACGCCAGGGCTTGCTGATCCTCGAAGCCGACCACTATCGCTTTTCCCACGACACCTTGCGCACAGCCATCTATGAGCACTGGTCGCCGGAACAACGCCATGCCTGGCACAATCGGGCGCTGACGGCGCTGGCCGCTATGCCGGACAGCGATGCGCTGCTCTTGCTGTTGCATGCCGAGGGCGCCCGGCAAAATGATGCGATCGGGCGCTATGCCCTCCAGGCCGGCGAACAGGCGCTGACGGCCTTCGGCTATCGCAGCGCCGAGCAGTTATTTCAGCAGGCACTGGCCGCCATCGCGCCGGCAAACCTCGTCGAACGCTACCGGGCGACGCTGGGCCTGGCACAGACACTGGATGTACTGGCGGAACGCGAGGCCCAACGCCGGGCGGTTGCGCAACTGCAAACACTGGCAGCCACCCTGGGCGATGAGCAGCGCCGCACCGAAGCTGCCTGGCACCAGATCAACCTGGCCTGGGCCACCGGCGAATTTGCCCTGGCCCGCGACCTGGCCGTCGCGGCCCTGCCGGTTGCAACGCAACTGGCCGATCTGCGCCTGCCGGCACTCCTGCTGGAATATGCCGGGCGCGCCGCCCGCGATCTCGGCGATTATGCGCAGGCCTATGCCTGGTTCAACCAGGCCGCCGATTGCTACCGGCGCCTGGCAGATCCGGCCGGCGTAGCCTGGATCAATGGCATGCTCGGCCTGATCGACCAGCGCCAGGGCCTTTATGCAGAAGCTATCAGCCATCACCGAAATGCCATGGTTGCGCATCACGAGTGCGGCAATCTCTTCAACGAGATGCGCGCCGCCAGCGGCCTGGCAATCGCACTCTGGTTGTCCGGCGATTATCTGCAAGCTCGCAGCATCTTTGAACATACCCTGCAGCTCAGCCGTGAAGTCGGTGATCGGCGGATCGAAGAAGCCAGTCTGGCCAACCTCGGTGCGCTCGCCGACATTCTGGCCGATTATGAGACTGCAGTAAGCCTGAAGCAGGCCGCGCTGGATCTTTCGCGGGCTGCCGCCAACCAGATGGGGATTGCGCTCGGGCTGAGCAATCTGGGCATTACCTATACCAAGCTGGCCCGCCTGGACGCCGCCGTGCAGGCCTTCGACGAAGCCCTGGCTATCGACCGGGCTACCGGTCGACGTCAGGGCGAAGCTCACGCGCTGCACGGCAAAGGGGTGGCGCTGCGCGACCTGGGGCAGCTCGCAGCGGCTCGTGCCGATCTGCTGCAAGCGCGGGACATTCGGCAATCGCTTGCCGAACGCGATATGCTGGTCGCCAGCGCGGCCGACCTGGCCTTGCTGGAATTGGCAGCCGGTGATGCAGCCGCACTCGACCGGGCCGAAGCGCATATGCAGACGATGCTGGAGGCGCTGGTACCCGACGATCGCGCCGATTTGCGCGCCCACGCTTACGCCAGTGCCTATGCCGTCTTGCAGCGGCGCGGCGAAACCGCCGCAGCACAGATCTTTCTGGGCCGGGCCATCCTGGCAATGCAGGAAATGGCTGCGGCGCTGCCGATCGAAGCACGCCGGCGCCTCTTGCTGAGCGATCCGCTGCTCTGCAAAATCAATGCTGCGCGACAACAGGCGGCTCACATCGTGACGATACGCCTGGCACGGGCGGATACACCACTCGGGCGTCGCCTGGAGCCGGGTGACTACACCGAAATCCAGTGGACTCTCAGCGCCCCCGAAGATCTGACGATCAGCGCCAGCGAGGCCCGCCGGCACCAGGTATTGCGGCGGCTGCTCCAGGAGGCCGCCGACCAGGGTGCTGCTCCCACCGACAGCGACCTCGCCCGAGCGCTGGGCGTCAGCCGGCGCACCATTCTGCGCGATATGGCGCGGCTGACCGACATACCGACCCCTCGGCCCACCCGTCGCCGGCGCGGCATGTCACAATAGATCCGCTCAAATGAGATCGCTACGATAGTTAAACGAGACTCGCTCGCTATAGTTCCCCTACCAGATCCCTGATCCGGCATACACATCCGTTACGGTCTGACCGGCTGTGCCGCACAAGTCGGGAGACTCCATCCCGAACCGCAACCGGGTTTGCAGCAGGCCGCTCAGGACGGTCTTTAAGGAGGGAACGATGCGAACAAAGCACATGCTCACGATGGGAGTCGGAATCGGTTTGATGATTGGCACGATCCTGGCAGGATTGACCTTTATGTTCCCCGATATGCAGCGCATCGCTGCTGGAGCGCCGCTCAGCAATGCACACATGCAGGCCGGTGCACCCGGCCTGATCAGCTATCAGGGCTTCCTCAGCGCTGCCAATAACCAGCCCTATACCGGTACGGCCAGCCTGGAATTTGCCATCTACGAAAGCAGCAGCGGCGGCAGCCCGCTCTGGCAGGAAAGCCAGAACAATGTCAGTGTCGGCGCCGGCTACTTCACCGTGCAACTGGGCAGCGTCACGCCACTGACGGCAGCGATCTTCGATGGCCCGACTCGCTATCTGCAAGTCAGTGTCGACATTGGCAGCGGGCCGGAAACACTGCCGCGCCAGCGACTAACCGCCGTGCCCTACGCCTTTCAAGCCGAAACGGCCGCCAGTGCAGCTTCCGCCGATGCAGCGCCCTGGGACGGACTGACCGGCGTGCCGGCCGGTTTTGCCGACGGTGTCGACGACAGCGGCGCCAGCTATGAAAACATGATCGTGGTGGCCAGCAGCGGCGGTGATTACACATCGGTTGCGGCGGCACTCGATAGCATCAGCAGCCCGTCGGCCAGCAATCGCTACCTGGTCTGGGTAGCACCAGGCGTTTACAGCGAAACCGAATTGCTCGAAGTACGCGCATACGTCCATCTGCAAGGGGCCGGCCCGAACGTCACCGTAGTGACATCGAGCCGCACCAATAGCGTGCAGAACAGTGACGCCGCCACTGCCCGGCTCTACGATAACGGGCGCATCAGCGACATCACGCTACGCAATACCGGCACCGGCACCTATGGCATCGCAGTATGGAGCAATGCAGCAACCCGGACCGCCGTGATCGACAATGCCGTGCTCGAAGCCATCGGCGACGGCGGTGTCGGCCATTACGGCGTGTACCTGAGCGCGTCGGCACCCAGTATCAAGCGCAGCATTCTACGGGCATCCGGCGCCGCCAACACGGGAGTCAATGCGGCACTTGGCAGCAGCGGGCCGGAAAGCGGCGGTTTTGCGCAGCCGCTGGTGGAAGATAGTATGCTGATCGGCGGCAACAGCGACAGCAACGGCCTTACCTGTGCCGGCAACAGCGGCAGCGGTTACGGCATCCAGTATACCCGTACCGCAGCGACCGTACGCCGAAGTTATATTTGCGGCGACTATCGGGCAATTACCGGCGGCATCGGCGGCATCTCCGTCGTCGAAGGCTCCAACCTGGCCGTCAGCAGCAACTTCGGGGCCTACCTGGTTGAAGCGAATGGCACGGCCCGTATTCAGGTGGTGAGCTCCGGGGTATTTTATACCGGCAACCGGCTGGAACCGTTAACCCCGACCAACGCCCTGGCCTGCACGCTGTCGTATTCAGCCAACTACAGCGAACTGAATTCGACATGCCAGTAAGGAGGGGAACGATGCGCAATATACAACCCTGGACTGCAGTTGCATTCGTCCTGGTCATCAGCATGTTGCTGGCAGGCACCCTACTGGCAGCCGGCGAAAGCATCAACCGCAGCGCCATCAACAGCGGCGGCGGCAGCGTGAACAGCGGCGATGTGCAGCTTCAGGCGAGCCTGGGCCAGCCCTTCGCCGGCACCGTCAGCGTCGGCGACAATCAGAGCCTCTGCGGCGGCCTGTTCTGCGGCGCGGGCGTTCCCGACACACCCGCGCCGCCTGACCCGGATCCCGACCCGGATCCCGATCCCCAAAATACGATTTATCTGCCAACTATCAAAAACCAGACCTGACCAGCCAGACAGAATCTTCAGATAGGAGCCAAAGTATGGCTCCTATCTGAAGATTTCCTCATTGAAAATGCGCCGGTAGGTTTCGCGAACCAGGCGAGCCTGTTCCGGGCCGATGGTGGCAAAATGATCGAGGCCGGGCGCCGCGTTGGTCTCCAGAATGGTATAAGCCGCATCGGGCCGGCTGATGTCGGCGCAAGCCAGGTCGATCCCACAGAAATCCAGCCCCAGTTCAGCCGTCAGCCGGATGCAGCGATCGCGCCAGTGCGGATGGATGCGGCCACTCCAATCTTCGACGGCACCGCCCATCGAGAGATTGGACACATCGGAGACCTGCACGAGCGACCCGGCTAACGGCACACTCTCGAGGGTCAGGCCACTATGTGCCAGGGCGTGAGCAATCCAGGGATCCTCGGGCGCGATCAGCGTGGGGCGCCCGGACTGGCTCTGGGCGGCGAGTTGTGCGTGCAGCAGCTCACGCACCGTGCGCCGGCCGTCGCCGAGCACACTGAGCGGGCGACGCAGGTAGCAGGCGATCATTTCATTGCGCAACACCAGCACCCGGTAATCCGGCAGATTGACGGCTTCCTCGACCAGCAAGACATTGACGCGATGATCGCGGTACTCTTCCAGCACCTGCATGACCTCGGCGGCACTGGTGCAGCGCGCCACATCGCGACCCTGCGCACCGTCGTTCGGCTTCACATAGCAGGGGTAGCCGATTTCCTCTTCGATATAGCTAAAAATCGAATTGACCCGCGGATACTCGGCGAAATTGTAGCGCGAGAGATTGCGGTCGATCAACTGGATATAGTGCGGCAGCAAAAACACCCGCCCACGCGGGGTGGCATAGCCGAGTTGCTGCAAGAAAAACTTGGTGTAGCCCTTGTCGTGAGCAATCTCGGCGGCCCCGTTGCGATTGAGATCAAGCCGGGTGGCCCGAAACATGCGCACTCGTCCATCGCGATGCAGCAGCCGCCCGACGTAGCCATACTGCGGCTCAATCAGCAGCGATTGCAGCGCCGGCAATTCACCGGCATTGAATAATTCAATCAGCGTACGTGTAATAAAGGGATAGTGTGCTTTGCTGATCGGCCTGTTGGCCGGAACATGTTCAGTCATAGCGTATCTTCGATCTCGACGGCCTGCGCCGCAGCCTGGAAACAACCGTTTCTGATTGTAGCACACGTTCCCGGCAATAGTTGCGTAGGTTTTGTGCAACCACAGAGGGCGTGGAGGGGCGGCCGAAATAGAGGTGTTGCCTATGCATAATGCCGCTTTCCGGCGAGTCCTGGTATAATGCGCAATCAGCCATGCATATACGTCCGCGGAAACTGCACGTAATAGCCACAGGATCTGGACATGCCGGAAACAGCTAGTAATGCGCCGATGACCATTTTACAGCCGACGGTGGTATTGAACGATCCGCATATTTGCAGCGATGTGCGTGATCGCTTGAGCATTCGTATGGCGCTGTATGAGCCGCTACTGCGCCGCATACCCGACGGCGAGTATACGCCGGCACTCGCCGAAAGTTGGGAATTGAGTGACGACGCCCGGCGCTGGGTGTTCACCCTGCGCGAAGGTGTGCGCTGTCACAATGGCGAGTTGCTCGGCACTGCCGATGTGCTGGCCTCGCTGTCCCGCGCGGTTGACCCGGCCATCGGCGGCGAGATGGGCACGCAGGGCGTCTATGCCGGTTACCTGGGCGAGGTGCAGGCCACCGCGCTTGATGCACGCCGCGTACAACTGCTCACGCCGCAACCCATGGCCGATCTGCTCGATATTCTCTGCGAAATTGTCATACTGCCGCGCTCGGCCCTGGCAACCCTGCCCGGCCCGGCTGCCGGCAGCGGCCCCTACCGCATCGTCGATGTCCGTCCCGGCCTGATCGAACTGGTTGCTTTTGGCGACTACTGGGGCCGGCCGGCAGCCTATAGCAGCTTGATTTTCCAGGCCGAACCCGATCCGGCGGCGCGAGTTGCGGCGCTGCGCCGGGGCAAAGCCGATCTGGCCGTACGGGTCGACGCTGCCGGGCGTGAAGTGGCGGCCATCGATGAGCGCCTGGAACTGATCAAGGCCGCCAGCAGCCTCTGTGTGATTCTGATATGCAATGCGCAGCAAGGGCCCTGCCGGGATCCACGGGTGCGCCAGGCGCTCAATTATGCCGTCGATGTGCCGGCGCTGATTGAGCGGCTGATGCCCGGCGCAGCTACACCCGGCAATGGGCCGCTCACACCGCTGCATTTCGGCTACGACCCGGCAACGCCACCCTACCCCCACGATCCCCAGCGCGCCCGCGAGTTGCTGCTCGCCGCCGGCTACGAACGAGACCTGGCGCTCAGTATGGACTTGCCGGCTATTCTGCCCGATGAGTCACCGGAACTGGCCGAGCTCATCCAGGCGCAACTGGCCGCCGCCGGCATCGATCTGACCTTGCGCGTACATTCGGATCGCCCGGCTTACGCCATGATGGTACGCGAGAAACGTATCGGCGACCTCTGTATCTTCGATTCCAGCCCGCTGAGTACGGTACGGGTGCTGCGCGAAAAATTGCACAGCGATCTGCGCGGCCCCTGGTGGCAGGGCTATCATAATCCGGAAGTCAACCGCCTGCTCGACCGGGCGCTTGCCACGGTAGATCCGCTGGAACGCCGACAAGTGTATCACCAGGCCTATCGCATTATTCGCGATGATGCGCCCTGGGTCTTTCTCTACGAACCGCAATTGTTCTGGGCTGCCGGGCCGCTGATGCGCGACTGGCGCCCCTCCGCCGATGGCCTCATTCTGTCTTGAGGAGATGCTTGTGACTGCTGGACTTGTTGTTGCACCGCAGCCGCTGGCGGCCGAAGCCGGCGCCGCGATGCTGAGCCTGGGCGGCAATGTCTATGATGCCGCAGTAGCGGCAGCCTTCGTGCAGGGCGTCACCGATCCGCTGATGTGCGGCCTCGGTGGGATCGGGCTGGCCCAGCTTTTCGACCCGGTCGCCGGGCGCCACCTGGTCATCGATTTTGCCGGCACGCCCGGCTCGCTGGCGCATCCCGAGCTCTGGGCCTCTGTCTGTCGTGAGCTTGCTAACGGCAAGGTAGCGGTTGAACAGTTTGCGAATTATATCGGCTACCAGGCCATCGTCACGCCAGGGACGGTGGCCGGACTCAGTGCGCTGCACCAGATCGGCGGACGGCTACCCTGGCGCGAAGTGCTGCAACCAGCCGTCACAATCAGCCGCCGCGGGTACCTGTTGCCGGCCTACGTCACTGATTATTTCGACCCGACCCGGCAGTTTCCGCAGGGCGAATATTTTCCGCCCTTCGAGCAGTTCATCAATGCCTCGCCGGCGATGGCCCGGCTCTGGCTCGATGAACAGAGCCGGCTCTACCCCATTGGCAGCCTGGTCAAAAATGATGATTACACGGCAACCATGGAGCAGCTTGCGCGCCGCGGCGCCGCCGATTTTTATACCGGCGAACTGTCCCAGGCCATCATTGCCGATTTTGCGGCCAATGGCGCCCTGATTACCGCCGAAGACCTGGCCAATTTCCGGCCGCAGTTGCGCGAGCCGCTAAAGATGGCTTATCGTGGCCATACCGTGGCGACCAATCCCTTTGGCGGAGTCAGCATTTTGCAGTTGCTGGCGGTGCTGGAGGCCTACGATTTGCCGGCCCTGCACCATAACAGCGCCGATTACCTCGACATTCTGGCGACGGCGATGCGCCTGGTGTTCGCCGAACGCAGTGAGCACCCCGGCGATCCGCAGGAACTCGCCGCCACGCTGCCACAGCTGCTCTCGCCCGAGCACCTGGCGCACCTGCGTGAGCGGGTTGCCCGACGGGTACCGGATAGCAGTCCGCCACCCGAGGATTTCGGTACCACGCATCTCACAGCCGCCGACAATAACGGCCGGCTGATTGCACTGACCCACACCCTGGGCACCGGCGCCGGCGTGGTCACCGAGGGGCTGGGCTTTCAGTATAACAGTGGCATGAATGCCTATGATCCACGCCCCAACCGGCCTTCATCGATCGGGCCGGGGCGCATCCGCCCGACGGCAATGGCACCGACGCTGGTTTTCGCCGGCGAGCAACCGGTGATGGCGCTCGGTAGCCCCGGCTCAAATGCGATCATCAATGCGATTGTGCAGGTCATCGCCAACCGGCTGGATTTCGGCATGGGGCCGCTCGAAGCCGTTGCCGCCAGCCGGATTCACTGCGAAGGGCCGGCGGTACTGATCGAAGCCCGTTTGCCGCGACTGGTCGGCGATGAACTGGGCCGACGCGGCCACCAGATCCAGCGACGTGCCTTTGCTTACGACCCGCGCCAGGGCCGGGTGCAGCTGGTTGTGTACGAACAGGGCCGCTGGATCGGCGCCTCCGACCCGCGCCGCGACGGCGGTGTCGCGGCCTACGCCGACGAAGTGCAACCAACCCTCTGAAGGGGCAATGACCCGGCCGCATGGCCGGGCCGGGTCATTGCCCCTCGTCACAGCGTTTATCCGGCAAACAGGCAAAGCAAAAAGAAGGAGATCTTGCGTGCAAGTCAATCCATCCATCTTCAAGGCCTACGATATTCGTGGGATGTATCCGACTGATCTGGATGAGGCAGTGGCCTACCTGATCGGGCGGGCGTTTGTCACCTTTCTTGGCGCAAAAGAAGTGCTTGTCGGGCGCGATATGCGCACCTCGGGGCCGGCTATCTTCGGTGAAGTTGTGCGCGGCATCACCGATCAGGGCGCCGATGTAATCGACATCGGCATGGTCAGCACCGACCAGTATTATTTTGCCTGTGCGAAACTCGGCCTGCCCGGTATGATGGTGACGGCTTCGCACAATCCCAAGGAATACAATGGCTTCAAGATGGTGCGACGCATGCCCTATCTGCTCAGTGGCAATGAGGGCATCCAGGATCTACGCCGGCTGGTGGAAAGCGAAGATTTTCCCACGTCGTCCGGCAAAGGCAAGGTACGCACGATTGACCTCAGTGCCGATTTTGTCGCGCAGGTGCTCTCGCTGTTCGATGTGTCCGGCCTGGCGCCGCTCAAAGTTGTCGCCGACACCGGCAACGGCATGGTCGGCCCGATGCTGCGGCGAGTCTACGAGCACCTGCCGGTCGATCTGGTCGGGCTGTACCTGGATCCGGACGGCACCCTGCCCAACCACGGCCTCGACCCGCTGCAACCCGAAAACCGCGCCGAACTCCAGCAGCGCGTCAAAGATGAGGGCGCGGCCATCGGCTTTGCCTTCGACGGCGACGGCGACCGCTTTTTTGCCATCGACGATCGCGGCGACTTTGTCTCGGGCGATTTCCTGACCGCGCTGATGGGCACCTACCTGCTGGAAAAATATCCCGGCGCGAAGATCATCTACGACGTGCGGGCCTCCTGGGCCGTGCGCGACCTGATTGGCGCGGCCGGCGGCATCCCGCTGATGGAACGGGTCGGCCATGCGTTCATCAAGCAGCGCATGGCCGTTGAAGACGCCGCATTTGCCGGCGAAGTCACCGGGCACTACTATTTTCGCGATTTCTTCTATGCCGACTCGGGGATCTTGCCTTCGCTCTACTTGCTGGAAATGCTCTCGAAGCGCGGGCGGCGGATGGCGGAGTTGCTAGGCGAACTGGAGGCGAAATATTTCATCTCGGGCGAAATCAACTCGCGGGTGGCCGACACCCAGGTGGTGCTGCAACGCCTGGCTGAGCGCTATGCCGACGGGACGCAGGAAACGCTCGACGGCATCTCGGTAAGTTACCCGAGCTGGCATTTCAACGTCCGTGCCTCGAACACCGAGCCGCTCATCCGGCTCAACCTCGAATCAATCGCCAGCCACCACGAAATGGAACAGCGCCGCGATGAGGTTCTTACGCTCATCCGCGGCTAAGGAACAGCGGAAGGACTGTCTTTCTTGTTCGTTCTGGCGGCCAGGCCGCCAGAACGAACAAGAAAGACAGTCCTTTCCTTGCTGCCGCAGGCGAAAAAGCCCGTTGCGGCGTGAGCAACCACTTAACCGGGATAGGCTTCGACCGGCGCGGGCGGCAGCTTGTCGAAGCCGCCAATCACTACCAGCAGCAGTGCGCCAAGCGCCATAATGAAGCTGACGAAGTAGACCGGCCAGCCCAGGAAGGGGATCAACGCAATCGTAGCGATGATCGCCACCCCGAGCATGAGCGCGGCCAGGTCGCCGAGTTGCTGGTTGGCAGTGCGGGCCACCAGCCGGCCAATCCACAGGCCGGTAATCAGCGGGCTCAGCACCCAGATCAGGGCCAGGCCGCTGAAGAGGAACAGGAACAGCACCATTGCCGGCAAAAAGCCCCAAAACGCGGCCATCGCAAAGATCAGCAGACCGGACAGCAGCGGCACGAAGATCAGCACCACCGCCAGCAGAATCCCGTAGAGCGCGGCCTGACCGGTGCGCAGGCGCAGCGCCAACGCCGGGCGGCGCAGGCTGTCGGGCGCGAAACGCAGCAGCAACCAGCCGACCAGCAGCGAACCGAGCAGAATCCCCACCGTGCGCAAGATTTGCAAGAATACGTTCGGCCCACCGCCATCCTGCACTTCAACCTGTTCGCGCGGCGTGAACTCGATTTGCTCGGCTATGCCCGGCGGAATATCGCGTTCCTCAACCGCTATGTAGCGTAGCGTCCCGGCAATGCCGGCCGCGTCGCCGAAGCGCAGCGTTCCGACATCGACCAGAGCGTCGCCGGCAACCTGGGCATTGATCAGGGCGTCACCGGCGCCGATGCGCAAGCCGCCGCCAATGGTGCCGCCGACGCTGCTGCTCCCGGCGCCGATCACGACATCGCCGGCAACTTCGGTGCCGTCGGCAATCCGGACACCTTGCGCAATCTCGCGCCCACCGGACTGCATCGGCACAAACGAACTTGGGCCACCACCGCCGGCCAGAATCAGGTCGCCGCCGATGGCACCGGCAATGTCGATGCCACCGCCGGCGGCGCGCACATCGTCCTGCACTGCACCATTGATGCGGAGGCCGCCGCCGGCAGCCAGCACATCGCCGGTCACGGTACCATTGATCTCGATGTAGCCGGCAGCCGCAATCAAATCTCCGTCCAGCGTTCCATCAATGAAGATTTCACCGCCGGTAATGTAGAGATCATCAGTGAGCGTTTCGCCGGCCGGCAGACGGTAGGCGTCTTGCGCAGCAAATTCAGCGGCGGCAGCCGTACCGGCCAGCAAAAACGTCAGCAGCAGTGCAACCAGCAGCGCAATTCGTCGCGTGTTCATCACAACTTCTCCTCATTATTTGCAATTTCGCTGCACCTGATCGTAGTATAGTACCGTTATTCCGGCAATGTATGTATCCAAAGTCATAGTTCAAGACTAGCGCATATGGTATGCCCGCAATGAAACTGATTGACCTATTTATCGCCGATCTGGCCCATGCAGAAGTGGCCGCAGATGCGACGAACCAGTACGCACCAGGCGGGCCGGCGGGCAACATGGTGCGGCGGGCCAATTTGCGGCAGGCACTGGAACTGGCCCTGGCAGCGCCGCCGTTACTGTTGATTGTGGGTGAGGCGCCGGGCTACAACGGTGCCCGCCGTACCGGGGTGCCCTTTACCAGCGAGCGGTTGCTGATCGAGGGCATTGATCCGCCGGGCCTGTTTGGGGCCGCACGCGGCTTTGCGCTGGCCGGCGACGACGAGCGCATTTCGGCGGAGCAAACGGCAACCCTGGTCTATCGTGAATTGCGTGCGCTGAATGTGCGGGCCGTGGGCTGGAATGCCTTCCCGTTTCACCCGCACCGGCCCGGCCGTCCACAGAGCAATCGCCCGCCGCGCGCCGCCGAACTGGCACAGGGCCGGCCCTTTTTGCAGCAGATGCTGGCGTTTTTCCCCCAGGCGCAGGTGGTGGCCATGGGCAACTATGCGGCGCGGACGCTTGACCGGCTGGAGGTACCGCATACCAGGGTGCGCCACCCGGCCCAGGGCGGCGCCGGTCGCTTTGCCGAGGGGATGCGCACCCTGGTTGCGCAACTCAGATGAGCTCCTGGACTTGCGCAGCCGACGTTGATACTGCCCACCCGACCGGCTTTTTCGTCTGCGGCAGCGTGGAAGAAGACGGTTTATTTCCCTGGTTCTGGCCGCAAGCGGCCAGAACCAGGGAAATCGAGAGCCCTCTTCGCTACACATTATTGCGTGGCGCAGTCAAGAACGGCCAGAGCTTCCATGTGCGGGGTGTGCGGGAACATGTCGAAGCCTTGCAGGCTGCGCAGCCGGTAGTCCGGCGCCAGCATACGCAGATCTTCGGCCTGGCTGAGCGGATTGCAGGAAATATAGACAATTCGGCCTGGTGCGATGCGCAGCAACTCACGGCAAACCTCCGGCCCCAGGCCGGTACGCGGCGGATCGGCGACCACGACCTCGAAGCTGCCCACCGGCTGCGCCGGCAAGAATGCATCGACGGCAGCTTCGACGGCCTGTACATTTGCGACGCGATTGTCGCTGATATTCCGGCGCGCCAGGGCCACACTCTCGCTCACCGATTCGACGCAGACCAGCCTGCCGACTCGCGCTGCCAGGTGCAAGGCGATGGTGCCCACGCCACCATACAGATCGGCGACGGTTGCCGGGGTTCCACCCGCGCAGACCGCCGCCGCCGCCGCTTCGAGCAGCGGCAGCAGCAGATGCACATTATTCTGGAAGAAAGTATTCGGCCCGATTTGCAGCGTCCGGTCGCCAACGCGCATCGGCAGGGTAGCGGCGCCCCAGTGGCGGTACACATCGCCGAAAGAGAGGTCGGTTTTCGTGGCATTGATCAGCCAGTGGAAGCTCAGTACATCGTCGCGCTGCAACGCCTGTTCAGCCATCTGCGCCATGTGCTGCTCGTAGGATCCTGCGGCGGTGACGGCAGCAAGCAAAAACTGGTTGTCGGGGCTGCGCCGTACCACCACATAGCGCAGGAATCCTTCGTGACTGCGAATATTGTAGTCAGGCAGGCCAAGCTCGCGGCTCTGCAACCAGACAGCTTTGGCGGCAGCAAAACCAGCCGGCGGAATGATCCGGCAGGTATCGAGTTCAACAATATAGTTGAAGCGCCCGCTACGGCGCAACCCGAAGCGACCTTTGGTCGCCACATAATCCATGCGCGTACGATAGCCAAAGGGCGAAGGCGAGGCCAGCATCGCAATACGGGTATCCGGCACCTGAACGGACGCGGGCAGATCAGCGTCTCGCCAGATCGTGCGCAACATCGCCGCCTTTGCTTCGACCTGGGCGGCATACAGGCGATCCTGGAATGCGCAACCGCCGCAATCATGGGCATGCGGGCAAAGCGGCTCGCCGACAGGCGCAGACTGAATGGCGGCCAGCAGCGTTTTGCGGAGCTCTTTATTGTTCATAAGGTGATGGGAAACTTATTCGGCAAATCCTTCGTCTTCGACGACCCGACGCATACGGATGAGCAACTGGGCGCGCTGTGTGGCGGCGACCACCACTTCGGCGCAGGGTTCGGCCTGCCAGCTTGCGCCGCCGCGAACCTCGATGCTGCCACGGGCGATGTCCAGCCGCAACAGGGCATTCGCGGGAATTTCGTGGGCGGCAGCGGGCTGAAGCAGCACCGGCAGACCATAGGTGCCGGCAATTTCGGCGAAGTCGGCGTCGGCGGCAGGAGCGATGATGGCGGCGATGCCGAGGGCTTGCAAGGCAATCACGGCGGCTTCGCTGGCGGCGCCCCCGGCCAGCGAAGCCGCCACCACCAGAATGTCGCCTTCGCGCACGGTCTCCGCCAGCGCCGGGTCGACGGCTGCGAGACAATGGGCCGCCAGCAGCGCCGGGTCACCGCTGGCGGCATGTTCCGGGGCGATAATCAAAGCCGGATCGAGTTCGCGAACTACCCGCCGGGCATAGCCAGTGAAAACCATAGGGCTCCTGATATCAAGAAATCAATCCGAAAAAGAGTTATCCAGTGGTGTTGATGGTCGCGGGCACAGCCGCAACCATCAACACCACTGGATAACTTTGTTCCGGGCTTATTGTACCACCTTCAGGGGCCGAGTTCGGCAATGATGATCACCCAGTAGTGCCGATAACGACTGTCGGGGTTGTAGGCATAGCCGATGCCGTATTCGATCTGCCGGGCATAAAATTCGGTCAGGCCCAGCAAGTGATTGCGATGGGTATCCGATGCCATCCACTGGTTCCAGGTATCCCCGGATGCACTGCGGCCGGCAGCCAGCGATTCGATATAGTTGACCTGGGGATCGCTGCCGTAGTATCCCGGCAATACATAGCCGGCCTGTTGCACCAGGTAGTTCGGCCCGAAGCCTTCAGGCGTTACGTGGCTGAAATAGTCACGCCCGGCCATATCGGCGGCCTTATTCTGCGCAACCTGCACCAGCGTCGGGTTGCAACGCATACCGACACTCTGCTGCTCCCCCGATCCGGTAAGCAAACCGGCAATCTCGTTTTCCTGGGCGCTCATACTGCAAGACGGCGTAACCGGTGCCGGCTGCGGTGCCCGGATCACCGGCAGATAGACCTGCGTGCCAGAGGAGGACGTCGGCGGATCGCCGGGATCCTCAGGCGTTGACGTCGCATCCGGCATCGGCGTCGCATCCGGCATCGGCGTCGCATCCGGCGTCGGCGTAACCGGATCGCCGGGATCACCCGGCTGCTCGACCGTCAACTCGATACGGTCTTCGGCACTTCGTACCGTCGAGCCTTTGCGCAACTCAACGTAGACCGTATGGGTGGTGGAAGTCAGAGCGCTATTTGCCGGCAGCAAATCCCAATTCAAGGTCGACTGGTAGGGCTGCCAGCCAGTCCAGTTGGTACCGTCGTTGCTGAGGCGCATCTCCTCGGCCCAGCCCTCACCATAGATATACAACTCGACCTGTTGCGAGGCGGTGCTGATGGCTTCACCCTCGATGATCAACGGCAAGACGTTGCTGCGAGCACCGAAGCCTTGCGCCCAGTAGCGCTTGTAGTCGCTGTTGCTGTTATAGCCATAGCCAACCCCGATTTCACGAATGTTGGCACGCAAAATGTTGGCACGATGGCCATCGCTGTTCATCCAGGCGCTTACAGCCGCTTCAGGCGTTTGATGGCCGGCACAAATATTTTCGGCAATCATAGAAAAGGAGGTATACCCGAAGGCGGGAAATCGCTCACCGATCTTGCGATCCAGGCTATCGGTATGGCTGAAATAGTTCTTGTCGGCCATATCCTGAGCCATCCACATCGCTGCGTCACGCAAGTTCTGCTGGTACTTGAGGGGGGGCAGATTGTGTTTGGCGCGTTCGATGTTGGTCAGCGCAACCACCTGCTGCGCCAGCGTTTCGGCTTCGGGCGGATTAGCGGCGCTGACCGACGGCCGGCCGGTCAGTCCGATAACGAACAGGGCTATGATCAGGAACACGGGCAGGAACGTAGGACGAAATTGCATGGTAGCCTCGCTTCACAAACCTGCGCGCATGGTCACGCACCGACCGGCATACCGGCCGGGCTGCGGCGCATACGTGCTTCGAGCGCACGTCGTACCGTGTCCACCTCGGCCGGCAATTCCAGCGGAGAGTTCGCGTAGGTGCCAATAACATGACGCAAACTATTCTCGTGATACTCGACCTTGAACCGGCTGAACTTCAAGCCATGGGCAGTTGAAATAATGACCACGCGATCCGATGCCTTGATCACTCCCCGGTTGATCAGCTTGATCGCAGCAGCCAGCGCAACTCCCGTATGCGGGCAGGCATAGGCGCCACTGCGATCGGCGCGAGCAGCGGCATCGGCCAGTTCTTGCTCGCCGGCCTGCTCTACAATGCCGTTGAAGTGCTGCAAGATACGAATAGCTCGTTTCACACTGATCGGGTCGCCGATTTGAATAGCACTGGCCGCAGTGGGGCGAGCAGTCATCGGCGTATACTGGGCAAAATCGTGCAAATAAGACTGGTAGAGCGGATTAGCGTGTTCGGCCTGGGCACAGACAATGCGCGGCAGTTTGTTGATCAGGCCGAGTTCATGCATCATCAGCAGGCCCTTGCCCAGAGCAGCGGTATTGCCAAGGTTGCCGCCGGGAATGACGATCCAGTCCGGCACCTGCCAGTCGAATTGCTGAGCAATCTCGATGCCGACGGTCTTCTGGCCCTCGATGCGCAGCGAGTTGAGGGAATTGGCCAGGTAGATGCCGTTTTCAGGTGCAGCCGTAATTTCGCGCACGATGCGCATACAGCCATCGAAATCGGTATCGAGCGCCAGCACGATTGCGCCGTGGGCAATCGGCTGCACCAGTTGCGCCGTGCTGACTTTGCCCTTCGGCAAGAACACGATGGTCGGAATGCCGGCGGCGGCACCGTAGGCCGCCAGCGCCGCCGATGTATCGCCGGTACTGGCGCAGGCAACGGCCTGAATCGGCTGGCCCTCGGCAATCATCTGGCGCACTACACTGACCAGCACGGTCATGCCGAGATCTTTGAAGCTGCCGGTATGCGAGTTGCCACAAAGCTTGATCCAGAAATCTTCGACGCCCAGCTCGCGCCCGAAGCGTTCGGCCCAGAACAGGTTGGAGCCGCCCTCAAACATACTGACGACGTTTTTGTCTTCGACAACCGGGCAGACCCACTCCTTCTTGCCCCAGACACCCGAGCCGTAGGGCCAGTCGGTATGCATCCAGCGCCGTTCAAAAAGCTGCTTCCATTCAGCGGCGCTACGCTGCTGCAAAGCCGCCATATCGTGCTGCACTTCAAGCAGACCGCCCGAACGTGAATAGTAGACCACATCGGTCAGTGGATAGGTTTCATTCGGATCGTCTTCGGCTGCAAACCAGGCATGGTAGTTCATTCCCTTCGTGCCCTCGCTCCCGTTCCTCATAACCGCTCCTCCCTGTGCCATTATAGATCGCGCACTAAACTTTTTTTTAAGCACTACAATAGTGCATTGGTCCCGTTCTTTGCCGGTGGCATGGCAGGTGTCGGCCCCTTACCATCCCGCCGGTACCAAACCTGATGTACAACAGTTGCGCAGTCGGCGCTTTTTGCAAGCCGCAATGGTATGACGCGCCTGCAGCAGCATAGAGAGAGCAGACTTTTGCAAACAGCGTCAAGCCATACGGAAACGTCTACGCTGCCGCAGGCGAAAAAGCCCTTGCACAAGCACAAATCGTCAAACCGGCTTGGCGACAATGCTCACCAGCAAAGGTATCAGCACGGCTGAAGTTGCCCCATTCAGGCCCATGGCCAGGCCCGAGAAGGCGCCGGCTTCGGCACTGAGCTGAAAAGCGCGAGCGGTGCCGATGCCATGCGCCGACAGGCCCATCGCAAACCCACACACGCTCTGGTCACGAATGCGCAACAGATTGAGCAGATCGCTGCCGATGACCGCACCGACGATGCCGGTGCAGATCACCAGCACGGCCGTCAGCGAGGGCAGACCGCCGACTTGCTCCGAGATGCCCATGGCGATGGGCGTAGTGACCGATTTGGGCAACAGCGAGCGCAGCGGAGTAGTACTCAAGCCCAGAAGTTGCCCGATCCAGATCACGCTCAGCACCGAACTGGCGGCGCCGGACAGCAGGGCCAGCAGCAGCGGCAGGAGCATGCTGCGCAGTTTGCGCGAATACCGGTAGAGCGGAATCGCCAGCGCCACCGTGGCCGGCCCCAGCAAAAAATGCACAAACTGCGCGCCGTCAAAATACACCTGGTAGGGCGTGCCGGTGAAAAACAGAATGCCAACCAGCGCAACAACCGAGAGCAACACCGGGTTAAGCCAGGCATTGCCGCCGGCGCGGGCGGCCAGCCACTGCGCACCCTGATAGACCAGCAGCGTCGCCGCCAGCCAGAGCAACGGCGTACGCGCCAGGTACACCCAGATGTCGCTGATAGTCTCATTCATGGCCGGTTTCCGGCTCCCGGCGGGCCGGCGCCAGGCGCAGCAGCAAGCTGAGCGTCAACGCCGTCACCGACAATGTCACAATGGTGCTCGCCAGCAGGGTGGCCAGGATCGGCAGCCACTCGCTTTGCAGCAGTTGCAAATGCACCATCACACCGACCCCGGCCGGCACGAACAGCAACGACAGGTACTGCAACAGGCGTTGCGCCGTCATTTCAAGATCGGCCGGGATGCCGCGCCGCAACAGCAGCGTCACGAACAACAAGACCATGCCGACCACCGGCCCCGGCACCGGCGCCCGGACTGCGCGCGCCAGCACTTCGCCCGCCAGCTGGTAGAGGAGGAGAATAGTCATTGCTCGAATCATGCGCTCTTCCATCTGCAAAAATTGCAGTAACTTATACCAATTCGAATTGCGGATTCCGCATATCGACAACCGTTCTAGCCGATACGAACGCCACATCGCGACTCGTCACTTGTCACTTGTCACTTGTCACTTGTCACTTGTCACTTGTCACTTGTCACTTGTCACTTGTCACTTGTCACTTGTCACTTGTCACTTGTCACTTGGTATCAGAAAGGGCTCGCAGCGATTGCGGCCGGTTTCGGCAAAAAAGCGGCAACCCGGCCGGAGCCTGGTCAAGCGGAGCAATTCGAGGCCGAGGCGGACTCGTTGCGCATGGTAGGGCAGCGGATTATTCGGAACCAGCACCGGTTTCGGGAAATTGACAACCGGCGAGCATATCGACGTTCCTTATTCGCGGATCCCCGGCGCCCCCGGCGCCCACAGCCGGATAATACCATCGCCGCCGCTGGAGGCCAGCAAGCGCCCATCGGGGCTGAAAGCCAGCGCGAGCGCGGCACTCCTGTGGCCATACAGACACTCAATCTCGCCGGCATCGTGGAGCCGCCAGAGCCGGATGCTGCCGTCCAGCCCACAGGAGGCCAGCACATCGCCGTGCGGATGAAAAGCTACGGCCCGCACAGCCGTTTCATCGGCGCGCAGAATGATCGGGCGCAGCGTGCCGC
Source organism: Chloroflexaceae bacterium (assembly GCA_034437175.1). Lineage (GTDB taxonomy): Bacteria > Chloroflexota > Chloroflexia > Chloroflexales > Chloroflexaceae > DAOTUJ01. The sequence goes on along the minus strand of DAOTUJ010000096.1, from coordinate 69,312 downwards.
CCCGGCCGGACAGCAAATCGACCATGTGCCAGAGCCGCACGCTGCCGTCGGCACCACCCGAAGCCAGCATATACCCATCGGGGCTAAACGCCAGACAGTTGACGCCGCCGTCCTCGCTGCGTACCATCCGCACCAGGCCGCCGTCGCTACTCCGCCAGAAGCCAATCGCGCCCTCAGCGCCGCCACTGACCATATAGTGCGCATCGGGGCTATGCACGACCGATGTAATCGAACTCCTGTGGCCGCCCAGCACCCGAATGCGAGCGCCGTCTTTGGTACGCCAGATCATCAGCTTGCACTCGCCGCCGCCGCCCAGCAGCAGGTTGCCGTCGGGGCTAAAGCTCACACAGCCGATATAGCTATGGGCATCACTGAGCCGCAGCAACTGCCGGCGCTCCGGCACGCTCCAGATCACCACACTCTCATCGGAGCTGGCCGAGGCACAGAGATAGCTGTCGGCACTGACCGCCACAGCCAGCACATTGCCGTTATGGCCATGCAAAACCGGCCCGGGCGCACCATTGTCGGCACGCCAGAAACGCAGGCTATGATCCCAGCTTCCCGAGACAATGCCGCTCCCATCGGGCAAAAATGCCAGACCCCAGACCCCGGCATCGTGGCCGCGCAGCACGCGCAACGTACGCACATTGCCGGCCATCCAGCTCTGTTCATGCGCGCCGAGGCGGTTCCAGAACGATTTCCAGCCCGAAACACTGGCACGCATTTTCACTCGAAACGTAATCTGGCTGCGGTCTTCAATCAGCAAATCATCCTGGAGTCGGCCGCCGCCGGGTGCCCGGCGCATATCGGCAGCCAGCATCAGTCGTTGCTGCTGGCCGGGCGCGAGGGCCACTTGCAAACTACCGGCAACCACCCAGCCCGGCGGGCGAACCTGGGCCCGAATGAAGCGACGACCAGAATTCAGCAAATTCAGGCTGCGCTCGCTGCGCTGATCGGCAGCCAGGCCGCCGAAATCGAGCACGTGCGTATCGGTGGAAAGGCGCGGCCGGGCCTGCCCAAAATCTTGCGGATCACAGAGCGACAGCCCGGCATCGAGCGCCGCGTGCACATCCTGGCGGTGGTGTTTCAGCACGGCACGCAGCTCCTGGGCCAGCCGTTTGCGACCCCAGGAACGATCAACCTGGTCGGCCAGGTCGCCGCAAAACCAGTCGACCGCCACATGCCAGTGCTGTTCGGCCCAGGCCACCAGTTCGCGTTCAGTAGTGAAATTGCTACCGTCGGGCGCCTGAATGGGCACCAGCGCGCCGGCGGGGCGCATCATCGCCGTCAGGGCGGCCAGAAACGCGGCAGCAGCAGGACGTTGCTGCACATCGTAATGCATGCCGTGCGCAATCAGCGCCTCGAGTGCCGGACTCAGATCGGGTTTCAGGCGGCGCAAGGGCGGAAAGGCACCTTTTTTGCCTTGCAGAATCTCCTTGAGATCAGCGACATCGTAGGGCGGTTGGTAGCCGGTCAGCAGCGTATGCAACGTTGCGGCGAGCGCATAGACATCAGAGCGCGCCTCGGCCTGGCCACGCCATTGTTCGTGCGGCGAATAGCCAATCGTGCCACCGACCTGAGTTGCGTTGGCGGAAGCCGCCGCCGACGTCAGCGCCGTAACGGCGGTGGCTTTGGAGAGGCCAAAATCGATCAGCCAGGCCCGGCCGCTGCGATCAATCAGAATATTGGACGGTTTGATGTCGCGGTGCAGCACTGGATCCGGGCTGCGCTCGTGCATATACACCAGGGCCGAACAGATGTCGCGAATCAACGGCAACACGTCTTCTACCGGCAAGCCCTGGCGGTATTCGCCGATGACGCTGCCGAGATCCTTGCCCTCGATATACTTCATCACCAGGCAACTCACATCGGGCAGGAACTCATAGATCTCGGGGATATTGGGATGGCCGGGCGTATTGAGGGAGACCAGCAACTCGGCTTCACGGCGGAAATTACCGGTCGCATTGGCCCGCGTATCGGCGGTCCAATCCGGATGCAGCGCCATCAGCTTGACCACGCAGTAGCGCCCGAGCTGGGTATCCATAGCCAGAAAGGCCTGGCCGAAACCACCCTTGCCGATACTGCGCTCAATGCGATAGCGCCCACCCGCCCCGAGCACATCACCGGGCAGCAGCGAAATCGGCCCGGGCTGTCCCCCATTCAAACGGCTCCCGCAGGCATTGCAAAAACGCGAACCGAACGGATTATGGTGCCGGCAAGCCGGGCAAGCGACAGCGTCGGCAGTCATCGTAGGGACGCCTCATCCTGTGCCGCGTACGAACACATTCGGCCAGGCTCGAAAACGGGTAAGAAACTCATCGCGCCGGGCTTCGACCCCATTCTCGCTAATAACCCGGTAGATCATAATGTCACGACCTTCGCGCGCCACATCACTCTGGTAAGACGTACCACTCGGCCTGGTCGGATCGTCGACAAAGACCGGCGCCGGCGGCGGCGGCGTCACATTGCTGACAAAGGGCCCTTCGATGCTGACCGTCCGATCAGGGCGGGTGCCATAGAGATCAACCGTCAGCACCTGATTGGCTTCGTCGACAACGGTTTGCATCAGCAACCAGTTGCCGGTATCGTTAACAAATTTGAGATCATTGACACCGGTGAAAATCGCTGCATCGAGGCCGGCGCCATTGCCGTACTCGCCGAGACCGAAGCGATCATACCAGCTAATATAAAACGGGTGGGCGTGGCGCTCGGTAATCGGCAGGCCGGCCCAGAAAGCCGCCCGAAACACCGTCGTCGAGTCCTGGCAGACACCGCCGCCCCATTCAAGCTGGGTACGATTGCCGATCACCGCATAACCCTGTACAAAACCGTACGCCGCAGTCACCTCACCGAGCTGCGTATTGAACGAAAACTCTTCGTCCGGCGCAATCAGGACACCATCCATCCGGCGAGCGCCGGCCTTGATGTTCGTAATGCGGTACTGGGCCGAACCGGCAAAGCTACTCTGGCCGCGCCCGACGAGTTCGCGAATGCCCAGTTCACCCAGACTCTCCGCCGTAATCTGCGGCTGCACTTCCACCACCGGCAGACTCAGCGCACGCATGCCCGCAGCCGAAGGATCCATGTGCAAGGCACTGCTGATAGCCTGCACGGTCGCTGCCTGATCGAGGCGCCAGCCCGGCCTACCGGGCTCCGCAATTCGCAACGCACCGGCCTCGAAGCGCAGGCGCGGCTCGGCGCTGCCGGTATCAACTAGCTGTGCCAGGTCTTCGACGGCCCGACCGAGCTGATCGGAATTAATAGTGACCGTGAGACTGCTCCGGCCGGCATGCACATGCACCATCTCCGCGATCCGGGCCGGTTCCCAGATCCATTCGCGTTCATCGTGACGCATCAGCAGCGGGCTGCTGAGCAGGCGGCGGGCTTCGTCCTGTGCGGCAATCAGCGCGGCATCATTGATGGAAGGTTCGAGCCGGCGCGTACGCAACACAACATCTTGCGGAGTGAGCGTGCGCAGGGCAGCCAGCACATCCTTGCTACTTTCATCGATGAGAAGTTGGAAGCCGGGCGTGCTGGGCGTCCCGATAATCTTGCCTTCAGCCAGGCTGAGCGCGGCATTTTCAGGAGCCTGCTCGATTTCGGCAGCGATACCGAGCAGATAATTCTGCAGCACATGTTCGTCGACAATCAGGCGCGGCGTCAGATCATAGCCCTCGCGCCAGAGCGACCAGAGTTGCTCGGCGCGACTGAGCGGATCGCCCTGACGCCCGGTCGCGATCACCCGATCAGTCAGATCGGCAATCGCGAAGCGCACGCCGATTTCGGCCAGGGCGGGCCGAAAGCGTTGATCGTTATAATGCAGCGTAATCGGCTGATCCAGAAACTCGGCATAGCGCGCATCCAGCGCCGATTGGATCACCTCGCGGCTCTGGCCGGCCAGCGGCAAACCCTGTACACTGACGCCGGGCAGAGCCTGCTCGTAGTACAATACATGAAATGCGTAGGGCAGAGCAGCCAGCAGAGCAACCAGAAAAAGCGCCAATGAAAAAAACAGCCGCAAAGGCGAAGCACGGCGGCGCGTGAACCGTGAGCGGCGGCGACTGCGGTGCTGCGGACGCGGTTTGAGCGGTTCCGGCGGCTCCGACGGCTCCGACGGCATCGGATGACCGGCCGTACCCCGGCGCCGCTGGATTGGCCCATATTCTTGAAAAAAGTCATCAACCGGCATTCAAGATATCCTGCACGATTATCGGCTATGCTTCTCTTTTTGGTGCCTAGTATTGTACAGAATTTTCGGTTGAGAGACAAGTGTTGATCCGGCAAGCGCCGAAGCGTCTGCTACAATAGACCCTTAGCATGGGCCATATATGGCGCTTTATGCCTGTAGAGGAGATTGTTATGCTTCATACCTACCGGCAGGTTTCGTCAACCCTGCTCCTGCTTGTTGCAGTGCTGCTGGCCGCCTGTGGCGGTGAAACGCCCACACCAACGCCCAAGCCGGAGCCGAGCCCGGCCGCAACTGCGACGACCGAACCGACAGACGAACCAACCGAAGCACCGACAGATATGCCAACGGCGACCCCGCCGGCCGCCGAGCCTACCGAAAACAACGAACTCGCCACCGTCGAGATTGGCACCCGCGCAAACTACACGCACCCGAACGGGCTCTTCAGCATCGAGGTTCCGGCAGAATGGACATTGACCAATAACAGTCGCGACGATGAAGTTATCATGATCTGGACCGACCCGACCAATAATGCGCTGATTGGCGTCGATATTTTCGAGAATAACGCTGCCGTGACGCCGGAGCAACTCACCGCATTTTTGCAAGATTTTCTGGACAACTCCTTCGGCGACAACCTGGATTTCAACACCGATCCGCCGGCAATTCAGCCCGACGGCAGCGTGCAGATAGCCTGGGGCTACGTTGCGCAGGCCAGCAACGGCGTATCGGCGCCACTGATCGGCAACAGCTTCATCGATCAGCGCGGCAATACAATCTCCATCCTGACAAGCCTTATTCCGCAGGCCCAGTTCGAGCGCCTGCAAGAACCGGTCAGCACGATCATCAATTCCTACCAGGTCGATCCGCAGGTCGCCCTCAACCCCGATGCGCCGCCGGCCGCCGGCGCATTGCAGGCGGTGCAGATCGGCGATCTGCAGAATTACAGCCACCCGAGTGGCGTGTTCAGCATCGACGTACCGGCGAACTGGCAATTGAGCGATAACAGTTCGGCGGATGAGATCATTCAGATCTGGACGGATCCGACCGGCAATGCCTTTGCCGGTGTGAATATCTTCGAGAACGAGAACCAGGCCAGCAGCGCAGAACTGGCGACCTTTCTGGACACGTATTTGCGTGAGACCTTCGCCGACCAGGAAAATTTCCTGATCGAAGCACCGGCCACCCTGGATGACGGCAGCGTCCTGATCGTCTGGGGCTACGAAGCCGCCACCCCGGTCGGCAATATGCGCGCCAACCTGACCGGCAACAGTTTCATCGAGCAGCGCGGCAACCAGATCTCCATCCTGACCCTGCTGGTTCCACAGGCCCAGTTTGATGCCCTGATCGATCAGACGAACGCGATTATCAATTCATACCGGGTCAACCCGGACGCGCCGATTGGCGGGTAAACATGCGCATCGCGGCGGATTGGATGCTGACCCGGCCCCGTCGCCCCGGCCCCGCATCCATCCATTGGCATCGTGATCATCCCGACCACAGGCAGGGGCGAAGCATCGGCCCGTGTGTACCGGATTCATACCGTCATCGGGAATGTCCCCGATGACGATGGATACCATGGCACTGCGGGCCGATGCTTCGCCCCTGCTACATCGGCCCCGCGTTCATCCATTGGTATCGTGATCATCCCGGCCCCGTCGTCGCCACGGCCCCGCGGCCATATCCGTGCAACGGCGGTTCATCCCGGCCCCGCCGCCCCGGCCCCGCGTTCATCCGCCGATCCGCCGCCCGACCACAACGTTCCTGCCGGTGGCCACACCATTACGATTGCCACATGGTATAATCCCCAACCAGTATATTTTCGGTTTATTGAAATTGCGGCGCCGATCAAAACGGTTGTGACGGCTGAATAAATACGATTGCCGCAGGTAATGAGGAATGCGATGCCACGGCGGACAGATCTTCAATCTATTTTGATTATCGGCTCCGGCCCGATTGTCATTGGTCAGGCATGCGAGTTCGATTATTCCGGCGCTCAGGCCTGCAAAGCCTTGCGCGAAGAAAACTACCGGGTAATCCTGGTCAACTCGAACCCGGCCACGATTATGACCGATCCCGGCCTCGCCGATGCCACCTATATCGAGCCCTTGACGGTCGATAGCCTCGAGCGCATCATTGCCAGAGAGCGCCCCGATGCAATTTTGCCGACAGTCGGTGGGCAGACGGCGTTGAATCTGGCGGTTGATCTGGATGCGGCCGGGGTGCTGGAAAAGTATGGTGTCGAACTGATCGGCGCCCGCGTCGAGGCGGTACGCATTGCCGAAGATCGCCAACTCTTCAAGGCGCGAATGACCGAAATTGGCCTGGAAGTTGCCGACAGCGGCATCGCGCATACAGTCGACGAGGCGCTGGCGGTGGTTGCAAAAACCGGTTTTCCGGCGATCATTCGGCCCAGTTTCACCCTCGGCGGCTCCGGCGGCGGGATTGCCTACAATATCGAGGATTTCCGCGAAATGGTCGAACGCGGCCTCGATGCCTCGCCGGTAACGCAGGTGCTGATCGAAGAGAGTGTGCTTGGCTGGAAAGAATTTGAGATGGAGGTCATGCGCGACCGCGCCGATAACGCCGTCATTATCTGCTCCATCGAAAATATCGACCCCATGGGCGTTCACACCGGCGACTCGGTCACGGTTGCGCCGGCGATGACCCTGACCGACCGCGAGTACCAGCAGATGCGCGACCAGTCCCTCGCGGTGCTGCGCGCCGTCGGAGTGGAGACCGGCGGCAGCAATGTGCAGTTCGCCGTGCATCCACGCGACGGGCGAATCTATGTGATCGAGATGAACCCGCGCGTCAGCCGCAGTAGCGCCCTGGCCAGCAAGGCGACCGGCTTTCCCATTGCCAAAATCGCCGCCAAGCTGGCCGTCGGCTATACGCTCGACGAATTGCCCAACGATATTACCCGCGAAACCCCGGCCAGCTTCGAGCCGACCCTGGATTATGTCGTGGTCAAGATCCCGCGCTGGACTTTCGAGAAGTTCCCGGCAGCCGACCAGACGTTGACCACCCAGATGAAAAGTGTCGGCGAGGTTATGGCCATTGGGCGCACCTTCCTGGAAGCTTTTCAGAAGGCCTGGCGCTCGCTGGAGCAAGATCGCGCCGGCTGGGGTGCCGATGGCAAAGATCGGATCGACCCCGAGCGACTACGCGAGCGCCTGATTACGCCGCATCCCGATCGCTATTTCTACATCCGTTACGCGCTGCAAAGCGGCATGAGCATCGATCAGGTCTATGCCATGACTCGTATCGATCCCTGGTTCCTGGCCCAGTTCGAGCAACTGCTGCATGTGGAGGGCCGCCTGCGTGCCTTCACCCTGGAGACGTTGCCGGCTGATTTGCTGCGTCAGGCCAAGCGCATGGGCTTCAGCGATGCTCAGCTGGCCCACTTGCTGCAGGTGCCGGCCTCTCCCGACCGGCCCGGCGAACTTGCGGTGCGCGCCCGCCGCAAGCACCTGGGCATCCTGCCGACCTTCCAGCGGGTCGATACCTGCGCCGCCGAGTTTCCCGCCGATACGCCCTATCTCTATTCGTCCTACGAGAGCGAAAACGAAGTCAATCCCAGCCGGAATCGCAAAATCATTATTCTCGGCAGTGGCCCCAATCGCATCGGCCAGGGCATCGAGTTCGATTATTGCTGCTGTCACGCCGTCTTTGGCTTGACCAGGCTCGGCTTCGAGACGGTCATGATCAACTGCAACCCCGAAACGGTTTCCACCGACTACGATACCGCCGACCGGCTGTATTTCGAGCCGCTGACCCTGGAAGATGTGCTGAACGTCGTTGATGTCGAGCAACCCGAGGGCGTACTGGTACAGTTCGGCGGCCAGACGCCGTTGAAGCTGGCACGCGGCCTCGAGGCGGGCGGCGTGCCCATCTGGGGCACGCCACCCGATTCCATCGACCTGGCCGAAGACCGCGACCGCTTCGGGGCGCTGCTCGACCGGCTGGGCATTCCGGCGCCGGCCCACGGCAGCGCGACCTCGCTCGAAGAAGCACTGGCCGTCGCCGGGCGCATCGGCTACCCGGTGGTCGTCCGACCATCCTACGTGCTCGGCGGGCGCGCCATGGCGATTGTCTACGATGATGCCAGCCTCGAACGCTATATGCGCGAGGCCGTCGATGCTTCGCCCGAGCACCCGGTGCTGATCGACAGCTTCCTCGAAGATGCCTTTGAAATGGATGTCGATGCGGTTGCCGACGGCGAGAATGTGGTGATTGCCGGGATTATGGAACAGATCGAACTGGCCGGTGTCCACAGCGGCGATAGCGCCTGTGTCATTCCAACCTACATGGTCGGCGCGCAACACATTGCGACGATGCGTGAGTATACGCTGCGCCTGGCCCGCGAGTTGCAGGTTTCCGGCCTGATGAACATCCAGTATGCCATGAAAGACGATGTCGTCTATGTGCTGGAAGTCAACCCGCGCGCCAGTCGCACGGTACCCTTCGTGGCCAAAGCCAGCGGCATTCCCTGGGCTCAGGTCGCCGTCCAGGCCGTCGCCGGCCAGCGGCTGAGTCTGGCCGATAATACGCTCAGCGTCGGCGAACAGCAGTTCACACTCACCACGATGGGCGCCGATCAGCATCCGGCCTATCATGTCAAAGAAGTTGTACTGCCCTGGAAACGCTTTCCCGGCGTCGACACCCTGCTCGGCCCGGAGATGCGTTCCACCGGCGAGGCGATGGGCAGCGGCGCCAGTTTCGGTGAGGCCTATGCCAAAGCCCAACTCGGCTGCAGCCACGTGCTGCCGACCAGCGGCATGGCCTTCCTCAGTGTCAATGATCGCGACAAGGCCAACCTGGTGCCGATTGCCCGCGACCTGGCCGAAATGGGTTTCACCTTGCTGGCTACCAGCGGCACGGCGGCCGTCTTGCAGGCTGCCGGTCTCGCAGTCACACCGATCTACAAAGTCAACGAGGGCCGTCCCAATGCCGTCGATTATATCAAGAACGGCGAACTGGCATTGATTGTGAATACGCCGCTGGGCAAAGCCAGTTTCTTTGATGAAGCCGCGTTGCGCCGGGCCGCCATCATCCATAGTGTGCCGACGCTGACGACGCTTTCGGGAGCGGCGGCAGCCGTGCAGGCGATCCGCTCGATCCGCGGCGGTGGCTGGGATGTCTACTGCATCCAGGAGCGCGCCCAGGATCTATAAATAAGGATTGCCCATGTCACTACAAGGCAAAACTGCGCTCGTGACCGGCGGCGCACACCGTGTCGGGCGCGCCATTGCGCTGGCGCTGGCCGCCGCCGGTGCCGATGTCGCGATCCATTACCATCGCTCGGCTGAAGCGGCGGCGGCTACGGTGCGCGATATCGAGACACTCGGGGTGCGCAGTGCCGCCTTCAGCGCCGACCTCGGCCAGGTTGCGGCTGCCGAGCACCTGGTCGATACAGCCATCGATCACTGGGGCCGGCTCGATCTGCTGATCTGTAGTGCCGGTATCTGGGGGCGCGATCCGCTCGGCAATGTCGACGAGACGCGCTGGGAGCAGATCTTTGCCATCAATGTGCGGGCACCGTTTTTTATGGCCCAGCGTGCCGCTGCCCAGTTGCGCGCCAATCAGGGCTGTTTCCTGGCTGTCGTTGATGCCGGGATCGATTGGAGTTGGCGCGGTTTCACACCCTACCTTTCCAGCAAAGCCGCCCTGTCGATGGCTATCCGGAACCTGGCCAACGACCTGGCCCCCGCAGCCCGCGCCAACGGGGTCGCGCCCGGTCCGGTGCTCCTGCCCGCTGACTGGACCGAGGAACAGCATGAACGTGCCGCTCGCAGCACTTTGCTGAAGCGGGTCGGCAGCGCCGAAGATGTCGCCGATGCCATCGTCTATCTCGCCGGTGCATACTACGTCACCGGCGTCGTATTGCCCGTCGACGGCGGCCAACGCCTGATTTAGCGTTGGAGCGTTTCATCGATCGAATGATGCTCCAACGCTCCAACGCTCCAACGCTTGTAAATTATGATTTCTACCGACGATCTTAAATCCATCCCGCTCTTCGCTTGCCTCGATGAACGCACTCTGGCCGATACGGCCCGGCGCCTGCAGGCAGGCAGTTTTCGGCCCGGCCAGCAAATCATGCTGGAAGGCGAACAAGCGCCCGGCCTGTTCTTTGTGTTGCGCGGGCGCGTGCGCCTTTCATGCACCCATCCCGATGGGCGCGAACAGGTACTCGATATGGTCGGTCCCGGCGAGTATTTCGACCCGGTGCCCATCTTCGACGGCGAACCTAACCCGACGACCGCCCGCGCGATGAGCCCGGTCGAGTGCCTGTTGCTGCGCCGCGACGACCTGCTGGCCCTGATCCGCACCCACCCCGACCTGGCACTGGCCGCCCTCAGTTCAATGGCCGGCCGGTTGCGCGAACTGGTCTCGCTGGTCGAAGACCTGGCCTTTCGCTCGGTGCGCGCCCGGCTGGCCCGCCAGTTGCTGATCGAGGCCGCCGAGGGTACGGTCGAAATCACCCACCAGGAACTCGCCGAACGCGCCGGCACGGTTCGCGAGATCGCCGGGCGCGCCCTGCGCCGCCTGGCCGAAGAAGGCCTGGTCAAACTGGCCCGCGGCCGCGTTATTGTGCTGGACTCGGCCGGCCTGGCTCGCGTCGTGGAAGAGTGAGAGGGCATGCCCTGGATGAAGGGTTTCCACCAGCGTTTCGGAAGGGCGGCCAGACGGTCGCCCTTCTGGGACTCTGGTAGTAGACGGAAACCGAACCACTATGGTAGGCTATTGATGACTTGAGTGTTTCATTTCTCGAATATCAGTTTAAGGAGAGCCAGGAATGCCGTACATTATTGCAGAGCCCTGCATCGGTACCAAAGATTCGTCCTGTGTCGCGGTTTGCCCGGTCGACTGCATCTACGAAGGCGACGACCAGTACTACATCAACCCGGATGAGTGCATCGACTGTGGCGCCTGTGAGCCGGAATGCCCGGTTGAGGCGATTTTCACCGACGATTCGGTACCGGAGCAGTGGATCAGCTATATCGAGAAGAATCGTACCTTCTTCGGCGCCTGAGATAATCTGGGTGGGCAAAACAACGCTGAGCGGGTGCCGGCAATGCCGGCACCCGCTCAGCGTTGTTTTGCCTACCGTTGCTGGAGTTGCGCGTAGGCCTCGGGCGTATCCATGTCGCTGACGACCGCCGGGTCGTCAACATCAAGCCAGGAGATATGCTCGGGGTACCGGCGCAACACCAGGCGTGCGCCCTGGTCGCCTGCGAGTTGTTGCAGCAGCGGAAAAAAGGCCCGGTTCAGCAGCACCGGGTTGCCGCGCCGGCCCTGATACCGAGGAATGAGCGCAAAGGGCGTCGCGAGATCAGCAGACGGAAACGCATCGATCAGCCGGTTGATCAAAGCCGGGCCGACCAGCGGCTGATCGACGAGCAGGATCACAGCGGCCCGTGTTTGCGCCGGCAGCGCGGCCAGGCCGGCGCGCAGCGAGGTCGACTGGCCGGCAGCATAGTCCGGATTCACGACGATATGCAGTTGCGCTGCATCCGGCATCCCGGCCAATGCGCTGCGGGCAGCTTCGGCCTCGGCGCCCAGCACCACCCACAGGCCGGCCAGCCGGCCGGCCAGCGCCTGAGCTGCCACATGCCGGATCAGCGGGAGGCCATGCCAGTCGAGCAGTTGCTTGGGCCGGCCCATGCGTCGCGACAGGCCGGCAGCCAGGAGTACACCGGCGATCATCGTTCCGCCAGCAGCCTTTCCAGCAGCGCCTCGTCCTGGTCAGGCAGCACGGTGCGCAAATCGAAGAGCAGGCGCCCATCGGCAATGCGGGCCACAACAGCCGGTTCGCCCTCACGCAACCGCTGTGCCAGTGCATCCAGGCTTCGCTCGCCGCAGAGCAACGCCAGCGCCACACTCGGCAGCGTCTCGCCCGGCAACGAGCCGCCGCCGACCGCACTCTCGCAGGCCACCATCGCCACCGTATACCCGGCTGCACTCAGACGCCCGATCAGGCGCTCGGCGCGCATCTGCAACTCGCTGCGCGGGATGGCAATCATGCGCCAGACTGGAATTTCATTCAGGGCCTGTTCGCGCAGGTAGGCATCGAGCGTTGCCGCCAGGCCGGCAATCGTGGTTTTATCGACCCGCAGCGCCCGTGCCAGTGGGTGCCGGCGCAAGCGGTCGATCAGCGCAGAACGCCCGATCAGAATACCGGCCTGCGGCCCACCGAGCAACTTGTCGCCGCTGAAGGCAACCAGGTCGGCCCCGGCAGCAATGCTGTCTTGCACTTTGGGCTCGGGTGCCAGGCCGAAGGGCGCCGTATCGAGCAAAGTTCCACTGCCCAGATCATCGAGCAGCGGCACACCATATTCATGCCCGACCGCAGCCATGTCGGCGAGCGCGGTTTCGTGGACAAAACCAACCAGGCGGAAATTGCTGGTATGCACACGCAGCAACAGCGCCGTATGTTCATTGATGGCTGCCGCATAATCACGGGCATAGGTACGATTGGTAGTACCGACCTCCACCAGCGTGGCGCCGCTTTGCCGCAGCACATCGGGGATCCGGAACCCGCCGCCGATCTCGACGGCCTGACCGCGCGAGACAATCACCTCACGCCCAACGGCCAGCGCAATCAGCGCCAGGTAGATGGCTGCGGCATTATTGTTGACGACCAGTGCCGCCTCAGCGCCGCTAATCCGGCAGAGCAGCGCCTGCAAATGCGAATTCCGGCTACCCCGGCTGCCGGCAGCCAGATCATATTCGAGGTTCGAATAACCGGCGCCGACAGTGGTCATGGCCGCGAGCGCCGCCGGGCTGAGCGGCGCACGCCCGAGATTGGTCTGAATAATCACCCCACCGGCATTAATCACCGGACGCAGACTCGGTTTTTCGAGGGCACGCAGATGCTGCCGCACCGCCTCAAGCAAGCTTTCCACAGTTGGCGCCGTTTCGCGGGTACCGGCCAGCAGCGCACTACGGCTCGCTTCGAGTACAGCGCGGGTAGCCTCAACGATCAGCGGCCGCGCCACCTGATCGGCCAGCCCTTCCTGCTCGACCAGCTGCACCAGACGCTCGACACTCGGTAACTGGCGTAGGGCATTCATAGGCTGTATGATGCACCAGGTGCGGCAGTTTTGCTACCGCACCCGGTACAAAGAAAAGAGTGGCACATGTTTGCAGGAAAATTCGTCAGGCCGCGTGCATGACATCATATTCAGCGCGAGCCAGGACGCGCTCGAGCTCGGCAACGTTTACCGGTGGCAGCGCCTGCTGCGTATGCACCAGATCGCTACGACTGTGGTACGTCATTGCAAATGCGGTGCGCAACAAGGTTTCGTAAGCCGGGCTCAACTCGCATTTGCGGCGCCCCATCACAGTGCGCGCCACCCCGATCATATTTTCGATCCGATACTCGTGAAACACCTCGCCGCCCCAGATGAACGAGGGCACCGTTTTGGGCGCAAAATGCACCCCGAAGATATTGCTCCCCACCCCAATGATGGTACCGCCGTTCAAATGCAGGCCGATACCGAGCTTGACATGATCGCCAAGAAAGCAACCCAGCTTCAAAACGCCGCTGTCGATCTGGCCAATGCCTTCCAGCGACATGCGCACCGAGCCATAGTTATTCTTCAGATCGCTGTTCGTCGTCATCGCCCCGATATTGACCCATTCACCCAGCCAGCTATGGCCGAGGAAGCCATCGTGATGTTTATTGCTATAGCCCTGCACCGTACTGGCCTCAACTTCACCGCCAATCCGGCAGACCGGCCCGAAGCTGGTTTCGCCCCGAATGCGAGCACTGGCAATCAGCGTACGCGGCCCGATATACACCGGGCCTTGAATATAGCTGAAAGGCTCGATATGCGCCTCGTGGTCGATCAAGATCGGGCCGTCGCGCGCATCGAGCACCAGCGGGCCATCGAGTTGCGCCGTCGGGTCAACCCGGATCTGGGCCGGGTTGTAGAGTTGCACCCCGGCATGTTCGCCCCGGTAGGGCAACAGGCGCCCGGCCAGCAACGCCGCATCGCGCACGATCTGATTGCCGGCCTGGCCAATCAAATCCCAGGGATACTTGAGCAGCGTAAGCGCATGGCGCGCCTCGAGATCGACGATAGCAGCAAAGCGGCGCAATTCCTGGAGGGCATCGTGGCTCTGTTGCGCCTGAAGATAGTACAGCACCGCGCTGGCCAGCGCCGGCGACAGATAGGCCGCGACCAGCGTATCTTCAGCAACATAGGCCGTGTTCAGCGGCTCATTCAGCAGTTCAGGCAACCAATCGACATCGATCAGGCGGGCATTGACAAAAAGCAGCGGCATACTACTGCTGAGCATCGACCAGATTCCGCCTTCGGTGCCGAAACATGCCATCAGGTGCGGCCGGCAGAGCCCCTGGATATTCGGCGTCATACCGCGCAATGCCAGCAAGCTATGCACTCGTTCGCGCAGAGTCAGAGCGCCACAGCGAAATTCGTACAGGGGCCGAACCTGCGCCAGTGCCGCAAACGAGCGCCAGTGTTCATCTTCAAACAAAACAATGCGCATGCAAAAAACTCCGCTACCCAGGTCAGGTACGTTTCAGCAGTTCCAGCAAGGCTTCCGTCAGCTTTTCCTGGTCGTGACGAAGCACCCGCACGGCCCGGCTCTCACCGGGCTGTTTCAGGGAGGCGGTATATTGTACCACCGAACTTGCCAGGTCGGTTTCGATGATCACACTGCCCTCGACGATCAACTGACGGCGGGCCGAGGAATCGCCGGGCGCGACAATCGTCTCCTCATACTCGTCGGGGCTAAGAAACACCGGCGACTGATGAGCCGCCGCATAGATCTGCGAGATGGCCGGGTCGATGCGTTGCACATTCACCAGCACATAATCCGGCACGAAGCCGCCGTAGCGTTTGAACTGGCGAATATGATCGGCAACCCCGAAACCGGTCGTCAGGCCCGGTTCCGTCATCAAATTGCAGATATAAATTTTGCGCGCCTTGCTCTGCTGCAGGAACTCGCGCATCTCATCAAGCAAGAGATTCGGCAGAATGCTCTCAAAGAGGCTCCCCGGCCCGAGAATGATCGCATCGGCGTCACTGATGGACTCGCGCGCCAGCCGGGTCAGGCCAATCGACTGGCCGGCGGGCAATTCCTGCGGCGCCTCGCAGCCCGGTGTCCTGGGCTGCAAAGTCAATTCCACCACATGACGTTCAACCAGTTGCTCATTCTGGTCGACGTGCATCACATCAATCTGCGTGCCGTCATCGAGCGTTGCCATCACCTGGAGCGGCGTCGGCGTCGGCACCACATAATACAGGTTATGATTATCGAAGAGACCGGAGGCCCGATAGTAATACTCAATGGCGTCCTGAAGCGGCGTAATGCACGTCAGGCGTTCGATCTTGCGCGCCAGCGGCGCCAGAATAAGCATGCCGGCCCCCCCCGAGAGCACCGTCACGCGCGTATGCTTGCGGGCACGTTCATAGCCCAGCACCAGTTCACTGCCCTCGGCGCGTGCCTGGTCGCGCAGCGAAATCACCGCCACATCGCTCAGACGCCAGATCCCGAGCCCCAGCACCGTCAGGCCACCAAGCAAAAACAACAGGCCACGCCAGAGTTGCGGCACAAATTGCAACGTCAGATAATACACAACCGGAGAAACTTCAACCGTGCGATACACATGGATGACAATATACGTGAAGCCCAGTGAAATCAGCACAATCCCAAGAAATGTCAGGGCGAGTGGGCGGGCCAGATAGCCGAGCGATGAAAGGCGGCGGGCGACAGCTTGCATAGGAAATATTTATTCTGACTTCTGGGTCTGCAAAACCTGGCGCAGTTCCTGCAGAAGAGACAGCAAATTCCCGGCATTGCGAGCAATCAATTCTATCAGCATCACCCCGGCGAAGAGCGCATCGGCATAAGCGCCGTGCTGGCCAATCACGATCTGGCCGGCACTGGTACATGCCAGCAACAGTTGCCCGTGCTGGTTGGCCGGCAGCTCAGCCAGACGTGCCTCGACATGGTCGCTCAGTTCAAGCTGCACACCCAGATTGCCGGCCCAGGTATGCAAGGCGGCAGCGAGTTCACCCGGCGCCGGATGGCGGGCGGGCGGCGCCAGCAGCACCAGGCCGCGCTGGCGATACTGGCGATTGAGATAGGCCGCCAGCAAGAGCGCAACTTCAATCGGCAAGATCGAGTCGCCGTTTTTATCGACCACGCCGAGCGCGGTACCATCGGCAGAAAACGCCAGACCAACGTGCGAATCGCTTTCGCGCACCAGTTTGCGCAACCGGTTCAGGTTGCCGGTACCGGGCATCGGCGACGTGCGGCTGAACAGCGGATCCATCTCTTTATTGATCTCGATAGCCCGAGTCTGGCCGCCACCGGCAATCACAGCCGGCAAATAGCCGGCGCTACTGCCATTCATCGAGTCAACAAACACCGTCAACGAGGCGCGCCGAATCAATTCCAGGTCGAAGGGATTGCGCAGCATATCGATGTAGGGGCCACGCAGATCGATCATGAGATCGGCGGCATCGGCAGCCGCGTCCGGCGACGGCGGAAAGGGCTCAGCAGTGACCCCGGCCGCGTTCGGGCTCCGCAGAATCGGCGGCAGGTCACTGCCGATCAAGACCAGCCCATTATACCAGTACGGCTGATTGCGTGCCGAAACCACCAGCGCACAATCGGCTCTGCCTTGCTCCAGGGCGTAATAGATGGCCGGAATCGGCGCGGCAGTCTGCGACAGACTGGCTCCTACACCCTGGGCAACCATCGCCTGGTAAATATCGCGCGCAAAGAGCTCAGCCATAAAGCGGGTATCGTAGGCCACCAGGCAACGCAGGCCCCGCTCAAGCAGCAGGCCGGCCAGTGACTGGCAACGCTGCCGAATAGCTTGCAGGCTGAACTCCGTTGTATAGACCCCATCCCAGGTCTGTGCAGATAGCAGACGTGCGCTCATACTCTCCAGATAGCTTGTCGGCGATGAGGACGTCCGTCGGAGGTCGTGCGCTAATGCGCGTGCCCCGGCAGACGAAAATCTTCAACCGCTTCGAGCATAAGGTCACGGATGGCATAGAGCCTGGCATCGGTACGCGCTTCGAAGCGCGTCGTAATTGCCGGCTCGGTATTTGAAGCTCGTACCAGACCCCAGCCATCGCCAAAATCCACGCGTACCCCATCCACCGCAATAACCGGATAGTGCGCTTCAAAGCGCTGCCGAAGATAATCGATCAAGCGAAACTTCTCAGTTTCCGGGTAACTGATCCGGCCTTCGGTGAGGAATGGCAGCACCGGATACGGTGCCAGCACCGTCGAGAGCGCCGCCATCGGCGCCGGAGCAACCGGTTCCCAGCCGGCCAGCAAGGAATAGACCAGGTGTGCCCCGGCGAAGGCTCCATCATCAAAATAGTGGCCGGCATAGGGAAACATCGCGTGCCCACTGAGTTCCGCCCCGACGACGGCGTCCAGTTCACGCATTTTAGCCGACAGATTGGGGTAGCCGGTGCGCCACATAACCGGCGTACCACCAAGTTCCCTGATGGAATCGGCCAGCACCGTACTGCACTTGACATCGAACACCACCGTTCCTTTGCGCCGGCTCAGCGCATGCTGTGCCAGGACAATCAAATAGCGATCGGCCCAGACAATCTGGCCCGCCGCGTCGACCACGCCGAGCCGATCACCGTCACCGTCCAGACCGATGCCGAGATCGGCGCCGTGCTCGCGAACGGCCGTAGCCAGCGCCGCCAGATTTTCGGCCTTCAGCGGGTCGGGATGATGGTTGGGAAAACGGCCATCCGGCTCGATGAACAGCGGTATCACCTCAAGCCCGAGCGCCTCAAGCATACGCAACCCAAGCGGGCCGGCCACACCGTTGCCACCGTCGAGCACCAGCCGCGGGGGCCGCCGGTCGGAACGCATATGCCGACGCAGCGGCAATAATTCCGTCACATGATGCACATACGCACCATGCACATCCTGCCGGCTCAAACGACCCGTACCGCTATCCAGCGAGCCGTGGTTGGCAAGTTGCTCAAGCTCGCGAATGTCAACCGGGGGCACCGGTTCACTGCCATACTGTCGGCTGAACCGGCGCAGTTTCAAACCATTATATTCGGGCGGATTATGACTGGCCGAAATGACGGCACCGCCACCGGCGCCCAGGTGCTCGACCGCAAAATACATCAGCGGCGTCGGCCCTTCACCGATGTCGATCACATCGATACCGGTCGCCAGTGCGCCGGTCATAAACGCTTCCTGAAACCGTAGCGAACTCAGCCGGGCATCCCGCGCAACAACCATCGAACGAGCACCCTGCCGGCGCAAATATGTCGCCGCAGCCTGACCAAGCCGCTGGTAGACGAAGTCATCGAGATCGACATCAACAAGGCCGCGAATATCATAGGCTCGAAATATTGCCGGATTGACAATGTTCGCCATCGGCTACTCCTCGTATAGATGACGAGATCGTAACGTAAAGGACTATATTCGTCAAGGTGCTTTACAAACCGTGCGTGATTGCGTATAATTGGCATCGCTGGATTGGGTACAACCTGCAATGACGCACGTATACCTTCCACACTGACTGAGAGTATGGACTCTCAGTTCTTTGTTTCGTCTCCCAGGGAGTAGGGCCGGCCCGGCCCTTCCATACTGTCAACTCCCCGGGATTGTTTCGCACAGCGAAGAAGGCAGTACCGGTATGAGTGAGAAGCCGACTTATCTGACCCGTGAAGGTAGAGCCAAGCTCGAGACCGAACTGGCACACCTGATAAACGTCGAGCGCAAAGAAGTCGCCGATCGAATTGCCGCCGCCAAAGAACTTGGGGATATTTCCGAAAGCGGCGAGTATGAAGACGCCAAGAAATCCCAGTCTTTGCTGGAAGGGCGGATTCGTGACATCAAGCATATCCTCTCGCGCGCTGAACTGATCGACGAAGAACATCAGGATAATGGCGAAGTACGCGTCGGCAGTTCGGTGACAGTGCGCTTCGAGGACGATGAAGAAGAAACCTGGACGATTGTCGGCAGCGCCGAAGCTCGCCCGACCGATGGCAAGATCTCCAATGAGTCGCCGATTGGCGCCGCCTTGCTAGGCCGCCGCCCGCGCCAGAAAGTTACCGTGCAGACGCCGTCCGGCCCGATGAAATTGACGATCGTCCGCATTCGTTGAACGGTCTGATTTTTGCCCCGATCCCTGTTTCTCAACCGGCTCAATTTTCGTCACGCTGATGATAGCAGGCCGGCTTTGCCTGCTCTAGCAAGGATCGTATGCAAGCCCTCAAGTTGCCCGCCGGTCCATTAATCAGTACCGCGTGGCTGGCTCAACATATGCAGCATCCCGCAGTGCGCGTGGTTGATATGCGCGGCAAAGTACTAGCGCCAACCGATCCGAAGCCGCATTATTTCGCCCGCCACGCGGATTACCTGGCCGGCCACATTCCCGGCGCGGTATATATCGATTGGACGCGCGACATCGTCGATCTGAATGATCCGGTGCCGGCACAGGTTGCACCGCCCGATCAGATCGCGGCGCTCTTCAGCCGCCTCGGGATCGGCAATGACACGATTGTAGTGGCCTATGACGACAGCTATTCGGCCTTTGCCGGGCGCTTGCTCTGGGTGCTGCGCTACTATGGCCATCGCCATGGGCGGGTACTCAATGGCGGGTTGCTGCGCTGGCTCGCCGAGGGGCGCCCGCTCAGCACGGCGCTGCCCGAGTACCCACCCGCCGACTTTACGCCACGCCCACAGCCGC
The DNA here is from genome assembly GCA_034437175.1 of Chloroflexaceae bacterium. Lineage (GTDB taxonomy): Bacteria > Chloroflexota > Chloroflexia > Chloroflexales > Chloroflexaceae > DAOTUJ01. Next base: position 49,405 of record DAOTUJ010000096.1, on the reverse strand, counting down.
ACCTGCGCCGCGACGCCGATGCGGTGCTGGCCGGGCTCAGTGCGGACGGCAACCAGCCGCTCCTGATCGACGCCCGCAGTGAGGCCGAGTTTCGGGGTCGGGAATCGCGCGTCGACCGCGGCGGCCACATCCCCGGTGCCGTCAACCTCGATTACAAGTCCCTGATCAGCGGCCCCGATCAGACCTACCTCGAACCCGGCGAGTTGCGCACACGCTTCCAGGCCGCCGGCATCGATCCCGATAGTCTGGCTGATCGCGAAGTGGTGGCCTACTGCAACGGCGGCGTCTCCGCTACCCCGGTCGCGCTCAGTCTCGAATTGCTCATCGGCCGGCCGGTTGCCATCTACGACGGCTCCTGGAACGAATGGGGCAGCGATCCGCGCAAACCGCTGGAAACTTGAGATTTCCAGCGGTTTGCGCGGATCGCGAGAAGCAGTCAGCCGGCAATCGCTCGCAGCAAGGCAGCGGTATCGCTCAAATCGGCCAGCAAAGCATCCGGCCGGTGCGCCGCCAGTTCTTCCATCGAGAACGGACCGGTCGCTACAGCAATGGTGCGTGCGCCATGAGCCTGGCCGCAGCGGATGTCGCTGGGCGTATCACCCACCACAATGATGTCGTCTCCACTGAAGCTGCGGCCATAACAGGCCGCCGCCCGCTCGGCGGCAAACTGCACCAGTCGCGCCCGCTCATAATGATCGTCGCCGTAAGCACCGACTTCGAGATTGAGATAGCGATCCAGTCCGAGCGTCTCGATTTTGATGCGGGCCACTGCCGCGATATTGCCGGTCAACGGCGCCTGGATCAACTGCGCATGCAACGCCAGCAGCGCATCGGCAACACCGGGCAAGAGGCGCGTGCGTGCCAGCAAATCGTTGTGGCGGCGCTGCAACTCGGCAACATAGATGGCACTGAATTCACGCAACCGCCCGACCACCGACTCCGGCTCGATCTGCGGAAACGTCTCATTGATGATCTGCCAGTCGGTTTTGCCGGCATAAGCATGCCGTTGTCGCTCGTCGACCGGCCCGAGCACCTTGCCCATCGCCACACGCATAGCCTCGGCGGATACACCACCCGTCGTCAGCAAGGTACCGTCGACATCCCAGAGTATCAGGCGCTGCATATACCTGGTATCCTTGTTGCTACTGGCCCTGGCCAACCGATCGCACCAGGTACCCACCATGCACCTGCTCGATCAAATGCGACAGATCATCGAGCTCAATCGGCTTGGAAAAATACGCATCGAACCCATTGAGCGCCACCTGCGACAACTGGTGAGCCGGCAGACCGCTAATCGCAACAGTGGGCACAGTTGCATACCCGGGCAATGTGCGCAGTTCGCGCAGAAACTCATCGCCGTTGCGATCCGGCAGATGCAAATCAACCATCACCAGGTCGAAGCGTTCGTCTCCAGCCCGTTGCATAGCCTCATCAGCGGTTGATGTCGACTCAACCACACAGTTTTGACTCATCAAAAAGCGACTGATGACCTGTTGCATCAACAGATTGTCGTCCACCAGTAAGACTCGCATAACATTCCCTTCCTGCTTGTAACACGACTGCCGTAATCGTAGCGCAAACGATATTTGCCCCCGGTCGGGCTCAGCCTGCTACCGGATAGTCGGGCAGGTGCAGATCTTTCCGCATATAAATCCAGGCACGTTGGCCAAACACCCAGCGCATAAGCCAGGATTTGCGCAGCCGGACATCGTAGAATTGGAACTGCCGATACAACTGGTGGGCACCGGTATTGGCCGCACTCACATACAGGCCCAAGTAACGTTTGCGGCGATATATCGCCAGGTCTTCCGCCCGTTCCATCAGCCGGCGTGCTACACCACGCCGGCGATATGGCGCCAGCACGGCCACATCCGTAATAAAACCCTCGTCACGCCCGATGCGATGATCGAGCAATGAGAGGGCAAACAGGGAGCGCAGCGTTCCCCAGAAACCGAGCACCTGTTGAAACGCAATTTCGGCGGCTCCACTATCATCGAGCCCGGATTCGCTGGTGCGCAAAGTCGTGGTACCGATGATCCGTTGATCGGTTTCCGCAACCAGCATGCCTCGCAGCGCCCGCGTCCCCTGCCGACGCCAGGCCGTTGCCAGCGCCTCGGCACCCCGTTCGGTATTGTGTACCCCGAACGCGCCGCCGAATTTGTCGGCAAACGCCTCCCGGTGCAGCAACAGGATCCCGTCGATATCGGCCAGTTCCGCCAGGCGCACATGGACACACCCGGAGCCTACCGCCGAATAATCCGAAGTTGTTGCGGCGACTATTCGCGTCACGCGGTCTACTTTCAGGATGTGCCGTCCAGATCGGCAATCCGCCGATCCAGCCGAACGGAAATATCGCGATACATATCCCCACGCATTTGCGCGGCTTCCAACCGGCGCCGCAAGACGACGATCCAGGCTGCTGCCGCAACCAGCGCCAGCAGCAGAAAGGCAGTTTTATTCATGTGAGCAACTCCCGCAAGTATACCAAAGATCAGACCAATGCCTCGGGATGCCCTGTATTTTACCACAGGGCCGGCGCGATAGCACAGTCGCCGCGCGCCCGTTTGCCGGATCCCCGGATCGTGCGGTAGCCATACCCTTCAGCCCTGGCGCTGCCGCCAGGCCTGATACAATGCAATGCTGCCGGCCACTGCTGCATTCAGTGAGCCGATATGCCCGCGCATCGGCAGGCGGATCAAAAAATCGGCGCGTTCACGCACCAGGCGTTGCAAGCCGGAACCTTCAGCACCGACCACCAGGCCCAGCGGAATATTCAAATCCGCCTGGTCAAACTCCTGTGCCTGCTCGTCATCTTCCAACCCGACAATCCAGACACCCTGGCGCTGCAATTCAACCAGCGACTGTGCCAGGTTCGTCACCACGCAGATCGGCAAATGCTCGGCAGCCCCGCTGCTGGCATTGACGACCGCCGGCGTTATTTCAGCCGCCCGGCGACCGGGGAACACCACCCCGTGGACGCCGACGATCTCTGCGGTACGCAGCAGAGTCCCGACATTCTGCGGATCTTGCAAATGATCGAGCAAGAGCAAGAGCACCGTTTCCCGGCGTTCAGCCGCCAGCGCCAGGCTCTGCTCGAGGGTCGTATAAGGATAGGACTCGGTTTCGAGAGCCACGCCCTGATGATTCGCCGTACGAAAGCGCCGGTCGAGTTCCCGGCGTTCAACCCGTTCAACCGGCAATTGCAGCGTTTCGGCGATGCGCAAAATTTCACCGAGTGTCCCGCTGGCCTGCGCGCCGGAGGAAACCAGCAGACGATGATGCTGCCGACGCCTGGCCCGCAGCGACTCACGGATCGCATTGCGCCCGTACAAAAACTCAGTCATAGCACCAAAAAAGCAGTGGACTGAGGGATGCTGCAACTGATAGCTGCAGCATCCCTCAGTCCACTCCTTCTGTTGTAAGCTTTAGATACCCAGGGCATCTTTGATCTTGCCGAAGAAACCGTCATCGCGTTCCGGGCCGGAGTCGTGCGTATCAAACGTTCGCGCCAGATCTTGCAGCAACTTGCGCTGCTGATCGGTGAGACGGGTCGGCACCGCCACCATCGCGATCACGACCTGGTCGCCACGCCCGCTCTGCCGCAGGTAAGGCACACCCTTGCCGCGCAAACGGAAGATCTGGCCGGTCTGGGTACCGGCCGGAATCTTCAGCGCCTCACTGCCGTCGACGGTCGGCACATCGACTTCGTCGCCGAGCGCAGCCTGGGCGATATTCAAGCGCAGCTTATAGATAATATCATTGCCCTCGCGCACAAAATCCGCGTGCGGCTGCACATCGAGCGCAACATAAAGATTGCCGTGCTGCCCGCCGCGCGGGCCGGCTTCGCCCTCGCCGCTGATGCGAATCTGCGAATTCCCATCGACGCCGGCCGGCACTTTGACGGTAATCTTGCGCAACTGGCGCAGCCGCCCATCACCGCGGCACTCACGGCAAGGAATCGGGATCACCTGGCCGGTGCCGTTGCAGACATCGCAGGTCGTCACCGTAACCATATTGAAGAGCGGCGCACGCTGGCGAACTTCGCCGGTACCGCCGCAGCGCGTACAGCGTACCGGGTCGGTACCCGGTTCAGCGCCACTGCCGTTGCAGGAACCACAGGTTTCCAGACGCCGAAACTCGATTTCTTTTTCGCAGCCGAAGATGGCTTCTTCAAAGCTCAGCACCAGGTTGTAGCGCAGATCGGCGCCACGGAGCGGGCCACCCCGCTGATTACGCCCCCCCATACCGGCCTGGCCACCGAAAAAAGCATCGAAGATCGTACTGAAGGGATCGGCGCCACCATAGGACGCAAAAGGATCAAAACCACCCGCTCCGCCGCCGGGAGCCGCGTGCCCGAAACGGTCGTACATCGCCCGCTTCTGATCATCGGAGAGCACCTCATAGGCCTCGTTGATCTCCTTGAAGCGCGCTTCGGCGCCCGGCTCCTTATTGACGTCGGGATGGTACTGGCGGGCCAGCCGCCGGAACGCTTTCTTGATCTCATCGGTAGAAGCGCCGCGCTGCACACCCAGCACTTCATAATAATCGCGTTTCGTACCCGAAGTCATGCAGTATTCCTCTATTCAGGCGCCGATTCCTACCGGGATCGCACACCTTAATCGACCTTGTATTCACCATCGACCGGCGTATCATCGTTACGCTCATTCGCTCCCGTCCCGTTCTCCGGCGCTGCTGCCGCCGCCTGATCCGCATACATCGCCTTGCCGACCTGCTGGGTCGCCACAGCCAGTTCAGCCGTTCGGTTGCGGATCAACTCGGCATCATCGCTATCGAGCACCTGGCGCAGTGCCGTGATCTTATCCTGCACTTCCGTGCGCAATACCCCATCAACCTTGTCGCCGGCCTCACGCAGCAGGCGTTCCGCCGAATATATTGCGCTATCGGCATGGTTGCGCACCTCGATCTGCTCGCGACGCTGCCGATCTTCTTCGGCATGCTGCTCGGCATCGCTGACCATCTGCTGTATTTCGTCGTCCGAGAGCCCCGAAGAAGCCGTAATCGTAATCCGCTGTTCCTGACCGGAAGCCTTGTCGGTCGCCGTCACATTGACAATGCCGTTGGCATCGATATCGAAGGCTACCTCGATCTGCGGCACACCACGCGGAGCGGACGGAATTCCGGACAGTTCAAAGCGCCCGAGTGACTTGTTATAGCGAGCCTCTGCCCGTTCGCCCTGCAAGACGTGAATCTCAACACCGGCCTGATTGTCGCTGGCCGTCGAGAAAATCTGGCTCTTACGAGTCGGAATAGTCGTATTGCGCTCAATCAGTGGCGTCATCACCCCGCCGAGCGTCTCGATCCCCAGCGTGAGCGGCGTCACATCAAGCAGCAGCAGATCCTTGACATCACCGGCAAGCACACCGGCCTGAATCGCCGCACCGACCGCCACAACCTCATCGGGGTTGACACCCTTGTGCGGCTCTTTGCCAAAGAAGCGCCGCACCGCTTCCTGCACCGAAGGCATGCGCGTCTGGCCGCCCACCAGAATAACTTCATCGACCTGGGCCGGCTTGAAGCCGGCATCATTAAGCGCCTGCTTGACCGGGCCGAGGCTGCGTTCGATCAGGTCGCCGGTGAGTTGCTCCAGCTTCGCCCGCGTCAACGTCAGGCTTAGATGTTTGGGACCGCCGGCATCGGCTGTAATGAAAGGCAGATTGATTTCGGTCTGCGTCACCGTACTGAGTTCCATCTTGGCCTTTTCCGCCGACTCCTTGAGCCGTTGCAGAGCCATCCGGTCACCGCGCAGATCAAGCGCATGTTCGTTTTTGAAATCCTCGGCCATCCAATCGATAATGCGCTGATCGAAATCATCGCCGCCGAGGTGAGTATCGCCACTGGTCGCCTTGACCTCAACCACACCGTCGCTCAACTCGAGAATGGAGATATCGAAGGTACCGCCACCAAGATCATAGACGGCAACAACTTCGTCCTGGTCGCGTTTATCAAGGCCATAGGCCAGCGCACTGGCCGTCGGCTCATTGACGATGCGCAGCACATCGAGGCCGGCAATCTTGCCGGCATCCTTAGTCGCCTGGCGCTGGCTATCATTAAAATAAGCCGGCACCGTAATGACGGCCTGGCCAACCGGTTCCCCGAGATAAGCCTCGGCATCGGCCTTGAGCTTCTGCAAGACCATTGCCGAGATCTCGGGCGGCGCATAGTCGCGGCCACCCATCAAGACGCGCACATCGCCATTGGGCGCATTCGTCATCCGGTAGGGCACTCGCTCGACATCGCGTTGCACGACCGTCTCATTCATTTTGCGCCCGATAAAGCGTTTGACCGAAAAAACCGTATTTTCCGGATTGGTCACCGCCTGGCGGCGGGCCACCTGGCCGACCATGCGTTCACCGGACTTGCTCATAGCGACAACCGAAGGCGTCAGGCGAGCACCTTCAGCATTGGTGATGACAACCGGATCGCCACCTTCCATCACCGCAACGACCGAGTTGGTCGTTCCTAGATCGATGCCGATAACTTTGGGCATGCAAATTATCCTTTACCTACCTTGACCATAGTTGGTCGCAGGACGCGATCATTGAGGCGATAGCCACGCTGAAGCTCAGCCACAACTTTGCCGTCCTGGCCGGGAGCATCTTCATAGAGCACCGCTTCATGCAGATTCGGATCAAAATCCTGGCCGACCGCTGCGATGGGCGTGACGCCTTCGCTTTCGAGGATAGTACGCAATTTCTGGGCAATGAGTTGCGTACCGCCCCACCAGGCCGTAGCTCCGATATCGGCCGGGATATTCTCAATCGCACGCTCAAAATCATCGAGCACCGGTAAAAGTTTCAAAACCAGGCCGGCACTGGCGCTCCGGATCAGGTCGGCCCGTTCGGCCTCGATCCGGCGCTTATAATTCTTGAACTCGGCCACCGAGCGCAGCCACTGATCTTTATATTCAGCCGCCTGCGTTTCCGCCGCCGCCAGTTGCTGCTGCACGGCAGACAATTCGGACTGCGCGCCGCTATCCGGCGCCGTTTCCGCTGCCGGTTCAGTCGCCCCGGCTGCCGCATCATCGGTGCGACCATTGACATCAGGCGTATATTTTTCCTCAGACATAATACTCCTCTTGCTGGCGAGCTACGGTTCCTCAAATGCACGACCTTCGCTGCCGTAGAGATCAGCAAGGAGATCGCTCATCACCATAGAAATGTAGCGCACTGTTGAAATCGAGCGGGGATAAGCCATGCGCGTCGGCCCGATCACGCCCAGTACCCCGGCCACCGCCCCGTCGACGCCATAGCGGGCGAGCACCACACTATACTCACGCATTTCATTTTCGCTATGCTCCCCACCAATGACGACCTGAACACCCTCGCTGGCCAGCGCCTGCGGGATGAGCGCACCAAGACCGCGACCACTCTTGAGGATCTCAAGCGTACGCCGCATGCGCTCGACAGCGCGCTCGACATCGTCTTCCTTGACCAGAGCGGGAATAAATTCAGGCTGACTAAGCATTTCAATCAGACCGTCGCTATAGATCTGATCTTTGATCTGCGCATCAAACTGGCGAGTCGCTCGCACAATTAGATCGAGCACCTGAAGTTCCAGTTCGCTATATTCGGCGGCCTGTTGCTGGGCCAGCAACTGCACTTCTTCGAGTTGTACCAGGCCGGCATCAGCACATAGAACCGTCAGGCGAGCGGCACTCCGACGCAATTCTTCAGGCGACCGCCCGGCATCAACCGTCAGAGTCTGCTGCTTGATGGTACCGCCATGAAACACCATTACCAGCAACAGCATCGTGTCGTGAATGGCAACCATTTCGACGCTTTTGAAGCGCACCTGGTCGGCACGCGGCGGGGTGATCAGCGAGGCATTTTGCGCCGTACGAGCCAGAACCGCACCGGCAAGCTGAATCCACTGATCGAGCTCACCGCGCACCTGATAAAACTGGTGCCGAATAGTCCGCTGCTCTGCCTGGGAGAGCGGCGAGCGATCCATCAAGTTTTCAACATAGAAACGATAGCCTATATCAGTTGGAATGCGACCGGCCGAAGTGTGCAGATGGGTCAGATAGCCGATCTCTTCCAGAGCAGCCATCTCATTCCGGATCGTCGCCGAAGACACCGCCAGAGCATATTTGCGCAACAATGTCTCGGAAGCAACCGGAACCGCCGTTTCGATAAATTCCTGCACAACCAGCTTGAGAATGAGCCGGCGACGCTCGGTCAGCGCTGGTGCCATGGGCTACCTCCGCCACCACTCAACATCGACAACCGCGCAGCATCGCGCTGGCCTGCCGGGTTGTTAGCACTCCAATAATTTGAGTGCTAACAACCCAAACGAAAAGTAGTGGCGTGCTCTGTTGCACGCCTACTTCGCAGTATTTTACCATGAGTTGTGGGGCTTTGCGCAAATTGTTCGCGCCCGGCCACCGGTTGGCCGCTGCTGCGCCCTTACGCGGCGTCTGCGTCCTGCCCGCGCCCGGCCTCGCCCTGCGGCGCCCGTGCCGCCGCTTCCAGCAGCAGTTGCAGGCGCGGTACCATGGCCGCCGGATCGCTGACCAGACCCTCCAGCAGCAGCGCGTTGTCGTAGAGTTGTTCGGCCGCCGCCGCGACAATCGGGTCGTCGGGGTTGGCTTCGACGCGGCGGGCCAGATCAGCGACCAGGCTGCTGCCGCGGTTTAGCTCCAGGATGCGCGGCGCCGGTTCGCTTTCGCGGCCAAGCAGTTGCTGGATGCGCTGCATCTCGCGCCCGGCGGCATCGTCGGCGGCTACCAGCCGTGCCGGGCTGCTGCGCAACAGTTTCGACTCGCGGATCTCGCTGATGCGTTCGCCCAGCACCGCCGAGAAACGCTCACGCAACTTCACGAACAGGCCGTCCTCAATGGCACTCTCGGCGCCGCTGCCCTCGCCCGGCAACTCCAGGTTGGCATCATCGATGTTCTTCAGCGGCAGACCCTCGTAGTCGCGCAGGCCGGTCAGCATAAAGCTATCCATCAGGTCAGTGAAGAAAATCACCTCGATGTTGCGCTCATTGAGTGGCTCCAGATGCGGGCTGCGGCGCGCCGCCTCCAGGTTGCCGGCCATCACGTAGTAAATCGCCGACTGCCCCTCGACCATGCGCTCCTTATATTCGGCCAGCGTCATCAGTTCGTCGCCCGAGCGGCTGCTGTGGAACCGCAGCAATTTCAGCAGATCCTCGCGGGCGCTGTAATCGGTTGCCAGGCCTTCTTTGATGAACACGCCAAATTCTTTCCAGAATTCGGCAAACTTTGCGCTGTCCTTCTCCGCCAGGTCGTTCAACTCGCGGATCAGCCGCGAACCCAGCGTCGAGCGGATGCGCTGCATCACCGGACTGCTCTGTACCGACTCACGCGACACATTCAGCGGCAGATCTTCGCTGTCGACGACACCGTCGATAAAGCGGAAATGGTTCGGCAACAGATCTTTGACATCGTCGATGATCAGCACCTTGCGCGAGTACAGTTTGATCTTGCCCTCGCTGCGCCGCTCAATCAGGCCACGTTCGCGCTGCGCCGGTACGAACAGAACTGCGTGCAAATCGACCGGCGCTTCGGTCGACAGGTGCATGCGCAGCAGCGGCGCCGCCATTTCAAAGGTCAACTGCTTATAAAAATTGTCGTACTCCTCGTCACCGACTTCGCGCGGCGAACGCCGCCAGAGCGCCTGCTGCTGATTGACCCGCCGCTCTTCAATATAAATCGGGAAGGCAACATAATCCGAGTGTCGCTTGATCGTCTGCTCAAGCCGCCAGGCATTGGCAAATTCGGCGGCATCTTCTTTGAGATAAATCGTGATCGTCGTTCCGCGCTCGGCCTTTTCCGCTTCGGCAATAGTAAAAGTATCGCCGCCGGTCGACTGCCACCGGGCCGCTTCGGCCGCGGGACGGTGCGAGCGCGACGTGACGGTGACCCGGTCGGCGATCATAAAAACTGAATAGAAACCGACGCCGAACTGGCCGATGATTTCGCCGGCTCCGCGCTGGCCTTCCTGGGCCTGTTGCACGAAAGCGCGCGCACTGGACTGAGCGATCGTGCCAAGGTTCTCGATCAGTTCCTCGCGGGTCATACCGATGCCGCTGTCGCGAATCGTGATCGTGCGTGCTTCGTTGTCGGCGGCAATCCAGATGCCCAGTTCGGCCTCGGGGTCAAGCACATTCTGATTGGTCAGCATTTCAAACTGGATGCGATGCAACGCATCCGAAGCGTTCGAAATCAACTCGCGCAGAAAAATCTCGCGGTCGGTATACAGCGAATGGGCCAGAATATGCAGCAGTTGCTGCACTTCGGCCCGGAAAGCTACCGGCGTGCCACCGGCTTCGAGCGTTTCCGGCTCAGCGGTCATAGCGCATCCTCCATTCCCTATTACAACCTGTCTGCCGGCATGATAGCCGTGGTCTTGTTAATCCTGCAATAGCACAGTGTTAGAACTGTATAAGAAGATGCTTTGGGAAACGCAACCCGATCCGGCAGCGATAAATTTCCCAATTGCCCATTCCGGAATAATTCCCGGCCATATAGCGACATTTCTATCTATGCCCAACGGCTTACAGCACGTATGATTAGGCGCATACCCCTCTGCTAGAACATATGGAAAACGCCGGTGATGCCATTGATCGTGGCAAACTATCGTGAGCATTGCCGGCGTGTATTCCAATTCCAGAAACGGTTTTTTGGTGGACGGTGCATTTCCAGGGAGGAAACCATGGCAGTGAATGAACCATCGACGCAGATGCGTGCTCAGCCGCGGCAGCCGCAGGTGACAGTTGCCACCGGCGAAGCGACTGCGGCTGAAAAGATTATTGTGCAGACTGTGGCAATTCTGATTACCATCGCAATTGTCAGCACCGTCGCATACGGCCTGAACTACCTTATGACAATGGGCTAACGGCAAATCATTTTGTCGGTTTCTTTTGTCAGGCGGCATGGAGAACCCAGGGTTTTTCCAAGCCGCCTGCTTGCTTATTTCGCATTTTTGGGCTAGTATAGCGCCTATGATCAAGCTGCTGCACCTGGCCGATTTGCATATCGGCGTGGAGAATTACGGCCGGATCGATCCGGCCAGCGGCCTGCATAGTCGCCTGCTCGATTACCTGGCCCGCCTCGATGAGGCCATCGAGTTCGGCCTCAATGCCGACGTCGACATGGTGCTGATCGCCGGCGATATTTACAAGAATCGTAGCCCCAACCCCACCCACCAGCGCGAACTGGCGCGCCGCCTCAATCGCCTGCGCGCCGCCGGTGTGCCCGTCTTCATCATTACCGGCAACCACGATATTTCGCCCTCGCTCGGCAAGGCCCATTCCATCGAGATTTTCGGCGCTCTCGCGGTCGACGGCATTACCATCGCCGACCGCCCGGCAACCTATCGCTTCGAGACTCGCGCCGGCCCGCTACAGATCATCGCAGTACCCTGGGTCACTCGCCATCATATGCTGACAAAAGAAGACCTGCGGCTGGCTTCCTTTGCCGAAATCGAAATGCTCATCCGTCAGCGCCTCGACAATTTCATTGCCCAGGAATCTGCGGCGCTCGATCCGACCATTCCTGCCGTGCTGACCTTCCACGGCAGTATCGATGGCGCCAGCCTGGGGGCCGAACGCAGTATCACGCTCGGCCAGGATCTCAGCCTGGCCCGCAGCAGTGTGGCGCAGCCCAATATCGATTATGTCGCGCTCGGCCATATCCATAAACACCAGGCGCTCGGCGAGCACCCGCCGATTGTCTATCCCGGCAGTATCGAGCGCATCGATTTCGGTGAACGCGAGGAAGACAAGGGCTGTGTGCTGGTGGAACTGGCAAAGGGGGCGACCCGCTGGCGGTTTCAACGCCTGGCGGCCCGGCCCTTTCTCAGCATCGATCTCGATGTGCGCCGCAGCAGCGACCCCGAAGAGCGCCTGGCCGCCGCGCTCAAGCGCCGGGATCTCGCTGAAGCGATTGTGCGCCTGACTATCAAGGCCGGCCCTGAACAACGGGCGCTTTTCGTCGAAGAAACCATCCGTCGTCGGCTCCTCGAAGCCGGCGCCTGCGTTGTGGCCGCCGTCAGCATTGAGGTTGAACGCAGCGGGCGCGGGCGGCTCGGCGAGGCCGGGCGCGAACTGCTGGCCGGGCTCAGCCCACGCCGGGCGCTCGAACTTTACCTCCAGCAACGCCAGACCGATCCCAACCGCATCGCGGCTCTGCTCGCCGCCGCCGACGAACTGATCGCCGAGGGCGAGACCGAATAGAGTTGTCAACAATTTATCCACAATCTCTCCCAATCTTGACAGGCCCATCCCCTCGTGCTACACTTGAAGCCGCTCAACCGTTGCTGCCTCTTTGCTAAATGTTGAGCACTTTTTATGTTTACTCCCACTAGATGTAGAGCTTTTTCGGATCGGCACACATCTTGCATCGCCCGTAATTAGCACATTATTGGCCCCGACGGCTTGGAGAATTTCTTACAGCACCCGCCGGGGATGGATAGTGATTCCCGGAAAATCGCAGATCCGCATAGCTATCGGCTATCAGACCAAGGAGGTTGTGGATGCAGCACATCACCGCACCGCCGGCGCAACTCAGCGAGATTGCGCGCACGGTGCTCAAAAAACGCTACCTGATCAAAGATGACCAGGGCAATCCGGTGGAAAGCGCCGAAACCATGTTTCAGCGCGTCGCCGAGACTATCGCCACCGTCGAGGCGCACTACGGTGCGAGCCCCGAACAGGTTCGCGCCCGCGCCGCCGGCTTCTACCGGCTGATGACGCAGGGCTTCTTCGAGCCCAACAGCCCGACCCTGATGAACGCCGGGCGCCCGCTCGGCCAGCTCAGCGCCTGCTTTGTGCTGCCCATCGAAGACGATCTCAGCAGCATCTATGAGACGCTCAAGCACCAGGCGCTGATCCATCAGAGCGGTGGCGGCTGCGTTGCCGCCGATGCACGGGTCTGGACAACCTTCTGCGGCATTGAGCCGATTGAGGTGCTCTTCAACCGCGCCACGCTCGACGGGCGCCAGGGTGTGCCGCAAGGCCGGGGCACGGCCTACGATGTGCAGGATTTGAATATTCAGACGCTGGCGATGAACCCGGCCACCGGCGAAACCGGCCTGCGCCGGGTCACCCACGTCTGGGCCTTCGATGTGCCCGCCGAACACCAGATTGTGGTGCAGACCCGCGCCGGCACCCGCGTGCAGACCAGTGACTGGCACCCGTTTATGGTGCTGCGCGGCACCGAACTGGTCGAGGTGCGCGCCGATGCCTTGCAGGTCGGCGATATCATTCTCGGCCCGGAGCGCCCGGATGCCTTCTGGCCCTGGCAGGAAGAACGCCAGGTCGGCAACCTGCACATTGACCCGGCACTGGGCTGGCTGATCGGCTTTACGCTCGGCGACGGCTCCTTTGGCTATGTGCCCGCGCTGCGCCAGCCCCGGGTGCGCTGGTTCGCCGGGAGTCGCGATGTGCTCGAACGGGTGCAGGCCGTTCTGGCCGGCTACGATATTCACGTTTCGATCCAGCAGGATGCCCGCGGCCTGCTCTCGGTTTCGACGTTCAACCAGCGCTTCGTGCACGATCTGCTGGAAGCCTGCGGCCTGGAACAGATTGGCCCCAAAGACGGGCGCATCCGCGTGCCCGAGCTGATCGCCAAGTCGCCGCTGCCGGTGTTGCGTGCCTTTGTTGCCGGCCTGCTCGATAGCGACGGCTTCGTCGACAAGGACGGCAGCCCTTCCTACACCACGGCCAGCAAGGAGATGGCCGACGACCTGGCCGCGCTGATGAGTTTGCTAGGCTTCCAGCCGACGGTGCGCAGCAAAGCGCCGCACGGCAAGGGCCGCAGCACCACCTACACGGTTTTGCTCTGCCCGACTCACCAGGTCAATGCGCTCGCCGACGACCTGGCCGCAACCATGGTCTGTCAGGCCCGCCGCGAACGCCTGCACAGCAGCAGCCATTATGCCAGCGCGCTCAAGCTGCCCTTCCGCCCCTGGCGCGACAAACTGGCCGAACTGAGAGTGGCTCGCTTGAAGGCGCCGGGCAACGTCGGCGGCAAAGGCGCCTGTGCGACCGAACTGAGCCAGTGGGCCGGCAACGCCGATGGGCGCTGCAGCCGCCACGATTTGCTCAGCATCGCCGAGGCCGTCGAGCCACACGATGCCGCGCTGGCCACGCTGTTGCGCCGGGTCGCTCAAAGTGGCCAGGAGGTCAGGAGCATCAGCCGGGCCACTGAAGCCAAACCCTACTACGATCTGACTGTCGCCGACTGGAACACCTATGCCGCCGGCAGCGCCGGGCTGGCCATGATCCACAACACCGGCTTCGCTTTCTCGCGGCTGCGCCCGCGCAACGATGTGGTGCGTAGCACCATGGGCGTCGCCAGCGGGCCGGTCAGTTTTATGGAGGTGTACAACCATTCCACCGAAGCGATCAAGCAAGGAGGCACGCGTTAAGCAGAGCTTCGGCGCGTGTAAAATCTCGCGAATTGCTGGAACACCCTGAGAGCTCTCTTGCCACAACGTAGCCGGTGACGGCAGGCGTGAAGGCTGAAAAAGTAGAGAGATTGGGCAATCAGCAGCTAAGTCTCTCAGGCGACTGAGAGAAAAGTCCAGAGACTACCGAACCCGGATACAATGCAAACTGTACCTGCCAGTAGGGTCCGCCGCTGAGAAATCACGGCGGACGGCGCGAGACAGAACCGCCGGGCGGTTCTGATGAGATAGTCCGACCTCACGGGAAACCGTGAGAGCCAGGCAGAAATGACCTGGCCCCGCGCAAGCGGAGTAACAAGCCGGCGAGGCGCCAACATGGGTATCCTGCGCTGCGATCATCCCGACATTCTCGAGTTCATCACGATCAAGCAGGATCTCAGTAAAGTTACCAATTTCAATATCTCGGTGGCCATCACCGATGTGTTTATGCAGGCGGTCAAGGACGATAGCACCTACGACCTGGTCAATCCGCGCAACGGCGAGGTACCGCTGGCCGGGCGCGAGGGGCTCAAGCACCCGCAGACCGGCGAGGTGCTGGTGCCGCCGGGCCAGCCGCTGCGCCTGCGCGCCCGCACCGTTTTCGACCTGATCGTGCAGTGCGCCCATGCCACCGGCGAGCCGGGCCTGTTCTTCATCGACCGGGCCAACGAGTACAATCCGGTGCCGCATCTTGGCGAGTACGAGGCGACCAATCCGTTAACAGCCTAGCGGCCTGGGCGGGCGACCGCTCAGGAAAACCCCGAATAACGGAGGAAGCCCGATGGGGTCACTCCGTGGCACAGCCCGCAAGGGCAGGCCCGAGAGAGCGACAAGGGGCATCTCAGACGAGATGGTGATGCGCTCCGACCTGCGCGTATAGCTGAAGGCGCAGAGCGCGGCAGAAATGACCGCGCCCCTCGCAAGGGGAGTAACAACCGTGGTGGTGAACAGCCTCTACTGGCCCACGACGTGTGCAATCTCGGCTCGATCAACCTGGGCAAATTTGCCACCGCCGACGGTCAGATCGACTGGGACGACCTGCGTGACGTCGTGCACGAGAGCACGCGCTTTCTCGACAACGTCATCGACGCGAATCATTATCCGCTGCCGCAGATCCACGAACTGAGCCAGCGCATTCGGCGCATCGGCCTGGGCGTGATGGGCTGGGCCGATCTGCTGGTCAGCGTCAAGGTGCCCTACAACTCGATGGAAGCCGTCGAGCTGGGCCGCCGGGTGATGCAGTTCGTCGACGAAGAGAGCAAAGTGGCTTCGGAGCAACTCGCCGCCGAGCGCGGCGTGTTCGCCGAGTGGGAGCAGAGCATCTGGGGTCCCGACGAGAGCTGCGCCCGCCGCGCCGACGGCAGCCGCATCCGGCCTATGCGCCGCCTGCGCAACTGCAACG
This sequence comes from Chloroflexaceae bacterium, assembly GCA_034437175.1. Taxonomy (GTDB): domain Bacteria; phylum Chloroflexota; class Chloroflexia; order Chloroflexales; family Chloroflexaceae; genus DAOTUJ01. The sequence continues at coordinate 33,571 of DAOTUJ010000096.1, read as the reverse complement.
TGACGACGGTTGCGCCGACCGGGACGATCAGCATTATTGCCGGCTGCTCCTCGGGCATCGAGCCGCTCTTCGCGATTGCTTTCTGGCGCTACCAGGCCGAGGCGCGCATGCTCGACATCAACGAGACTTTTGTGACCCAGGCCCGCCGCGAGGGCTGGTATAGCGAAGGACTCATGGAACGCATTGCCGACAGCGGGCACATCCACCATCCCGAAGTGCCGCCGGAGATCCAGCGCGTCTGGGTCACCGCCCACGACATCAGCCCGGAATGGCACGTGCGCATGCAGGGCGCCTTCCAGGATTATACTGATAGTGCAATAAGCAAGACTATTAATTTTCCTAACGAAGCCACTCCCGACCGGGTGCGCCAGGCCTACGAACTGGCCTTCAGCCTGGGATGCAAGGGCATCACCGTCTACCGCGACGGCTCACGCAGCAACCAGGTGCTGAGCACCGGCAGCACCAGTGACCCGAACAAGGCGAAGCCGGCCGCTGAACCGGCGCTGGCGCCGGCAGAGGCGCCGGCAGCACAGGCGGTCATCCCGCGCCCGGTGCCCGGCGCGGGCCTGCCCAGTCATTCCTACCCGGTGGCAACCCCCCAGGGCAAGATGCGCCTCTTCGTCACCGAGAAAGACGGCGAGCCCTTCGAGGTCTTTGCCATCATCGGGCGTGCCGGTAGCGACGTCATGGCTTTTACCGAGGCCATCGGGCGGCTGCTCTCGCTGGCGCTGCGCTGCGGCATCCCGGTCAAGCTGCTGGCCGACCAGTTGCGCGGCATCGGCGGCTCGCGCAGTGCCGGCTTCGGTCCGGAGCGGGTACGTTCGGTGCCCGATGCCATCGGCAAGCTCTTGCAGGATCATTATGTCTACGGCAAGGGCGGCAACGGCAACGGCAACGGGCATCACCATGCGAACGGCGGCAGCTACCAGTTCCTGATGGAAACCAGCGAGCCGCTGGCCGGCGAAATCTGCCCGGACTGCCACAACGCCACGCTGATGAGCGAAGAAGGCTGCCGCAAGTGCCACTCCTGTGGTTACAGCGAATGTTGATCGTGGTAAACTGATACGAGTTCTCTGTGCTCTACGGCCAGGCCAGCAGTGCTGGCCTGGCCGTAGAGCACAGAGAACTCGTATCGGGTTTCGAGTGCGGTAGCCCACACCGGGAAAATGAGTTCATCGCATTCCAATAACATAGTGCGCCCGCCATGGTCACGGTCGGCCGATTTGCCGTCGGACATGGCCTGGCGGCGCAGTCGCGAACTGATCCTCAAATATGGCTATAATGCTACCGCCTACCAGATTCTCAATCCCGGCATCAATCGCTGGTTTTCGCAACACCACCCCGCCGTCGTTGGCTACGTCGAAGCCGCCGGCCGCCGCATCGTCGCCGGCTGCCCGGTCGGCCCGCGCCACGCCATAGCCGCGGTTGCCGCCGAGTTTGCCGCCGCCGGTCGCCGCCCAGTCTGCTACTTCGATGTCGGCGCCGAATTTGCCGAGTTGCTGGCCGCCAGAGGCCCGACCGGATTGATGCTGCTGGGCGCCCAACCGGTCTGGGATCCTCACGGCTGGCCGGCGCGCCTGGCCGGCAAATCCTCGCTGCGCGCCCAGATCCACCGCGCTCGCAATAAACAGGTGCAGGTGCAGGCCTGGAACAGCGAACGCGCTACCGGCAATAGTCAGCTCCAGACCTGCTTGAACGTCTGGCTCGGTTCGCACGGCCTGCCGACCTTGCACTTCCTGGTTGAACCACAAACCCTCAGTGCTTTGCAAGACCGACTGGTGCTGGTTGCCGAGCAGCAGGGCCAGGTACGCGGATTTCTGGTCGCCTCGCCGATCCCGCTGCGCCATGGCTGGCTGATCGAACAGATCGTGCGCAGCCCGCAGGCGCCCAACGGCACCGTCGAGTTGCTGCTCGACGGCGCCATGCGCAGTATGGCCGCCCACGGCGCACATTATGTCACACTGGGCCTCTCACCGCTCTCGGTACGCGCGCATGTAAGCCAGCCCGATCAGCCGCTCTGGCTCCAGGCCACGCTGGCTGCGACCCGCAGCTTCGGGCGCCGCTTTTACAACTTCGAAGGTCTCGATGCCTTCAAAGCCAAGTTCCGCCCCGATCACTGGGAACCGCTCTATGCCCTGGGTAGCAGGCAAGCCTTCTCCCCCGCCGATCTCTATGCCATCGCCGCAGCCTTCGGCGGCATGCCGCCGGCCCTGCTCATCAGTCGCACGCTCTGGCGTACCCTGCGCCGCCACTTCGCCGGCTAGAACCATCCTCAGCCAGCCGTATTTCGCTATTGATCAACCTCATCCGCTACTTTGCTGCTTCCCCAACCCACCAGCGCCTTAGTTCTCTGGTTCCCTGGTTCTGCAATACTCTTGCAAATCAGCAAATCTGTGCTATAATGAAATCATAGTAGATTTCAGAACAAGCAATCTGAAATGCGTGCGTTCAGGCTGAAATACGAGCCGTTACCAGTGAATACGAGGATTTAAACAGCCGGTTCGTGCGCTTGCATCGGCGAGGGCCGGAAGGAGGAAGCACGATGGAACCGCGAAACGAAGCCAGTGTTACCCGTACCTACCGCACGGCGATCCGTGTCGGCGACGATTACCTGACCCTGGAAGAAACCATCACCCTGCCCCTCGATGCTGATGAAGCCGCGATCACGCAGGCCGTTGAACTGGGCTGGCGCATCTATACCGCTCAGCAGGAAGCCGTGAACCAGCAGGTTGCGGCCCTGCGCGAAGCCCAGAGTGCCTACCCATCTTTTGCAATGCGCGACCCCGATGCGCCCGCCAGCGAGAAGCAACGCAATTATATCGCCGCCCTCCAGGACGATCTCACCTGGTCGAGTGAACAATTGACGACCTATGCCGGCATCCAGGGTATCGACCTGGTCACGTTGACGAAGGGGCAGGCTTCGCAATTTATCGATACACTCAAGAAGATGGCTGAGGAGCGCCCGCGCTATGGCGAGGCCACCGCAAGCGAGGGACTGTCCGAGCGCCAGCACCAGGCGCTGTTACGCCTGGCCGAAGAGCGCGGCCTCGATCTCGACCGCGAAGTGGAACAGCGTTTCCATGTCGAGCCGTCCGCGCTGAACAATCAGCAGGCCAGCGCGCTGATCAGCGAGTGGCAGGGCCGTAGCGCACGCGGCAAAAACGGGCGCCGCAATACCACCGAGGCGGCACTCTAGCGGCATACGTTGTAGTAATCCAACGTATGCCTGACTAATCATCCGCCGGCGGTGGCGCCAATGGCAGTGCAAACGCAAAGGTACTGCCCTGCCCTTCAATGCTTTCCAGCCAGATCTGGCCATGATGGGCTTCGACCACCAGTTTGCAAAACGTCAACCCCAGGCCGGTACCGCGCATCTTGTTCCCACGCACCTGGCCGAATTTGTCGAAAATCCGTTGATGATATTGCGCCGGAATACCCGGCCCCTGGTCGCGTACCCAGAACATGAGCCACTCGCCCTCGGGCAGCGTTTCCGGCAAGGTCGGCGGTGCCGCCTGGATATTCCAGTCGGCACCCGGCCCATGGGCCGCCCCGATCCGCACGCTGCCGCCGGAAGGCGAAAACTTGATCGCATTGTCGAGGAGATTCTGCAACACGCGCACGATTTTCTCACGATCCGCATTGATCAGAGGCAGGCCCAACGGCAACTGTTGCAACAGTTCGACATTTTGCGAATGTGCTGAACTCTTCAAACGCTCAAGCGTTGCATCGACCAGGCCATAAGGCGAGAGTGGTTCCAGATCGAGCACCAGCCGGCCTTGCTCCATTTTGGCAATATCCAGCAACAGATTGACCATTTCCAGCATGGTCTGGCTGCCCTGGTGTGCAATGCTGAGCAACTCGTGCTGCTTTTCGCTCACCGGGCCGCCTAACCCGCGCTTAACCATCATGATGCCGTTCATGATCGCCGTCAGCGGCGCACGCATATCATGCACCAGCATACCGGTATAGTCGTCGCGCAACTGGGCCACTTCGCGTTCCTTCGAGATATCTTGCAGCAACGCCAGTTTGCCGATCTGAATGCCGCCGGCCTCCCGCACCGGCAGGGTCAAACAGCGAATATAGCGACGCTCACCGGCCAGGTTGAGTTCCAGTTCCACAACCGGCGGGGTATGCTCATCGTTCAGGTAAGGAGGCTCAATCGCCTCGGTGGCCAGTGTACGCAATATCGCCAGCAACCCATCCAGGTCACGCCCGATCATCTGATCGCGCCGCAGCTCAAAGAGCCGGAGCGCCATCGGATTGGCAATCATCACAGTGCCATAAGGATCGGCCATCAAAATGCCGTCGTTGGTCGAATTCAAAATCGCTTCGAAGCGATCACGGCCAGTCGTCACCTGTTGAAATAGCCGGGCGTTTTCGATAGCAACACCAATCGTGGTTGCCATACGAGTCAGACGCCGGCCATCATCTTCCGTGAACTCGCCATCACGTTTGTTCAACAACTCGATCACGCCGATACTGCGCCCTTTGACAACCATCGGCACACAGAGAATCGAACTGGTTTTGTAACCGACCGACTCACTGATCGCTGAATAAAACCGCGGATCGTTTGCCGGATCACGCACGATCGCATAGCTTTGATTTTCAGCCACATAGCCAACGACGCCCTGGCCACGGGGAACACGCACTCCGGCCAGTTTCTCCTCGCCGGCTTCGAGCGTCATCACAAATTCCAGATCGCCGGTTTCATCGTCGCGCATCAGCAAGGAACCGGCATCAACCTGAAAATACTCATTCAGCTTCTGCACCACCAGGTGATACACTTCGCGCGTATCGAGCGAAGAAGTCACCACTGCCGCAATATCATTCAACGTCGCCAATTCGGCGCTGCGGCGCTGAGCCGACTCCGTAATGCGGAAGGCCACCAGGGCAGCGGCAAGCTGGCCGGCCATGACGCGAATCAGGGCAATTTCTTCCGGCGTAAAATGCCGGCTTGTTTCCACCGTCGCCAGGGCCAGCACCCCGATACTGCGATCCTGTGCGACCATCGGTATCAGCAGCAGAGTACGAATTTTTTCGGTGTACATTGCCTCGCGCAGCGGGCTACTGCCACCGAGCGCGTGAATATCGGTAATCTGGTAGGCCTGGCGCTGTTGCCGGACAAACTGCAAAGGCTCGGAGCTCTTGATGGCGATGGGCGCGGGGAACTGGGTACGCGGTGGATACGTACTGACAAGCTGGCCGGTTTCCGTCTGGTCGTCAAAGAGGAACACACCACACAGTGGCACGCCCGCCAGAACCGCAATTTCGTTGAGTGCCAGCATCAGCAACTCATCAAGGGTTGCGGCAGTTTCAATTGCAGCACTGATGCGCCAGAGCGCACTGGTACGAGCCTCGGCGGTCGCCGATTTCGTACGGCTGGCACGATTGTGGTCTTCCATAGGCGGCACCGCTACGCTTCGACCTCGCAATATGAACGATCAACAGAGCTCTGGATTGCATATCCCAACCCTAATCGAGATCAGGATAGCTGCCGCCCGCCATTATAGCGATTTCGTTCTATCATGGCAACCGCAGCAGCCGGCACGATTCTTGCGTACAGCGCCAGGTGCCGACGAGCAATTTCTTCCCAGGCAAAGTGTTCCGCCAGTTGCTGCGCATTGCTACCGAGCGTCGCCGCCAGTTTCGGCTCAGCCGCCAGTCGCCGGATCGCCTCCGCCAGCGCCCGACTGTCTCCCGGCGCGACCGCCAGCAGATGCCGGCCGGCCTCGATCACCGGTTCGTCGCCCCGTGCTGCAAGCGGCGTCGTACTGATAATAGCGCAACCGTGGCTGAGCGCGGCCAGCAAACTGCCGCGGCGGTACGAAGCCCCATCGCGAAACGGCAGAGCTACAGCGTCGGCCGCCAGCAGCCAGCCCGAAACATCCTGCTCCGGCACATCGCCGGTAATGATTACTCGACCGGCCCAGGCTGCCCGCTCAATCTGTCGGCGCACTCTGGCCGCATAGCGCTGATCGTACGTCGTATGCGCACTGCCGCCCACAATCACCAGGCGCCAGTTCAGATCGAGCGGCAAACGATCCAGCGCCGCCAGCAAGATGTCCAGTCCTTTGCTGGCCGACATCAGGCCAAAAAAGACGATCAGGAAGCTAGCAGGATCCAGGCTATGCCTATGCCGCCAGTCGGCGCGGGCGTAGTTCGCCGATGGAAGCCGCAAAATATTGGAGCCGATTGGAATTCGGCAGCAGGCCGTGCTCACGAGCCGACCAAGTGTTTCGGCATCGGCAGCATTGGTGCATACAATGCCATCGCAATCGCGGGCCAGGCGCAGGTTCACATAGCGCCGCAAGCGGCCGGCTTTGGGAAACAGGTAGGGCTCCAGCAGATCATGGAAGGTAACGCAAATCCGCGGGCGCGGGTCGAGGGCACGCAGGCGCCAGGGCAGAAAATTGATGGCCGGATGCATGCCGTAGGCACCGGTCTGGTACTGAATATGCACAATCCGGGGTTGTACCACATCCAGCGCGGCAATCACCTCCCGCCAGCTTGACCAGCCCCATGGCCGGTGCCGCACCGCCGGGCGAAGCGGCCGGGGCGGCCGGCGCTCCGCCGGATCGAGCAGACACAGCCGGCCAGCCTGTACCGTAGCCACGTTCACCGACCTGTCCTGCGCGCCCAGTTGCATCAGCGCCTGCCCAAGCCGGCGCGTATAATCACCGACGCCGCCGGTATCCGGTGGATATTCGGCACTCAGCAGCAGAATTCGCATCACGACTGGCGACCGGACAGCATCGCCGTAATCTCACGCAACTGCGCGACCGCCCGGGCCGCATCATCGCTTGCCGGACTGATCCGGCCCAGGGCCGCAGCCACTGCACGATGATACCCGCCGGCCGTTTGCGCGCAGAACTCACGAGCCCGGCAGCTATCCAGAATTGCCAGCACGCGCTGCGCCATCGCATCACTGATTTCCGACCGGCTGTAGAGATCGGCGAGTTCGGCACTATCGACGGACTGGCGCAGCGCATAGACTACCGGCAGGCTCACTTTGCGTCGATAAATATCGGCAGCCCGTGGCTTGCCGGTGCGCTCGGGTTCACCCCAGATGCCCAGAATATCATCTTCGATCTGAAAGGCCAGTCCCAATTGCTCACCCAGCGCGTCCATCGCCGTCACTGCGGCATCATCGCCCCCACCGACCATCGACCCCATCGCAGCCGCCCCGGCAATCAGGGCTGCCGTTTTGCGCCCAATCATCGCCAGGTAGTCAGCTTCATTGATCGTCAGGTCACCTTCAAAACTAAGATCGAGGTACTGGCCTTCGCAAATGGTCAGTATCGTGCGGTCGAAGCGTTCCAGTATCCGCAGCGCCCGCTCAGCCGGCACGCCCTGCGCAGCCATCCGGTGCAGTGCCAGGTGCGCTACGACAAACATACCATCGCCTGCGTTTATTCCATGAGCGAGACCCCATTGCTTCCAGACGGTAATACGGCCGCGGCGGGTATCGCTCTGATCTTCGATATCGTCGTGAATAAGCGAAAAATCGTGAATCAGTTGAATGCCGGCCGCCAGCGGCAAAGCCTGCCCAATATCGCCACCGACTGCCCGGCAGCTCAACAATGCCAGTTGTGGGCGCAACAGCTTGCCCGGATCGGCAGCGGCGGGCGCCAGCCGGCTGTCGCGCCAGCCCAGGTGATACTCCTGCATTGCGTAAAACCGCTCGACTCGCTGCTCAGCCGCCGGAAACGCCGCCCGCATCTCAGCCTGAATTGCGGTTTTGATGTCAAGGTTTGTCATAGGTTTCCCGTACAAAATGGTTGACAACTCGAAGATTGATTGTACGACAAATCGTCGTAAAAATCCGTTCTAAAGGCAGAGCCTGTAATCTTCTCGTAATCTTCTGTAATCTGTTAGTAAGGCAAAACTATTGCCGCTTGCGCGCTTGATTAGTACACTGCAAGCACATATTACACAGTCTGTAGTCATGAGGCGACCGGACTAACATTTGCCAGGCCTGGAGTTCTTTCGGCGGCAGACTACAAGACTTGTCACCCTTGAAAGGAGCCCCTGATGCCGCTCAACATGCGCTTTCGTTTCAGCCCGACCAAAGATGGTCTGGTCAAGGTACTGGGTCCGCTGGAAACCGAGATTATGCAGTTGCTCTGGCAAGACGACCGCAGCACGGTTAAGAAAGTCCACCGCAAACTGGCTCAGCAGCGTGAAATTGCGTACACCACCGTCATGACGACCATGAGTCGGCTGGCCGAGAAAGGCGTCTTGAACCGGCACCGTGAGGGTCTTGCCTACGTGTATTCGCCGGCAATCAGCGAGGAAGAGTTTGTCTCGATGGTCGTTCGCGAAGTGCTCGACGGGCTCCTGGACGACTACAGCGACACGGCAATTGATTATATGGTCGATTACCTGGCGCGCAACAACCCGCAGGAACTCGAGCGCCTGCAGCAGGCCATCCGTTCACGCACCAACCGCTAAGCGCCGCCGGACGGAACCTCTGCTGCCGGGGTGCTCTGGCGGCAATGCCGCCAGAGCACCCCGGCAGCAATGCCCTTCACTCTACCGGCGACGCAAAGCCCGGTTTGCAAGCCGTTTCGGGCAACCGGGTTGCCGCTCCGGCAACCCGCATCACAGAGCTTCTGCCCAGAGATCATAATCGCCACTGGCCGTAATCCGCACCTGCCGCATCGTTCCCGGCGGTAGTTCCGCCGTCACCAGCACCTGTCCGTCCACTTCCGGCGCATCGCGCCAGGAGCGCCCGACGCTGATCGGCGCGCCCTGGGCATCCCGGCGCGTTGCTTCAATCAGCACCGGCACTTCGCGCCCGATCCAGCGCCGGTTGCGTTCCTGCGAGATGGGTTGCTGAAGTTGCATCAATTCGTGCCAGCGCCGCTCAATCAGGCGCGGGCGCAACTGGCCAGGCAACGTGGCGGCCGGCGTACCCGGCTCCTGCGAGTAGCGAAACGCGCCGACCCGGTCGAGTTGCACTTCAGCCAGAAACTCCAGGAGCGCCTCAAATTCGGCCCGGCTTTCCCCTGGGAAACCCACAATAAACGTCGAACGCAGCGTCAAATCGGGCAGAGCAGTACGCAGATCGCCGATGAGCCGACGAGTGCGCTCGGTGTCCGGCGGGCGCCGCATACGCCGCAGCGTGTCGGGATGGGCATGCTGGAGCGGCATATCCAGGTAAGGGCAGATCTGGGGGTGACGCGCCATCGTCTCGATCAGGCGCTCACTGATGCCGTGCGGGTACGCATACATCAACCGCAGCCAGGTATCCTCCGGTAGCAACCGGCAGAGTTCATCCAGCAGCAGCGCCAACCCATCCTTGAGCCCCAGGTCACGCCCGTAATCGGTAAGGTGCTGCGCCACCAGAATGATCTCACGGGTACCGTTGGCTACCAGTTCCTGGGCTTCACCCAGCACCGCCCCGACCGCCTTCGAACGCATATTGCCTTTGAACGAGGGAATCGTGCAGAACGCACAACGCAGATTACAGCCGTCGGAAATTTTCAAATAGGCCGAGGGCGTGCTGCGGGTGCGCCGAATCTGCGTGCTGCGCCAATCCATATACGAAGCCGGCATGGGCTCAGTGGGCGGCAGTGGGCGACCGAGCGGGATAGTATCGATCGAGCGGCCGGGTTGCGCCAGCAGATCGGCAATCTGCGTCCACTGCTGCGTCCCCAGTGTCAAATCAACCCCGGGTACAACCGCAAGCTGCTCGCCGTGGCTTTGCGCCATACAACCGGCAGCAATAATTTTCTGATCCGGGTTTTTGCGCGCCCCCAGATCGCGCAACACCCCGAGCGTTTCATCGCGGGCTGCGGCGATGAAGCTACAGGTATTGACAATCACTACATCGGCGGCAGCGGCATCTTCCACCGGAGTATGGCCTTGCGCACTGAGCAAGCCATCCATACCCTCACTGTCCACCTGATTTTTCGGGCAGCCAAGCGTCAAAATATGATATTTCATTTAGCGGTAATTGGTAAATTGCAGCGGAACCGGGATTTCGTCTTCACGTTCGCGCAGAAAGCTCATAATCGCCTGGAGCTCATCGCGGCTTTTACTGCTGACACGCAGCGTATCGCCCTGGATGCGCGGCTGATTTTTGGGAAACTCGGCCCGAATGAGTTTCTGGATCTTTTTGGCCAGATCACTATCAATGCCTTTGCGCAGGCCGGCTATCTGGCGCACCAGGCCGCCGCTGATTTCCTCGACCGGCCCGTAATCCAGGATCTTCAACGCGAGTTTGCGCCGCAACATTTTGGTTTCGAGCACATCACGGATACTGCTCAAGTGCATTTCACTATCGCAGGTAATCGTCAACTCCGTCGCCCCGAGTTCCAGGGTCGTCCGGCTATCCTTCAAATCGTAGCGCGTCTGAATATCGCGCCGCGCCTGGTCAAGTGCATTGACCAGTTCCTGGCGATCAAAATCCGACACAATATCAAAGCTGTTTTCGGCAGGCATAAGCTCTTTTATCGCGGCGGCCAGTACCAATCGACGGGAGTGGCTGAATTGCCGAGCACGCCCTGGTTTAACCCATTGACACTGATCCGCACCGCACTCGGATTCCCGGATCGGACATACACCTCGCGGCGCGCTTCGAAAATCTCGATTTCGCCGGGTTGCATAATCTGCTCATAGACCGTCACATCATCGGCGCGCACCCGCAACCACGACGGCGCACTGTCGTTTTCGATACGCACTTCGACGACAATCGGCGCCGCCGGAGTCGCCGTTGGCGTAGGCGTGAAGCCGAACCCGGCAACCGACGCTGACGTCGGCATCGGGCGTGGGCTCGGCGACAGCGTCGGCTCTGCAGTGACGGTACTTACTGTCGGCAGGCTCGTCGGCGATGGGACAACCGCGTTCTCGACCGTCGGCGCCGCCGCAACTTGCGGATCGTCACCAACGCGACCGAGGGCATTCAGCGCCACATAAGCCAACCCGACCAGGGCAATCGTTACAAAAAACACCCCGAGAAAACTCGGCACCGTATAAATGCGCGCCCGCGGAGCGGAACTGGTCGCCACGACCCGAATCTTGTCGCTGGCGCCGCGCTCCCGGCGGTACATATCAATCAGTTCCTCGATTGGCAAATCCAGGTACTGGCCATAATTGCGAATAAACCCACGGGTCACTACATCGCCCGGTAGACGCTGAAATGCACCGTCTTCCAACGCAATGAGCGATTGACGGAGAATGCGGGTATCGGTAGAAGCCTGGGCCAGTGATATACCCTTGCTCTCTCGGGCCTGGCGCAAACGCTCACCAAGCTCACTCATACAGGATCATCCTGGTATTCAATGGCGTTATATCATGCTTCGGCATACTACACCCGTACTGCCGAAAGTTAATTTGTCGTTCACTTTGTCCTGCGCTATTATACCACATGCTGCTTTGAAGCTATGCGTATCCATCAAAGCAAGCAACACAAGCACAGCAGCGTACGTCCAGACATACTATTGTTGTGCGCTCCCAGTATTTCCTGGTGAATTATCGGCGTTGTATTAAGGGTATGTTATGATGAATTTTTTGCTCATTGCTCTTGTGATCGGGGGCATTATGCTTCTGGCTGGTGCCGTGGTCGGGTTGATCATCTTTGTTGTGCAGATCGGTGTTATTACTCGTGAGGCAAATCGCCCCGTTCATCGAGACACCAGCAACTATAGCCTCAGTCAGGGGCGCGAAGCCGGGCGTGCCGAAAGGAACAGCGACCATATAAGCGATTCTTAACAGCAACCATAGGTGCGGTTATAATTGCTGAACAGGTCGGTACAGTGGGCATGTCCGGCGCGCCATACTGCTCATTGGCATATCAATTGGTATAGAGCAACTGGCCTGATCCGCTGGTTCAGGTTCGATCGTTCGATCTAATGATGCCGGGAGAGAGAGCCGTTCGGCCTTGCGCTCCTTTACATGAAAATGGCTCCGGGTGTGGCGAACCATTCTGCAGATGGGACGGTTTTCAGGGCGCGGGCGGCCCGCCCGACAGGTATCCGGCAAGCGAGCCGCCCGTGCGCCGGCCTGGCTTGCAGAACGTTTCGTCACACCTCAGTGGCGGATCCAGGCATGAGTTGTCATGCCGCCGTGGCGACCGGCGGTGATGGAGCCTTCCGCTGGTAGGGACGCTGTGGCGGTGGCCGCAAACGCATTGCTTCATCCCAGCGCTGGCTCTTCAGCCATGCCCGCACGACGGCGACGGCTTCCGCGCCGTCGGGATCCCAGATCATCCCGGCCAATTTCAGGCGCGCACGCACGATCGGTTTGCAGGCACTTTCCACCGTACCACTGCCGATATGCAGTCCCCGCGCACGATAGGTCGGATAGTCCATCCGACCGCGATGGGTCGTGAGATAGCTCAGGGCATCGGTGACGCCGTCTCCCCGCGCACGATAGGGTTCCAGGGCGGCCAGAATATCGTCGATTCGTCCCTCCCAGAGCGCGGTGCGTTGGGTATTGGCCCAGGTGGTCTGCTGGTCGCTCGTCGCGCCCCAGATCGTGGTCGCTGCCTGCCAGAGATACTGGCTGGCATGATACCAATCGACGATCTGCGTCGCATGCGGGACGTGCTCATCGGCGAGGTTCCAGATCCAGTGGGCGCCATCGCCCATGACCACCACCTCGGTGTCCTTCGGATCGTCGGTGACCCCGCGCCGCCGGGCCTCCGCCCAGAGGTGCCAGCCAAAGGTGTTGGCATCGGCCAGGGCTGCCACATAACTCTGGGCCTCCGCCCGGATGTCGAGCGTGTCGGGCCGCTGACGCGGCACCCGCGTCCGGGTCGTGTACACGCAGCCGATCTTGAGTTCCTTCCAGCCACCGGCGCGGGTATGCGCCAGGACGCCATCCATGCCGAGGTACAGGCGGGGTGGCGCGGGCACCGCCGCCGGTGGTGGGGTCTGCGTCTGCTGCGCAGTGGCCACCTGCGCTTCGGTATGCTCCGTCAGGACGGCGCCCAGATCTTCGGTCGCCGCCCGGGCACTGTTGGGGCAGACCTGCACCAGGCAGAGGCGCTGGAGCACCTCGGTGGCCTGGGCAAATGAATCCTGGGGTGCACCCAGCAGGGCCAGCCCTTCCTGCAAACCCAAACTGAGGCCACCCGCCGCAATCTGCAGCTGCTGGTCGAGCGGGGCCTGATGCGCGCCACAGCTCGTACAAGCATAGAGCGCCCGCTCCAGCGTGATCCGCCCGAGCACGGTGGTCACCGTCGCCGACCGCATGCGCAGGTAGCGGGCGGTCGGCCCGCAGGCACAGGGCACATCCGGTGCTGGGCGAACCGGCGCCGCCAGGGGCACCAGTGCCGCCAGCAGGCTGGTGCCCAGGTCGTGGAGCACCCGCACGACCTGGGCCTCGATTTCCTGCAGCGGTCGCGATTCCGCCTGGACCCAGGTGCTCAAGGTGCGGGCGAGTTGGCCCATCTGATCCGTCATCTGCTGCACGAACGCCTCCGTCCGGTTCGTCAATGTGGTACGATTCGTCATGCGCTCCTCCTTGTGAGTACGGGTTGGTGTGGTAAACGAATCGTACCCGCTTTGGGCGGAGCGCACAACGCTCTGTCAATTCATGCTTGCACCCTCAGTGGCTCCTCGGTTTGACAGCAATGTAACGCTTCTGCTATAATGCTGCAAGCGCAGGGTGGTTGTCACCACTCTTTTTTCATGCTGTCATTTTTGTCGCGGCGGTTCTGACTCCAATAAGAGTCCGGCGCCGCCGTCGTTTATTCTGGGGAGGGTTGGGTTCGTGTACGCTATCATTCGTGATCGCGGGATGCAGTACCGCGTTGAAAAAGGTCAGAAGCTGACGGTGTCGCTCATGGAAGCGGAACCGGGTAGCCAGATCGAACTCGCCGAAGTGTTGTTTGTCGGCGGTGATGAGCCACAGGTCGGGACGCCGCTGGTCGCCGGGGCAAAAGTGCGCGCCGAGGTGTTGCGAAATTACAAGGGCGAAAAGATCATTGTGTTCCGCTATCGCAACAAAAAACGCTATCGCCGGCGCACCGGCCATCGCCAGGAATATACTGAATTGAAAATCGCGGAGATCCTGGTTTAAGCAACCCTGATCTACTCCACGTACAGCGGAATTGGAGGTACCGAAATGGCTCATAAAAAAGGGGTCGGTAGTTCACGCAATGGGCGCGACAGCAAACCAAAAATGCGCGGCATCAAGCGCTTTGGCGGCGAACACGTCAAACCCGGCAGCATTATTGTGCGCCAGTGCGGCACGAAGATCAAGCCCGGCGAAAATGTTGGCCTCGGGCGCGATTATACGATTTACTCAATGATCGAAGGGGTGGTCTATTTTCAACCCTACTCGCGCACCCAGAAAAAGGTCAGCGTTTTGCCGCTTGAGACGGCAACCGCCGCCGCCGATTGATCACGATTGAAGGATTGGAATTATGAAAAAAGGTATTCACCCTGAATTGAATAGTAGTGGTATCGTCTGTACGACCTGCGGTACGCACTGGAACATTACGTCGACACGCACCGGCATGCGGGTCGATATTTGTTCCAACTGTCACCCCTTCTATACCGGTGAGCAGCGCATTGTCGATACCGCCGGCCAGGTCGACCGCTTCATGCGCCGCCTCGCCAGCACTCAGAATAAGCAGGCCGACCGCGCTGCGCGCAACAAGGCGAAAGAAGAGCCGGCACAGAAGAAGAGCTTGCTTAAGGAAATTTACGGCGAAGACGCTTGATCGGAAATGTCTACCATGCCCGCCATCATAATTGATGGCGGGCATTTTTTAATAACACGAGTGACGCGATGACGACCGCGTCACTCGTGTTATTAATTGCTGTATAAGGCGCGCATGCGCTGCGCATGCGCTGCAATCTCTGCACGCAGCTCTGCCGGCGCTATGACTTCGACTTCAGCCCCCCAACCCAACACCCAGGAACGGATCTCGCGCGTGCCGCCGACCGTTAACTGCAATTCGCAGCCGCCATCGGCGCAGTCGTGGAGTTGCTGGCTATGATGCCAGACGCTCTCGCGCACTCGTGGCGCCGCCTCCGCCGAAAACCGCAGCCGTACCAGCACACTCTCATCATTGATCACCCCCCAGGCACCGTCCAGGTGCTGATAGGGGTCGAACTCCGGTGGGATCTGGTAGTGCTCGTTCAGGACGATGGCTGCTTCGATCCGCTCGATCTTGAAGGTACGCAGATCGTTGCGCAGCCGGTCGAAGCCGATCACGTAGGCCGCCGGTTCGCTGCGGGAGACTTCGAGGAAATAGGGCTCGATGATTCGTTCGGTCGGCGCACGCCCGGTTGCCCGATAGCGCAACTGCACCACTTGCCGGTCGGCCCAGGCCCGCGTCAAGGTTTCGATGGCATTGATATAGCTCGCCCGCAATGGCCGGCTGCGAACCTGCTCAGCGACACGGGCCAGGTGGTTGGAAATCGTTTGCTCGGGGATGCCGGCAGCCAGTTTTTCGAGGGCCGAGGCAATATGCGGGTTATTTTCGTCACTGTGATGCGACAGCAGACGTGCCGCGAAGAGAATGGCGACCGCCTCGTTCAAGTTCAGCCGCACCGTCGAGAGATAGCTGCTACGTTCAAGCCCGTAACGGCCGCGATCTTCCCAGATCGGCACGCCCATCTGGTGTAACGTCGCCAGATCGCGATAGATCGTGCGGCGATCAACCCCGCACTCGGCCGCCAGTTCAGCGGCACGCAAACCCTGGTTGGCGTGGTACAGCCGAAACTCGATCCGGCGCAGCCGCGCCGCCTTGCTGGCAATTCGGTCGCCTTCGCCGGTCACTCAGGCCAGAAATTGAAGATACAAGAAGTAGGCGATCATCGCCCCAAACAGCAAGCCGCCCCAGAACAGAATCCGTTGCAGGTCTTTGCGTACATAGGCATAGTCCTGTGAATAATCAATCGGCGCCAGTTCTTTTCGCGCCGGGGCGCCGCTGCGTTCACCGGCTTGCCGCCGCTGACTGCGCACTGAGGGCCGCCGCCGCTGGCTTCGTGTCGATGGCATACTGCTGCTCCTGCTAGCTTCAATCCCGGTGCCGGCAGCCCCAGGTCGGATCCTTCGCCCGGCATTATACCATGCGCTCGCTGATTTGCATCTCCGGCAAACTGCGGCTATCATAGCGCCCTATGACACGCATTGGTATTCTTGGCGGGGGCCAGCTGGCTCAGATGCTGACCCAGGCTGCTGCCGGCCTCGGGCTCGAAACGGCTATCTTCGAGCGCAGCGCCGACAGCCCGGCCGCTCGCCTGACGCAACACGAGATTGTTGCTGCCTGGGAAGACCAGGCGGCCCAGGCACGCTTTGCCGGCCTCTGTAACCTGGCGACGCTCGAAAATGAGTTTGTCGACGCCGGCATCCTGCAGCGCCTCGCATCGCTGGGCCTGCCGGTACACCCGGCAAGCGACTGCCTGGCGGCTATCCAGGATAAATTGTACCAGAAGCAGCGCCTGGCGGAAGCCGGCCTGCCCTTGCCGCGCTTCGCCCCCGTCGCCGACCTGGCCGATTTGCGTGCGCAAATCACCGACTTCGGCCTGCCCTTGTTGCTCAAAGCGCGCCGTGACGGCTACGACGGCTACGGCAATGCCACAATCCGCAGCCTCGACGATATCGAGCCGGCCTGGCAGCGGCTCGGCGCCGGTAGTCGGGCGTTACTCATCGAGGCTTTTGTCCCCTTCGAGCGCGAACTGGCCGTTATGGTGCTGCGCGGCCAAGACGGCGAACTGCGAACGTACCCGGTGGTCGAAACCGTTCAGCAAAACCATATCTGCCACGTCGTACGGGCGCCGGCAGCGCTGCCGGCGGAAGTGCTGGCCCGCGCCGAAGCACTGGCCCTGCAGGCCGTCGATCTGATGAGCGGTGTCGGTGTGTTCGGCGTCGAGATGTTTCAACTGGCCGACGGCAGCGTGCTCTATAATGAAATGGCACCGCGCCCGCACAACTCCGGCCACTATACCATCGAGGCCTGCGTGACTTCCCAGTTTGAAAATCATCTGCGCGCCGTGCTGGGCTGGCCACTGGGCTCAACGGCGCTGCGCGTTCCGGCAGCCGTCATGGTCAATACTCTGGGCCGTCGTGCGGGGCCGGTCGGCCCGGAACATGCTCGCCCAGCCCTGGCCGTAGCCGGTGCATCGCTGCATTTTTACGGCAAGCGCCAGGGGCGCCTCGGGCGCAAAATGGGCCACATAACGGCGCTGAGTTCCGATCTTGCCACTGCCGAACAAATCGCCCGCCAGGCCGCCGCTCTGGTTGAATATTGATCGCCTGTACACGTCGGTGATGAGGTAGATTGCTTTGCAACCCACCCCCTCACCGATGTTTATCCGATACGGTAGAGGAAAAAGCGATGAACCCGCTGATCGGCATTATTATGGGCAGTGACAGCGATCTGCCGACAATGAGCGAGGCACACGAGGTCTGCAAACAGTTCGCAGTGCCCTGCGAAGTACGGGTTGTGTCCGCCCATCGCACACCGCAGGATATGGCCGAATACGCCGGCAGTGCTCAACAGCGCGGCCTCAAGCTGATTATCGCCGGTGCCGGCGGCGCCGCTCATCTGCCGGGTATGGTAGCGGCGCATACGGTGCTGCCGGTAATCGGTGTGCCGGTGCCCAGCCGCAATCTCAATGGCCTGGACTCGCTGCTGTCAATCGTGCAGATGCCGGCGGGTGTGCCGGTTGCAACGGTTGCCATCGGCGCGGCACGCAATGCCGGCTTGCTGGCTATCCAGATCCTGGCGCTGAATGATTCGGCTCTCCAGGCGCGCTATGCGTCCTACAAACAGGAAATGGCTGAAGCCTCCCGCCGGAAGAATGCTTCGCTTCCCAGCTAGCCCGAAGCACCAGCAGCTATCGCCCATCACCTGAAAAGGAGATCACCAGCAATGACTCAGTTCGGCAACAGCGGGCGGATTGAAGTAATCTGTGGCTGTATGTTTAGCGGCAAAACCGAGGAACTGATCCGGCGTATTCGCCAGGTGCAAATTGCCCGCCAGTCCTTCCAGATTTTCTCGCCGAAGCTCGATACCCGCTACAGCACCAGCCACAGCCAGGTCGTCAGTCACACCGGGAGCCGGCTCGATGCCCTGCCGGTTAGCTCGATTCGCGAGGTAATTGCTGAGTCGGAAAATGTGCACGTCGTCGCCATTGATGAATTGCATTTTCTCGAAGACAGCCCGGCAGAAATCGTTGCCGGCTGCCAGTCACTCGCCGATCGCGGCCTGCGCGTCATTGTCGCCGGCCTCGACCAGACCTACCGCGCCGATCCGTTTCCGCCGATGGCGATGCTGGCGGCCGTCGCCGAGCAAGTCGACAAACTGGTGGCCATCTGCGTCAAATGCGGCTCCTACGCCACTCGTTCGCAGCGCCTGATTGACGGGCGCCCGGCCCCCAGTAACGCTCCCACTATCGTTGTTGGCGGCCTCGACATGTACGAAGCCCGCTGTCGATCCTGCTTCGAGCTCCCCAGTTAGCAGGAGACCCGGCGAACCAGGGAGACAGCGGAACTGGGAATTCATTTCACGTTTGCACCAGTATTTCCCAATGCTTCGATTTTTCGATTCTTGAGATTCCTGGTTCTTCAGTTTCCTGGTTCTTTTCCCTCCTTCAAACCGCCCTACGCTGGTTCCTTAGTTCTTCGCTTCCTTCAAGCCTCCGCCAGCGTTGTCACGGTACCGACACGTTCGAACATCAGGAAGGCCAGCGGCAGGCCAATGATTGTTGCGGCAAAGAACCAGCCCAGCAGCAACCAGAGCAAGCTCGCCCACCAGCCAATCAGGAGAAAATACGCAGCACGCACCAGCAGGGTTGCCGGCGAATCTGGCCGGCCGCTATCGTAGAACGGGCTGCTCACCTGGTTCTCGGCAGGGCGCGGGCGCAAGGTCATAATCTGCGGCAGGCGATTCAGCATCCAGGCACCGAAGGGCATGCCAATCAAGGTCAGGTTGAACAGCCAGGCAATCATTACCCAGAGTGGGCCGATCCACAGGCCGACGAAGACAAAATACAGCACCCGGATTACGAAATAGAGCGTCGGATCGCTCGTGCGCAGGTCAGGGCGCACCGATACTGCCAGTGGCTGCGCACCGCCGGGTGCAGCCATTGCCGGAGCAAAGCTTGCGGTCGGGCTCATCACTGCCGGCGGCGGGCCGGCCGGTTGCGCTTCCGGCAAGGCATGACCGCAGGATACACAATAGCGGGCATGGCCGGGGTTGGGTGTATCACACTGATAACAGTACATCGCAGATACTCCTGCATTTCTCACCAACATCACTCCTGCTATTTAGACGCCCGCCACCATCAAAAGTTGCAAAAACAGCCCGGCGGTGCGTTTCACCGCCGGGCTGATCGCACGCTGACAACGTCCGGTGGACTTGCACTAGGCGAGACCCATTTTGCGTTTGAGTTCAGCCAGTTCTGAGTCAACCTCGCTCTGCTTCTCAAGATCTTTGAAGCGCGCTTCAAGCGAATCGCCCTCCAGTCTGGCCATGGCATCGGCCTGGGCCAACCGATCATCAACGCGCTCCTCAAGATCATCGAGCTTGTCAAGTGCGTTCACCCGGTTCATGCCACTGACCGTCGACTGAATCGCTTCCTGGGTCTTGGCACGATTCTGCTTGGCGACAATCAGTTCTTTCTTAGCTTTCGTTTCGGCAATGCGAGTTTCGAGATTAGCCAGCGCTTCCTGGAGTTCATCAACCTGCTCGGACTGGGCCTGATACTGGCTGCGGTACTGCTCAGTCATCTTCTGAGCCTGTACCTTGCGGTTGAGCGCGGCTTTGGCGAGTTCCTCGTCACCGGCCCGCAGCGCGGCTTCGGCTTTAGTCTGCCAGGAATCGGTTTCGCCCTGAAACTGGAGCATCTTCTGCTGCAGTTTGGTTTCATCGGCCATCGCCGACGCTACATTGGTTTTGGCCTCGTAGTACTGCTCGTTGAGCTGGCGCAGATACTCATTGGCCATCTTCTCGGGATCTTCAGCCCGGTCCAGCATCGAATTGATATTGGCGCTCATCAGATCTTTGATACGACCCAGGATTGACATTGCTCGTTCCTCCTTAGTTGAACGGCTATATCGAGGCTGCCCCCACGGAAGCCTGCTGAGCTGCGGCGCTCTTCGTGCAGCGCGCTTCATTCTAGCACGAAGAGCGGTCGGCATACAACATGGTACGCAGCACCGGGTGCAAAGTTTCACCAATCGGCAACCTCAGCGCGGCGGGCGGCGCGCCGGCACACCAACAGCGCGCGGAAAGCGATCCGGTGTCGCCGCACGCTTATCGATGCAAACCAGCGCACGCGGTTCAAGATCAGCAATACGCACCGCGACCACCTGTGGCGGTGCTCCACCGAGCAGCGTGATCGCATCGACGGCGGCCGCCAATTCGGCTTGCAGGTCACGCCCTTTGAGCGCGATCATACGCCCGCCGGTTCGCAGCAGCGGCAAGCAATATTCGGCCAGCACGCGCAGGTCGGCTACAGCCCGCGCCGTCGCAACATCATAAGCTTCGCGATGCTGCGGCGCCTGCCCGACAAGTTCGGCTCGATCGCGCAGCACCGTGACGTCGGTCAGAGCCAGCATTGCGCTGATATGCTCCAGAAACTCGGCCTTTTTCCCGATCGACTCAACCATCGTGAGCCGCAAAGCAGGCTGCCAGATCTTGAGTACCAGGCCGGGAAAGCCGGCACCACTGCCAATGTCGATCAGGCTGGCAGCAGCGGCAGGCCATGCCAGCGCGCAACTGAGCGAGTCGAGAAAATGGCGGCTCACCATCGCATCCAGCCCCCGGATCGCCGTCAGGTTAACCCGCTGGTTCCAGCTCTCGAGTTCACGTGCATAGCTCGCGAATCGCTCGATCTGTGCGGCATCGAGCCGCACGCCGAAATCGGCGGCCCTGATCGCAAGATGCTGCAGGACGGCATCAGCCATCGGCATCAGCCGCAAGGTAAAGACCCTGGCGGAGAATATAGCGGCGCACGGCTTCGGGCAAAAGGTAACGCACCGGCAAGCCGGCGGCGATCCGCTCGCGAATATCGCTACTGGAGATCGCCAGTTGCGGACCGCCGACAAGCCGGCTACGCGCACGAATACCAGGCAGCTGCTGATCGAGCGCGGCGAGGTCGACACTGCTGCCGGGGCGGGCCAGAATGCCAGGCCGAGCCAGGTGCAGAATTTCGGCGGCATTGCGCCAGCGCGGGAAATCGCGAATCGCATCGGCACCAATCAGGAACAGCAATTCGCTGCCGGCCCAGGCATCGTGCAAAATTCGGAGCGTATCGACCGTATACGAAGGCCCACTACGCCGAACTTCGAGGTCGCAGGGAATAAAAGCCGGATTATCCGGGGTAGCGAGAAAGACCATAGCCAGCCGTTGCCCGGCGCTGGCAACCTGACGACCGGCCTTGAAGGGCTGGCGCGCCGCCGGGACAAACAGCACAGTACGGAGATCGAAAGCGTGGCGGGCGGCTTCGGCCACAGCCAGGTGCCCAAAATGGATCGGATCGAACGTACCGCCAAAAACCCCAATCCTGGCCGGCGATGGCATCGGCAA
Organism: Chloroflexaceae bacterium; assembly: GCA_034437175.1. Classification (GTDB taxonomy): domain Bacteria; phylum Chloroflexota; class Chloroflexia; order Chloroflexales; family Chloroflexaceae; genus DAOTUJ01. Next base: position 12,075 of record DAOTUJ010000096.1, on the reverse strand, counting down.
GGCCTCAGGACGCTTCCAGCTCGAGGTCACGTGCATCCTGGAAGAGGTGCCAGATCATCCAGGGGAGCAACTGGCGATCTTCGGTGCAGAGGTCATCGATATAGGGATCGACAAGATCGGCCACATCACCGCGGCTCAGCAGGTAAACCCGTGGCCCGAGGCGCTGATGCAACTGAATGGCCAGCATATCCGCGAGATCATAGAGATCACGTTCCGACAACTGGGCACTGGTAGAATAGCGATGGCCGCGCAACTGCGGCTTACTCCGTATCGTGGTCATCGTCGTAATCATAGGAGCGGCGATCGCGCTGGCGACCGCTCTGGCGGGTACGTGGGCGCGCACGAGCGCTCCGACGCTCGGAGCGCTGATAATCATAATCACGCGGCGTATAATCAAAATCAGCCGGCGGATCGGCGACCCGCGGCGACTGGAGCGCCGGATTCTGCGACGTCATCTGGCGCGTGCGGTAACCCGGTTCATCATACGAGGCCGACTGCGACTGGCTATAGCGCGGCGACTCCGGCATGCCGACCGCCCGAACATTATAGTCATCATACTGGCCGGACGACGGTTCTTCAATCAGTGCATTCTGCACCAGACTCTCGTGAATATAATCCAGGTACGAGCGAATATCTTCGTTGTCATCGAGGCTCTGAAAAGGCACCGTTGCGCCGGATACCGTCTTGACGCTGCTACCGATTTCACGCAACGTCTGATCAATGCCCTTGACCAGCCCCTGCATCACCGCAGCCAGTTCCGCACGTTCGGCCACAGTCAGGTTGGCAAAGCCGACCAGCGCCTTTTCCTGGGCTCGCAACAGCGTCGCCCGCAGAATCGCAATATCGGCCTGGGTTTGCAACTCATAGCGCCGAACCAGGTGCGCCTGGCGCACCTGTTCCACCAGTTCCTCAGAGGTAACCGGCGTCCAGAGCAAAGCCGGAATGATAATAAACCCGATGATGCCAATCACTACCTGTTGCAAAATCAGGCCGGTATCGGCAACAGTTGGTTGAGCGGCCCACCAGCTATACTGGATTTCGAACGAATAGTACAGCAGATAGAGCGCGGCACCAATAATGACCACATAGCCCCAGGTGCGGGCATTGATCTTCTGGAGCAGCATCCCGCCGGGGCTCCAGGGAATCAGAAACGACGTGAGACTGGGCGGCGCCAGCACCAGGATGGCAGTGAACGCCGCAGCCACGATGAAATTACTGGTCAACTGACTTTGCACACCCCACCAGTAGACCGCCGAGCCAATCATCGCCACAACCGCCAGAATAGCCAGCAACGATTTGGCCGTAACCTGAAAGCCCCCATTGCGCCGGCGCTGACCACGAACCATTTCGAGATAGCGACTACTCATGGCGACCCTCCAGGCGCGGCTCAGCGTAAGCTAACATTCGGTGAAAGCAGGACATAGGTCTCGATCCATTCATCATAGCCGGCTGCCGCGATTCGGTCGAGCACAGCAGGCGAAAGCGCCGTGATGCCATAGCGTTGATTCACCTGGTAGGGCACTTCCAGTGCCTCACCATAATCAGCCAGGCGAAAGCGAGCCTGGGCGGCAAATTCACCGCGAAAACTCCCCAGTCGCAGATGCTGCTGGTTGACCGGGTCGAACCACCAGAGATCGCTGCCGCTGGTGACATATCTTTGCAGGCCGTCGAAGATCTGGCGATCAACCTGCCGGTCGCGCCAGCGTTTTTCATTGCTCAGTGCTTGCGGTGTGGCCGGCACAATCACGGTATCACCGGCCGGCGCCGGATCACCGGGCACATCAGTAATCGGCGCGCCGGCAACCGCCACCGTCGTGGCTGCGGTTTCGAGCGTAACAGGCGCCGGATCGGTCGTGCTCGTCGCGGTCGGCAGTGGGATTTGCGCATCGCCACCGGCCACATCCGGCGCCTGCTGTTGAGCTATTGTCGGCGTACTCTGCTGATCGACGGGTGTTGGCATCGCCAACGGCGGTGATGGTTGCAATGCCGCCGGGCGCGACGTTTGCAACTCTTCCATGCAGCCGCTCAAAAGTACAACCAGCATACACACACTGCAAAGCAGCGCCACGCAACGCCGCATTTGTCGGGGAATACCGGCAGCCTTTTTATCCGGTTTTTGCAATGGAGCCTCCGGGACGTGAAAGCGAATATCTGTTCGATTGTACCATGGTTTCACCGGAAATTCCACCGCGCCGGATGCTTTACCGCAACGCAAACCTTTGCCGCCTTATCGCAAATCCACCAGTACGTGTCATCACAGGGGACACCGGCAACTGCATGTCGCTGGAATGCGCTAATCTGTGCTGTTTTGACATAAACAGACACCTGCGGCTATTCTAATCATGCTGCCGAGTATTGTCAATAGTTTAACTACTTTTTACAGATTATCGGAGCCTGACAATACTGGTTTATGTTATACTACGGCTATTCTAGATATATTTACACTTACGCGGCAAGCAAAAGCATCCTGCATGACGGCGTTGTCATCGTAGCGAGTGGCCGATACGGTTTTGTCACCATTGCAATCGGCTTGATCTGCGATTGCGGCTTGAGCCTCCAGACGCCGGCTGCGGAAGTCGTCAGAAAGCATAGCCATAGTGCGAGGAGCAGTGTCATGAGCAACCACGAGCAGGATCAGTCGAGCGATACACGTATGGCACGACGCGAGGAGTCACGTTCGATTGCGAATATGATGATGGACACCGTCGGTGGCGCAACCCGGCTCGGCATGAATCTGGCCAACCTGCCACTCGGCCTGTTGCCCAACCAGAGCCGCGATCATATGCGCAATGCCATTCGCGAGCTCAGCTATGCGTTTGCTCAGTTGCCCCGCGATTTCGCCACGATTGCCGAAAAACCGATCGAGGAATGGATTGCTCGCGCCGATCAACCGGCCGCCACTCCGCCGGCCGCCACCGCCGCACATACCGCCGCTCCACCCGTAGCCGCCGCACATACCGCCGCTCCACCCGTAGCCGCCACGAGCCTGGCTACCCCGGCTACTCCCACGGCAAGCCCGCCCACCGAACCGGCGCCTACCCCCGCCGAACCACGCACCCCACCACCGGCCGCCGAGCAGCCGCAGGAACGCAACCGTGGCCCGGAGGCGCACGTCGATAAATCGACCACCGGCAACATCGAAATTGCCTTTATCGAGTACAACCCGATTGGCAGCGATCTCCAGGGTGAATATGTGGTGCTGCGCAACACCAGTACCGAGGCCATCGCGATGAAAGGCTGGCGCCTGGTTGATGATGCCGGCAATACCTTTGTGTTCCCGAATTTCTCGCTGGCACCGGCGGGCGAAGTACGTATCTGGACAAAAAAGGGCAGAAATAGTCGCAATGCTCTATACTGGGGCCGCAGCACTGCAGCCTGGAACAATACCGGCGATACCGCCCGGCTCCTCGATACTGACGGCAACGAGGTTGCCCGCTATCAATACACAGTCCCCAGGAATACACACCACTGCTAAGCGCATCCGTCACAAGTCAAGGTATTCCATGGTTTGTCAAGTCAGCCAAAAAGGCATCTTTCGGCGAATGGCGTTTGCGCTTCAGGCTGCCCAACCCTTGCGCTTCGGCAGCCAGATAGGCGACCACGTTATCGGTTTCGCCACGCTGCCGGGCCTGCGTGAAATGATACAGCCCGCGATAGATCATCTCGACCGACAGGGCCCTGAACGGTTGGCGCAGCTCCTCGGCCACTGCATCCGTCAGGTCGATCAGGACGGCATAGACCATCCAGGTTGCCCAGAGTTGGGTCTGAATGGCGTTGATCGACCCGTCCCAGAAGTAGGCCAACCCCAGCAAGCGCTTGACCACGTTCAGCGCCTCTTCAATCCGCCAGCGTTGCCAGTACAGGGCAACGCCATATGCGGCCGGCAGCCGGGCCGGGTCGGTCTCATTGGTCAGGTAGCGGTACCATTTCCCTTGATACTGCACCGATTCCCTTGATACTGCACCGAGATCTGGCGCATCAGGTGGGTGCACGCACCACTGCCGCTGCCCAGGCGGATGATCTCGTCGTGCAAGGTTGCCGTGCGCTGGAGCACCTCCACCACCGCGATGGCGGCATTCTGTTTGCTGCGGGTAACGACCGTGACGCCCTGGTTCGTCAGTTGGTCAAAGCGCGCATAGTTGGTGAAGCCCAGGTCGATCAGCAGCAGCATCCCGGCATCCAGGTGGTCGATGGCCCGGTCCCAGAAGCGTTGATCGTGGGTCTGACTCGCCTCGTCATACCACAGCTCCCGCGGCAGGTAGCTGCACACATCGAGCAAAGCGGCGATGCGTCCGCCCAGCACCGGCCCCCGCTCGTCGCGCAACAGGCCACATTTGCGCAGCAGTTGGTCGAGGGTCGACCCATCGAGGGCCAGGACAGCGGTAAAATGCTGCTGGGCCCAGGCCAGTTCGGGCGGCAGCGGACGCTCCCGATCCTGCCAGCGCTGCTGCATCTGGAGCAGGACATCCTGCAAGACCGCCTGACACAGGGATGCCGGCAGCGCGTTCAGCCGCTGTTCGACGGCTTGTTGCGAGACCTCCAGCGGCGTGTTCCAGAGCATGCCTTCGCGCTGCATGACCCGCACCGCTTCGCAGACCGAACCCACTTGTCGCCAGATCAGGCTGACGACAAAGGCCATCATGACCGGCAAGGTCAACAGGCGCTCACGCAGGCCCAATCGGTGAAAGGCCGCAACCGGCGACAGGGTCGCCGGATGGACGACCTCCGTCAGTCGTTCGGCGATCGGATCGTCCGGTGGCGCGGCATTCTGGCGCGTTGTGCGCGCCCGCTGCACCGCCCGCGTATGGCGGACGCTACTCTTCTTTCGGAGTTTCGATTCGTCGTTGCTCATACATCCAGTGTACGGCATAATTGGGCGTCGGTCGATGGCATTTGACAATGAACAGAAAACCTTAACTTGTGACGGATGCGCTAAGCGGGTACCTGCCCCCGCCAATCCGGTACTTCCTTCTATCTGTGTGTTTGATGTTTGCAGTCGCGCACTGCAACATCAAACACAACCACCGCCCCTCGCGACCGCCACATGACCTGATGCCGCCGCTATCCGGCATCGGCCGACGAAATCACTCGGTTAAGAAATCTTATCGCTCCCATCTTACTGCCCGGCTTGACACAATGCTACCATATTGATAGCATGAAAGCAGAAAAGTATAAATCGCAGCATACATCTGTTCCACGTTGTGCAGCCTGACTGATACGTATCATTCAGGCACGTGTTTTTTCAAAGAGCAGTGCTGCCATCGCTCAAGTGCAATTCGCGCATTAAATGCATTACGGGAAGCATACATACCATCAGGGGAGCCATAAAAGCATGAGTTTTGAAAGCAATCCGCTTATTCGTGAGGGTGCAGTTGTGATTATACCACGCTCAATTTTGACGTCAGCCGAACATCCCTACCTGGAAAGCGCAGTTATTGAACGTATCGAAGACAATCGCATTCTGGTTAATGTCCTGTCGATGGATCGTCGTGATCGGCAGGTGCGCCACGAACGTATGTGGACAACGGTGGATGCAGCGATTGCCGGTACTGAGTATTTCTATTACGGCAAGCCAATCACCAAAACCGATTTGCGGCGTTATGTCGCCCAGATTCGGCCTGCGGAGCACCAGAAACATGCCCGATCTGATCATTCGCAATCTTCCTCAGTCTACCATTGATAGCCTCTCCAGTCTTGCGGCGCGTGCAGGGCTCAGTCGCGAAGCCTGGCTTCGCCGCGAACTGGCTCGCCTCAGTGAACAACCGCTACATTTGCAAGCCTATGCCCTGAAAGCTATCGATCCATCCCACAATCAGGTCACTTTACGACGACATTCGAATGGCTGCATCGACCTGTCACCCGCCGAGTTACCGCCCCTGACTGAGCAGCAAAATCATGCGGTGGCCACCGCTGAAGCATTGCTGCACCGCAATCAAACCGGGGATCGCGAGCGCGCCACCGCCGCCTTGCTCGATGCCTTCGAGTCGGTTTATGAAATTGTTTGACCCCACCTGACCGTCCCCTTGAGATTTTTGCATAATATGCAGACCCGGTCAGGGTTTGCGGTGTTCTTGTCAGGCATGGCCCATCGCGGAATTGCCGTGTCTGTTTTCGCCTGTTGTGCTGCCATCGTATGTGCGGCAGTCATTCGAAAGGTTAAGCCACATGGCCATAATAAATCGCCAGCAAATTCTCGAACAGATCGCCAGCCAGGGGTCGGATCTCAATCTTAGCCGGCAGCAACTGGTTCGTATCAACCTGGCTCAGGTCGATCTACGCGGGGCCGATTTAAGTGCCGCCAACCTGGCCGAAGCGACGCTGAACCGCATCCGCTTGAACGATGCCACACTCGTTGAAGCCGATCTCAGCGATGCCGTTTTGAGCCAAGCGACGCTGACAGGTGCCAACCTGCGCCTGGCCCGCCTCAATCAGGCCACGCTGAATCTGGCCAATCTCACTGCGGCTAACCTGCGCAGTGCCCGCTTGCGTGGCACCGATCTGCGCCAGGCCCGCCTCGATAAGGCTATTCTGGCTGATGCCGATCTCACCGACGCCGATCTCTACGAGGCTTCGCTGCTCGAAGCCGATCTCTCCGAAGCCCGCCTGATTACCGCCAACCTCGGCCGGGCCGTCCTGATCGATGCAACGCTGATTAACGCCGATTTCCGCCGCGCCGACCTGTCACACGCCGATCTATCGCGGGCCAACCTGAGCCGGGCCAGCTTCGATACCGCCAACCTCCAGTCGGCCATGTTGCAAGATGCCGACCTGCGTGGCGCCGACCTGCGTGGCGCCGATTTGCTGCGCGCCGATTTGCTGCGCGCCAATCTTGGTGGTGCGCGCTACGACCGGGGCACCCGCTGGCCGGAAGGCTTCGCGCCCTACGAAGCCGGCATGGTCTTCAGCCAGGAAGAACAATCTTACCCGGCGCTCACCGCCGTCTGGCCGGGCCGACCCTATCCGCTCGGCGCCACCTGGGACGGCGAGGGTGTCAATTTTGCCCTTTTCTCCGAAAATGCCAGCCGCGTTGAGCTTTGCCTCTTCGACAGCCTTGAGGCGCCTGCTGCCTCGGTACGCATCACGATGCCCGAACAGACCGACAACGTCTGGCATGTGTATTTGCCCAATCTGAAACCGGGCCAGCTCTACGGTTATCGCGTCTACGGCCCCTACAATCCCGAGCAGGGCCAGCGGTTCAATCCCTACAAGCTGCTGATGGATCCCTATGCGCGTGCCCTCACCGGCGTGATCCAGTGGGACGATGCGATGTTCGGTTACCCTATCGGCCACGCCGACGCCGACCTGTCCTTCGACGAACGTGACAGTGCGTCCTACATGCCGCGCTGCGTGATCGTCGATGAGGCCTTCCCCTGGGGTGACGACCGCCACCCGCGCACGCCGCTGCACCGCTCAGTGATCTACGAAATACACGTGCGCGGCTTTACCATGCAGCACCCGGAAGTGCCTGAATCGCTGCGCGGCACCTATGCCGGCCTGGCCAGTCCGGCTGTCATCAGTTATTTGAAGAACCTGGGGGTAACGGCGGTCGAGTTGCTGCCGGTGCATCAGCACACCGACGACCGCTACCTGGTCGATCAGGGGCTCAAGAATTACTGGGGCTACAATACGCTCAGCTTTTTCGCACCGGATGTGCGTTATGCGCAGACCGGCGGGCTGCCGGGCGACCAGGTGCGCGAGTTCAAATCGATGGTCAAAACCCTGCACGCCGCCGGCATCGAAGTCATTCTCGACGTGGTCTACAATCACACGGCTGAGGGCAATCACCTGGGGCCGACGCTTTCCTGGCGCGGGATCGACAACCAGGCCTACTACCGGCTGGTGCCCGATCAAGCACGCTACTACATGGATTATACCGGCACCGGCAATACGCTGAATTTGCTCAATTCGCGCAGTCTGCAATTGATGATGGATAGTTTGCGCTACTGGGTGCTGGAAATGCGTGTCGACGGTTTTCGCTTCGACCTGGCCTCGGCGCTGGTGCGTGGCCTGCACGAGGCCGACCGGCTGTCGGCCTTCTTCGATGTGATCCACCAGGATCCGGTGATTTCACAGGTCAAGCTGATCGCCGAACCCTGGGACATCGGGCCGGGCGGCTACCAGGTCGGCAACTTCCCGGTGCTCTGGTCGGAATGGAACGGCAAATATCGCGACACCGTGCGCCGCTTCTGGAAAGGCGACGAGAGCCTGGTCGGCGAACTGGCCTACCGACTGACCGGATCGAGTGATCTCTACCAGCACAACAGCCGACGACCTTACGCCAGCATTAATTTCGTTACCGCCCACGACGGCTTCACGCTGCGCGATCTGGTCAGCTACAACGAAAAGCACAACTGGGCCAACGGCGAGGAGAATCGCGACGGCGAGAGCCATAACAACAGCTGGAATTGCGGTGTCGAAGGCCCGACCGACGATCCGGCAATCAACGAGTTGCGGGCGCGTCAGATGCGTAACTTGATGGCGACCCTGTTGCTCTCGCAGGGCGTGCCGATGATCGTAGCCGGCGACGAGCGCGGCCGCACCCAGAACGGCAATAATAACGCCTACTGCCAGGACAACGAGATTAGCTGGATCGACTGGTACGGCGATGAGCTCGGGCGCGGCATGTTCGAGTTCACCCGCCGGATGCTGCAGATCCGCCGCGAGCACCCGGTGCTCCAGCGCCGGCGCTTCTTCCAGGGCCGGCGTATCCGCGGCAGCGATATTCGCGACATCGTCTGGTTGCGCCCGGATGGCCGCGAAATGGACGATGAAGAATGGGGCAATAGCATGGTGCGCTACATCGGTGTGATGCTGAACGGCCAGGCCATGCAAGAATGGGGCGAACAGGGCGGCTGGGTGCACGACGACATTTTGCTGCTACTCATCAATGCCTACTGGGAGCCCATTCCCTTCACGCTGCCCGACATCGAAGCCGACCAGCCATGGCAAGTGCTGATCAACACCGCCAAAGACGACGACGCCCCGGCACAGCAGATCAGCCCCGGTGCCCGGTTCGATCTGCGTGATCGCGCCCTGGTTTTGTTGATCCAGCGCTACTGATACCCTCTTTTTTAAAGAACGCATATCTTGATTGTGGGCGGCTTAGCTGCCCACAATCAAGATATGCGTCTTTATTATTTCCGATTAACAAGCAGCAGCATGACTGCTACAAGCTCAGGGTTCGCGCAGGGCTGCCCGCACTGCGCGAACCCGCTCGAAAAATTCCAGGCTACTACGCAATTCCACCCGCCGCGGCCGCGGCAGATCGACTGGTAGATTGCGGCTAACCCGCCCGGGGCGCGCCGATAGCACGACCACCCGATCGGCCAGGAAGACAGCTTCGGCAATGCTATGGGTGACGAACATGATGGTCGGCGGAGCGCTGCTCTCGGCACGCAGCCGCAGAAGTTCCTCCTGCAAATGCTCGCGGCTGAGCTCATCGAGCGCGCCGAAGGGCTCGTCCATCAGCAAGAGCGGCGGCTGTAGCGCCAGGGCGCGGGCCAGCGCGACTCGCTGCTGCATGCCCCCGGAGAGCTGCCAGGGATAGGCTGTGGCAAAATCGGCCAGGCCGATCAGCCGCAGCAAAGCCTGCGCACGTTGCTGCCGCTCATGAGCCGACACCCCGGCAACTTCCAGCGGTACCTCGATATTGGCCTGTACACTGCGCCAGTCGAAGAGCACCGGCACCTGAAACACAATGCCGTAGTCGCGATCGCGGCGAGCCTGCGCGGGCAACTTGCCGAAAACCGCGATCCGCCCGCTGTCGATCTGCTCCAGGTCGGCGACCAGCCGCAGCAGCGTGCTTTTGCCGCAGCCACTCGGCCCGATCAACGCCAGGAACTCGCCGTCGGCCACGCTCAGGCTCAAATCGCGAAGTGCAGCGACCGCCTGAGTGCCATTGTGATAGGTTTTATTCACCTGCTCCAGCAGAACGGCAATCTGCATGCTTTGTTCCAGTACATAGCTCATTTCCCGTAGAAAATGCATTATACGATGCAAAGCGCAACGTGTTGGATCAAAATACGATAATGATTATGCAAATTTGGATAACATAGTTCGACATGCCTCACGCACACCAAATCCGGTTCTCACGCCAGACACAGCCATATGTGCCGTATAGTCAGCATGCTGCGGTAGAAGAACCGTTGCCATTCGATTGATGTCGCAGCTTCGACGCGACATCAATCGAATGCAAGCGGCATCATCATTGTTCAAGGCGGCAACTTCTCTTGCTGTCATATAAATGATCGTCAGGGCGACCGGATCGCCAATGGAGCAAGCAATGCTGGCCAAAGTGTATAGTTGTGCCGTCATCGGCCTGGAAGGACTGCTGGTCGAAGTCGAAACCGATATTGCCAATGGCCTGCCGGCCTTTACGGTGGTCGGCCTGGGCGACATGGCAGTCCAGGAAAGCCGTGAGCGCGTCCGCGCCGCCATTCGCAACAGCGGGCTGAGCTTCCCAATGAAACGGCTGACCGTCAACCTGGCGCCGGCCGATGTGCGCAAAGCCGGACCGTCCTACGATTTGCCAATTGCGGTTGGCCTGCTGCTGGCTTCGGAGCAGGCCATCGGCGAGACCGAGCGAGCCGTGTTCATCGGTGAACTGAGTCTCGACGGCAAACTGCGCCACACCGACGGAGTGCTGCCAATGGCGGCAGTGGCGCACGCTCGTGGCATCGAAACGGTCTATTTACCTCACGAAGATGCCGCCGAGGCCGCCCTGATTGACGGTCTGCGGGTGGTGCCGGTGCAAACGCTCAGCGATCTGATGGCACACCTGGCCGGTGAACGCCATCTGCCGCCCTTCCTGGCGAATGCCCGTTTCGAGGCCGACGTACGCTACACCGTGGATTTTCGCGACGTACGCGGCCAGGAGCATGTCAAGCGTGCGCTGGAGGTCGCTGCGGCGGGCGGGCACAATGTCTTGATGAGCGGCACCCCGGGCGCCGGCAAAACCATGATGGCGCGGGCGCTTGTCTCGATTCTGCCGCCGTTGCGCCTCGAGGAAGCCATCGAAGTCACCAAGATTTACAGCGTCGCCGGGCAACTCCCGCGTGACACGCCACTGGTGCGGCAGCGGCCCTTCTGTGCGCCACACTACACCACCTCGCTGGCGGGGCTGGTCGGCGGCGGAGCCGGACGAGTGCGGCCGGGCATGATCAGCCTGGCGCACCGCGGCGTACTCTTCCTCGACGAGCTACCCGAATTTGGCCAGAAGCTGGAAGTATTGCGCCAGCCCCTCGAAGATCGCACCGTCACGTTGAGCCGGGCCTCGGGCAGCATCACCTACCCGGCCGCCGTGATGTTAATCGCGGCGCAGAACCCCTGCCCTTGTGGCTGGCATGGCGACCCGGAGCGGCAGTGTACCTGCTCGGCCGCAATGGTTGCCCGCTACCAGCGGCGCATTTCAGGGCCATTGCTCGACCGCTTCGACATTCACGTCGAAGTGCCCCGAGTAAACTACGAAAAGCTCAGCTCGACGCGCCTGGCCGAACCCTCGGCAGCCATTCGGGAGCGAGTGGTAGCAGCACGCGAGCGGCAGGCACAGCGGCTGACGGGGAGCCACTGCGTCACAAACGCCGAAATGGGTGCAGCAGAAATTCGCAAATACTGTGAGTTGGATGGGGCGGGACAATCATTGTTGAAAGCGGCCGTACGCCAGTTGAGCCTGTCGGCACGTGGTTATCACCGGGTATTGAAGCTGGCACGCACGATAGCCGATCTGGCCGGGACGGCGCAAATCGGGCCGGCACATCTGGCAGAGGCAATCCAGTACCGGCCGCGGCGGGTGGAGTAGCAAACAGAGTGGCCGCTACCAGGCAAAAAAACGCCGCCTTCCGTACGGAAGGCGGCGTTTTTTTGCCTGGTAGCGGCGGGTGGATTCGAACCACCGACCTTCGGGTTATGAGCCCGACGAGCTGCCACTGCTCCACGCCGCGGCAATAGGGTGCATGGACCTATCCTCCCAGCAGGCAACCCGCCAGTACTGTCGGCGCTGCGGTGTTTCACGGCCCGGTTCGGGATGGAACGGCGTGGATCCACCGCGCACAGCACACACCCTTGGCAAAGGGCGAC
>DAOTUJ010000095.1:0-46079 GCA_034437175.1 Chloroflexaceae bacterium | reverse complement strand
GTCGCCCTTTGCCAAGGGTGTGTGCTGTGCGCGGTGGATCCACGCCGTTCCATCCCGAACCGGGCCGTGAAACACCGCAGCGCCGACAGTACTGGCGGGTTGCCTGCTGGGAGGATAGGTCCATGCACCTTACCAGAGAATCAGAAAGGCCGCTGATAATTGTCAGCGGCCTTTCTGATTCTCTGGTAGGCCAACCGAAAAAGAGCCATAGCGTGCTAGTGCGCGGCATTGCCGCGCACTAGCACGCTATGGCTCTTTTCAGGCGAGCATTTCGTGCATGGCGGCGCCGATGCGGGCGATGCCCTCTTCGAGTTGCTCGGCGGGCTGGAAACTGAACGAGAGCCGGATCTCGTTATCGCCCTGGCCGTTGGCATAGCAGTGGGTGCCCGGTAAAAAGGCCGCACCCTTCGCTTTCGAACGCTCCAACAACTCGGTGGCGCTCACGCCCTCCGGTAGCGTCAGCCAGATGAAGAAGCCGCCCTCCGGCAAGACCAGTTTGTAGCCGGCTGGGAACTCGCGCTCGATTGCAGCGACCATACAATCACGCTTCGAGCGGTAGAGTTTGACCAGATCCTCGATGTGGCGCTCGTAGCGCCCATCGGCACTGTAGCGAGCGATGATGCGAGTCAGGAAAGGGCTATTGCCGCCCTCGATCTTGAATTTCTGCAGGCGGGCGATGATTTCGGGGTTGGCATAGGCCCAGCCGGTACGCACACCGGGCGCCAGCGTCTTCGAATAAGTACTGACCCGCATTACCCAGCCCTCGCTGTCGAGTGCGGCCAGGTTCGGTAGCGGCTCGCCCTCGAAGCGCAAATCGCCGTAGGCATCGTCCTCAACAATGATGACCCCGTATTCGGCGCCCAGCGCGATCAGTTTCTGGCGCCGATCGAGCGACATTGTCACGCCACTGGGATTGTGGAAGGTCGGGATCGTGTAGATGAATTTCGGCCGGATGCCCTGCTGAGCAAAATCGCGCAGAGTCTCTTCCAGCGCATCGACATTCATGCCATGCTCGTCGACCGGGATCGTGACCAGGCGGGCGCGGGCGTCCTGAAAGCGGCGTACGGCACCCATAAAGCTCGGGCCTTCAATCAGGACAACATCGCCCGGTTCAACAAATACTTGCGGCAACAGGCCCAGGATCTGGCTGGAACCGTAACCGGCAATGATATTTTCGGGTTCGGCCTCAACACCTTCGTGGCGCAGGCGCGTGACGATCTGCTCGATCAGACCGGGGTAGGTCGGCCCATAGTTGAGCGCCAGTGCCGCATCGTCGGCGAGCACGGCAGCAGCAGCGGCGGCCAGTTCGGCTCGTGGGAAAAGCGCCGGATCGGCCAGGCCGAAGGCCAGACTGATAAGCGGGATATGCCCCTGCTGCGCGGCGCCGAACATGGGCTGCGGCGACTCTTTGGCACTCTCCGTAAAAAGATCGGCAATCGAGAAGCGTTCGGACGTTGTCATGGTTTTTCTGCACTCCTGGTGAAAAGTAGCGCCGGCGCTACCTTTCGTACTGAACTTAATATCCAGCCTGTTTATCAACCACATTCATCAGCGGTTCACCTGCAGCAAAACGCCGCAGATTATCGAGGAACAGCGCCATCGTGCGCGGGCGCACCTCGGGTGAACTGAAGGAGATATGCGGGGTTGCAAAGACATTCGGCATGCCCCAGAACGGGCTCGCAGCCGGCAATGGCTCGTTGGCGAAGACATCGAGGCCGGCACCGGCAATCTTTTCGGCGCGCAAGGTTTCCAGCAGCGCATCTTCATCAATGATGCCGCCGCGGGCAATGTTGATCAGGTAGGCATCCGGGCGCATAGCCGCAAGCTCGGTGGCCCCGAACATATTGCGGGTCTGCGGAGTCAAAGGGGTGGCGATAACCACATAGTCAGCCTCACCCAGTTGCGACCGCCATTCGCCCTCGCCGACCAGGTGATCGACGCCGGGCGTGGGCATCTTGCTGCGCCGGCTGCCGATTACATGCATACCAAAGGCCGCAGCGCGTACCGCCAGCGCCTGACCAATCTGGCCCATACCGATGATCAGCATGGTTTTGCCGGAAACTTCCTGCAAAGATAACTCGTGCTGGCCCCAGGTTGCCCGAGCCTGGTAATCATAGAGGCTGCGCACCTGCTTGGCATCATTGAGGACAAACATCATTACAAATTCGGCGATGGGCACAGCATGCACCCCGGAGGAATTGGTAATGATCACATCATCACGTTCGACGAGAGCCGGTACCAGCACTTTGTCGATACCGGCATGAGGCAGGTGCAGCCAGCGCAACGCCGGCATCTCGCTGATCAACGTGTTGAGTTGTTGCGGTGAAAACCACCAGCGCAGCAGTACCTGCGCATCACTGATATCGCTCTGGGGGCGAGCATCTTTGTCGAGAGTGGCAATGCTGGCGGCAGGCACGGCAGCCATAATACGTTCGGCCAGCACATCGTACAAATCGCCGGGCAGTACGATCTTCACGGGAAACAACCTCCTGAACGCAGCAACGCGGAGGGCCGGGCCGCTCCGCATCGCCGCACATATCTCCGGTCTTCATAATTTACGCAGTCGGCGTTGGATGCTTGCCGCATCGAGGATTTTTCGCCTCCGGCAGGGTGGAAGGTAACGTTTTTTCTTTGATTTGTGGCCGCTTGCGGCCACAAATCAAAGAAAAAGTCACTCTTTCCATCCGGCTGCCAGCGAAACACTGCGTAATTTCTGTGACGTTTGTATTGTACACTGATTTTGCCGCTTGCAGGCAAGAGACAAAATGACGGGTCTGAGAACGACATTGTGCAGAAAAACGGTTGTCGTTTGAAGGTGCAGTATGGCCACACTTTCAAACACAGCCAATCAGGCGTTCTTCAGATCGGTGACATAGAGCGAGTTTTTCATAGTGCGAAAGATATTGTTGTCGGCGACAACCAGGCCATCCGAGTTGCTGGGAATGCCGCCGACATAGGGCTTGAACATATTGACGGCGAAGGAGTAGTAGAGCGGAATGTAGGCGGCTTCGGCGGCCATCAGGCGCTCAGCCTGCACATAGAGTTCCTGGCGCGCACTCTGGTCGAGCTCGCCGGCCGCCTGCTCAACGACGACATCAAACTCATCATTCTTCCAGGCAAAACGGCGGCGATTGGCCTTGCCGTACCAGACAGCCGTATAGAAATTGCTGGGATCGGGATAGTCCATAAACCAGACATAAAGCGGCAACTGATACCCCCCATCGAAGAGCGTATTGATGTACACTCGCCCGTCGCCCGGATTCTCCACATTGACCTGCATTCCCAGATTTTCGGCCAGTTGCTGCTGCAACACCTCGCCGACCAGGTCGATGGTCGGGCCGACCGGGCGCAGGGTCAGCGTGATTTCGGGCCAGTTCTGACCGCCTTCATAGGGCGTGCCGACCAGCAGGCTGCGGGCCAGTTCCGGATCATAAGTATAGATATCGTTGAACTCGGGATAGGCATCGGACTTGATGGCATAGGGCAGATCCTGTGAGAGCAGGGTATAGGCCGGCTCGCCCAGGCCATAGATAACCTGCAAAATGGTACTGCGGTCGATGGCATGCTGCAGCGCCTGGCGCACCGGAAGCAAATCGAAAGGCGGCTTGTCGATTTCGGGCGAAAGAAAAGCCGTGGCCGACTGCGGAATGCGATAGAATTCCTGGCTAAGCTGCGGATCTTCCTGCAGGCGCTGGATCTCGGCAGCGGGAATGCCCCGGTTCTCACGATAATCGAGCTCGCCGCTCTCGTAGGGCAACAGGCCGGCGTTATTATCGATGACGGCGGCAACCAGGCGCTTGAGCTTCGGCTTTTCGGTCAGCACAAAATCCTCGTTGCGCTCAAATTCGAGCAACTGATTGCGTTCCCAGGACACCAGTTTGAACGGGCCGTTGCTGACAATATTGCCGGCTTCAGTCCAGGCATCGCCATGGGCCTCAACACTGCCGGGGTGGCAGGGCAGCGCTGCGGCATAGCCGACCAGCAGCGGGAAATATTCACGCGGCCCGGCCAGTGTTACCTCCAGCGTATAGTCATCGATGGCGCGCAGACCGAGTTCATCGGCGCTACCGCCCTCACCGAGGTTCCAGGGCTGCGCGCCCTGCACATCGTAGAGGATCGAGGCATAGCTGGCGCCGGTATCCGGGTTGAGCAAGCGAGTGAAGCTATAGATAAAATCCTGGGCCGTCACCGAGTCGCCATTGCTCCAGCGGCCCTCGGGATGCAGCGTGAAGGTGTAGACAGTGCCGTCATCGGAGACTTGCCAACTCTCGGCGGCATAGGGCTCGGGCTGATAATCGGCATTGAGGCGGGTGAGGCCGGCAAAGAGCGAGGCTTCGCCGCCACAGTAGAGATCTTTATTAAAATCGTGGCTGGCCGGATCGGTATTGAAGGTATAGCGGAACACCTGCTCATCATCGGGCAGCGGCTCACCGGCGGAAGCCTCGGGGGCAGGCACGGCGGTGGGCACGGCAGTAGGCGGCTCAGCCGGCGCGGCGGGCTCTTCGGGCGTGGCCGGAGCCTGGGCACCGCAGGCAGCCAGGAATGCCGCAGCACCACCAAAGCCGAGCGAGGTCAGGAACCGACGCCGGCTGATGCCGGTACGGCGTGCCGCCCCGTCGACCCGTTCGAGGAACAGGCGGCGCTGTTCCTCATCATTCAGCCAATCAGGAATGCGTTCGGACATACTTGGTCTCCATCTAACTAACTATGCGTATCTGCCTGAACCAGAAGGGAAATACATGGGGAAGCGTTGGAGCATTCGCGCGTTGAAGCATTCGAGCGGATTGCTTCCCCAGCGTTGTCCCGTTCTCCAACGCTCCAACGCTCCAACGCTTACCGTTTGCCGCGCGGGTCAAAAGCATCGCGCAGGCCGTCGCCAAAAGTCGTGAAGGCCAGCATCGTAATACCGAGAGCCAGGGCCGGGAAGACCGCCAGGTGCCAGGCTGAACGAATATAGAGAATATTATCGCTGACCATCTGGCCCCAGCTCGGGGTCGGCGGATTGACCCCGACGCCAATGAAGCTCAGGGCAGCTTCGGCAAAAATCGCCTGGGGAATCGCAAAGGTGATGGCAATAATGATCGCCGACATAGTATTGGGCAACACATGACCCAGCAAAATGCGATGCGTCGGCGTCCCGACGACACGCGCCGCCTCGATGAACTCGCGCGAACGCAGACTCATCACCTGGGCGCGCACAAGGCGGCATATCACCAGCCAGCCGGTGATACTCAGGGCTAAGATGACGTTGGAAAGCCCCGGCCGTAACCAGGCCATCAGCAGGGTGGCAAAGAGGATCAGAGGGAAGGCATAGAGCACATCGACCACCCGCATAATCGCGTTATCGATCCAGCCGCCGAAGTAGCCGGCGATCAGGCCGAGCGGCACGCCAACGAAGAGCGCGATCACCTGGGTAAGCAGGCCGACCGTGAGTGAAACGCGGGCACCATAGATGATGCGGGCCCACATATCGCGCCCGGCCGCATCGGTGCCAAACCAGAATTCACTGTTGGGCAGGGTACGCAGATTAGCATAATCCTGCGTCATGTAGCCCTTCGGCGCAATCAGTGGCGCAAAAATCGCCGCCAGCAGCATAATCAGAATAAAGACACCGCCGGTTACCGCCAGCTTATTGGCCCAGAGTCGGCGCAACATATCACCCCAGACCGTCCGGCGCGGACGCAGAACCGGAATAGCGGCCTGAGCCGCAGCCTCGGTGGGGCGCAGCATACGCGAGCGAACGGTGCTGGCATCCTGTTCAATACTCATACCGCCACATTTCTCCGCTTCTCAGAAACTTCGGTGACCCGGACGCGCGGATCAATGACTCCATACATTATGTCGACCAGCAAATTCGCAATAGCCAGAAAAACCCCATAGATCAATATCAGCGTCATAAGCATCGGGTGATCTTTCGTAGCGACACTGGTCACAAAAAACTTGCCCATCCCCGGCACACTGAAAATCGTCTCGACAAAAAAAGTGCCGGTCGCAATCGCGGCAAACATCGGCCCGGCTACCGTAATCACCGGCAGCATCGCAGCCTTGAGCACATGGCGATAGAGCACCACCCGTTCGCGTAGACCCTTGGCGCGGGCAGTGCGCACATAATCGTTGTTAAGCTCATCGAGCACACCCGAGCGAGTATAACGCGCAATAATCGCCAGTGGCCCGAGGCCAAGCGCCAGCGTGGGCAGCACCCAGGATCGCGGATCATCCCAGTAGACACTGACGGTCGGAAGGAGCCCGAGGATGAGCGAGAAGACCAGGATGAGCAGAATGCCGATGACGAAATTCGGCAAACTGATGCCAAGCATCGTAATCAGCGTGACCATATGATCGATGGGGCTATTGCGGCGCGAAGCAGCGATAATGCCGAGCGGCACGCCCAGGCCGAGTGCCATCAGAAAGGCCATGCCGCCGAGATGGAAAGAAACCGGAAAGGTTTCGGCCAGAATCTCATTGACGGTACGGCCACGCTGGGCAAAGGAATAGCCGAAATCGCCCTGTACTGCGTTCCAGAGGAAACTGGCAAACTGCTCGGGCAACGACTTGTCGAGGCCATACTGGGCTTCGATGCGGGCCAGGGCTTCGGGAGCAATATCGTTGCCGCCATAGGCTGCCGGGTCGAAGGGGCTGCCGGGGATTGCCTGCATAATCACGAACACGATCAAGGCCATGACGACGACGGTCGGAATGATGGTGAAGATCCTGCGAATCAGAAATGCAGTCATTGTTGCCTCGGATACGAACAGGGAACCCATGAACGAAGAACCCAGTGAACCAGGGGGCGGGATGCCAGGTGCTGATGCAGTACTCTACTGGTGCTCGTTCAAGCTGCGTGTCTCTGTGTTGTTCAGAATTATGTGCAACATGCACAGGTCATTTGTTAAAATTATTAAAGCGAGAATTCCTGCAGCCAGGGGGTGACACTACCGACGGCAACGTTGCCGACTATGCAGACAGGTTGTTCCTGCCGGCACCGCTTTCTTTTGTAATGGCATATTCGGGGATGCTATTATGGAGAATACCGGTATTTTCCGCCGATAGCAATAGGCAGAAGTAAATAGGATTTTTACTTCACTCCTGTATATCTTGCACAATGACGCCATGGTGAGCGGGTCGGCATAATAAAAAAACAGTGGTAAAAAGCGAGTAGCAAACCCGGGCGAGGTAAAGAATGCCAGAGCACTTCGAAGTGATTGTGGTCGGTGCGGGTGGGATTGGCAGCGCTGCGGCCTACCATGCGGCAAAAGCGGGGCGGCGCACCGCCTTGCTGGAACAGTTTGATATTGGGCACCGGCGCGGCAGCAGCCATGGCCAGAGCCGAATTATTCGCCATTCGTATGCCGATGCCGACTACGTGAGCCTGGCACCACCCACTTTTGCGCTCTGGCGCGAACTGGAGGCTGACAGCGCGACAGACCTGCTGACGCAGACCGGCGGCGTCGATCTGGGGCCGGCGGATCATCCGCAGATAGTGGCCCGTCGCAAGGCTTTTGCGAAAGCCGGGATTGACTACAGCGAACTTCAGGGCGCAGCGATAGCAGCGGCATTTCCCCAGTTCACCGTGCCGAATAGCTGGGTACTGCTACAGCAGGAAGGCGCGGGCATCCTGGCCGCCGATCGCTGCGTGGCGACGGCCTGCCGCCGTGCGGTGGCTCATGGGGCCAGGCTCTATCAGCAGAGCCGGGTGCTGGACATCAGGCCGGACGGTAGCGGTGTGGCGGTACAGATCAGGGGATCGGCCGGCGAAGAACACCTGTTGGCGGATCGCGTGATTGTGGCCGCCGGCCCCTGGGCGGGCGGATGGCTGGCGCAACTGGGTTGTCCGGTTGACTTGCAGGTCACGCATCAGCAAGTGGTATACTTCGCAGTTGCGGATACGCCGCATTTCAACCCCGGACGCTGCCCGGTGTATATCATCTTCGGCGATCCGGGTTTTTATGGCTTCCCGATCCACGAGCGAGCGGGCCAGATCAAAATGGCCGGCGAACTCGCCGGGCCACCGCTCGACCCGGATAGCCCGCCGCTCCCACCGGATACAGCGGGCGTTGAACAGGCGCGCATGCTGGTCAGTCGCTACCTGGCGGGCATCGTCCCGGATCCATTGAGTGTCGAAACCTGCCGCTACACCATCAGCGCAAACCGCGATTTCATCATCGACCGGCACCCGGTACATCCGCAGATTCTCTTCGGCGCCGGATTCAGTGGGCATGGCTTCAAATTTGCGATTAGCATGGGGCGTCTGCTGGTCGACCTGGCGGAGCGTCCGGCGGGGGATTATGGGAGTTCGCTCTGGCACGAGCGTTTCCGGCTGCGTTAGAATTCAGAGCCAGAGAACCAGGTTGTTGTGCTCGGGTTCTTCGCGGCGACGCCGCGAAAAACCCGAGCACAAAGTTGGTATAATGAAAGTATGAAACTTGCCATTCTTGCTGATATTCACGCCAATTATGCGGCACTACGGGCAGTAGCGTCGCATATTGATGCCTGGAACCCCGATGTCGTGCTCGTCAACGGTGATATCGTGAATCGTGGGCCGCAGCCGCGGGCATGCCTGGAATTTGTGCTGGAGCGCCGGCAAAGCCACGGCTGGCAGCTGATCCAGGGCAATCACGAAGAGTATGTGCTCTTCTTTGCCGCACGGGGCGAAGAATTCGTATTTCCGCCGGGCGATCTACGCGGCGAGATCCGCCGCGGCATCGAGTGGACGACCCGGGCAGTCGCCGATTATCTGCCGGTGATTGATGCGTTGCCGCGGAGTATCGATCTGCCGGCGCCGGACGGCAGCCTCGTTCAGGCGACACATGCCTCGGTGCGCGGCAATCGCGACGGGATCTATGCCGACTCACCGGCCGACGAGGCTCGTCGTCAGATCAGTGCCGAGGCGCAGCTATTCATCACCGCGCATACCCATGTGCCGGTGTTGCGCCGGCTCGACGAAACCCTGATCGTCAATAGCGGGTCGGTGGGATTGCCGTTTGACGGCGATACACGAGCCAGTTATGCCCAGGTGGTCTGGGAGGCGGGGCACTGGCAGGCCGCGATCATCCGGCTGGAGTACGAGCGCAGCGCAACCGAGCGCGACTTTACCGAGAGCGGCCTGATGGACGCTGCCGGCCCGGTCGGGCGTTTGATGCTGCATGAGATCCAGAGTGCCCGTTCGCTGATGTTTACTTTTATTCCGCAGTATCAACAGCAGGTACTGTCCGGCGCAATCAGTCTGGAAGACGCCGTCACCGCCTGCCTCGAAGAGGCCGATAGCCCGGCTCACAGCTTTGGTTGGTCGACCGGCGCCCCCCAGTTTTTACGCACCTCATAAAAACGCCGGGTTCGATGTGCGAGCTTACGCACGCACCGAACCCGGCGTTTTTTATGTTTGTTACACGATGCCGCCGTCGATTTCCCAGTGCTCGGGCATACGCCAGAGTCCGGAGACGAGCAGACTACGTACTGCCAGCAACTCGCTGGGGATGCGGTCGAAGAGCTTGATAAACAACTCCTCGTGCAGCACCATTTCCTTCATCCAATCGTCACGGTCGATACTCTGGAGGCTATTAAACTGCTCGTGCGAGAAATCGAGGCCACGCCAATCGAGATCTTCGTAGCGCGGCATCCAGCCGATGGGGCTTTCGATACCGATAGCCTTGCCGTTGGCGCGTTCAACAACCCATTTGAGGACACGCATATTCTCGCCGAAGCCGGGCCAGACAAATTTGCCGTTTTCATCTTTGCGAAACCAGTTCACACCGAAGATGCGCGGCGGATTAGGAATATCGCGGCCGAACTGCAGCCAGTGGTTCCAATAGCTGGCCATATGGTAGCCACAGAAGGGCAGCATCGCCATCGGGTCGCGGCGAACGACACCGACTGCACCGGCAGCGGCGGCAGTCGTCTCAGAGCCCATCGTAGCACCGAGATAGACACCATAGTTCCAGTTGAAAGCCTGGTAGACCAGCGGCACCGTCGCACTGCGGCGGCCACCAAAGATGAAAGCCTTGATCGGCACACCACGCGGATTTTCCCATTCAGGGTCAACCGAGGGGCACTGGAACGTCGGGGCAGTGAAGCGGGCATTGGGATGGGCAGCCTTGACATCGCTATCGGGCGTCCACTCATTGCCGTGCCAATCGATCAATTTCGCCGGCGGCTCTTTGGTCATGCCTTCCCACCAGACATCGCCGTCGGGAGTCATAGCAACGTTAGTAAAGATGGAGTTGGCTTTGATAGACTCCATCGCGTTGGGGTTGGTATCATAGGAAGTACCGGGTGCAACGCCAAAGAAGCCATTTTCCGGATTAATGGCATAGAGTTTGCCGTCATCACCGGGCTTGATCCAGGCAATATCATCGCCAACAGTCGTGACTTCCCAGCCTTCTTCGCTGAACGCGGAAGGTGGGATCAGCATCGCGAAGTTCGTCTTGCCGCAGGCGCTGGGGAACGCTGCAGCAACATAAGTTCTATTGTCCTGCGGATCCTTGACGCCAAGGATAAGCATATGTTCAGCGAGCCAGCCCTCATCGCGGGCCATAGCCGAGGCGATCCGCAGAGCGAAACACTTCTTGCCGAGCAAAGCATTGCCGCCGTAGCCACTGCCGTAAGACCAGATCGAGCGCTCTTCGGGAAAATGCACGATGTACTTGGTCTTATTGCAGGGCCAGGGCACATCTTGCTGGCCGGGCTCGAGCGGCGCACCGACCGTATGCAGACAGGGGATATACTCCTCACTGTCGCCAAGCGCGTCGAGCACGGCGCGGCCCATGCGAGTCATAATGCGCATATTAGTAACGACGTAGGGCGAGTCGGTCAACTCGATGCCAATCTTGGCAATCGGCGAGCCGATGGGCCCCATGCTGAAGGGGATCACATACATCGTGCGGCCGCGCATACTGCCGTCGAAGAGCCTGGTCAGCGTTTCCTTCATTTCCTTGGGATTGACCCAGTTATTGGTCGGACCGGCATCGTTTTTGTTGACACTACAGATGTAGGTGCGATCTTCGACACGGGCAACGTCACTGGGATCGGAGCGGCAGAGATAGCTATTCGGGCGTTTTTCCGGATTGAGCCGAATGAACGTGCCGACATCAACCATCAACTGGCAGAGCTTATCATACTCTGCCTGCGAACCGTCACACCAGTGAACGGCATCGGGGTTACAGAGATCGGCCATCTCCTTAACCCAGTCCTTCAACTTCGTGTTCGTCACGTAGGGGGGGAACTCCATAGTACCTCCGTTTTCAACGATTACGATCGGGGAACCCATATGGTGTTCAGTCCATAACCAGTTGATTACGGATGCCCATTGCAAGGGCACCCCATCGATCCAGAAACTGAGCTGCGTTTGGGAAGGAACGTGCCGGTAAGAAACTGAACGCGTGTATTGTAGCATATTCTGAGCAAGAACGTGGAAAATCCCATGGCCGAATAGGGAAAAATTCCCTTAAATACGAGTTCAGGGCGGAGAACGGGGCGGGTACGTATGCTGCACGCCAGGGTTATCAAGGTATTTAATGTTCAGCTCAGGGATGGAACAGCAGACTCGACCATAGGCAGGGGTTGCCAGGAATCATCGTCACGAGCGAGCAGCGCCTGATCGAGGGTAGCCGGCGAGATGGCACCATGCATCGTCAGCACCTCACCGATCGGCACAGAGGTATGGTGGCGAGCGGCCAGCCAGATTTGCGATTGCAATGCCCGATGCAAATCGGAAATCCGGACGAGCTTGTTGACCAGCAAATATTCACCGATCAGCAGGCGGGAAGGAGTCGCCATGATCAGCCGATCGAGCATCTGGCGCAGCAGGATCGCGGTTAATGGTTGTGGAGCAATCAAACTGTGACGCACGAGAATAACACCGAGTTGCAGGTTGCCTACCGTTGCGCTGCGCTGGCTCGCCAGCGCCCAGTTCAGTTGGGCATGGTTGATGTAGCCAAGATTGACAAGGTACTGGCCGAGGGGGAGTGGTTCGTGCAGGCCTTTGCTACAGGCCCCCCTCCTCGGCGGCGGAAAGGCCCGCATCGTCTCATTGAACAGATGTAAGACCTCGCCGCCGGTACGAGCGCAAATCGAATTGGAAGAATGAGCGGAATGCATAAAGTATTGTCCTCCTAATCATCAATGTACAAAAAGAATTGCTGACGCTACTATAGCACAGAGCCTCAAAGCAGAAAGTATGCGAACCGTAGATTTCAGGTTAAACTCTAAACGCACAGCGGCTATGACAGCAACCTGACCTGGCTACCGGGCGTCAAAGCCGGCAGTACAGCAGAAGCAGGGGCAAGAACTGAAATGGCAATTCATGTTGACCGGGTCTTTGCGGCGGTTGATCCAGGCGATGACATGGAGCGCATTGCGGGCGGCAACGAGACTGAAGTGTACCGTACTGATGATGCGCGCTATGTGATCAAACTCAAACACGACCTGGGTGGTTCAATCGAGGAGGCGCTGGCCCATGCGTGCGAGATGCGCGCCGTCGCCGAGGCGTATGTTGATTTATTGGGGCCACGCCACTCGGTGCCGAGTTACTATTTTGTGGCGCGGGACGATACCGGTGCGGCGCAGGTGCTGGTCGTACAACCCTACTTGCGCCATGGTCGGACGCTCTCCGAAGTGGATTACCGGCATTTAAGCAAAGCCGAGCGCGAAGAACTGGCGGCCGAGTTACGCAACTTGATCCGACTGGCACTGAACCAGTACCGTGATCGCGGCAGCATGCCCGATCTCTACGGGCGTACCAGCAGCAGCAAAGCCGAGCGCAAGCGGCTCAACCGGCCCTGGATGTTGCCGTACCGGCTCTGGAGTTTCCTGATCAAACGCAACCTGTTGCGCGCCCACAACCTGATGTACACTGATGATCGGCAGCAGCGGGTGGTGTTGATCGACTATGATTTTGTACGTCAGGGCCGGCTCTACAAAAAAATATACTTTGCAGTACGCCGGATTTTGTTCTGGCGCGATTTGTTGCTGATCGAACTGATGCGGCGCGGCAAAATATGACCGCGTGCCCTGTGCCGAGGCATGCGCTCATCTGTTTTCGTACCTACGAATCAGGCCGGCAAGTTCGTCGCAGTCGGCGGGGGTGCCAAAATCGCTGAGGATGCCGGCAGCTTCGCCGAGGGCCGACTGACCGGCGGTGACATGGCCCAGAGGGTGAGCGAGGCGGGCAATAGCGAGCATCGTGCGGGCGGCTTCGAGGCGGTTGCCACTCTCGTTGAGGATAGCGCGTGCGTGCTGGAGCTCGTCCCAGGCTGCCCTGCTATCGCCGGCTTCCGCCAGAATCAGGCCGAGGATGTGGCGGCTCATACCTTCTTCGGCGCGAGCGGAATTCTGGCGAGCAAGCTGGATCGAGTATTCGCAGGTACGCTGCGCACGAACCAGGTCGCCCTGGCGCAACGCCAGTTCGGCGCGATAACGTTCGAGTTCAGGGAGATAATCCTCGCCGCCGCTCTGCGCAAACAGGCGCGCCGCCCGCTCCAGGTGCCGCCCGGCATGATCAAGTGCGCCGCTCAGCAGGCGCGCCGCCCCCAGATTCATCTCCAGCAAACCAATCATATAATTTGAACCGATACGGGAATAGATGGCCAGGCTTTCTTCGTAGCAAGCGATAGCCTCGCTGATGCGACCCTGCACACGAAAGAGTTCGCCGAGATTGCAGGCAATCATGCCCTGGCCATACACATCACCGATCTCGTGCTTCATATTGGCGGCAGCCTCGTAACTGGCGCCGGCTTCCGCAAATTCGCCCAGATCAAAACAGACGTTGGCCAGGTCGTTGTGGGCATCGGCGAGACCGGAAAGATCGCCGGCCTGTTCATAGAGCGGCAGGCAACGGCGCATAAACTCCAGCGCCTGCAAGCCATTGCCGAGGTTGAGGTGCAGCGTCCCGAGCGACTTGTAGGCGTGGGCAAGCTCGCGCAGATGGCCGGCCTGTTCAGCCAGGCTGCGGGCCTGCTCAGCCAGGCGCAGCGACTGCTCAAAGCGCCCCTGGCGGCGCAGCAAGCCGGCACCGAGCAGCAGGCAGCGCGACAACACCGCATCACTGCCGGCGGGTAACATCATTGCCTGATCGATCCATGCGAGAGCCGTATCAAATTCGGTACGATGGGCATAAACCCAGGCAACCTGGTGATGCAGATGCATGACATCGGCCGGTGCGAGTTCAATTCGGTGATCGAGGGCAGCCTGATAGTAGGTCAGGGCAGCCTCATACTCACCGATCAAGGCATAGACATCGCCGAGGCGCTGATAGATTTCGGGCAATGGTGCCGACATCTCCAGGCGATTGGCAATTTCGAGAGCCTGGGAGAACAGGGCAATCGCCTCACGGTTGGCATAGCGCGCTTGCACATAGCGCCCGGCCCGCAGATGATACTCGAGCGCCGCCGGCCAATCTTCGGCCAGCAGATAATGGCGGGCCAGCAGAGTCAACTGATCGTCGAGGCGTTCGGCATGCAGGCGGGCCAGCCACTCGGCCACCCGGCGATGCAATTCGCGGCGGCGGGCGTAGAGTATCGTCTCATACGTCACATCACGAGTAATAGCCTGGCGAAAAACATAGCCATGCTCCTGCACATCGCGCATAATCAAATCATCGGCGGCCAGGCGTTCGAGGCGTTCATCGAGATCGGGTTCAGCAGCACCGACGGCCCGCAGCACCGGCACCGCGAAGCGGCGCCCGATAACCGAGCCAACCTGGAGCAACTCACGGCTGCGCTCATCGATCCGGTCGAGCCGGGCAATAATCAAGCCCTCGATGCTATCGGGCAAACCGGCTTTATCGATGGCGCGCACCAGGCGCCAGACATTCCCTTCACGCAGCAGAACACCGGCATCGATCAGGCTGCGCACCACTTCTTCGATGAAAAAGGGATTGCCCTGAGCTCTGGCGAGCACCATGTCGAGCTCCGGCGGCATCGCGTCATTGAGCAGGGCATTGAGCAACCGGCGGCTATTTTCGGCCGAGAGTTCGCCAAGCTCCAGGCGGGTACTGCCGGGCAGGTCGAGCCAGGGCTGGCTAAAGCCCGGCCCGCTACGATAGTTCAGCAGGAACAACAGCGGCACCGCCGCAGCGCCGGAGGCAATCCGCAAAAGCAGTTCAAGCGACGAAGCATCAATCCATTGCAAATCATCGAGCACCAGAATAAGCGGCTGGCGGCGGGACTCGCCGAGCAGCAATGCTTCGACGAGTTCGCAAGCGCGGTCGCGGCGCTGCTCGGGCGAGAGCGCGCGACTGAGGGCAGTTTGCTCAAGCTCGATACCGATGAGCGCATCGAGCAGTGGGGCAAAGCGCGACAACTGCGGCGCCAGATCGGCGACGCGCCGCTGGATCCGTCGATTGGCTTCAGCGGGCGCGGCCGTCGTATCAATCTGGAAAAACTGGCGCAGGAGATCCTGAAAGAGGGCATAGGGCGTACGCTGGGCATAACTCTGACAGGTAGCGTCGTAGAACACAAACACCGGTACCGGGTCAACCGGCGCGCTGGAACGGATCACCAGTTGCTGCAAAGCTTCTTTCACCAGCCGGGTTTTGCCGATACCGGCATCACCGGTGATGGCTACGACACCGCCCTGCCCGGCAAGTGCGCGGATCGAAGCCTGGATCACATAATCGAGTTCGGCATTGCGACCGACCAGGCCGGTACCAGGCACCTGGCGATCAGTCGCCACCGGCTGGCGTCCCAGAGCCTCGGCAATCGGCAGCGGCGCCGCAAGCCCCTTCAGTTGGACAGGCGCGAGTTCGCGCATGGTGATCCGGGATGCGACGGCACGGCGGGTAGCAGGCGAAAGGATCACCGTATTGACGGGCGCAACCGACATGAGACGGGCGGCAATATTGACATTGCGACCCATCACAGTATACTCGCGGCGGCGCGGCGCGCCGACCTGCCCGGCGAAGACCACGCCGGTATTGATGCCAATGCATTGCTGAAAGAACGCCTCGTCGACGGCGAACAGATTGCGAGCGGCATGCCGGAGCAGCGGCACAACTTCGTGGTTGGCCTCAGCGAGCGCTGTTTTCAGATCGAGAGCAGCCAGCACCGCACGTTCGGGATCATCCTCGTGGGCGATAGGCGCCCCGAAGAGCGCCATAAGTTTATCGCCGCGGGTGTACATATCGACTTTATTGATAATGCCGCCATAGCGATGCACGATGCGCTGGGCGCGGGCATAATAGGCATTGAGCACCTGAGCGGCGGTTGCAGCCTCGTCGCCCAGGATATCGAGAGCCGTGCCGAATGGAAAGAAATTGGCGAAGAGCACGGAAACCGGGCGAAACTCACCGGCACGTTTGCCGTTATACGTGGAAAGCAAAAAACGACGCGGCAAACCGTATGGCAGGTAGGGACGCAACGCCGCCAGGCGACGATGCACCGCATCGGCATCGAAGGCAGCATTGGCCAGGGCTTGCGACCAATCGGGGGCTTCACGCCGTGCGGCAGGGTTTGCCGGCAACTGATGAAGCGAAAAAAACGCGGTATTGCGCGGTGAAACCCGAGCGCCGGCAATCAAATCCAGGCTGCGCTTTGACAGCACGACCTCGCCCGGCTCGGCAATTTCCTGGGCCAGCGCAACATTATTGATCGTCCGCCCGGTAATTACCAACTCGATATGATCGATGTCGCCGACCTGAGCGGCAAAGACGCGCCCACTATGCACCCCGATGCGCAGGCGCAAGCGGAAGACGCCGGCGCGGGTGTGGAGTGCGGCAAAATCTTGCATGCGCTGCTGCATCGCCAGGGCGGCGGCGGCGGCGGCAACAGCGTGGGTCTCGCCGAGATCAGCGGCATCGAAGAAGGCCGTCAGTGCATCACCGCCGAACTTGAGCAACTCGCCGCCATAGGCATGGATTTCTTCGAGCAGAGCGGTAAAGAGATTATTGATGATCATCGAGAGCTCTTCCGAGCTTTCTTTGCCCAGGGCGCTCAAGTTCTCGGAGAGTGCGGTGAAACCGGAGAGATCGGCAAAAAGCACCGAACCCTGCCAGTACGCGCCACTGACCCGGCCGGGCGCGGGATCGGCGAGTTGCCGGCGCACCAGAGCCGGTGGAAGATAGGTTGCGATGGCAGCCAGTTCGGCGTGTGCTGTGGTAAGTTGCGGATCTTCGGGCATGGTGGGAACCTGGAAACTCGGGAACTGTTGAACGAAGGAACCTGGGAACTGTTGAATCTTGAAATTGGTGAAGGTAGTGTACCTGGAATGGGGGTGGATGGCAACGGGTTATTAAGGATGCTGTGCAAGGAAAGAGGAATACCGGCCCAGTCGGCGCGTCGGTCCGCCCGTTTCTCCCCAGCCCACCGGCCCGCCGATCATCCGTCACTCTCAAGAAACTTGTTCGGGATGACGGGGTTGATTGCGACCTCCGCCGGGATCCCGCACGGCGTTCGGGATGACCAGGCTGACTGATGCATTCCGTCATCCCGAGCGTCGCGCGGGATCCCGGCACTGGGGGCCATCCGCATCAGCAGCGAACGGCCGCCGGGGTGTCGGCTTCTCGGAAGCTGGCCGCGCCGGCGGTTTTTCGGCAAGCCGTTTCGTCAAACCCCAATCCCTCTGCGAGTTTGAACACCATGGTCAAATTCCTGTATACTGTAAGTAATCGTCGCAAGTATCAGACGATTACGATACTATTTTGGAACAATCAGGTTTTCCAGCTGCGCCGGCTGCAACCGGAAAACCTGGTAAAACTAGAGGAGAATCCGGTGTCCCAGGAGCATAAGCGTCCAGGTATGCCTGCCGGCGGTAACTTTGGCCGGCGTGGCGGAAATATCACGACAATCGTGGTCATTGGCTTTATTGCAGCTGTTGTGCTGCTTGCAGGGATGAGTTCAATCACCACGGTACAATCCGGCACGCGAGGGATCATCAGAACCTTCGGCGAAATTACCGGTATTCTTGGCGAAGGCTTGCACTTCCGTCCACCATTCATCACGGCAGTGACGGTTGTTGATGTGAGAACCCAGCGCTACGAGTCGACATCGTCGGCGGCATCGCGTGATTTGCAGATTGTCTCAACTCAGATCGTCTTAAACTACCGGCCCGACGCGACCAGGGTCGATGCGCTAATTCGCAATATCGGCACCGACTACGAGAACCTGATTATCGACCCGGCCGTGCAGGAAGCATTGAAGGCGGCGACGGCCCAGTTTACCGCCGAAGAGTTGATCACGAAGCGACCTGCGGTTTCGCAGGCCATCCAGGATGTGTTGCGTGATCGCATCTCGGATCGCGGGATCATCGTCGAGGCGGTGTCGATCACTGACTTCAATTTCAGTGAAGAGTTTGCTCGATCGATCGAGGCCAAGCAGGTTGCCGAGCAAGACGCGCTGCGCGCTGAGCGTGAGTTGCGGCGGGCTCAGATCGAAGCGCAGCAACAGGTGGCACGCGCTGAAGCGGAAGCACAGGCCCGCCTGCAGATCGCGCAGGCTGAGGCTGAGGCGCTCCGCCTGCAGCGTGAAGTCATTTCGCCTGAGTTGTTGCAGTTGCGCTTTATTGAGCGATGGAACGGTATTTTGCCGCGCTTCATAAGTGGTGAGGGTGGCCTGGGAACCCTGCTGGCGGTGCCCGAGTCGGAATTCGCGGCGGTCGATGAGCCGACTGACCCCGCAGCAACAACAGCGACGCCAACGCCGACGCCGGAATTAGAACCCGAAGCCGAGCCAACGCCGGCGCCATAGGAAAACGATTCCCTCTCGGCAAGAACTGATACCAAGTGACGAGTGACAAGTGCCAAGTGACGAGCCGCGATGTGGCGTTCGTATCGGCTAGAACGGTTGTCGATATGCGGAGTCCGCAATTCGAATTGGTATGACTCAAGGCGGCCGCCGCTCAACCGCAACCTCTCACGGGTGGCGAAGGAGCGAGGTGGCTCTGCCTCTCCATTTCACTCCGAGTACCTGATGACCTGGCGGGTCAGTGATACCACAAGAAACGCACGATTCGGCACGCCTACGGGGCCGGGATCCCGAGCGTGGCTCGGGATCCCGGGCAAGTTTCTTGAGACCGCTGGTTGTGACTCGGGAGCGCGAATGGGCCGCCCGCGCTCCCGGCAACCCGGTGCGAATGTTCGGGCACCCCGGCCCCGCAGGCAGGCTGACTACCGGGTGTGCCGAAACGTGCGGCCCAAAGACCCCGGCGGGGACCGCTGCCGGGAAGCTGGCCGCGCTGCTGCCAGTGGCATCGGACGCGCAGCACCCGCAGCGGCCGCCCGCTGCTCGTCAGAAGAAGCTTCCCGGCAGCGGGATCTGGCGCCCGGGCCGCACGTTTCGGCACACCCCTGACTATCTTGACAGAGGCTGTGCAGCGTGCTACAATTGGAAGCGCTTCCAATCTAGTTGAAGCCACAGGTGTACCCGGTTCGCATACCCGGCACCTGTGCAAACCATGGGCAAGCAAAAGAATAGGGAACAATCGGGGTTCCATGCGTGTAAAGATCCAGGACGTAGCGCAGCGCGCCGGCGTCGGCGTCGGCACCGTATCGCGGGTATTGAATAATAGCCCGCTGGTCAGTGATGCGACCCGACAGCGGGTGCTGACTGCCATCAGCGAACTGAACTATGTGCCCAATCCCTCCGCACGCCGGCTCTCACTCGGGCGAACCCTGTTGATTGCGGTGATTGCGCCGTTTTTCACCCGACCCTCAGTCGTCGAACGGCTGCGCGGCATTGAACAGGTTCTCGCCGGCAGCCCCTACGATTTGATCATTTACAATGTCGAAACGCCCGAGCGGCGCGATGAGATCATTCGTGAGTTGCCGCGCCGCGATGCGGTCGATGGGGTGATTATCGTTTCGCTGGCGCCGCAGGAGCGCGAACGCGCTTTCTTGCTGCAGAGCCAGGTGCCGATGGTTTTGCTCGATAGCAGTTTCGATAGCGCAGGGGCATTTAGCCATGTGCTCAGCGATGATGTGCGCGGCGGCGAACTGGCTACCCGCCACCTGATCGAACTCGGTCATCGGCGGATCGGCTATATCAGTGATCGCCTCGACAATAGCTTCAATTTTACTTCGAGCCGCGACCGCTACCAGGGCTATCGCCGGGCGCTGGAGACTGTCGGGATTGCCTTTCGCCCTTCCCTGCACGGCCAGGGCGCCCATGGTCGCCCCGAAGCCCGCCGGCTCGCCCGTGCTATGCTTAGCTTGCCCGAGCGCCCGACGGCCATCTTTGCCGCCAGCGATACGCAGGCTATGGGTGTGCTCGAAGCCGCCCGCGATCTCAGCCTGCAGGTGCCCGAAGATCTCTCGCTGGTCGGCTACGATGATATTGAGGTTGCCGAATATCTGAATTTGAGTACCATCCGCCAGTTGCTGTATGAGTCCGGTCGCTTGAGTGTCGAATTGCTGTTACGCGCCCTCGAAGAGCCGCAGATGACCCCGGTGCGCATTCAGTTGCCGACCGAACTGGTGTTGCGCCGCACCACTGCGGCACCGGTTGGTTGAAGTTTGGAAGCGCTTCCAATGGAGCAAGCGCATGGCTATGGAGCTACCGACGATCATGGACGATCATTCCTGGCTGGAACGCCAGTGCCGGCTGACATATCAGCGCCTGATACCGCGTGTGGCAGCGCAATGCGCCGATGGCGACAATCCTGCGATCCGGGACGAGTTCCGGCAGCGGCTCGATCAGCATTTCGGGCACCTCTTCCACTTGCTCTTCACGCTTTATGGCGATCGCTACGATTTCCTCTACCACTTTGAGCAAATTCTCTTGACGCTCGACCGGGCGGCGCAGGCCCGCCCGGCCGAGTTGCGTGCGCTTGATGCCCGCCGTGAAACGGAGCCGCACTGGTTCCAGCAGCAATCGATGCTGGGTGGTGTTTGTTATGTCGACCGCTTCGGCGGCAATTTGCAGGGCATCCGCGAGCAAATCGATTATTTTTGCGAACTGGGCCTGACGTATCTGCACTTGATGCCGCTGTTTGCCACACCAGCGGGAGACAACGACGGCGGTTACGCCGTCAGTGATTACCGGACGGTCGCGCCGGAACTGGGTACGATGCCGGAATTAGCCGAACTGGCCGGCGAGTTGCGGCGCAGGGGCATCAGCCTGGTGCTCGATTTTGTCTTCAATCATAGCGCGAACGAGCACTGCTGGGCACGCCGGGCGCGGGCCGGCGCGCCG
The DNA here is from genome assembly GCA_034437175.1 of Chloroflexaceae bacterium. Classification (GTDB taxonomy): domain Bacteria; phylum Chloroflexota; class Chloroflexia; order Chloroflexales; family Chloroflexaceae; genus DAOTUJ01. The sequence goes on along the minus strand of DAOTUJ010000095.1, from coordinate 24,963 downwards.
GATTTCCAGGAATTTTATTATATGTTCCCGGATCGGACGCTGCCCGATGCCTATGAGCAGACGCTGCGCGAGATTTTCCCGGACGAGCACGCCGGTGCATTCATCTACGAACCGGCCATCGATCGCTGGATCTGGTCGACCTTCCACCGCTACCAGTGGGATCTCAATTATCGCAACCCGGCCGTATTCACGGCGATGCTCGACGAAATGCTGTACCTGGCCAATATCGGGGTCGAAATTCTGCGCCTCGATGCGATCGCCTTCATCTGGAAAGAAATGGGCACGGCCTGTGAAAATCTGCCCGAGGCCCACCTGCTGGTGCAGGCCTTCAACAGTTGTGCTCGCATTGCCGCACCGGCCCTGCTGTTCAAATCCGAAGCAATCGTGCATCCCGCCGATGTAGTCAAATATATTGCGCCCGGCGAGTGCAAACTCTCCTACAACCCGCTGCTGATGGCGTTGCTCTGGAACGCGCTGGCGACCCGCGAAGTCGGCCTGCTGCGTCACTCGATGCAACGCCGACTGGCGATTCCCGCCGGGACGGCCTGGGTCAACTATGTGCGCAGTCATGACGACATCGGCTGGACTTTTTCAGACGAGGATGCGGCGGAACTGGGCATAAACGGCTACGACCACCGGCGATTTCTGAATGATTTCTATACCGGCGGTTTTCCCGGTAGCTTTGCGCGTGGCATGCCCTTCCAATACAACCCGCACACCGGCGATCTGCGCATCTCCGGCACGACGGCATCGCTGGCCGGGCTGGAAAAAGCCCTGCGCGAAGAAACAGCCGCCGAAGTCGAACTGGCGATCCGGCGTATTCTGTTGATCCACGCTATCATTATGTCAATCGGTGGTATCCCGCTGATCTACCTGGGTGACGAAGTCGGCAGCTTGAACGATTACGCGTATACCGAAAACCCGGCATATGCGGCGGACAGCCGCTGGCTGCACCGCTCGCTCCGCGACGCACAGGCCTATGCCGAGCGCGGGGATGCACAGAGCATTGCCGGGCAAATATACTGCGGTTTGCGCCATATCATTGCGATCCGGCAGCAAACACCGGCACTCGCCGGCCAGGACTGTGCGGTGTTGAACCCGGCGAATGAGCATGTATTTGCCTACCTGCGCTGGCATAGCAACGGGCGGTTGCTGGTACTGGCCAATTTCAGCGAGGCCCGGCAGCGCGTGAGCGGCAACCTGCTGCGCCTGCACGGGTCGGGCTACCGGTTTCGCGACCTGTTCAGCGAGCAATGCTATGATCCGGCCCACAACTTGCTATTAGAAGCGTACCAATGTGTCTGGTTGCAGCCGATGTAGGGACTGGCGTGTGGAAAAGCTCTGGTTATGAACTGGTGTCTGGGCGTTCCGCCGGAGCCCGGCCCTGATCAACCGGTGGAATTTGCCAGAAGTTATAAGCTTCGTTACAATGAAAGGTATATTAAAAACTATGCATTCCTCTGCGGCACATTTCCCAGGCGCACTTAGCAGCTTCAATGTTCGTACACTTGCGTGTTATGCGTATACGGTGCTGCTGTCAGTGCGGTGTATCAAGTTGGAAGCGGTTTCAGCACGCTGCCGGCCTGAAGCTAATGCGCTATATCCCGTACCGTGTATGCGGTGAATCGATACATGCCATGAGTAAAGCATTGTGAAAGGAGGTGATAACGCGCTCTTACCCGTATAGAAGCATGACTCTGGGTCGTAATACTGCGATAAACGCTCGTGATACTATTCACCAATGGAGGATCGTAATGCAACGAAAGCATTTTTTTCCGCTGATCGTTCTATTGATCAGCGCTCTGCTGGCAGCCTGTGGCGGCCAGCCGGCAGAAGAGCCAGCGGCGCCCGCTGAACCCACAGAAGCCCCCGCCGAAGGCGGTGCCGAAACCCCGACTGAAGGCGACGAAAGCACAGGCGGCGACCAGCCCTATGCCGGGACGACTGTGACGATTTTCGGTGCCTATACCGAGCCCGGCGAAGTCGAGGCGTTTGAAGCCGGTTTCGCGCCGTTTGAAGAAGAAACCGGCATCGACGTTGTCTACCAGGGTGCCAGCGACTTCGAGGTGCTGATCGCTACCCGCATTGAGGGCAACGACCCGCCGGACATTGCCGGCTTCCCCCAACCCGGCCTGATGAATCGCTTTGCCGATGCTGCGGTTGACCTCAGCACCGTATTTGAAGACGGCTACATCGAGCAGCAATACAACCCGAGCTGGATCGACATGGCTACGTTGCCCGACGGCCGGGTGATCGGTGTCTGGCATCGAGCCATCGTCAAAAGCCTGGTCTGGTATTCGCCGCAGTACTTTGAAGAGGGTGGCTATACGCCGCCGGAGACCTGGGATGAACTGCTGGCGCTGAGCGACCAGATGGTCGCTGATGGGCGCAAGCCCTGGTACGCCCCGATGGAGAGCGGCAACGCCACCGGCTGGGTCGGCACCGACTGGATCGAAGACATCGTGCTCCGCACAACGTCGGTGGAGAACTATGATCGCTGGACCGTGCCGGAGTCGCCGGAAGACCGCTTGCGCTTTGCTTCGCCCGAGATCCAGAATGCCTGGGAAATCATGGGCTCCTTCCTGTTGAACGAAGACTATATGTACGGCGGCATCCTTTCGACCCTGCAGGATCGCTTCTTCGACACCGGTATTGCACTGATCGAAGGCAATGCGATGATGGCCAAGCAGGGCAGCTATATGCCGAGCTGGTTGGCCGAAGACTACCCGGATCTGGCTATCGGGCCGGACGGCGATTTGAATTACTTTTTCTTTCCGGCTATCGATGAGCAGTATGGTGACCCGGTACTGACCGGCGGCGACGTCTACACGATGTACAATGACCGCCCTGAAGTGCGCGAGGTGCTGCGCTACATGACCAGCGCCGAGTCGATCCGCCCGGCCATCGAGCGCGGAGTATTCCTCTCACCGCACCAGGACGCCGAGTTGGACTGGTTTCGCGAGGCTGATCGCGGCATCGCCGAGATCCTGCTGAACGCCGACACGGTACGCTTCGACGGCAGCGACCTGATGCCGGGCGAAGTCGGCACCGGCACCTTCTGGGCCGGCGTCGTCGACTATGTCAGCGGTGAAGATCTTGAGCCGATCTTGCAGGAAATCGACGCCAGCTGGCCGCAATAGAGCGGCTTCCGCAGCCGGCGGATTTGCGCAAGCCAGGGGCTTTTTCGCCTGCGGTAGCATGGAAACAAGCTTCTGTTATGCGTTTTTGCGGCTTCGCCGCAAAAACGCATAACAACGGTTCTTCACTTTGCCGGAACGCTCCCGGCGCTGACTGCGCAAGACTGAAAATAACGGCGCCCCGCAAGGGAACAAGAAGGAGGTACCTCGATGCAACAGGCGCAGCCCCAAAAAAATGCTTCGATAATGGATCGACTGACCGAAGGGGTCGGCGGGTTGATTGTTTCGATCAGCATTCCGATTATCACATTTCTATTGCTCTGGGCCAGTTTTGTATTTCTCCGTGATACGGATGCGCCCAAAGTGCTGATTGCCCTGGTCGCACTGCTGGTCGGTGTCGGCGGGGTCTGGATGCTTTATATCAGCGGCAACCAGTTCATCGAGCGCCTGCCGGACGTCTGGCGCGACAAACTGCGCCCCTACCTGTTCGTCGGGCCGGCGATGGTGATTTTGACCGTCTTTTTGATCTACCCAACGATCGGCACCATCTGGTTTAGCTTTTTCGACGCACGGGGCCAGGAATTTATCTGGTTCGACAATTATATTTTTGCTTTTACCGATCCGGCCATGTTGATTGCCCTGCGCAATAATGTACTCTGGATCGTGCTGGTCGTCGGAGTCACTGTTTCAATCGGCCTGTTGATTGCCGTACTGGTTGACCGCATATCAAGCTGGGAAGAAACGACGGCCAAATCCTTGATTTTTATGCCGATGGCAATCTCGGCCGTCGGCGCGAGTGTGATCTGGGGGTTTATGTATGTGGCCAAGCCCATAGATCAGACCCAGATCGGCCTGTTGAATGCCGTTATCGTCGGGCTCGGCGGCGAGCCGCTCCTCTTCTTGCTGAATAAATCGATCAACAACTTTGCGCTGATTACCATTCAAATCTGGCTGCTGACCGGGTTTTGCATGGTCATCCTGTCGTCGGCGGTCAAAGGGGTGCCGGATGAATTGCTGGAAGCGGCGCGCATCGACGGCGCGAATGAGTTCCAGGTATTTTTCAAGATTCTGGTGCCCAGCATTATGCCGACGATACTGACAGTGGCGACGACGGTTTTCATTATTGTGCTGAAAACCTTCGATATTGTCTATGTGATGACCAATGGCCGGCGGGATACCGAAGTGGTGGCGAACCGCATGTTCAATGAGCTTTTCCGCTTCGGCAATCAGGGCCACGCCAGTGCATTGGCCGTCGTACTATTGCTGGCGGTATTGCCGATTATCTACTGGAACCTGCGCAGCCTGCGTGAGCAAAGGAGCTAAGCCATGAGTGTATCCCCTCAATCTGAAGCTGCGGTTGCCGCCCGCGAACGCAGCGCGGCGCAGCGCAACCTGCGCGATATGCTTTCGGCCACTTCAGTCCGGATTGTGGTTGTGACTATCTGTATTCTCTGGTCGTTGCCAACCGTCGGCCTGTTGATCAGTTCGTTCCGCAGCGCGCAGGCGATTAACTCGAGCGGCTGGTGGACGGTATTCTACACGCCGTTTGAGTTCACGCTGAACAACTATACCAGCGTCATCAATGCCCAGGGCATGGGTGGCGCCTTTATGAACAGCATTGTCGTCACGGTACCTGCGGTCGTGATTCCGATTACAATTGCAGCCTTTGCGGCCTATGCCTTCGCCTGGTTGAAGTTCCCCGGACGCGACCTGTTCTTCGCCACGGTCGTAATGCTGCTGGTGGTACCGTTGCATACGGCACTGGTGCCGATCTTGCGCATGTACACCGGCATGAATCTGAACGGGACGTTTCTAGGCATCTGGCTGGCACACACCGGCTTTGGCCTGCCCCTGGCGATTTATCTGCTTTATGGGTACATTGCCACCATCCCGAAGGAAATTATGGAAGCAGTGGTAATCGACGGCGCCACACCATTCACAACCTTCACGCGCATGGTGCTGCCGCTCTCGGTGCCGGCCATTGCCTCTTTTGCCATCTTCCAGTTCCTCTGGGTCTGGAACGACCTGCTGGTCGCACTGGTCTTTCTCGGTACAAGCCAGGAGGTGGCCGTAGTGACGCGTCAGTTGACCGAACTGGTCGGCTCGCGTGGGCAGAACTGGGAGGTGTTGACGGCAGGCGCCTTCGTGACGATGATCGTGCCGCTGATCGTATTCTTCTCGTTGCAGCGCTACTTTGTGCGCGGCATGATGGCCGGTTCAGTGAAAGGCTAGGCGCCTGACCAGGCGCAAACGAAGGGTTGCGCGCAGTCTGACCTGACCGGTGGGCGTACGAGCGATTACCGTAGAATGAGTGAAATTCCTGACGCCCACCGGTCAGGTCGGTCGGGGCCAGCGGTAACAATACTCTGGTCAGACCACCAGGCGCCTGGTGCCCGGCTCGGCGGTGACCAAACGTTTTGCAGAACGGCGGCGATCATCCTGGCGCAAACAGATTCCGGGAAGCGGAGCCCCGGCGTGTGCAGGACGTTTGGTCACTGCCGCTCAGCCGTGCGCCACTCCGCCGCCGCCCGCCGGTTATTTGACACCGATGCATAACCCGTGCTATACTCAGTGCTGCACAAATCGTGGTGTCTGTAGCTCAATGGCAGAGCACCTGACTGTGGATCAGGGGGTTGTGGGTTCGAGCCCCATCAGACACCCCACTTTTTTCGCTTTGTAACGCGCTATGCCAGTGCGCATTCCCCATCAGGGTCAGGATGCTGCTCGCGCAACGAGTCTATCCACCTGATCTGGCTTTCTCCAGGATTTCCCCTGCACGTACCCGAATTGCTACTGCTTCCAGGGCCTGGCGCATTGCAGCTACCCGCGGGTGCGTATAGCGACTGGTGATGCTGGAGTCGCCGTGGCCAAGAACGGCCGCGATGATGAGCTCCGACACCGGGACTTCGGCCAGCATGGTTGCCACCCCGTGACGCAGGCCGTGAATAGTGATGGTAACCCCGGCCTCAGTACGCAGATGCCGGAAAATCTTCCCCAGGTTGTGCGGCCAGATTGCTCCACCAAATTTGTTTGGAAAGACCAGGCCTTCGTCTTGCCAGCTTGCGCGCTGGCGCTCGTGCTGCTGGGCTTCCCAGTGAGCCTGGAACATCGCCGGCAATGGGTCAATCAAAGGAAGTACCCGTTCACCGCCGGCAGTTTTCGTAGTGTCCGGAACCCGCTCGCCATTGATCTCGCCGATTTGCTGGCGTACCGTTACCACACGATTGGTCAGATCCACGTCGGCCCACAATAGACCCAGGCCTTCACCGCGACGCAGGCCAAGCAAGGCGTAGGTGTACCAGAGTGCCGCCAGGCGATGACCGGCCGCAACCCGGAGCAATTCGCGCAAGGGATCGTCGGCCAGCGGTTGCACGTCTCTGGCTTTATGCCGGGGCAAAATAATGTCCAGGTACGGTGAATACGCGATTGCCCGCCGCTTGACGGCCATCTCACAGGTGCGGCGCAGCACACGCGCGCACATGTGGGTAGTTCGCACTCCATCATAACTGGTATGCTGGGCAATGTCCATCCGAATTTCGTCCAGTGTGCGCTGAATGATGGCTGGTGTCAGCCTGTCCAGGCGGATTTCGCCAAGCCGCGGCAAGAGGTAGCGTTCAATCAATTCGCGTTCGGACTCAAGCGACCGGGCTTTGAGTTCCTGGCGGGTTTGCCGGTCGTAGTAGGCCTGGAACCAGTCGGCCATTGACTGCGATCCCTGGTCGATATCAACCCTGGCGCGGGCTAGTTCGACGAGCTCGGCGAGTCGCGCCTTGGCGGTTTGCTCGTCAGGCGCGACTCGTCGCCGGAGTTTGCCCTGGATCGTGAGCGCTGCTTCCCATTTGCCGTCCTGCCGCTGGTAGACGCTCCCCGTTCCTTTCTCGCGGCGTCGCTTTCTGGGGGCCATTGTACCTCTCCTGCCTCAATCTGATGCAATAAGCTCTCGACTGCTTCCAGGAATGTGCGCCGGTCGCTGCCCCGGCCGTACGCCGGCAACAGGCCGGCGCGAATGCAGCGCCGGACCAGACCGATGCTCACCGGCTCACGCCCGCCGAGTTGTTGGGCTGCTTCTTCTAGCGTAATCGGTGTCGGCATAACCATATTCCTGGCACGTACAGACTCATCAGCGCCGATTTGGCATGGCGGATCCTGGTACAGCCCCGATGTCGGCGAAGCGCGTCGTCTGTGCGTCAAAGCGGAGCGGCACTACCCCGGTCTGGCCGTTGCGATTTTTGGCAATATGCAGCTCAGCGATGCCCTTCTTAGCGCTTTGGGGATCGTAGACCTCGTCGCGATAGAGAAACCAGACCTGGCTCGCATCCTGCTCGATTTCTCCAGACCAGCGCAAATCGGCCAGGGTTGGCACTTTGCTCACGCGGTTCTCAACCGCACGTGAGAGCTGTGACGCAACCAGCACCGGCTGGCGCAGCTCACGAGCCAGCTTCGCCAGACCACTGCTTATCAAACCCACCCGCTGGACATCGTCGCGGCTGGTGCGTGCGGTCGCTAGCTGCAAATAATCGACCATCCAGATGCCCACCGACTCGTGCAGCGCCAGTCGCCGCGCGCGGGATCGGATGTCGAGCACGTCGAGCGACTCCGTATGGTCGATCCAGATCGGCAAACCGGCAACGGCAGCCATCGCATCGAGGACGTTCGCGTCGCCGTCGCGAACCCGGCGCGCAACCTGATCCCCTGAACACCCAGCGATCATTGCAGTCAGCCGCTGAATAAGCAGCGTGCGATCCATTTCCAGGCTGAACATGCCGACGCCGTATCCAGAGTGAGCGAGATGATATGCGAGATTGAGCAGCAATGCCGTTTTGCCGACACCTGGCCGGGCGCCGAGGACAATCATCTCACCGGAGCGCAATCCACCGGCGATCTCATCAAGATCGTTATAGCCAGTCGGGCAGGCCTGCGATGCATCATCAGCATGCAAACGGCGAATTTGTTCATAAAACTCATCGACCACAGCCGCTGCGCGGCAGAAAGTCTCCTGGTGCTGACTGGCAACAATTGCGAATAGCTGCGATTCGGCTTCGTCGAGCCGTTCCGCGAGCGGGCGACTCTCGGTATAGCCAAGCGCAGCGATCTTGCCGCCGGCATCGATCAGCGCACGCGATTGGGCAGCTTCGACGACTTTCTGGGCATAATGCTCAATATAGACCGCAGTGGCAACATCGGTTGCCAGATCGGCCAGAAAGGTGATACCGCCAATCATGTCCAGGCGTCCACGCCGGCGGAGCGCTTCGGCGACAGCCGGAATGTCGGAGGCGATGCGCTCATGAACGCAAGCTAACGCTGCCTCATAGATCCAGCCGTGCTTCTGAAGATAGAAGTGGGCCGGAAAAAGCCAGCTGGCAACGGCAACTATCGCCTCGCGGTCAATCAGCAGTGCTCCCAGCACAGCCCGCTCCATCTCAAGGGCAACCGGTGGTGTCGGCATTGATGAATCCATTATGCGCCTTCCAGACTTTCCAGGCTATTTTCCTGAAGGAAGAGCCTGACTATGCTGCTGCGTTCTTCGGGTGCTGCCGCATTATAACGCTGGATCCAGCGCGAGCGCACAGCACTGGATAGCGGCGCGCCGGCAATGCGCATAAAATCAGCGGATTCGTCGGCGTGGTTGGGCAGACTGGCGGTCTCAAGCGGCACGGCAGCCTCGACGGCCTGGCCCTTCGCGAGGATCGTCGCCGCCACAATAGCCGGGCGAGCATAACAGCCACGTTCGGCCAGCACCTGCACAGCCTGGTCAAAGCCGGCAATGGTCAGATCCGGCTGCGCCTGGAGCACTTTGTGTGCCAGACCGGCATAAATCCCGCGGCTGGTCAGGTGACGGACGATTGCCTCGCGCGGATCCGCGAAATTGGATGGCTCGCTAGCTAGCTTGTTATTATTCTTTATCATGGTGGAGGGATCGGCAATCGATCCCTCTGCCGCCGTGGGATTGGGCTCTGTGATGGGCTGGATGGCCATCTGCTCGCCATCGGCAATCGATCCCTCCAGAGCTGCATCGCCATCGGCAATCGATCCCTCCAGGGCTGCATCGCCATCGGCAATCGATCCTTCTGGTGCGGGAGCGATCGGCGGCGTTTCGAGCCAGCCCCGCGTCTCGGGCGCTGGAAGAATGATCAGATAATACCGCCGCATATCCGGGATCCAGCCACGGACAATGAACGGGATGGTATTGCGGCAGTCGGGCCAGGCGGCCAGCTCCGGGGTAATACGCGACACAGTCGACTCACTCAAGCCGGCCAGTTCGGCCAGTTCGGCATTGCTAATCAGGATCATCTCACCGATATGCTGATGAAATGCTTCAAGCAAGCGTTCCAGCAACTGCTTTGCCGCAAGTGGCACGTTTGCCTGACGCTGACATGGCGACAGACGGTCAGCTCTGGGGGTTTTCGTACCCCCGGATTCGCGGTATACTATCATTGAATTCCTCTATGTGTTGTTCGTAACGCGCCGGGTTGTGGCGACCCGGCGCGCCGTCGGCTTCATACGCACTTCAGGGTCATATCGGTGGGAAAATCAGTACTCCTTTCACGCGGCGACATAAATTGACGCAGACACATATCCATTGAGATGAGAGCAGTCACTGGCGGGTCTGATCGGGCCAATGGCCCGCCGCAGCACTATCGGCGACACCTTGCAACGATACCAGTTCCCAGATCTCATCGATGGACGGATTGCTCGCCGTACGCCGACGCAGGGTAACGATGGTCGGCAGATAGCCACAGCGACCGGCAATCTCTGCGATAATCGCGAGAGCGGCAATTCCCAGGCGCGGTGGTCGGATGACAAAGGACCAGGTCTGCCACTCGCGGGCCGGCCAGCCGACCGCATCGACAAACTCGCGCGCCTGAGCCGCCAGCGGGCGACTTGTCACGATCTGGACCGGAATATCGATCACATGCGGCTCGTCGGTATCCAGGCGCCGAGCGAGGTCAGCCAGCTGGCGCACACTGAAGGGCTGGTCGAAGTTCAGCACAGTCATCATAGCAAATGCGGCATCACAGGAAACAGTACGCGGCAAGCGGGCAGAACCTATTCCCGGTAGAGGCATCAATTCTTCAGGCAGGTGAGCGCGATGCGAGATCGCGGTGACAGACGGATTACCAGTCTGTTCAAGATTGTGCGGTGCTTCGGGGGCACTCCGCCGCCGAGCTTTGTCAGTGTTGCGGCTATGCAGATGCCGTTGGATAAAGAGCGAGCAGTGGGATGGATTGTGGCAAGGCATTGCGAGCGCTCCTGGGATCTCGATAGAATTACCAATATTGGTATGTATAATAACTTTTTTGGTAATTTTGTCAAGGTGTAAAATCCCGGATTTGACATTTCGAATCCGGGATTTTACTTGGAGCGGCGTCGGGCACGTTGCTCTGCGTCCTGCGCGATCGCGCGAGCTGCGGCAGGATTCTCAAGCAGCCAACGCAGAGAGCGCGGCAGTTCTGCGTTCAGCCAGCGCCAGCGAGTCATTGTTGGAAGGCTAGTGTCCTTGCGAAGAATATCATCGAAGGCTGGCAATGGCTCACGCTGGTTTTCTTGTAGCATTGACATGACATCCTCCGAACATTTCGCTCATTATAATTATATACCAAAATTGGGAATTTACACAAGCTCTTTCAGTCCATTACTAGTAATGGAAGTGTATATCAAAAATGGTATTATGCATTCCATGTCGACTGTAGCAGTTGGTGCCTACATCCGAACCCTTCGTGAAGCACGTCGTTTGACACGCGACGCAGTTGCTGAATTAGTCAACACAAGCGTGAGTCAGCTCGTGCGCATTGAAGCTGGAGAACAGGATACGCGCAGCACGCTGCTCGCACGCATTATTGCTGCGGTAGGTGGTAGTGCATCGCATGTCCAAAAGCTGATCGTTGATGGAAATGCGACCGAGGAAGATGGTAAGCGCCTTGCGCATACAGCGATTAAGACCCTCGAGGACGTAGGGGCATTGCCAGAAGATTTCTCTACCCCGGAAGATGTATCGCAGTTTATCATTTTCTTGCGCGAACAACTCAGCGATCTCCCACCTGAGGATCGTCGTCGTTTGGAAGATACGGTTCGCGGTGTTCTGCTGGGCTACTCGCTCCCGAAGAGCGGTAAAAATGAAAAGCCTCAGTAATGCCCTGGCGAAGACGTTTGTCCAGGTACGCAGGCCTTCGTGCCGATCGCAAGAGCAAGCCAAATCTCCAGGTTATTTGCATCCACATAATCGAACAATGAGCGACGACCATTGCTGCGAGTAACGCCAGAAATGCATTGTTCAGGCTCAGGCACATATGGGCCACCCACAAATAGCCCACAACTGACCCTACACACATCTGAGTCAGAATAAACCACCCCAACCCCAGAAGGATGACTGTCCACCTGTCACGGTAAACCTGCCCCGTCTCGAATGCAGCGAGAACGTCTGGGAGATCTTCAAGCGCGGTGCGGTCAATACTATATACCTCAGCAATGCGATCGAGATCGAAAGATAATTGCGCAAGCAACGCATTGGAGGCGGTCTTCGCATGATCCAGATGGCTGAGATAGAAGAAGCACATATAGACCATCACTGCGCCAAGAGCATTAACGAACGTGGCCAGCAAGGGTTGTAGGATCGGGTTGGCAACATATATGACGACCACACTGGAATACAGTAGGGCAAGGATTTGAAATGGGGTCGAGCGAAGAACCAATGGGGCGAACAGACGGATCAGGGCAGTGGATGTGGGCACGAGTGACTCCTGGAGCGTGTGGAAACCGTTTGTACGATTATAATCGTACGTTGTATGATATGTCATACGCAATAGCCCGTACGTCCTACTGACTCCCCCACCTTTTACTATGCTTTAGTTTTATTCTCCCCACGCCGCCAGCAATATGTTCAGTGCGCCGATGTGCAAGGGCCCGCTCTGGTAGGCAGTGCGACCTGGTTGCGCAGCCGGGCGATGGGGCGAATGAAGCGATTGAAGGGGAGCTGTGTTTCTGGTGAGCGTCGGCGTAGGCCGCCAGGCGTTTCCAGTCGCCGGCAGTTTCTTCCGGTTTGCGGCGCATGAACGGCAGCAGAACCAGCGTTTGCCGCTTCGGTGTCGAAGCAGCGCCGACGAGATCCGGGGAGCGGAAAACCTGGCCCTGGGTTGTGTGTTCCAGCGATTCCTCCAGACTACAGGGCATACCAGCCTGTGATTATATGGCTGCTGGTTATGCGTGGTCTTGTCGAACGTGTTATACTTGGAGCCAGGAATCCAACGGCCCACCCCGGTGCCGCCAAGCTGAGGGTGAGCCGCTGTCGTCGGTCGTTTAGTGCTCCATGATTGTACCATTGCCGCTGGTGCGCTGCAAGCACCGGCGCGGGTGCGTTTCGTGGGCGATCAGTGCCGATATGCTTCAACGATCAAGGTGCTGCGCTGCTCCCATTCCTCGGTGTCTTTCCCTATCCTCTTCTTTTGCTCACCTGCGCGGTGCTGGTTGTCGGCGCGGGCCGGCGTATGCCGGTTCCCGTATCCGGCTGCGTGCTGGATGGCTGTGTTGGGAGGCTGTGCAATGAAGACGGTGCCGCTTGATCTGCTGGCCCGGTTGCGCATACTCGTCGGTTTTCTGGGCGAGCGTGACCAGGATGCCTGGTGGTCGAGTGCGTTTTTTGGCGCGAGCAGTGATGCCTTTCTTGCACCGGTGTTTGGCCGTACGGCCTGGCTGGCGCGCTACCACGGGGTCTGTCGGGCGGCCGGCCTGGTGCATGATGAGCGCATTGGGGTCGGCCAGGTAGTGCATCTGTTTCGGCTGCCGGAGGCGTTGGAGCAGGCGCTGCACCAGGAGATCGGGCAGCCAGCGATTGCCGGCACGCTGCAGGCCCAGCTGGCCGGGCGTGATGCAGCGCTCCAGGCGCTGCGCGCGTTGGCTGGCGCAGCCGGTGCCGAGGGTTCCGGTCCGGTGCGGATCGGGGCGCTCGCCGATGTGCCACAGCCGCGGGCCTGGCGCCAGGTCGCGGCGCAGTATGCCGCGGCGTTCGCTGACGCCCAGGATGTGTATCCGTATTTTGCGGATCGCTGAAGGATGGATCATCACGATGTATACGTCCCGGTTGGCGGCGGGTCTGGGCATGATCGAGGAGACCTATACGCTGCTGGATCTCTGGCAGGCCGGGATGGATACGGCAACCCTGGATAGTCAGGCGGTTCAATCCGGACGCTTTGCCGGTGTGTCGGCGCGCCGCATTCACAATATGGTGTCGGACGGCTTTGCGCTGCGTTATCTGGTCGATGATGGTCTGCCGGCGCGCTGGCTGCAAAGCCTGCGTTCTGTGCTTACCCGCAGTGAGCTGGAGCAGCTGATGTTTCTCTATACCTGCCGGGCGCATCCGGTGCTGGCCGATTTTGTGCGCGAGGTCTACTGGCCGGCCTATGCCGCCGGACGCAGCGAGCTCAGCAATGCGGAGGCGCGCACGTTTGTGGCGCAGGCCAATCGTGACGGCAAAACCACAACGCCCTGGACGGATGAGACCATCCGGCGGATGGCCGGCTATCTTACCGGCTGTCTGGCCGATTTTGGCCTGCTCGAACGCGGTCGTCGTACCAGCCGGCGGATCCTGAGCTATCGAGTCGAGGCTCGTGTCATGCTGCTGCTGGCCTATGATCTGCATTTTGCCGGATTGGGTGATAACAGTGTGCTTGCGCATCCGGACTGGACGCTGTTCGGCTTGCACGCTGATGAGGTGCTCCAGGAGTTGAAACGGCTGGCACTTCGTGGCTGGCTGATTATTCAGACGGCCGGTACGGCGCTGCGCATCGGCTGGCCGGCATCGACGCGAGAGGAGGTGGCGGATGTCCTCGCTCAAGGCTGATTTCGATGAGTTGCTTGAACGCCTCCGCCAGGGCCGGGCCTTTGGCCACGCCAGCTTTGAGCCGGTCTACTATCTGGTGTTCCATCCGCGGAAGATCCTGGAGGTCAAGCGGGAGCTGCCGGCGCTGACGGCGCGTCTGCATAATCACGGCTGGCAGGTGCAGCGTTTCTCGATCGCCGAGGAGATTGCCGCATTGCTGGGGACGGCGCCGCTGCGCCAGATCTGGCTGGCGGCGGATCGGCAGCAGCCACTGGACTGGCAGCGCACGAATGAGTCGCTGGCCAACTATCTGTCGCGGGGGGCGCTGCTCGAACGGGTTCGCAGCCGGCTCGATGCGCTAAAGGGCAATCCGCATGCGTTGCTCCTGGTCACCGATCTCGAAGCCTTGCACCCCTATTTGCGCATCGGTTCGATTGAGGGCAAACTGGTCGGCTCCTTTGCCGTGCCGACGGTCTTTCTCTATCCGGGGATCCGTACCGGCAAGAGCCAGCTCAAGTTTCTCGGGTTCTATAACGAAGACGGCAACTATCGCTCGGTGCATATCGGCGGCTTTGCCGCGCCTTGAGGAGTCCCGCTATGACAATCAAGACACTGTTTGACGGCAGCAAGGACATCTATCGCACCATCGAAAAGGTGATTACCTACGATGCGGCGCAGGAGGCCCGCCTCAAGGCTGAGATCGAGGAGTATGTGGTCACGGCCAGCATCGATGAGCAATTCGAGCGCCTGCTGGAACGGATGCAGACGGCCATGGAGTATGGCGGCCAGCACGAGATCGGGGTCTGGGTCTCCGGCTTCTATGGCTCGGGGAAGAGCTCCTTCACCAAGTATCTCGGCATGGCGCTCGACCAGCAGGTCTGCATTGAGGACCGGCGTTTTCTCGACTACCTGGCGGATCGCTTGATTCGCCCGCAGACGCGCGCGCTGCTCTACAGTGTCGCCAATCGCTTTCCCGCTGCAGTAGTGATGCTCGACCTGGCCAGTGAGATGCTGGCCGGCGCCACCCAGGAAGAAGTCTCGACGGTCCTCTATTACAAGGTGCTGCAATGGGCCGGCTATTCGCGCAATCTCAAGGTGGCGGCCCTGGAACGGCGTATTCGCAAGGACGGGCGCGCAGACGAGTTAGAAGCGCTGGTGCAATCAACATATCAGACCGGCTGGAGCGATATTCACAACGATCCGCTGGTGGTCGATACGGTCGTGCCGGACATCGCGCACCAGATCTACCCTCAGCTCTTCGCGACGCCCAGTTCGTTTACCACGGTCACCAGCGAGTTCATCTGGTTTGAGGATGAGCGCGTGCCGGAGATGATCGATATGGTGCGGACGGCGACCGGCAAAGAATACGTCATCTTTGTGGTCGACGAGGTCGGCCAGTATGTCGGTTCGCGCCAGAACTTGATTTTGAACCTGGACGGCCTGGCCAAGAACCTCAAGAGCGCCGGCGACGGCCAGGTCTGGATTATCGGCACCGCCCAGCAGACACTGACCGATGATAATGCCACTGCGGCGCTCAATTCGCCCGAGTTGTACAAGCTCAAGGATCGGTTTCCCATCCAGATCGACCTGGACTCGCGCGATATCAAGGAGATTTGTTACCGCCGCCTGCTCGGCAAGTCGCCGGCCGGCGAGCAGACGCTGGGCCAGCTCTTTGACCAGCATGGCCAGGCGCTGCGCCACGCTACCCGGCTGCAAGACGCCGGTGCCTTTGATGCCGACTTCGACCGCAGCACCTTCATCAATCTGTATCCCTTCCTGCCGGCGCATTTCAGTGTCTTGCTCAGCCTGCTGGGTGCGCTGGCCCGCTCGACCGGCGGCATCGGCCTGCGCTCGGCGATCAAGGTCATCCAGGATATTCTGGTCGAGGGGCCGGACGGCCAGCAGCCGGTGGCGGATCGCACAGTCGGCTGGCTGGCCAGTACGGTGACGCTCTATGATGCGCTGGAAAAGGACATCGCGCGCGCCGTCCCCGCTATCCACGCCGCCGTCGAGAAGGTGCAACTGCGCTTCCACCAGCAACCCATCCACCAGGATGTTGCCAAAACGGTGGCCATCTTGCAGATCCTGCGCACCATGCCGGTGACGGTGCAGAACGTCAGTAGCCTGTTGCACAGCGATATGGCGGCCGCATCGCAGCGCGAGGCCGTTGAAACAGCAGTCAAGGAACTGATTGACGAGCCGCTGGTGCCCTTTGGCGAGAAAGACGGCAATCTCGTCTTTTTTAGTGAAAAACTGAACAATATCGACCAGGAACGCAGCCAGTTGCCGGTACGCGGCACGGATCTCAGCCGCTATGTGAATGCCGCCCTGCTCGATGCCTTCGGCCAGTTGCCGCGGGTACAACTGCACAACTCGCTGAGCGTGTCGACTGGTCTGAAGGTGTCGGTCGGGGCGACGGCCCAGAGCCTGACTGGCGAGCGTGAGACCATCCAGACCCTGGTCGATTTTGTCGATCCGCAGGAGTACGAAGCTACCCGCCAGCGCCTGATTGACGAGTCGCGTCAGCGCAGTTCCTTGCACACCATCTTTCTGATTGGACGCAGCAGTGCGGATATGCAAAACCTGGCCCGCGACATTGCCCGGGCGCGTATGATTGCCGAGCGTTATCGGAACGACCCGGACCAGGAAGTGCGCGAGTATTGCGCCTCGCAGAGCGACCGCGCCAACCGGCTGCTCAGCGAGTTGCAGCGGCTGCAGCGCCGGCTGCTCAGTCAGGGCTCGTTCATCTTCCAGGGCCAGCAAACCGCCGTCGACAGTCTGAGCCAGGATGTCAAAGAGGCGCTGCGCAAACACCTCGCCGAGGTTGCGGCCCGCGTGTTTGACCGCTACAGCGAGGCGGCCTACCGGGCGGAGACCGCACTGGCCGAGAAATTCTTGCGCCGTGCCCACGACAACCTGAAAGCCGTCGATTCGAGTATCGATCCGCTGAGCCTGGTGCAGATCGTCAGTGGCACGCCGCGGGTGCAGAGCGACCACAAAGCTCTGGTGAGCATTCGCGATTACATCGAGCGCGGCGGCAGTGTCGATGGGCGCCACTTGCTGGACAAGTTCGGCGACGCGCCCTTCGGCTGGTCGCAGGACACTGTGCGCTACCTGGTTGCGGCTCTGCTGGTGGCCGGCGACATCAAGCTGAAGATTTCCGGCCGCGAGGTCACCGCCAATGGCCAGCAGGCGGTCGAGGCGCTGCGTACCAACCAGACCTTCAAGCCGGTCGGGGTGGCGCTGCGGGTCGAGAAAACACCGATGGATGTGCTGGCGCGCGCAGCAGAGCGGCTGACCGAGCTGGTCGGCGAGACGGTGATTCCGCTGGAAGCTGAGATCAGCAAAGCCGCGGCCCGGCATTTCCCCCAGTTGCAACTGGCCTACGGCCCGCTGGCAACCCGCTTGCAGGCCTTGAACCTGCCCGGCGCCGACAATATGGTCACGCTGAATCAGGAGTTGGCCGGGATTGTCTCGACTGATGCCTCGGATGTGCCGCAACTGCTGGGCAGCAGCCAGTCGACGCTCGCCGAAAACCTGAAATGGGCGCGCCAGGTGGATACCGCCCTGCAACAGGGATTGGAACAGACCATTCGCGGCTTGCAGGAGCACTGCCGCGAGATTAGCGCCCTGCCCGACAGTGGCGTGCCCGGCCAGTTGCGAACTGACCTGGCCGAGGAGATGCAGCAAGTCGGCGAGCGGCTGCGCAGCGAACAGTTCTACCAGCACGGCGCTGATTTGAGCAGCACGCTGACCAGCTGGCAGAACCAGGTGCGCAGCACGGTCGAGGCCATGCACCAGGCCCAGGACCAGAGCATTCGGGCGGCCAAAGACATGCTCAGCCAGCTTGCCGACTGGAACGAACTGAGCCAGAGCGAGCAATTCAACATTCTGGGCCAACTCGACCAGTTGCAATGCCAGGCGGCACCCGATCTGGCGGGGCTCAAGCACCTGGTGAGCCAGGAATTTGTCATCCAATCGCGGGCGCAGGAACTGCGCCAGGCAGTGATCCGGCGTGCCCAGGAGCGTCGCCAGAGCCAGATGGAATCGCAAAAAGCCCAGATGGTCGCCGAAGGCAAAACCAGCATCAGCCGCCGCCTGAAACTGCCCGCCACCCTGACCAACACCGCCGGCATTGACGATCTCATCACCCAACTCAGATCTCTGCGCAATGAGGTTGCGCTGTATGAAGAGATCACGGTGGAGCTGGTGATTGAGTAGTGGGTAGTGGGTAGTAGGCAGAGGGCAGAGGGCAGTGGGCAGTCGGCAGAGGGCAGTGGGCAGAGGGCAGTGGGCAGTCGGCAGTCGGCAGTCGGCAGTGCGATGCCAACAACGAAATTCACTGTCATTCCGAACGAACGTGAGGAATCTTCATTGAATACAAGGCCGAATCATTGCACTGCATTGAAGACCCCTCGCTGCGCTCGGGGTGACAATGGTGGCATGGTAGGGCAGCGAATCAGCGAGAAGCACCGAAGACCCCTCGCTGCGCTCGGGGTGACAATGGTGGCGCGGTGGGGCAGCGAATCAGCGAGAAGCACCGAAGACCCCTCGCTGCGCTCGGGGTGACAATGACGGCGTGGTGGGGCAGGGCATTCCAGCGAAGCCCATGGTCATTCCAAACGAATGTGAGGAATCTTCAGCGATTGCAACGTGACAACGGCGGCGCGGTGGGGCAGCGCATTCCAGCGAAGCCCATGGTCATTCCGAACGAATGTGAGGAATCTTCAGCGAGTGCAAGGTGACAATGGCAGCGCGGTCGGACAGCGAATCAGTGGGAAGCATTGAAGACCCCGCGCTGCGCTCGGGGTGACAACGGCGGCGCAGTGGCGCAGGACGGCAAAGCGGCAAAAATTCGGCGTGCTACAATTGCTCTCAGAACCGGAAACCAGTTGGGGAGGTGGCTGTTTGGCTGAAAAGAAAATGCAGATTGATGAACAAAAACTGGCTGTTGATGATGCTGAACTGCGCGAGTTTCAGGCTGTTGATGAAGAAGAAATTACGGGCGATGATGCGATTACGCATCCTTTTGACCCGACATTGATCAGGGTTGAGACGCTGACCGTCACCATCAATTTGCTCCTTTCGCGCATCAAAGAAGCTGAAATTGATTTGAGTCCGGAATTCCAGCGCAAAGCCGGGATCTGGAGTGCGGGCGCGCAGAGCCGCTTGATTGAGTCGCTGCTGATGCGCATCCCGCTGCCGGCGCTATATGTTGATGGGACGGATGACGATAAATGGGTGGTCATCGACGGTTTGCAGCGACTGACGACGCTCAAGCGTTTTGTAATCGATAAGAGTCTGCGGTTGACCGGGCTCGAATTTCTGACGAATTTTACAAACTACACCTATGATGATTTGCCGCGGAATTTTCAGCGGCGGATTCAGGAAACGCAGTTGACGGTGTATTTGATCAGTCGTGGCACGCCGGAGGAAGTCAAATTCACCATCTTTCGCCGGATCAATACCGGCGGCAAACCACTCTCGCCGCAGGAGATCCGGCATGCGCTGAACCAGGGGCCGTCGACCCGGCTGCTCGAGGAACTGGCTATGTCAGCCGAGTTTCAGGCAGCAACTGCCGGCGGGGTCGCCAATGATCGCATGGATGATCGGGAAATGGTCCTGCGTTTTCTGGCCTTCACCATCACGCACTACAGTGAGTATGCGGTTCAGGATTTTGACGCGTTTCTGAATCGTTCGATGCGGCAGATCAATGAGTTGCCGGAGGCCGAACGGGAAGCGTTGAAACACCAGTTCACGCGGGCGATGCGAGCCGCCGAAGCGATTTTCGGGAATGATGCCTTTCGCAAGCGGTACAACCCGGATCATCGGCGGATGCCCATCAATAAGTCCTTGTTTGAGACCTGGTCGGTCAATCTCAGCACGCTTAATGATGCGGAACTCGATATGGTGATCGAACGGAAAGCCCAGGTTCAGGAGCAGTTTATTGATTTGATGAATGAGCGTGAATTTGATGCCGCCATTTCGCAGGGTACCGGCGACCTGGCCAAGGTTCGCCGGCGTTTTGAACGGGTACACGAATTGCTTCGCGAGGTGCTGGCATGATTACGGCTTTACATCTGCATAATTTCAAATGCTTTGAAGATCAGGTCATTCCACTCAACAACCTGACCCTGCTGTCGGGCTTGAATGGCATGGGCAAGTCGACGACGATCCAGGCCCTTTTGCTGCTGCGCCAGTCGCACGATGGCTATGGGCAGATCAGTGGGCTGAATTTGAACGGCGAACTGGCCAGTCTCGGCACCGCCGGCGATGTACGCTTCGAAAATGCTCAGACCGATGAAATGAGTATTGGCGTGGTCGATGACCAGCTGGGGAAACTCGCCTGGCATTTCGCGGTCGATCCGGCCACCGATGTCTTGATGATCGAGCAGGGGCCGGCGCAGGAATGGCGCAACCTGATGCAATGTAGTGTCTTTAACAATGATTTTCAGTACCTGAACGCCGAGCGGCTGGGGCCGCGTACCCTGTTCGGCACCTCGGATTTCCAGGTGCGCCAGCGCCGTCAGCTCGGGCCGCAGGGCCAGTACACGGTACATTTTCTGGCGCTGTTCGGCAACGAAGATATTCCAGTGCCGAGTTTGCAGCATCGAGACGCCATGTCGCCCAGCTTGAAGAACCAGGTCGAGGCCTGGCTCAGCGATATTTCGCCGGGTGCGCGCCTGAATATTACGGCCCTGCCCGAAATGGACGTGGTGGGTCTGCGCTATTCGTTTACCTATGGCCGGAATGAAACCAATCCCTACCGTACGACCAATGTGGGCTTCGGGCTGACCTATACCCTGCCGGTGCTGGTGGCAATCCTCTCGGCGCGCCCCGGCGCATTGATCCTGCTGGAGAATCCTGAGGCGCACCTGCATCCGCGTGGCCAGGCGCTGATGGGCGAGTTGTTCGCCCGGGCCGCCGCCGCCGGTGTGCAGATTGTCGTCGAGAGCCACAGTGATCACGTTCTGAACGGCATCCGGGTTGCTGTGCGCCAGGAACGCATTGCCGCCGACCAGGTCAGTATCCATTTCTTTGGCCGCAACGAAGAAAGCGGCGCTCACCAGCTCAGGTCGCCGCAAATCGACGCGGACGGCCGAATTAGCGAGTGGCCGGCGGATTTCTTCGACGAATACGAAAAGAGTCTGGAAGCCTTGCTGATGCCCAGGAGTGAGGAGGACGATGAGTATTGAGCCGGTATTGAACGAACTATCACTGGAGCAACCGGCTCCCGATATTAACGAAGCCCGCCGGCGGATGAGCCGCTTCATCCAGACCCTGATTGTCGCCACCAGCCGCTACCGGCTCAAGCGCACGCTGCGGGTCAAAAACGAACTCTTGAACTACCAGGATCTGGCGCCGGAGTATCCGCTGGTGCGCTGGCGCAACGACCGCGAGGTGTCCCGAGAGGAGCGCGAATTTTTTCGAATCCTCGAAACCAAGCAGCCCTACCTGGTCGAACACGCCGACAAGCAAGACGCGGCAATAATGATGGAGTGTTACTGGATGAACCGTCGTGCGATTGGCTTCCAGGTGGCACTGTTGCTCGACAGCCTGGCCATCAGCCTGCCTTCCGATCCGGCCTGGAATGCCTCGCGGATCGAGGTCCTGGTGCGCGAGATCGATAGCGACGGCGAATGGATCCCTGATCGCAACGAACAGGTCTACCATATTGCTCGCCGGGCACATCTGCAAGAACTGGCCGACTGGATTACGCAGCGCTTGCAGGAAGAAGCCGACCAGGCCCTGCAAATGGTGCAGACCGGCCAGGATCTCTGGGAACAGCGCCGCGAACTCTATCCGTCGCTGGAATTCTGTGCCGCAGTCGAAGAACAGTTACTCAGTTCAGCAGTCCAGGTCGATCATCTCAAAGCCATCCGGCTGCGCCTGCGCTACCTGGAAGAGTACAGCCGGCGCTGGCGCACCACCGGCGGCAGCTTCGACAAAGAGCAACTGGCAGGCCATGCGTCACCCGAGAGTTCATCAACGCTGCAACACCCGGATTACGGTCCGAAGCGTCGGTTCCTATGTCCCGACGGCAAGCAGCGTGTGTTCAGCTGGCACTTGAGAGTTACCCTGAGCTGGCGACTGCACTTCTATCCCGACGAAGAGCGCCAGACAATCATCGTCGGCTACATCGGCCCGCATCTGCCGATCGTGACGCAGTCGACGTAGGCAGTGGGCAGTGGGCAGTGGGCAGAGGGCAGTGGGCAGAGGGCAGTGGGCAGTGGGCAGTGGGCAGTGTGATGCCAACAACGAAATTCACTGTCATTCCGAACGAATGTGAGGAATCTTCAGCGAGTGCAAGGCCGAATCATCGCGCTGCGTTGAAGACCCCGCGCTGCGCTCGGGATGACAATGACGGCGCGGCGCGGCAAAGCATTCCAGCGAAACCCATGGTCATTCCGAACGGAGTGAGGAATCTTCAGCGAATGCAATGCTGAATCATTGCGCTGCATTGAAGACCCCGAGCGCAGCGAGGGGTGACAATGATGGCCCGGATACGTGCAGACATAGAGGCAGAACCCATGGCATTTGACCAGGATACGCGCAATCAGTTAGCCAGATTTGTCGCGGCGGCGCGGTCGCTGCTCAGCGACGAGTTTACCCGCCAGTTGCAGCACGAGTATGGCATCGACCCGGCGAGCGGCGAGGTGGCCTCGCTGGAAAAGCTGGGCCATCTCGATGATGCGCGGCGCGAGACGGCGCGGCTGCTGCGCGAGACGCTGGACTATTACCTGGCTGGCGCAAAGGCGCCGAAACCGGCGCAACGCCGCGAGGCGCTGGAGCGGATTGTGCGCGAGCAGGCTTTTACGGTGCTCAATCGGATCTGTGCGCTGCGTATGGCCGAGGCCCGCGGCCTGCTGATTGAATCGCTGGCCGCCGGTTACCAGTCCAAGGGTTTTCAGCTCTATGCCATGCTGGCCGGCGCCGCCCTCGGCGAAACCGGCGCTGCCTACCGCTGCTACCTGTTCAGCCTCTGCGATGAACTGGCGGTTGATTTGCCGCTGCTCTTCGACCGCTTTGCCGCCGAGGGACGACTGTTCCCGCGCGAAACGGTGCTGCTGCAATTGCTGGAGCTGATCAACCAGCCGGACATTGCGGCGCTCTGGGCCGAAGACGAGACTATCGGCTGGATATACCAGTATTTCAATAGCCAGGAAGAACGCAAGGCTATGCGCGCCGCTTCGTCTGCCCCGCGTAACAGCCGTGAACTGGCGGTGCGCAACCAGTTCTTCACGCCGCGCTATGTGGTCGAGTTTCTGACCGACAATACGCTGGGCCGAATCTGGTACGAGATGACCCGCAGCAAAACCAGCCTGGTCGATAGCTGCCGTTACCTGGTGCGTCGCCCGAATGAGATCTTCCTGGCCCCCGGCGAGCAACCGCCCGAGCAGCCGGCCGACGACGGGCTCACGCAGGAGGAATTGCTCCAGCAGCCGGTGCATATTCCGCACCGGCCCCTGAAAGACCCGCGCGACATCCTGATGCTCGATCCGGCCTGCGGTTCGATGCACTTCGGCCTTTATGCATTCGATCTCTTCGAGCGCATCTATGCCGAAGCCTGGCAGATCGAAGCCGAGCATGGCCCGGCAGCGCTGCAACGCCCGCCCGGCATGGCGCCGCTCCAGGAGACCTATCCGTCGCAAGAAGCATTTTTGCGCGACGTGCCGCGCCTGATTATCGAACGCAATATTCACGGCATCGACATCGACCCGCGGGCGGTACAGATTGCCGGGCTATCGCTCTGGCTGCGTGCTCAGAAGAGCTGGCAGAGCCAGGATCTCAAGCCGGCACAGCGCCCGCTTATTCGGCGCTCGCAGGTGGTCTGCGCCGAGCCAATGCCTGGCGACCCGGCGCTACTGGAGGAGTTTATTGACCGGCAACTGGGCGCGAGCGCCGAGGATCGGGTGGTGGGGCAGATGCTGCGACGAGTCTTTGCGGCGATGCAACTGGCCGGCGAAGCCGGCTCGCTGCTGAAGATTGAGGAAGAGATCAGCGGCGTGATTGAGCAGGCCCGCCAGGCCTATGAGCAGGCCGCGATCCAGCGTCGCAAAGAAGCAGGCTACCTGCCCGGCTTTGCTCCCGAGCGCAACACCAGCATCTTCGACCTGCTTGAATTGCCCCGACCCGAAGAATTCTGGTCGCGAGCCGAAGAGCGGATCATCGCCGCACTGCGTGCCTACGCCGAGGACACCGAGGGCGGTCAGAGCTTCCGTCGCCGCCTCTTCGCCGACGATGCCGCGCAGGGATTTGCGTTTATCGATTTGTGCCGGAAGCGTTATGACGTGGTACTAATGAATCCGCCTTTTGGAGAGACAACGACTTCTGCCTCGTATTACTTTGAGAAATTCTTTGCCATATCGAAACACGACCTTGCCATAGCTATGGTTGGAGTTTGGCTAGACAGATTGACGGATCATGGTTTAATGGGTGCTATCACGACGCGCACTCCACTGTTTAACTCATCTTCTCAAGAATGGAGAAAAAAAAATCTTATAGCAGGCAATAAACTGGATGTATGTTTGGATCTGGGTATGGGTGTGCTTGATGCAATGGTGGAGACCGCAGCATATGTAGTCCGGTCATCTAAAGGTGATCCGACAGTTTTGTTCTTCAGGCTGACCGACTCACCTGTTACACAGAAAAGCTTCGAAGCAAGAAGCAATATACTTAGTCTTCAATCAACCATTGAACAACATTTCGTTTTTATATGCAGGTTAGTTGATTTGGCAAAACTACCGAATTCGCCACTATCATATTGGGTTCCTCAAAGCCTTAGTCGTTGTTTTCAACGATTTCCAGCACTGCGCAATAATGGAGCCGAAGCTTGGGTAGGATTACAAACCTCGAATGATGAACGATTTTTACGCCTATGGTGTTCATCCCCTGTCAGCCTGTTGAAGGGACGCTGAAGAGGAGTCGCGTATGAACGCCACCCAGAAGGCGCTCCATCACGTGCAGAAGGTCATCGTTCCACCACGCTTCAGCCAGTCCTGGTTCGAGCGG
>DAOTUJ010000094.1:0-6805 GCA_034437175.1 Chloroflexaceae bacterium | reverse complement strand
TCAGGTTGCGGGGGCATAGGATTCTCCTGATTGTCACCGCAGGGGACGCAGAGGGACGCAGAGTTGAGTCTTTATGTATCCTCTGCGCTTCTCTGCGTCCTCCGCGGTTGTTTCATTCTGTTCGTGGCGCGAGCATGAGCCCACTCGAACACGGCCATTCTTCGGCAATCAGCACGCCGCCTTGCGGCACAACTTCGGCCCAGCACTGCGCGCGCTCGGCGTTGGCGATGGCGGGCACGAACCAGAGCACGGTCGGGCTGCCGGTCAGCGATTCCGCCGGCGTCAGAAACTGCTCCGGCCCTTGCTGCCAGTCCTCGTTGCAGCAGGTGCCGATGCTCGGGAGATCCGTCGCGCCCTCGCCCGCGTGGGCAACACTGGCGTAGAGAAAGGCTTCATAGGCTTCGCCCCACATCGGCGCGATCTGCCAATCGGCGGCGCTGGTGGCCAGTCGGAAGCGGCTGCCCTCGCCCGGCTGCAACGCCGTCCACTGCTCGGTTTCCCATTCGTCACCGGCAGGGTCGGTAAACTCCGTGGTCTCGCCGGCCAGGGCCACGCGCAGGATGGGCCGGTAGGTGCCTTCATCGCCACAGCCGCCCCCGATGTTGACGGCCTCGAAGCCGATGCGCCCGTCGTCGTGCAGGGTGAGCCGGGTCTGGTAGCGGTAGTTGCAGGCTTGCGGCCAGAGCGGTGAGCGAAAATCCTGGGTGATCACCACACCACCGTTCTCGGCCAGATCTTCGACGACCGGCAGGCTGAAGGGGACGACGGCGGCAGAACTGAAGGTCGGGCAGCCGATAGCGTCGGAATAGCCCACCGGCGGGCTGTCCGGCGTGACCGGCTCGTAGCGCACATGCCAGTCCACGATCTTCAGCGACTCAATGACCAGATCGCCGTTGTAGCGCAGATTGCGGAAGGCAATGCCATCCGACGAGGTGATGATGGAGTCGAGGCTCCAGGGGCCGCGCTCCAGCGTTTCGGGCGTCTCGCAGAGATCCGAGATGACCACGTTCTGCACCTCGGTCTCGCTCAGCGCCTGACTCGGCGGGTCGCCGGTATTCGTCCAGATCAGCGCGACGGGCGCCAACTCGGTCAGGTCAATGACGGCCCAGAGCGCCATATGCGGCCAGCGGAAGGTCGGCGCGACACAGAGATGCCGGCTGCGCTCGCAGGCCGTGCCCTGCACGCTGGTTTTGGTCGCCTCCATAATCGCCATGTCCTCGTCGGGCAACCACATCAGTTCCTGTTGCAGCTCCGGCGTGGCACGAGCGATGGCGACGGCCAGCCGCGCCAGGTGTGGCGGCACTTCCGGCTGGCTCACGGCCAGGGTGGTCTGATGCACCACCTGTTCAGCGGCGAGATCGACGAGCACGCGGGTCGTGCCGTTCGTGCCGAAGTTGTAGAGCACGACCAGCCAACACTCGCGGCAGGCTCCAGCATCAGGAATATCGGCAGCGGTGGCCGGCACGACGCCAAAGACCTCGCTCAGCAGCGGCTTATCGTCCTCACCAAAGCTGAATGTTTGCTGCACCTGCTCGTCGGCGATGGCGAGCGCCTGGGCCTGCTGCGCGTCCGGGTCGGCCAGTTCGCGGGTCAGCACCGGCGGCCACGCAGCCAGGGCGGCGGCGATCTGGGCGCGGCGCTCGCGCACCTCGGGAATGTCGGGCGAGACTCGGTCGGTGAGTTGCTGCCCCGGCTCAACCGGTCGCGTTGGCTGTGGCGGTGGCGTTGCGGTGCCGGGGCCGGACTGCGCGGTACAGGACGTCAGGAGCAGCAGCAGTGCCAGCGTGAACCACAATCTCATTGATTTTTCCGGGTTGCAAAAAATAAACCAATTCCGGATTGCCCTTTGACATGCTCGTAGTACCGCACCAGGAAGCCCTGCCCGGCAAGATAGGCTACCAGATCCGCTATGCGATATGCGGTTGCGGCATTGACCTGCGCCGCCGCCGGCACCGGATCGGGGTAATACGCACCTGGAAAGCCGATTTCGTGATACTCACCGACCATGGCGTCGATCTGATCCAGGCGGGTACTCGTCAGCAGGATGGGCCATTCCGCGCCTTCGCAATCGATTTTCAGCAAATTCACGCGCCGTTGCAGGGCAAGCAACACGGCATCGAGACTGATGGATGCAACCTCAATCTGATTGCCCGTGCGGGGCATCACCGTCACACCGGTTCCGTCCCATCCGTCGTACCACGGTGGAGCCGTTACCCGAACCGAAGCCGGTGGCACATCAGATCGCCAGACTGCGAGATTGCGAACGTCGATCCCATCACCGTAGCCGGCCAGCGCCGCCGTGCAGCGTTCGGCATTGCCCGGCACCGCCTCAAATGCCAGTACCTTGCCGGCGCCACGCGCAAGGCAGGCGTAGGCAGCTATGCCAATATTCGCGCCAATATCAATCACCAGACTATCCGGCGGGAACCGATCCGGCAACTGATATTCATTTGCCGTCACGATGTAATGAAACACATCCGCTTCTTGCGGGGTCAGGAAATCGAATGGATGCGGTGCTGCCATATCTGCGGTCATAGATGCCTGCCTTTTTTATTTTGCGAAAGAACTCGCCGGCAATTCTAGCACAGAAATCCAAACAGTTCAGGACTCGACCGCAACGCTCTGCCCGGTCAGCAGGAAGATATGCCCGCTCCAGGCCATACGCGGCGCCGGGAAGCGCAGCGCCGGCCCGCCGTCGCCGGCCAGGAACGGCAGATTAGGCAAGGGGACGTTAAAGGGCAGGCGATCCGTGAGCCTGGGGGCAGGAATCCAGCCGTGCGCAGCCAGGGCTTCCTGGGGGTCAGGGCCATCATCGCCCACATCGAGCGCGGCGCCCACGGAGATAATCGCGGTCTGTGGCGGCTCAGGCGCATCCTTCTTCTTCTTCTTCGCTTTCTTGCCGATGCCCGGATTGGTTGCGCTCCAGCCGACGACCAGGCGCGAGTCGGGCCAGTTCGCCGGCAGATCGGGCGGCAGCGGCGCGGCTTCTTTGCCGGGAATGACCGCGACATGGCGGGTGTAGGGCCGGTCGATCAGTTTGGTGACGACCTTCATCTCGACGGCGGCGCCCCATATTGAGCGCAAGCCCCGGTGCAGCAACTCGCGATAGCAACCAATCGCACAGGATTGGGTTGCGCAACCGCTGCACCCCTCGGTCAACACATAGGGCTGCAGCCGGCCGTTGATGTGAATGAGTACGTTCGCCAGCTTTGCGTGGCGCAAGTGCCGGCGTAGCACAGCATCAATCGTTTCCGGGTCGCCGGCCTGCTCCGGCAGATTCAGGCGACACAGGACAAGCGGGGAAGCAGGCATGATTACACCTCATTGGGAGTGATGCGTGACAAGTGATGAGTGACGAGTCCGAACTTGCCCGGCTCATCACTTGTCACTTGTCACTTGTCACTCGTCACTGTTCACTACCAGGGTTTCACCGTTTTTGCGCAACGTCCCCTGCCGGCGCAGCAACAGCGTTGCCAGGACAATCCGCCGGCGCGGGATGCCGGTAGAGGCGTGGATCTGCGCGACGGTCGCGCCGGCGGCGCCCTGCCCGGCGACAAACTGCGCAATCGCGGCGCCGTCGCGCTGGTTGCCGTCACTGCCCTGCCTGGCGAAGGCCGAGTCCCGGCCGCTCATCAGCCCCTGGTTGACGAGTGACTGGATGACGGTCTGGTTGGCCTGGCGGCTCGCCCGATCCTGGGCCTGCGTGAAGGTTGCCGCAGTCTGCCCGGTGTAGGGTAGCTTCTTGCGCCGCCAGCGGGCGCCGGCAATGCCGCCGGTCGCCAGCACGGTCGTCGCCAGCAGGCCGATCCAGACGCCCATCGAGAGCGCGGGCCGCTCGATCCGCATCGTCGGCAGTTCGACCACCGGCGCGCCGACCGGCGCGGGCGGGATTGCCGTTGTCGGTTGCGCTGCCGCCGGCGTCATCTCGCGTGATGAGACCGGCTCGGGCGGGCGGGTATCGTAGACCGGGTTGACCGGGCGCAGCAGGTAGATCACCATGGCGGCCATGCAGACCGCGAACAGGGTAACGCCGGTCAGGATAAGCTCAGGATACTTTGCGCGGATCATGGCCGGCACTCCGGTTTGTTCTCATAGATGTTGTTGGCGTAGAAGCTGTTGACCGTCCATTCGCCGTTGCGCTGTTCCATCTCGACGGAGATGCACGAATCGTATTCCTCATAGATCCAGACGCTGTAGCCGGTGGCGATGCCGCCATCCTCGACGACGCGTATGAAATCGCGGGAGATCAACGCGCCAACATCTTCCGCCCGGCCCCCGGATACCTGGCGGGGCTTCCAGTGAAGACTCCAGCGGTCGAGCTGGTTCCGCGCCTCCATCCGGCGCATATCGGCACTATCATACGGCAGCATCGCCGCCACTGCCTCGAGGTCGTTGGCGTCCAGGGCATCAAGGTAGGCAACCGTGAGTTCTTCCGGCGTCCGGGCGGCTGGTGCTACGCCGCAGCCGGTCAGTGCGAACCCGGCCAGCACGAACAGGGACAGAATGAAATGAAGGTAACGCATGATATTCCTCAGCTATAAAGAATGAACCGTAGCAAAAAATCGCGATCAGCATTATGAACCGCGCAACATCGCCAGTTCGTGATCGCTGACCTCGACCGAGGCGACATGCACGTCGTTGCGAATGACACAAACGCACTGGCCGCGGTCGGCATTGCTCAGGAACGCGGCGTGCTCCGCATGCATGCCCGGCACGGTCGCGGCGGCGCGTTGGGCCGGGTTCGGGTCAAGGTGGAACATGAGCTTGGCAACGGCGTTCTCGTAGATTTCCTGGCCGTGCCGGCTATCGAGAAAAGTGCCGGGGTTCTGGTCAACCGCAATCAGGCCGACGCTGTATTTGCGGGCGACCTTGCAGATGTCGGCGGCCATGCGCCCGACCGCCTCAGTACGCGCCGCATAGCCAAACTCGTCCATAATCAGCATCGTGCGGCGGCGCAGGTCGCGGTTGCGGTCGCGCATAAAGCGGTTGATCGCGCCGACGGCCTGGGCATAGTAGAAGGGCAGCAGGCTCGGCGCGGCCGTCGCAATCGCGGAGAAGTCGAAGCAGTTCACGTCCGAAGCAAAATCCCAGTCGATACTCGTGGGCCGATTAAAGTTGCGGCCCATCGAGGTCAGTTTCACGTCGGCGCCGGGTTGCGGGCGCTGCTTCGTGCCGTAGAGGATGCGGCAGAGTTCATCGCCGATCTGCACGCCCTCGATCTCGGCCAGGGCATCAAGCTCGGCAATCAGGTCACTGAGCATCGGCATCTGCTCCAGCGGCTCGTCGGGGTCGTGCCGGCTATAGATGCTGGTCAGCGCCATGTCGAGCACGCCGCTCTCGCCGGGGCTGAAACGGCGCGGGATGTAGCAGGCTTTGCCATCGGCATCGCTGCCCGGTTCGCCCATCAGCAGCGCCAGTTGCGCAATCGCGTGCTGCACCTGGGCCGGCAGCCAGCCACCGGGGAACTCGATGTCAAAGACAATATCGAGGATGTTGATCGCCGCCCCCAGGTCGATCCAGTTCACGACGGCGCCGCCACCTAATGCCGTTTCCAGCCGCTCGGCGTTGCGGAAGGCATCAATCGTGATCACCCGGTAGCCCAGTTGCGCGGCCGCCCGGATGGTCAACAGGTTGAGGAAAAATGTTTTCCCGTAGCCGGTCTTGCCCAGGATGACCGCATGGGCAGCCTGGTTGTCGCCAAAGAGATCGACGAACAGCGGCGCGGCGCGGATCAGATCGACGCCCCACAACACGCCGTTGACGGTTCGCGCCCGATGGTAGCCGAGCAAGCCCATCAGACAGCCAACCCCGTGCGAGAGCATGGTCGCGCGTTGCCAGGCTGCGGCAATCCGCCCGGCGCCGTAGGTGCTCCAGAGCTTCATCAGTTCGGCCTGCGAGCCGCGCACGGCTTCCATGCGCACGGTATTGCCCAGGGTGTTGCGCACCGTCTCGACATTGGCGCGGAGCTGGCGCAGGTTCTCGCCGGTGATCAGCACGGCGACCTGCACCTGATGCACGCCTTGCGACTGCAGTGCGTGCATGGCGTACTCGGTATCGGCGAGCACCCGCTCGGAGAATACATCCTTCGTGCCGCCATTGTGCCGCAGCGCAGCGCGGGCGCCGTTGTAGGACAGCTCCAACTCGCGCATGGCCTTCGGTTTCGGCATCGTCTCGATGTCGATGGCAATCGAGACATCGAAGGGCAGATCCATCAGGCTGTGCAGCACGCCGGCATCGAACGTCCCGGTGATCTGGAAGGAGCGCAGCACGGTGAGGTAGGGCCGGCCCTTCTTCTGCGGCTCCAGGTAGCCCTGCGCTTCGCGAATGGTGTAGTCGGCGTCGAGAATGGCCGGCAGGCTCTCGACGACGCGCACCGGCCGGCCGGTACGCACGGCCAGGCCCATCGCCTGCCCATCGGCATCCACCGTCTCAGGTTCCCAGGTAACGAGGTAGTAGGACGCGCTGCGCAGCAGCTTCTCAGCCAGCAGATCGTAGAATTTGAGGGTCTGACTGAGCCAGGGCACTTTCCAGGTGTAGCGTTCCAGCACCCGGTCGAAGGCTACCCAGTCCTCGGCAGTTGCTTCCCACGGATTGCCTAAAAGGTTCAGCAGCGCCTCGTGGTGCCGGCACAGCTCGGCCATGATCTCGTACTGGAAATCGCTGAGTTGGACGATGTTGTAAATTCCAGTTGTCAAGTGGTTCTTGGCCACTTTTGGTGAAACGCTCACGTGGCCAGGAGCACCCGGCGCTGGAGGAGCGCAAAGCCCGCGCGACCAAACATCGCCCGCTTGAGCATCTTGAGGCG
>DAOTUJ010000093.1:0-24945 GCA_034437175.1 Chloroflexaceae bacterium | reverse complement strand
GGGCATGGCTGAAGAGCCAGCGCTGGGATGAAGCAATGCGTTTGCGGCCACCGCCACAGCGTCCCTACCAGCGGAAGGCTCCATCACCGCCGGTCGCCACGGCGGCATGACAACTCATGCCTGGACCCGCTTTTTCGCCTGCGGCAGCAAGGTTTTTCCGCGTAACCAGGGAACATACAGGAAGGCATATGACGGCGCGGCTTAGCTGCGCCGTCATATGCCTTCCTGTATGTTCCCGTTTGTTGTAACGGCTACTGGACGCCGATGAGCTCGACAGCGTCGATCTCGTTCCAGTTGGCGCCGCTGCGCTGGTCAATCGTCAGCCGGATCCGGTCGACGAGGAAGCTGGTCTGTTCAAATTCGATGGCCAGCAACAGCGGGCATTCTGCGCTCAGCGCGGCGGCGGTTCGATAGACGGTGGTTGCTTCGCCATCAAGGTCAAGCAGGTCGATCCGGGTGATGAAGCCCGGTCGATGGTTCTGGTATACGTTGATCCCGGTGGCCAGCACCGCAGTTGGATAGCTCAACTCCAGCGTTTCCTGCCCATTGGGATCGGCGGAAGCCCAGGCATTCCGGCTGCTGCTACAACCTTCCGCGTCCGGCGGCCCGGTAGTATTGCTGGCCGGGTAGCCCTCGTAGGCACTGCTGGCGCTTGCGGCACTGGCCCACTGGCGCAGTACACTGCCTGCCACAGCGACCGAGGTTGCGTCTGCGACCGGGGTGGTGTCCGTCAACGGATCCGTATTATCCACAAGTGGCGGGGCGGCATTGGCCGTTGCTTCGGCGACCGGGTCAACTTCGAGCCGCAGTCCGGTCAGCGCACTGTACTCGCCGCTGTTGTCGCTCACCCAGACGAGGCCGTCGTCGGCTACGGCAATGCCGTTGGGCAGGCTAAACTGGCCGGTCTGCGGCGTCATGCCCTGGGCAATCGTCTCGCCGCCCTGGGCGACCAGGGTGCCGTCCGGCGCGATGCGTAGGATGCCGGCGTTCCAGGTTGCCACATAAATGTTGCCCCGGCTATCGACATCGACGGCGCCGGCTGCGATGCCGTCGATGTCCGCAGTGCCGACATCTTCCGGGAAGCGCGCCAGTATCTCGCCGCGGCTGTTGATGCGCATAACCTCGTTGTTGACGGCATCGGCGAGGTAAATATCGCCGTTCCGCCCGATAGCCAGATCATTCGGGGCGGTTTCGGCCGGTAGCGTGATCCGTTCGATCAGTTCGCCGGCCGGCGCAAAGCGCACAATTTCCAATGCGGTACTGCTGCCATCGGAGGCGCTGCGATCATCGAGCGCATAAATGCTGCCGTCCGGCCCGCGGGCGATCCGCTGCGGCGATGAAAAGCCGAATTGCTCCGGCGCATCACCGGTGCTACCCCAGCGATTGAGCAGGGTGCCCGTCCCATCGAAATGCACAATTGCATTGCTGCCATAATCGGCAACGAAGATCTCACCGTCGTTATTGACTGCGACATCATAGGCATCAACCAGGTCGTCCTTGCCGAAGGTGCGAACCAGCGTACCGTCCGGTTCAAACACCCACACACCCTGATCGTGTTCAGCCAGGTAGATCCGGCCCTGATCATCGACACTCAAACCACGGGCGGCTGTGAAGCGACTATTGGGTTCGCCCTCCACACCACCGATGCGAATGACAAAATTCTCCGGCCCTTCGCGACTGATCAAGGGTTGCGATGCCAGCCCGGTCGGGGTAGGCGTAATCTCGGCAACCGGGGCAAAAAACTCGATACTGGCGACAATACCCTCAAATACGGCTTGCTGCGTTTGCCAGGCTTCCGGAGCGGCCTGGCCAAGCACCCGCATGGCTTGCGATGCCGTCAGCACGACCACCAGGCGTCCGGCACCGCCGGCGGCCTGGAGATCGGCACTCAAGCCGGTGTTGCCGTCAATGGCGATTGGTTCCGCCGCGCTCAGCGTATACCCGGCCTGGCGCGGACCATCGCTGCTAAAATCAAAAAATACCTCCGGATTGAGCGCAGCATCGCTGCCATACACGTCGGCAATCGTCTCCAGCGGAGTCGAGTCGATCTGAATGACCAGATGTTCGCCGGGCGTCGTCATCTCCAGGCTATCCGCGTCGGCGGCCAGGGTCAACGTACCGGCGATAACCCGGCTGCGCCAGCCACTCGGGACACGCAGGCGGAAGCCGCCGGCTTCCATTTCAATCGTCTCGCTGAGGGCAAGCGGAGTGCTGGTGGGCAAGGCTGTAGCTGTCGCCGGCGGGTCTGGTACGTCGGTTGTTGCCGATGGTTCGGCGAGAAAGGGCATACCACAGGCGCTGAGTGTGATGAGCAAAACCAGCGGAAGCCAGCGCCGCGATCGGGGGATTTGACGCAGCATGGTGGTGTCCTCGAAACAACTATGACTCGCCGTATTCGCCTGTGTGAACGAAAGCCCCGGCGAGCCAGGTGGCCGAAAGCAGGCTCAAATGTAGCACGGAACCGGGCAACCTGCAAGGAAAGTCGGCTTGATCAGCCGGCGAACAGAAAAAACATCAAGGCAGCGCCAAGCCCGCCGGTCAGCGAACTGAGCAGATTGACGACATCGTTGTTCATCCAGCGCCAGCCGCGTACAAACGTGTTGGGCGTACCGTCGCGGGCTAGCGTTCGTTCCGTTTCGCGCCCATCGGGATAGCGATAGATGGCCTGTACCGTCGCCCCGAGCAAGCTGTCAAACATGGCACCGGCAAGCCCGCCGAGCATACCGGCGGGCAACATCCACCAGGGCACAGCGGCCATGCCGGGCGGGAATTCGATCATCATGCTAAAGATCAGCATGGCACTGCCGATCAGCAACCCGCCGGCGGCGGCGGCCACTGTACCGGTGACGGTGACACCGCCGGAGGTACCGGGTTCAACCTGGCGCCCGCTGGTGATCAAGCGCGGCGGATGATTGCTCAGGACGCCGAGCTCAGTAGCCCAGGTATCGGCGGTAACGGTCGCCATCACGCCCAGAAAGAGGGCCAGCAGCAGCGATGGTTCGCCGAGCAACTCATACAGCAGGGCCAGAAATGCGGCGACACCGCCGTTTGCTAGCGCCTGGGCCAGGTCACGACGCCCGCCTTTGGAGAATTTTTCCGCAGCACGGCGTTCTTTGACGGCCTCTTTATAGCGCGAGAGCAAACTGCTGCTGATGAAAAACGTGATCAATGTCAGGCCCCAGGGCCAGCCGCCGAAACCAAAGGTCAGCGTACCGGTGATGACGGCGCCAAGCCAGCCGCTGACGCTGAGTGATTGTCGCCAGTAGGCCAGTCCGCCAATCGCAATGCTGAGAACCAGGCCCGTGGCGATGCGAGCAGCATCGATAGACATGTACAAATCTTTCTGGCAGCACAAAAATGCGGGAGCTTGCAAACTCCCGCATTATAGCAGATTTTCTTTTTGTTCGATCAGAGTCAGGCGGCTACGGCGTGTTCCTGCAAATCAGGCTTTGTGCAGCGCCGGGTAATGGCTTCCAATGCCGCATCCAGTTCTTTGCCAATCATCTCAGCGACCGGCTCCACCGGGACGAACTGGGCCATCGGGCCGAGGAGCGGTGCCAGGTCAAGCCCCATGGTAGCGACAAGTTCAGTGCCGCCGACAGCCGGGTCAAGCTTCCAGAGTGTGTCAACCGGCAGCGGTTTGCGAACCTTGAACACAATCTCACTCGGCTCAGTCCACGTCAGGTCGCCTTCGCAGCGAATAGTACCAAAGATGCCGCCAAGTGACATATGGGTTGTCAGTTTGGCACTGGTTTCGTTGCGAGCCAGCATTTCAACTTTGCGAACCCGCGGCAACAGGTTTGAGAGACTGCTCGGTTCGGAAAGCGCCGCGAACACTTCTTCGGGTGTTGCATTCTCAATAAAGCTTCGGCGTTCAACATTAATCATTTGTTTTCCTCATTTCCTCGCTCGTCCCTGTTCCACGGTGGCAAACCAGGGTATGCACAATCTGTTTCACTAATATTGCCCAGGTTTTGCACATACATACTATACACAATTATGCCTGGATTGTCAACCGGAAAACTGTTTCCCTGTTTCTACTTTTTTCCTCTCAGGGCATATCATAGGGTATTGCGGGTATTGCTTGAGTTCGAGGTATAGCCGTGCTAGAATCGCCATAAGCAAGGCGTTGCTGCACAAAGCAGCCGATCAATGCCATAATGCACAGGGCAAAGTATGTCTGAACTGAAAGATAAACTGGTGCTGGTTGTTGATGATGAACCACGTATGGTCAATTTTATGCGCATGAACCTCGAACTGGAGGGTGCGCGGGTGGCCACGGCCGGCAATGGGCGCGAGGCGCTCGACCGGACGCGGGAAGATATGCCAGATGTGGTGTTGCTGGATATTATGATGCCGGGTATGGATGGTTTCGAGACGCTGGCTCAGTTGCGTCAGTTCTCACAGGTGCCGGTATTATTCCTGACGGCCAAAGACAGCGAGGAAGACCGGGTGCGTGGCCTGGAACTCGGTGCCGACGATTATATCGGCAAGCCTTTCAGCCATCGTGAGCTGATTAGCCGCATCCGGGCTGTGCTGCGGCGCCATTATACCGCGCCGCCTATGGCCCAGACGATGGTGAAAATCGATGATCGGCTGAGTATCGATTTTGCCCGTCGTGAGGTACTGGTCGCGGGCGAGCGCGTCAATTTGCGGCCCACTGAATATCGCCTGTTGTACCATCTGGTGCAAAATGCCGGCTATGTGCAAACCCACGAAATGCTGCTGACGCGGGTCTGGGGGCCGGAATACCGCGAGGAAAGCCATTATCTTCGGCTTTACATAACATACTTGCGCCAGAAGATCGAAGAAGACCCGGCGCATCCGCGCTACATCCTGACCGAGCGTGGTGTCGGCTATCGCTTTGTTGATTTGCAGAACCAGAGCTGACGCACCGCCTGGTTTCAGCTGCGGTAAGGATGTTCTATGCGTCGATCAGGCTGAGCATATCGGCACGCAGGCGGCGCAGGCGCAGATCGAGGCCTTCGGGACGCAGGCGCAGGTCGTCGCGCAGGCGCCCGACTTGCAGCCGAAACTCGCCGATTGGCCCCTTCTCCTGTTCGGCGCTGATGCTATAGGCATAGTCAAGCGAGACTCGCGCAGTCAGCAACAGTCGTTCAACTTCATCGAGGCGATTGGCATTGAGGGCGGTTTCGGCATCGGCAAGCAGGGTGACGGCACGCATCAGGTACAGCGAGCTACGCAGAGCCTGTTGTTCGGCCCGCAAATCGATAATTTCCTGGCTCAGCACTTCTGTATCAGTTTGCGGGTTGGGCAACGGGCTGCGCGCCGCCGGCGCGGTGGCAGTCGGTACGGGCGAGGGCTGTGGAGTAACGGAGGGCGCCGGCAACTGGGCAAGCGGCGGCTCCGGCTGGAACAGCGGTTGCAGACCGAGGCTGATCAGCACTGCAATGACAGCCGTCAACAAATGGGGCAGCAACGCCTGAAGCCGCCGCTGCCCAGAATGTGCATCGTGCCGCGAAACATCGGCATTGGGCTGTTCAGCAGAGCGATCCGCCACGAGCTGAGCAACTAGATCTCGTCAGCCAGCAGGATGGCTTGCGCGATCTCTTTCATCGATTTGCGCGTATTCATCGAGAGTTGCTGGATCTTGCGGAACGCTTCGGTTTCTTTCAGGCCGTGTTTATCCATCAGCACGCCTTTCGCACGTT
The DNA here is from genome assembly GCA_034437175.1 of Chloroflexaceae bacterium. Classification (GTDB taxonomy): domain Bacteria; phylum Chloroflexota; class Chloroflexia; order Chloroflexales; family Chloroflexaceae; genus DAOTUJ01. Next base: position 19,273 of record DAOTUJ010000093.1, on the reverse strand, counting down.
CCACAATCTTGCGAGTCTCCAGCGTTTCTTTCAGATCCCGGATTTCCCGATCCATTACCAGGAATTCCTGATAGCGTGCCATGGCAATCTCGATGGCCGGCAACAATTCGGCCTCGCGAAATGGCTTGACGATATAGTTGACAACGCCTGCTTCGCGGGCCCGATCAACGAGTTGGCGATCCGAATAGGCAGTCAGCAGCAAGACCGGCGAGATGCGCTCTTCGGTCAGTACTTTGGCGGCCTGGATGCCGTCCAGTTTCGGCATCTTGATATCCATCAGCACCAGGTCGGGTCGCAGTTCGCGCGCCAGATTGATGACACTGACCCCATCACCGGCTTCACCCACGACCAGGTAGTCCAGGCTGACCAGCGTTTCTTTCAAATTCATACGGATGATCGATTCATCATCCGCGATTACCAGCCGTATCTGTGCCATAACGGCCTTCCTTACGTCAAGATACTGTCCAACGTTGCCAAGTATAGCACGCCGGATCAGGCTGGTCAACAGACGTTTATGAGCCGTACTGAGGCTTTTTCGCCCCCTATAGCAATGCGATTGGATGTGTAAAGCAGCACTATGCTTGCCCCGCGCCAATCGCAGCCCTGGCCTGGCCGCCTCAAGCGCCCGGCGGCTGATAGCTGCATACGATCAACTCTTCGACATTGCCGCGTTTCTTGCCGTCGCAGTTGATCTTGCGGCTGGCATGGACTACGTCGGTGATACGAGCATTGCGGTACAACTCGCGCACCAGGTCGGTATGCGAATTGCTCAGCATGACATAGCAGCCCCGTTCTTGCAGGGCAAAAAAGACCTCGGCCAGCCGCTGTTGCTCATCGGCGCTGAAGGTTTGCCCGGTGTAATGCGTAAACGACGAAGTGCTGCTTACCGGCACATAGGGCGGATCAAAATAAACCAGGTCTTGCGGCTGAGCGCGATCCAGCACATCGGCAAAATCGCCGACATGCAATTCCACCGTACGCAGCGCCTGGCTGACGATCCGCATATTGGCGGGATCGCAGATCAGCGGGTTTTTATAGTTGCCGAAGGGCGCATTGAACTGGCCCTTGTTGTTGAGCCGGTACAGTCCGTTATAACACGTCCGATTCAGGAAAATCGTGCGAGCAGCTTTGGCTACCGGCTGGCGCTGCGCAAAACCGGGCTGGCGATCCCATTTGCGGATCTCTAGAAAATAGTTCGGATCCTTGAAATGCGGTGTATGCTCCTGTAGTGCATCGATCAGCGCCTCGACATCGTCGCGGATCACGCGGTAGCAATTGATGAGTTCGTGGTTGTAGTCGCTCAGGAAGATCTGCTGGTTTAGTTGCCCGTTGTTGGCAAGATGAAAGAACAGCGCGCCGCCGCCGACGAACGGTTCGTGGTAGCTGCGAAAATGGGCCGGCAGGCGCTTGCTCAATTCGGGGAGCAACTGGCCTTTCCCGCCGGCCCATTTCAAGAACGGCCGTGCCGGGACATGGGTCTCCGGAAATAAACTTGATTGCGCCTGCTTTTGCATAAGCCTCATGCTGTGTGCGGTGTCGTCGGATTATAGCACATCTTATCGCGTGAGATGAGCGATGTTGATCGGTTTGCTCATCGGATGGCCCCGAAATGCGGTATAATGCCGGCAAGCCATACCGGAATAGTCAGGATAAAGTCTCTATGACCGAGAATGTTTCGTCGGTTCGCGTGCGCTTTGCCCCAAGCCCGACGGGTTATTTGCATATCGGTGGTGTTCGCACCGCGCTGTTCAACTGGCTTTTTGCCCGCCATAATGCGGGATCGTTGGTGCTGCGGGTCGAAGACACCGATGAAAAACGCTATGTCGCCGGGGCCGCCGCCGACCTGATGGATTCGTTGCGCTGGGTTGGGATTACCTGGGACGAAGGCCCGGACTGCGGCGGGCCGTTCGCGCCCTATGTGCAGTCGTTGCGCCATGAAGCCGGGATCTACCAACCGTTCATCGATCGGTTGCTGGCCGAGGGCAAGGCCTATAAGTCGTTTACGACGCCCGAAGAACTCGACCGGATGCGCGCCGATGCCGAGGCCCGCGGCATCAAGGCTTTTCGCTTTCGCGGCCCCGAACGTGACTGGCAACCGGAGCAGTGGGCGGCCCTCGAAGCTACAGGTCGGCCCTATACGATCCGCCTCAAGGTGCCCACCGCAGGCACAACCAGTTTCACCGACCTGGTGCGCGGCGGCGACCAGATTACCGTCGACAATGGCAATCTCTACGATATTGTGCTGGTCAAGTCGAGTGGGGTGCCGCTCTATCACCTGGCGCACCTGATTGATGACCATTTGATGCAGATTAGCCATGTTATTCGCAGCGAAGAATGGGTGCCCAGTACTCCCTATCATGTGCTGATCTACCAGGCTTTTGGCTGGGATATGCCGGCCTTTGCGCATGTGCCGGCCGTGTTGCGCCAGGATGGGCGCGGCAAGTTATCGAAGCGCAAAGACGATGTTGCGACCAATCGCTTCTGGGAACGCGGCTACTTGCCCGATACGATGTTCAATTATCTGGCGCTCCAGGGCTGGAGCTATGACGATCATACCGAGATCATGACCCGCGATGAAATCGTCGAACGCTTTAGCCTGGATCGTGTGCAATCGTCGCCGGCGCGCTGGAATCCCGACAAACTCAAAGACATGAACGGGATTTATATTCGCAAACTTGACACCGCTGCATTGGCAACCTTGATTGCGCCCTACCTGGTGCGCGCCGAATTGATTGCCGATCCGCCGACAGCAGCAGAAATGGCCTATCTGCGCTCGCTGGTGCCGCTTATTCATGAACGGCTGGAGGAATTGCAGGAAGCGCCGGAGTTGCTGGAATTCTTCTTTCGCCCGGTGAGCTATGCCGATTCGGCCCTGCTGATACCGAAGAAAATGGATGCGACCACGACGGTGCAGGCACTGGAGGCCGCGCAGCAACACCTGAGCACCCTGCCCGATTGGAATGTGACTGCCATCGAAACCAGTCTGCGTGCGCTGGTGGCCGAGCTGGGTTTGAAAGCCGGCCAGTTGTTCGGCGCGATTCGGGTGGCAATCACCGGGCGTACGGTAGCGCCACCGCTGTTTGATACGCTGGTGGCGCTCGGTGCCGAACGAAGCTTGCAACGTATCGCTGCGGCACGGGCAGTCGTGGCCCAAAAGGTTGATCCTGCGTAAAATACGGTACTATGTAGTAAATCTGCGCAGCGGGACTGCCTTCTTATTGCGCATTCCAATGCGCCATGTTAGGATATAGTTGTTGAATTGCAAGTATGAAAAACGCCCTGGAGCACATTTGTGAAGCTAGAAGGTCGACTGAATACGTTCCCACTCCGTGAGTTGCTCGAAATGATCCTGCACAGTTCGGTAACCGGAGTGTTGAACGTCTACTGGACCCAGGGCAGCAGCCAGATTTATTTTCGCGACGGCCAGCCATATCACGCTACATCGAACCCTGCGGTCGGCGTCGATGCAATCGCAGCGATTTTTGAACATCCCGAAGCTTCCTTCGCATTTGTGAGCGATAACACGAGTGAAGCGGAATCGATCTGGGGTGACCCATTGGATCTGATCGACCGGGCCGAGCGCCTGGCCGCTCGCTGGCAACGTGTACGCAACAGTGTTGCCAGCATGGATCTGATACCGAAACTGGTGATGAAACAGAGCGATGTGATGGCGTACGTCAGCCGGGAATACTGGCCGATCTGCCAGGGAATTGATGGTGAGCGAACGTTGGCGAGTCTGGCCGCTGAACTGGCCTGGGAACCAATTGCGTTCGCGGAAGCAGTTGCGCAGTTATTGGCCGAAGATGCCATCATGCTGCACAGGCCGGCGGCTGTGCCCGCATTTGCCGACTCACCCTCCGCTGCGACGGCCGGCAAAGCAAAGGGCAAAGGGCTCTTTGATCGCTTGATGGCCAATGTCGCGGTTCCCGATGAAAATCTTTCATCGGCGTCGCAGCCTGAAGCGGCGCCCCAGTCGAATGGTGCGGTTTCCGCCAACCCGAGCGACGCGATCTTGCGCATGTTGCGGAGTTGATTTTCTTTGTTCGCCGGCGGTAGTGTTCGCGCTGCCGCCGGCAGCAGCAGAGTTCTTCCGCAGTGTGGCTGCGGAAATTGTTTTGTGCAGCAAGGCCCGGCATTTGCCGGGCTTTGCTGCATTTGGAAGTTTGCCATGCGCCGCCCGAACATGCTACAATGGCGCTCATGAGCCTTTCGCAGGCTGTGGAACGCCATGGAACAGCCCTCTGTCATTACAATTGATGGCCCGGCCGGTTCAGGCAAGAGTACGCTGGGTGAATTACTCGCCCGGCAGCTTGGCTACCTCTATTTTGATACCGGTATTATGTATCGGGCTCTGGCTCTGGCTGCTCTCCAGCATTCCTACGACCTCGCCGACAGCATGGCACTGGCAACCCTCGCCGATACCTTGCGCATCACAGTGTTGCCGCCGACCGTTGACGACGGGCGCCAGTATACGGTGCTGATCGATGATCAGGATTGCACCTGGGATTTGCGCAGCCCGACGGTCGATCAACACGTGTCACTGGTGGCGCGCTACCCGGCAGTGCGCACGGCCCTGATCCGGCAACAACGGCGAATTGGTCGGCAAGGTCGTATCGTGATGGTTGGCCGCGATATCGGCACGATTGTGATGCCCGACGCCGGGTTGAAGCTGTACCTCGAAGCTTCCCTGGCGGAGCGAGCCCGCCGCCGGCTGGCTGATCAGCAGGCCCGCGGTCGCCGGGCTTCCCTGACGGATGTGCAGGCCGAACTTGCCCGCCGCGATGAGCTTGATCGTCATGTGCTGCCGGCTGCCGATGATGCACTGGTCTTGCAGACCGATGCGCTCAGCCCGGCAGAACTGTGTGATCATGTCTTGATGCAACTGGAACAGAAGACGAAAGAACGCTGAACCATGGTCACCAATCGCAATGAGCGTTTGTGGGAGGATGCTGAGGCCTCGCTTGATCGTCTGACGGGCGAAGAGATCCTGCATGTGACCGGCCGCCACTGGATCTTGCTGCTGGTTGAGTTGCTGCTGCCGCTTTTTGTCATTGTCCTCTTCGGTGGCCTGGCGCTCTTTCGTGCCGCCGGCGGCCGTTTGCTCGTTGTTACCGGTCAGCTTCGTACCGATCTGACTGGTCTGACGCCTTTCGATACGGTGCTGGCTGTTTTTATGGTTATCCTTGGGGTGCTGCTGGTCGTGAGCTTTTTTCGCAAAAAGCCGCAACGCTTTGTGCAGGGGGGCTTGATTGGCCTGCTGTTGCTGTTTGGGGCCGTGCTGTTGCTGCGCTTAAGCGGCGCCGAGTTTTTGACCATTCGGCCGCTGGACGCCCGGCCGTTTGATGTAGTCAACCTGGTGCTGTGGGGGATTGTGATCCTGGCGTTGATTGCATGCTGGTATGTGTACTATAACTGGTCGAATGATGAGTTGATTCTGACGAATTTCCGGGTGATCTTCGATAATGATACGGTGCTGATCCCGAAAATTCTCGAGTCGCGGGTGCAGGATCAGTTGCCGATTACGGATGTGCAAAATGTGCTGGCCAAGACGACGAATTACCTGGAACAGTGGCTAAATTACGGCACCATTATCATTCAATCGGCGACGATCGGGCGCAGCATTGAATTTGGTGCCGCCAATGATCCCCGTGAAATGCAGCAGAAGATCATGCGGCAAAAAGAAGCAATGCGTCGCCTGAACAGTGAACAGGATCATTTTGCTGAATTGATCGAGACGCGCGTATACAATACCAAGTTGAGCCCGTCCTCCTCGCATGGTTTTCGGGCACGCAGTATTGCGGCACCGTCTTTTCTGCGCTGGCTCATGGACGATAATCCTGCGTATGATGAGAAAAAAGACCAGGTGATCTGGCGGAAGCACTGGTTTTTTCTGGTACAGGCTCTGGCATTGCCAGTGCTTAGTTTGCTGATCGGCCTGCTGATTATTGTATTCACTGCCTCGGCCGGTTTGCTCGGTGGTGGCTGGATTGTGCTCTCCCTGGTGTTACTGCTCCTGGTGTTTGCCGGCTGGTTCTGGTGGCAATATGAAGATCACCGCAACGACCTGTATATTCTCTCGATGAGTGGCGTAATCGATATCGAAAAGAAGCCGTTTGGCCCCGAAGATCGCCGAACCGCCAGTCTGGCGGCCATTCAGAATGTTTCGTTTCAAACGACGTTTATCAGCAATCTGCTCGGCTATGGCGATGTGATTTTCACTACCGCCGGTTCGGGAGGTGCGTTTACCTTTCTCAAGGTGCCGCGACCACGCGAAGTGGTGGCGACGATCCAGGAGTACCTGGCGCGCTACCGCCGGCAGGAGCGCGACCAGTCGTTGAATACGACGCTGGAATTGTTGCGCCAGTATCACCTGGCGCAGTATCGCCATGATGAACTGAAATCGGGCGAACAGCCTGAAACAGAAGGGCGCTAGATGTTCATGCGAGAACGATTTTCGATAATGGCTCCGCGAGCGCCGCGCATTGTGCTGGCGCTCGTTCTCTGTTTCAGTGTGATTGTCGGCCAGCCACGCCGCGCTGCCGCCCAGCAGGGCGCCATCACGCTCACGGTAACTGCCGGTTACGATGAACACTACCGCACCAGCCAGTGGTTCCCGGTTACGGTTGAGGTGGCGAATGACGGCAGTGATGTGCGCGGCTTGATCGAATGGAGCTATCCTGGTTTCGCGGATCGCGCGGTGTACCGCGCAGAAATTGATTTGCCGCGTGGGGCGCGCAAACGGCTCACGCTGTATGCGGTGTCGGATAGTTTTGCGCGCTCCGGTGAAGTCCGGCTGATCGAGAACGGCAACGTCCTGGAAACGCAGACGGTGCAGTTGACGCCCATCGATCCGGGTCAGTTGATGATCGCGGTCGTCAGTGCCGACCCGACTCTGCTGAACAGCCTGGCCGGTATGCAGTTCGATGTGGCCGGCAATGTCAATGTGCTGCACCCCGATGTGGCCGATTTGCCCGACGATGCGATCGGCCTGTCCGGCCTGGATGTTCTGTTTTTGCACGATGTCAATACGGGCAATCTGGATCCGGCACAGCTTGATGCGCTGCGGCTCTGGGTACGGCTGGGCGGCCAGCTGGTGATTGGCGGCGGGATCAATGCCGAACAAACGCTGGCCGGGGTCGCGGAGATGGCACCGGTTGAACTGGGGGCGCTGCGGGCCGATGGGTCGCTGGATAGCCTGTTGCGCCTGAACCCACCGCAGGTTCAGGTCGGCCAGTTGCCGGCGACGACGGTCAATGAAGTGCAGTTGCGCGCCGATGCACAGGCGCTGGATGGCGCGGGTCTGCTCGTGGAACGACGGTACGGTACCGGCAAGGTGGTTTTTGCCGCCTTCGATCTGAATGCTTTGCGGGCCTGGCAGTCTGAGGCGCTGTTCTGGTCGCAGATCGTCGGGCCGCAACCGACGTTTGATCCGGCTGCTTCCTATCGTTGGCAAAATGATGATGTCATGCGCAATGCGCTGCAATTGCCGGAGTTGAGTCTGCCGTCCTTCTGGGTGTTGCTGCTGTTTCTCGGTGGCTATATTCTGGTGATCGGGCCGGTCAATTTTCTGGTTCTGCGACGGATCGGGCGCAGTGACCTGGCCTGGGTCACGACGCCGGTGCTGGTGCTCGTATTTCTGCTCAGTACGTATCTTGTCGGTGTGGTCTTACGCGGGACGGATGTGCAGGTGACCCAGCTGGCCATCGTTCAGAGTTTTGAAGGCGAAACCCGGTACAAAGTGACGGCGTTTAGCGGGGTTTTTTCGCCCAACCGCCGCGAGTATCTGATCGGCTTTCCGGAGCGATCGCTGGTGAGTTATGGCCGCGATCGCTCCGGCGGCGGTACCGCAGATACGCCAATTGTCTATACGGAGAGCGCGACGGAAGTGCGCGATGCCTTGATCGATGTGTCGGCCCTGCGCACATTTGCGAGCGAACGCGCTGTCGATGGGGGCGCTGCCGTAAGTAGCACCCTTAGTCGCAGTGCGCGAACGGTTGAAGGCACGGTTCGCAATACCAGTGAGCGGGCACTGGAAGATGCTATGCTGGTCTGGGGGAATAGCGCGGAGCAACTGGGTACTTTGCAACCGGGTGAAGAGCGCCGGGTGACTCTGCGCAACGACCGGCGAAATTTCCCCGGCGGTATGACGCTGGACAGCGAAGATGGCCTGTTTGACCGTGAGCGGGTGTTGCGGGAACTTTTCGACGGCAACCTGTTCGGCTTCAATGGTTCGGGCACGGCCAATGTCTGGCCGGACGTCGGTATGCCGGACACGCAGGGCATCTATGTGCTGGCCTGGGAAGCAGTGCCGGCGGTCGATGTGCAACTGGGTGGGGCAAACCGCAGCGAGCGGGGCGATACTTTGCATATGATCAGGCTGGATGGTTCATGAGCACAGGCGCAATTGTAGAAACGCAAAACTTGACCCGGCGCTACGGGACGATGCTGGCGCTCGATAGCCTGGATCTGGAGATACCAGCCGGGGCGGTGTATGGCTTTATTGGCCCGAATGGCGCCGGTAAAACCACTACAATGCGGATTCTGACCACTCTGCTGCTGCCGAGTAGCGGCCAGGCGCGGGTGGCCGGCTTTTCAGTGGTTGATGATCCGCGGGCGGTACGACGCTCGATCGGCTTTATGCCGGACTTTTTCGGTGTCTACGACAACATGAAAGCCTGGGAATACCTTGACTTTTTCGCCGCTGCCTATGGCATACCGTCGGCCCGCCGCCGCAGCATGATCAAGGATTTGCTGGAACTGGTCGATCTCGCAAATAAATACGATGCCGATGTCATGGGCCTGTCACGTGGTATGAAGCAGCGCCTGAGCCTGGCTCGCACCATGGTACACGATCCGCAATTGCTCATCCTGGACGAACCGGCCAGCGGGCTCGATCCGCGGGCACGGGTCGAATTGCGCGAGTTGCTGAAAGAACTGCGTGCGCTGGGCAAAACGATTATGATCAGCTCACATATTTTGACTGAGCTGGCTGAGATGTGTTCGCACATCGGCATTATCGAGCACGGGCGCTTGCTGGCTTCAGGAGATGTGGCGACAATTATGCGCTCGCTGCGCCCGCACCGGGTCTATGAGATCCATGTGCTCAGCGATCCGGCGGCAGCTACGGAAACTCTGCACGGCCTGCCCGGTGTGATGGCGGTTCATACGCTACCGGATACCGAACCGGCGCAGCTCCAGGTCGATTTCGACGGCGATGATCACGCGGTCGGCGCTCTGCTGGGCCGGCTGGTTAACAGCGGTGCTCTGGTGACTCATTTTGCCGGCCAGGTCAGCGATCTGGAAGATGTGTTTATGCAAGTAACGGAACGTTTTAGCAGCCAGCAGAACGCATAGGGCTGTAGCTTTCTGGCCTGCAACCGGGCACTCTGCTACGGCAAAGCGCCCGGTTTTGTCTTGGGTTGTGGAAGAACTTGTGGATCCGGTTAACGGTTCACAAGTATTGCAAGTTTTTGTTTTTCTATGAGAGGGCCATGCTATAATATGCACAAGCTTTTGCGCAGGAGGCATAGGTATGACCATCACCAGGCTCCCGATGCGGCTCGTGCATGGTACGGTGCAGCGCACGCAGGTCTGGCTTGAACAGCATAAAGGGCTGAGCCACTGGTTGCAGATCTTGCGACTGGGCCTGTTCCAGTTTGGCATGGGGCTCTCGCTGGCACCGATTACCGGGACGCTTAACCGGGTTTTGATTGACGAGTTGCGGATTTCGGCGCTGGTAGTTGGCCTGTTGATTGCCTTGCATTACTTCGTTTCGCCGGCCCGCGCCTTGATCGGCTTTCGCTCCGACCGCGACCGGGCCGCCGGCAACTGGCGTACGCCCTATGTGGTGCTGGGTTCGATACTGACTTATGGTGGCCTGGCGACGGCGCCTTTCTCGCTGATTTTGTTGAGCGGGGAGGGGGTGTTGCCGTTCTGGGCGGCCTTGCCGATCTGCCTGCTGATTTTCCTGGCCTATGGCATCGGGGTCAATATCGTCGAGACGATTTACCTGGCACTGGTCAGCGATATTACGCCGCCAAAGGAACGTGGCCAGGTGCTGGCTATTCTGTGGATTATGCTGGTGCTGGGCACGGTAGTCAGTTCGATTGTGATGGGCCAGTTGCTGGTTGAGTATAGTCATTACCGATTGATCCAGGTGATGCAGGGCTCGGCTGTGCTCTTTATTGCCTGTGCGTTTCTAGCGCTGTTCGGCCAGGAACGCCTGCGACCGGACGGTAAAGTCGATGGGTCGACCGAAGTGATACGAGTGCGCCAGACGCTGGGAGCTTCGTTGCGGGCGCTCTGGGAACAGCGAGTGCTGCGGGCGTTGTTCTTGCTTTTGACGCTGGCAACCCTGGCGTTTGCGACGCATGACGTGTTGCTGGAGCCCTACGGCGGGCAGGTGCTGAATATGAGTATCAGTGCCACCACCCGGTTGACGGCGCTCTGGGGCGCGGCGATGCTGCTGGCGATTGCCTGTGCGGGCTGGCTGCTCTGGCGCGGGCGCTCATCGGTGTTGCTGATCGTGGCTGGCTGCCTATTCGGAGCCGGTGGCTTCTTGCTGGTGACGATGGCCGGCAATGCCGGTGACGTGCCATTGTTCTTGAGCGGCGTCGGCCTGATTGGTTTCGGTCGTGGGATGTTCATTGTCGGCAGCCTGGCGCTGATTATGTCGCTGGTGGATATGAACCATGCCGGCCTGTTCCTGGGGCTCTGGGGTATGTTGCAGGCGCTGGCGCAGGGCTTCGGCACGATCGGCGGCGGCCTGACACGTGACGTGGTGCAGTATACGACCGGGAATGTCGTCGCCGGTTACAGTGTGGTGTATGCGTTCTCGCTGGGTGCGCTGTTGCTGGCGCTGGTACTTATCAGCGCCCTGCGACTCGGGCGCCGGGTGCGTGACGGCAGTGTGCGTTCGCCCTGGGCCGGCCTGCAGGACGTATCGGCGGATCAGATAGCGTTTTAGCATAAGCATCAGGAACCCATGAACCATTGCTGAACTGAAGCGCATCCCGCTGTGGTAAGCGGAACGTGGATACTCAAAACCGTGGATGAACTGTCGGGGTACCGGTAGTGCGTCCGCGGTTTTGTGTGCGAACGCCAAAGCTGCAACTTTTTGACGTTCATGAGCGTACCTGATTATGTCATAAGTGCGTACCTGCACAGGTTCGCCCGGCCATGCCGGTGGCCCTGGATGGCCCTGAGCACAGGCTGGGTGTGACGAACAGTGCTGCCCGGGCGCCAGAACCCGCTGCCGGGAAGCTTCTTCTGACGAGCAGCGGGCGGCCGCTGCGGGTGCTGCGCGTCCGATGCCACTGGCAGCAGCGCGGCCAGCTTCCCGGCAGCGGTCCCCGCCGGGGTCTTTGTGCCGCACGTTTCGGCACACCCGCACAGGCGCACAGGCTTGCCGGATTGTACCGGCTATGATAAGCTGGAGACTGCATAATGATGCACAGCACCTTCCGGGCTGCGGCACCGGCCCGGCCAGGGGCGACAATAGGTAGCCGTATGGCCGATGTCAAAGAAATCCTCTGCCCCATTTGCCATAAACCGAATCCTCTCCGTGAACGCACCCGCTTTTGCCAGCACTGCGGCAAAGATGTGATTTTGAATAATGAGCGTGAGTCGCCGCATGATCCCTTACGCTACTATGTTATCCGAATTATCAAAAGTGGTGGCCAGGGTGCGGTGTATGCCGGCATCGATCAGTATTTCAAGCTGTATGCCATCAAAGAAATGCTGGATCGCTTTACCGATGAGCGCGAACGACGGGAAGCCCTGAATCGTTTCAATGAAGAAGCCCAGATCCTGCAAGGCCTGAGCCATTCGCGGATTCCGCGGGTCTATAGCCATTTTACCGATGCTGGCCGGCACTATCTGACGATGGATTTTGTCCAGGGCGAAGATCTGGAAACGGTGGCATCACGCCAGGGTGCGCTACCCGAGGAACAGGTTCTGGAGTGGGCCGACCAGGTCAATGATGTGCTGCACTATCTGCATCGGCAGGGTCTGATCTACCGAGATATGAAGCCGTCGAATATTATGATCGAGCCGAATGGCGGGCTGAAGCTGATTGATTTTGGCATTGCGAAAAATTTCACGCCGACCGAGCGCGGTACCCAGATTGGCACACCCGGCTATGCGCCGCCGGAACAGTACCAGGGCTTTGCGACGCCGGCTTCGGATATTTATGCGCTGGCTGCGACGCTGCATCACCTGTTGACCGGGCGCGATCCGACTGAACAACCGCCGTTTTCGTTTCCGCCGGCACGCAATGTGAACCCGGCCGTTAGTGTGCGCACCAGCAATGCACTGGAGAAGGCGCTGAAGATGCGGCCGGAAGATCGCTATGCAACTGTCGCCGAGTTTCGCGCTTCGTTGCGCCCGCTGGCTGTAGAACCGCCGGTACAGGTGCGGGTCAGCCCACAACGGGTGAGTGTACCGGCAGCACAGGCCGCGCCGGCGCCGGTGCCGCAGGCCGCGCCGCAGGCGGCAAAACAGGCCGCGAAAGAGGCGGCGCGCCGGGCACCGGCAACTCCGTCCCGGCCTGCGGCGCCGGCCGCTCGACCGACGATGCCGCGACGGTCGGCGCTGAGGATCATCGGTGACCGGATTCGGCGCTTTTTTATGCGCCTGTTTATCACGATGCTGGTGCTGTCTATGCTCCTGCTGGCCGCTGTTGTCGGCTTGTATCTCTGGCAGCCGGATGTGGTGCGGCCTTACTTGCCGGCGCCCATCGAACAATTGTTGCCGCCGGCGGCACCGGCGGCGCCTTTGCCCTTACGCACCCAGAGCTTTTCAGTCGAGCTCGAAATTCTGGTGCCGGCCGGCACCGATAGTGTGGTGCTGCGTGAGCGCTTTCTCGAAGCGTATGAACAGGCAGCGGATGCACAATTTGGCGATGCGGTTATAATAAACCGGAATGCACCCCCCAGGTATGTCGGCGCAGAGCCGGTGATGCTCGGGGCGGAAAATGGCCGGGAACGCTGGCGAGTAACTATGGATGGCTTCATTTCGGCTCCATAAGCGCACTGAGGTGAGACGATGACTTCACCACTGATTCCAGTGAATTTTAGCGATGATAAACCAAAAAGCGAGGGCACGCGCTTGCCGCCACGCCCGACCAGTGTCGCAGAAACCGGCCTGGCTTTGCCCTATATTGCGGATCTGACGTTACGCACGTTGTACGTTGTCGGCGAGTTGACCGGCCAGGGCATCAGCGATTATCTGTGCCTGCCGTATGAAGGGGTGCTGGATCAGGCAATTGCGTATTTGCGCAAGGAGCAACTGGCCGAAGTCAAGGGGGCCGGTGGCCTGGGGGAGCGTTCATATCGCTATCAGTGTACCAACAAGGGCGGCGAGCGGGCGCGTGAACTGGGTGAGCGGAGCCAGTACCTCGGGCCGGCACCGGTGACGCTGGAAGCTTATACGGATGTGATGCGACGCCAGACAACTCGCGGTTTGATCGTCGACAGTTCAAACATTCGTAAAGCCTTTAGCAACCTGGTGATCAGCGAGCAACTCTTTCAGCAGATTGGCCCGGCGATCAACTCGGGGCGCTCAATTTTTCTGTATGGTCACGCCGGCAACGGCAAGACCGCCATTGCCGAGTCGACTGCACGCCTGTTTACCGACCGTGTGTTGTTGCCGCATGCTGTGCTGGTTGATGGCCAGGTGATCAAGGTATTCGACCTGGTCTATCATCGTTCCGTGAATGTGCCCCAGCAAGAGCTCAATGTGAGTGATCGACGCTGGGTGCTCTCGCGGCGGCCGGTGGTGATCACCGGCGGCGAATTGAATATGAGCTCGCTGGATCTTGTCTACGACCCGATCAGCCGCTACTACGAGGCGCCACTCCAGATGAAAGCCAATAGCGGGGTATTCATTATCGACGACTTTGGGCGCCAGCAGATGCGCCCGCGCGATCTGCTCAACCGCTGGATTGTGCCGCTGGAAAAACGGATCGATTTTCTGACTCTGCATACCGGCAAAAAAATCGAAGTGCCCTTCGACCAGTTGATCATTTTTTCAACTAACTTGGATCCGAGCGACCTGGTCGACGATGCCTTTTTGCGCCGTATTCGATACAAGATTGAAGTCGGCAACCCGACTGCTACTGAGTATCGCGAGATCATGCGCCGGATCTGCAACGACCGGGAAGTGGCATATCGCGATGAAGGGTTGCGTTTCTTGTTGACGGAAGAATATGCCCGGCGCAATCTGGAGTTGCGGTCTGTGCATCCGCGTGACCTGATCGATCAGTTGATCGACATTGCCCGGTTTACCGGGGTAAATCCTGAGATGACGCCGGAGTTGTTGCGGGCAGCCTGCCGTTCATACTTTGTCGAAATATAGGTTCGGCTAGCAACACACCGCAAGTGGCAGGCAGGTTCGGCAGCATTGCTGCCGAACCTGCCTGCCACTTGTGGTGTGCCGGCATTAGAGCACCCCGACGTTGCTGTTGTCGCCGAGCATGAGACGATAAGCCCTGGGTTTCAGTGGGCTGCGACCGACTTCGACATTGCGACCGATCAGGCTGTCCTCGAGGCGTTGCGGCAGATCGCGGATACTGCTTTGTTCGAGAACGATGCTATGTTCAATTTCGCTGTTTTCGATCAAGCAGTTATGATAGATTGAGGTAAAGGGACCGACATAGGCGTTCAAGACCCGCGTATTCTCACCGATAACTGCCGGACCACGGATGGTGCTATTGATAATCTCGGCGCCTTTTTCCACCGTTACCTTGCCGATCAACTGCGAGTCCCGGTCGACGTAGCCCTCGACCGTTGGCGTCAGTTCATCGAGGATGAGGCGATTAGCTTCGAGCAGATCGTCCTTTTTCCCGGTATCGATCCACCAGCCCTCGTGGATGTAGGGAAACACCCGATGGTTGTTGGCCACCAGCCACTGAATTGCATCGGTAATTTCGAGTTCACCGCGGGCGGAAGGGCGAATCGCATCAACCGCATGCCAGATATGCTGGTCGAACATATAAATGCCGACCAGCGCCAGGTCGCTCTGCGGTTCGCGCGGTTTCTCGACCAGGCGCCGAATGCGGCCGTCTTCATCGAGTTCAGCGACCCCGAACTGGCGGGGATCCATCACCTGTTTGAGCACAATCTGGGCATTATAATCGCTTTCGCCGAACTGCCGAATCAGCGGACTGATCCCGCCCTGAATGCAATTATCGCCAAGAAACATCACGAAGCGGTCATCGCCGAGAAAGTCGCGGCTAATCTTGACAGCGTGGGCCAGGCCCAGGGGTGCATCCTGGGGAATATACGTGATTGACACACCCCAGCGGCGCCCATTGCCGACGGCGCTGCGGATCTCATTGCCGGTATCACCGATGACAATACCGATCTCATTGATACCGGCATCACGAATAGCCTCAATGACCCGAAACAACACTGGCTTATTTGCAACCGGCACCAGTTGCTTTGCACTGGTATAGGTAATTGGCCGCAGGCGCGTACCTTTGCCGCCGCTGAGCACCAGGCCTTTCATGCCCCTTCTCCTTTTGTTCTGGTCTTGCATGGTACAACGTTGTTTGTATCAAAAACGAGCTATGGGAGTGTTTCCAGGGAGGCAATACTTCCCCGGAAACACTCCCATAGCATAGCATAGCATAGCATCGTATCGACTGGAGCGGTATCGTCTAGCGATACGGGCGAATGCCCCCATAATAGTGATTGACCCAGTAACTGCTCCAGATATTCGAAACCTGAACACCGTAGCTAGGTGTCATTGCGTGCACCATACGCCCACCGCCGATATAGATAGCGACATGGCTGATGCCGCGGCGACCACCGGTGTTGACGAAGAACATCAAGTCGCCAGGTTGCAGGTTGCTCATACTACCAACCATTGCGCCGACGGAGGTGCTGTACTGCGAGGCAGCCGTGCGTGGCAGACGTATTCCGAACTGGCGATAGACAAAGGTTGTCAGGCCGCTGCAATCGAAACCGCTGCTCGGGCTGGCGCCACCATAGACGTAGCGATAGCCGACAAATTGCACGGCATAACCAGCGACATCGCCGCTGGCCGGGATACCGGCGGCACTGGCGCCGCCACCGCCGCCGCCGCCGCGCGCAATTGAGGGCACCGAGCGAACCGGCAGGGCCGGAATATCGTTGGTAACGGGAACCCGGCGCCGGGCCATGGGCGTAATGTTGAGCAGATCGCTGAACACCCAGGCTTTGGTGCCATTGCTGAATTGCACCCGGAACCAATCTTTATGGCGGGCCAGCAGATCCACCGGCGTCCCGGCGCTGGCCTGTGTGACGCGGCTATAGGCGGTACCGGGCCCTTTGCGAGCATTGACCTGATTTTCATTGATCGTACCAACCAGCGCCGGATTGGGATCGGGGATTTCGTTCGCGACCGGAACTCGTTCGACGATATCCGGTGGGATAGTCATAAACTCTGAGCTAACCCAGCCATAGAGTTCACCATACTCAACCAGGTACCAGCCCTGATACTGCTCGATGAGCGTTAAATCCTGGCCGGCATTCATTCTGGCCATCGGCACATAATTCGTGCCCGGCCCGTCGCGCAAGTTCAGATTGTTCTCAATCACACGCCCGACTTTGGGGGGAGGGACTGCCGGAAGCATTTCAGTTGGCACTTCAGCAATCGCGAAGAGCGCGGTTTCAGGAATATCGACCAGTTCACCGGCCACCCAGTAGACGGAAGAGTCATTGGCCTGACGCACCTGCACCCACTCACCGTGGCGGCCGAGCACTTCGATGGGCGAACCGCCCTGAATGCGATTCACTTCATCATAATCGAGGCCGGGGCCATTGCGCAGGCGCACCACATCACCGGAAATCGTCGCCGGCACGACCAGCGGCGCAAGCGTCTCACTCCGTGACTCGAGCGAAATCGGCACCGGGATGGCATCGATGTCCGGCAGAGGCGGATCGCCGACAACATTGTCGTCGGTGCTGCTATAGGCATCGAGATCGATGGGCGAGAAGCCCGGCGGTATCGCCGGATCAAGCTCGATGGGCACTCCGCCGATTTCCCGTGCAGCCGGTTGAGCCGCAAAATGCCCCATACTCAGGGCCAGCGGTACGATCATCACAATAACCAGATGCAAAAGGTAACGGGATGGCAAACGTCGAAAAGCATCAATAGGGGAAAATATCAACGGTGATAATTGAAGCCGAGCTATTCCGACACTGCTGATCTGTCTGAAGCGTTGACGCTGAACATTAGCACGTTGCTGAAGCGAGTCAAGATCGTTTCGCACATGCGACGATTGCGAGTCATGGTGCAGCTCAGTCATGGAGCAATATACCTCACTCTTGATCCCGCGGCTGAGCCTGGCGGGAAACTTGGCCCGCTGTTTCCTGCAAACAGCACATAAATCGGGCATTGAGAGCGCTTTCCTGGGTGCGCAAAGTGTAGCATAGGTAAAAAAAACATGCAAGTGTCAGCAAGGTGTCAGCTTTTTATCATTGAACCCGGCACTTGCTGATGTTCCATGTCCTTTACGTGAAAATACAGACCTGTACTTCCGTGCCTGAATAATGGGCAATGGCCCAGGGTTAGCGACGTGTTTTGCATTGGAATGCTGCCCATTCAGCGCATTCGCCGAGTTTCTTTTGCTTGAAATGCTGGTTTAGCTTGCTTTGCAAGCAAAAGTGAAAATGATATTAATGGAAATCAGGTGGAATGTCAATGATAGAGCAGGGCATTTCGTGGAGATATAATACCTTTTAGTGATGATATTTATACGAAACCGCTCTCAGTGACCGTCGTGGAACTGGCGAGCGAGGGCGGCGAAGGCGGCGTAGTTGGGTACTTCGACGTAGCGATCCTGGCCGAGACCAAAACTGACCATGTCGGGCAGCGCCCAGTAGCGTTCAACCAGAGTGACATCGAAGTTGCGCATAGCCCAGATCAGGCCGATCATCCGTTCCTGCGGCATATCGGTTTGCACATAACCAACCATTGAGGCCGTCAACCGGTCGGCTTCCGCCAGGTTATGCAGAAAGCCGCGGTCGCGGATGCGTTCGCCGATACCGATCATGACGGCTTGCTGGCGACGGATGCGCATAAAATCACTATCGGGATGCCGAATCCGGCTGTAAGTCAGCGCGGTGACGCCATCCATATAATGCTGGCCGGGCGTGAAATGAGCGACCGTATAGCCATAATTCATCGTCGGGAACCGATCGTCGTAGAGTTCGGTGTCAACATGGACGATAATGCCGCCGAGGGCATCAATCAGGCCGATAAAGCTCTGAAAATCGATAGTAGCAGCGTAATCGATGGGAATGCCCAGAAAACGGTCGATGGTTTCGCGAGCCAGGCCGAGCCCGCCGCGTGGATCCTGATTGATTTCGCCCCACAGATAGGCCTGGTTGATGCGGTTGTAGCCATAGCCGGGGATTTCCACCCAGAGATCGCGCGGCAACGAGAGCAGAGCGATGCGCTGATATTCGGGATCGACCCGCAGCAGCATCAAGGTATCGGTGCGCGCAGGGCCGGCCTGGTCAGGCCGGCGGTCGCTGCCCAGCAGCAGAATAGTCATCGGGCCGCCGGGATCCGGCGCGACGGTGGTGGCTGTGGCGGTCGGCGTCGTTGAGGGATTGGCGGTAGGACTGGTCGGAGGGATGCCGGTACCGGCGAAGGTGGGCAAAACCGCAGGCCGGATGGCCGTCGGCGATGGTGGTGGGAGCGTCGTGGTGACGACCAGGGCCGCCAGGTTTCGTTCGGTACGCCAGGCGATGCCGGAGAGCCAGGCGCCGGCCAGCAAGGGCAGCAGGAGCACCAGTAACCAGCCGGAGCGCCGGATCCGGTGCCCGGCCGGCAACGGTTGCCCCTGATCGGAGGCACTGGATCCGGTATGACCGGCAGGATCGGCAGTGCTTGCAAGCGATGGCCGGCCATGGCGATAGCAGCGGCAGGTTTCGCAGCGGGCCAGATGAAAGCCCAGGGCCGGGTTGCGCGGTGGCCTGGAGCCTGGGTTCACGCCCTGGTTGAGCAAACGACGGGCTTCTGTGCAATCCATAGCGTTATCCGGCGCCCTTCAATATGGCAGTGTAGCGGCTTGTCCGGCTGCGTACGGCGCGAATCCTTCCTATTGTAGCACGTCGCTCAAGCTCTTCGGCACACCCTACCCTTTGGCCCTTTGGGGGTGCAAGCATGAATTGACAGAGCGTTGTGCGCTCCGCCCAAAGCGGGTACGATTCGTTTACCACACCAACCCGTACTCACAAGGAGGAGCGCATGACGAATCGTACCACATTGACGAACCGGACGG
>DAOTUJ010000092.1:0-13619 GCA_034437175.1 Chloroflexaceae bacterium | reverse complement strand
GCGGCAGAAGCGCGGCCAGCAACTCCATCGTTGACCTCCTGGTAGGTGAGTACGATGGAGGCCAGTATAGCGTTGCCGGGTCATTTCACCAAAATTGGCCAAGAGCCATTTCTAAACTGTATTTTACAGGGGGTGAGGGCCATCCCCCGTTGTACCGGCGACGGCAAGAAAACCTACCCCCAGAAGGGCCGGGCGCCACCGGGAGAGGCGCGTCGCTATGGCCTTGCCCGATCCTGCTGCCATGGAGATTCCCGCCGAAACGGTCGCGCTTGCACGCGCCGCCGGACCAAAGGGCACCGTGCCGATGCAGATCCGTGATGCGCTCGGCCCCATCTATACCGATGCGCAGTTCGCCGACCTGTTTGCCTGGCAGGGCCGTCCGGCTGAGTCGCCCGCTCGCCTCACGCTGGTCTCCATGTTCCAGTTTCTCGCAGACCTGCGTGACCAGCAAGCGGCCGCTGCCGTCCGCACCCGGATTGACTGGAAATATGCGCTCGGCCTCCCCCTCGCTGATCCTGGCTTCCACGCGACCGTGCTGAGTGATTTTCGCGCCCGGTTGATCGCCCACGATCACGTGCTGCAGTTGCTCACGACCATGCTCGAGGTCTGTGCCGCGCAAGGATTGCTGCACCACCAGTGCCAGCGCACCGATTCCACTGGCGTGCTGGCCGCCATCAGTGATCTCAGCCGGCTTGAACTGGTCGGCGAAACCCTCCGTGCGGCGCTTAACGCGCTCGCGCAGGCCGAGCCGGACTGGGTGCGTCAGACCGTTCCGACAGACTGGTACGACCGCTATGCCACGCGTTTTGCCGCGGCCCGCCTCCCCGCCAGGCCGGATGCGCGCACCGACCGCAAGCAGACCATCGGTATCGATGGCGCTGTGCTGCTGGCGGCAGGCTGGGCGCCCGCGGCGCCGCCCAGCCTGCGCCCGCTGCCCGCCGTCGAGACCCTGCGGCAGGTCTGGGTGCAGCAATTTGTGACCTGCGACGGCGTCTTCCAGCCGCGCGACCTTGCCGATATGCCCCCGGCGCGACAGCGGATCGTCTCGCCTTATGATGATGAGGCGCATACCGGGGCCAAACGGGCGCACTACGGGGATGGCTATGCGACCCATCTCACCGAAACCGTCACGCCGGATGCGCCGCAATTGATTACCCATGTGGCGACGATGCCGGCACCGGATGACGATCGCGACGCGCTGCGCCCGATCCAGGCCGACCTGCAGGCGCACGACTGGGCACCGGAAATCCATCTGGTCGATGCGCGCTATGTCGATGCGGATCTGCTGGATCAATGTGGCCAGGATGGCATCGACCTGTCGGGCCCGGTCATCCCCGATACCAGCTGGCAGGCGCGGGCGGGCACCGGCTACCATGGGGGCGCGTTCACGATCCAGTGGGAGACGCGCCAGGCGATCTGTCCGTGCCACACGATCAGCAGCAGCTGGTCGGAACGGAACAACCAGCGCGATGGGCAGCCGGAAATCCTGATCCGCTTCGCACCGGCAGATTGTCGGGCCTGTCCGTCGCGGCCTGACTGTACGAGGGCCGCGACGGCGCCGCGCACCCTGACGGTGCAATCGGAACGCTGGCAGACAGCCCGGCAGCGGGCACGAGCACGGCAGGATACAGACCCATTTCGCCAGACCTATGCCAGGCGCGCCGGAGTCGAAGGGAGCCTTTCGCAAGGCATTCGTCGCTGCGGGTTGCGACAATGTCGCTATCGCTGCCTGGCGAATTCGGCGACCACGCGGCGGCGGCTGCAATGCCTACGCCCTTCGCCCTAAGGCTGCTCCAGGGTCTGCCGGGCCAGCGCGACCAGGTCCGGGAGCTGAAGAAGCCGGCCGGACTGCCAGGCGGCGGCGAAGTCGACGGGGCCGAGGAAGGACTGGGCCGCCCGCAGCACATACTCGTGCAACTCGCTGCGCTGCGGGCGGCCGGGGTCGCCCCAGTCTTCGAAGAGCCGCTCGCTGCCCGCCAGCAGCAGCACGGCCTCGCGATGCCGACCCATACTCAGCACGACAATCGCCATCCGATGAATCGTCCAGGCGGCAATCGTGCGATTGCCCAGTTGCGGCATCAACTCAAGGCTTTCGCGGCCGAGCGTGATGGCCGTAGCAATTTCGTTGCGCCCGGCAGAGAGCATTGCCAGCTCTTTCAGGGCGCGGGTCAGTGTGTGCAGGTTGCCGGTAGCGCGTGCGATTGTGCAACATTCGCTATACATCGTCTCAGCCTGCGCGAGTTCGTTGCAGCTGACCAGAATGCCGGCCAGGTGAAACTGGGCATTCAACTGCAAGCGCGTAAAGCCATACGCTTCGCTCAGGGCCAGACCCTCACGCAGGTAGGCCTTCGCACCGGCCAGGTTGGCACTGGTGACATCGAGCCAGCCGCGCACGATCAGGGTCGTCGCCAGCTCCAACCGGCGACCGGCCTGGCGAGTCAAGTTGAGGCTTTCATCAAGCATTTGCGCGGCCAGTTGCCGGCGGCCCAGCTCGCCGTTGATCTGCCCGGCCCGCAGCAGCATCCAGCAGTACAGTTCATCGGCGGGGCCATCGGAACTGGCCAGCATCTGTTCATACCAGCCGGCCAGTTCGAGCGCACTCAGCCGGTTGTAACAATAACTCCAGAGATCAAGCACCAGGGCAGCCGTCAGGCGTGGTTGCGCCCGTAGGCCCCATTCGACAGCCGCCCGAATGGTGTCGCGCTCGACATCCAGCGATTCAAGCGCCTGAGCGACGGCCGTGCTCTGTAACTGCGGCCCATATTCCGCAGCCAGCCGGCGCACATAATCGAAGCGGCGCGTCTCCATCAGCGTGCTTTCGCCGCCGGCCTGCAATTGCTCGCCGGCAAACAGTCGAATGACGCTATGCAACATGAAATAGCTGCCTTCACGCAGGATCAGCGAGCCGTCGAGCAGGCGGCGCAAATGGATGATCCCGGCCCGCGCCACCTGTTCGGCGGCCGTGCGAGTAAAGCGCCCGCGGAAGATGGCCAGCTGGCGCAAAATGCGCTGCTCTTCCGGAAGCAACAGATCCCAGGACTGGGCACAGACCGCACGCATACTGGCGTGGCGCTCGCTGCCGGCCGGCGGCCCCTGGCTCAGCAAATCCAGGCTGTGTTCGATTTCGGCGGCAATTTCGTTGCACGATAGCAGCCGTACCCAGCCTGCTGCCAGTTCAATCGCCAGCGGCAAACCATCGACCAGCCGGCAAATCCGCCCGATGGCTGCCAGGTCGGGCGCATGCGGGCGAAAGTCGGGCCGGGCGCGTTGCGCGGCCTGCATAAATAAATCAAAAGCGGCCCCGGTGAGCATTTCGGCATCTGCGCTGAAAGGCAAGCCCTGGAGTTCAAAAACCCATTCACCCGGCAGGTAGAGCCGTTCGCGCGATGTAATCAACAGACAGATCTGCGGCGCACGTTGCAGCAACTCTACCAGCAGCGGGCGAGCAACATCGGCCAGGTGCTCCAGGTTGTCGAACAGCAGCAGGGCTTGCCGTGCGGCCAGCAGTTGCAGTGCCTGCTCCCAGGGATCCTGGTTGTGGCTGCTGATACAGAGCGCGCGGGCCAGCACCGGCCCGATCTCCTCGGCTGCGGCCAGCGGCAGAAAAATCACTTCGACCGCTGCAGCGCGCCGCCGGCGGGCCAGCTCCAGCGCCAGCCGGGTTTTGCCGCTGCCGCCCGGCCCGACCAGGTTGAGCAGTCGGCAATCGGGCCTTGCCAGCATGCGCTCCGTCTGCTGGAGCTCGGCCTGCCGCCCGATGAAAGGGGTCAGCGGTAGCGGCAAGGCAGCAGCGCCGGGGCAGTCCGGCGATTCCGTCGGCGCCCGGCCGAGCCGGGCTTGCTGCACAAAATCGGCATGCTCGCTACCGGCAATGCTCAGCCAGCCGGCAACGCCTTCGGCAAACTGCTGCGAAGCGCGCCGCTCCCCACTCTCGATCTTGCGGATCAGTGCCGCTGAACAACCCAGTCTGGCACCCAGTTCGGCCTGGCTCAGCGCCAGCGCCCGCCGCTGCCGGCGCAACCAGGCACCGAATTCTTCGTGCTGCATAGATCCGTGGCAGTGGATGCGCCTGTTGTAAGCACAGCCACCGCATTGTCGTGTGCTGATTCTTTGTACTGATTGTAACAGCTTCCCTGCTACTTTCAACGTAGCGAGTCAGCCTTTGTCGCCACCCTGATTTGCAACCGCCTCCACCTGTGGTACCATCAAATGAGAGAACCTTACTTTTGCTCTGGTTTTGGCAGCGAAGCTGCCAAAACCAGAGCAATGAAGATAATAACTATCTTTTTCCGCCCTGCCGGAGGCGGAAAAATCGGTTTGCGGTACGCCCGCGTATTTCTCGAAAAGTCACGATGCGTGTGTTATTGCTCCAATTGCCGGTGCCGAATAATCCGCTGCTGAATACGCCGCTGGCGGCGGGCTATCTCAAGGCCTATGCCGCTGCGTGCGGGCTACTTGAGCACGTGGACATTGAGATCTTGCCGCGTGACCTGGCCGACCACGCCGGCGATGCGATGCTGGTCGAGGAGATCGTCGCCCGGCGCCCGGATGTGCTCGGGCTCTCGCTCTATACCTGGAATAGCGAGCGCAGTCTGGCGATTGCACAGCGTGTCCGTCGACGCCTGCCGGATCTGCGGGTGCTGGCCGGCGGCCCTGAGATTCAGGCCGACAATGTCTGGCTGTGCGATCATCCGGCGCTCGATATTGCCGTGAGCGGTTCGGGCGAAATCGCTTTTGTGGCATTGCTGGAGCAGTTGCTGCGCGGGAAGACCGATCTGCCACGCCAGATCGCGGGATCGGTGCTCGAAGACCTGGCGGCGCTGCCGTCGCCCTACCTGGCCGGCTACCTCGAAGTTCCGCCCGCCGGCATGGCCATGATCGAGATTTCGCGCTGGTGCCCCTATGCCTGCAATTTCTGCCTCTATGGGCGCAATATGGGGCCGCGCCTGGGCCGGCGTTATTTTGGGCTGGAACGGCTGCTGGCCGAGATCGACTGGTGCCGCCGGCAGGGCCTACGCCGGATCCATTTTGTCGAGGCCAACCTGAACCTGTTGCCCATCTTCCGCCCGCTGATGGCCGCACTGGCTGAATTGAACGCCGACCGCCGGATCGAATTCTACGCCGAGTTGCGTGCCGAGCACCTCAGCGATGCGGCCGTCGCCGCACTGGTTGCCGCCAATGTGCGCACCGTCGAAGTCGGCTTGCAGTCAGCCAATCCGGTTGCGCTGCGGGCGAGCGGTCGCCGCACCGATCTCGACAAATGGGTAGCCGGCACCCGGCGGCTCTACCAGCAGGGCATTGAGGTACTGCTCGATGTGATCATCGGCCTGCCTGCCGACGATGCCGCCGGCATTGGCGGAACCGTCGAATTCCTGCGTGGGCAGGATTTCGGCCCCTACGATCCCTTTATGCTTCAGGTGCTGCCGGGCACCGAGTTGCGCCGCCAGGCCGCCGAATATGGCATGCGCTACCAGGAACGCCCGCCTTACTATCTGCTCGCCGGCGATCAACTGCGCTATGCCGAGCTACGTCGGCTGCGCCAGGAGCTCTATGCCGACGCCGGCCTCGATCCTGCTGCCGTCGAAGGGCTCCCCACGCCACACGAAAACCCGCTTGCTCCTGTGATCGGCAGCAGCGGCAACGCCATCAGCCGCCTGCATCTGCCGCATGACGCCGCAGTTCGCGGCAACCGGCTGGCCAATCACGTCAGCGTCAGGGTGCCGCTGGCTGAACTGAACTACACGCTGCCCATCCTGGCCGGCTGGATCCATGCCAATCCGAACAGCATCTTCGATCTGTACGTGCTCGCTGATGGAAGCGCAATTCCGGCAGCGGTGGAACTTGCCGCAAAACTGGCTGCCCTGCCCTACACCCCCGGCTATCTCGAACGCGTTGCCGTGTATCGCCGCGAGCAACCTATTCCGGCCCACCACCGGGTTAGCCCACGCTGTTTCTTGTTGCTGCCCTGGGCCGCTCCCATCGACCCTGAGCCATACACCGGCATCGCCGAAATCCAATGGATCTGACCCGGTAACGGAAGCTATGCTTCGGCGTTCCTTACCGGACGTACGCGGTTGGCGCGTTTGCTCGCGCCGCAATGGCGTTTTTCGCCTGTGGCAGCAAGGAAGGAGCCTTCGTTTGCTCTGGTTTTGGCAGCGAAGCCAGCAAAACCAGAGCAATAAAACGGTCTTTCCGCCCTGCCGGAGGCGAATCCGGCCTATTCGCGATGCGACTGCGTAAGACGTATTTCTTAGAGCCTCCCCGCCACGTGCCCGATGCTCAACTCTTCCACCGTCACCGTTGTCGGATGCGCGGCAAGCTGGGCAATCGCCAGAGCGACCTCGGCGGGTTGCATCATATTCCGGCGGCTCCATTCGCCGGGAATCTCGTCCCAGAGCTGAGTATCGGTAGCCGCCGGAAAAACGACCGTCACCCGGATGCCGCGCTCACGCAGTTCCTCGCGCAGTACCCCGGCAAAGGCCGTGAGCCCGGCTTTGGCCGTGGCATAAGCCGCCCAGTGCGGAAAAGTCTGGCGCGCAGCCACCGAAGAAACCAGCACAATCAAGCCGCCTTCGCGCATCAGCGGCAGGCTATGCTTGCAGAGCAAAAAGGCGCTGGTCAGGTGCGTGCGCATAGTTTCTTCCCACTGCGCCAGGCTGAGTTTCGCCAGTGGCGCGACGGTTGCGCCACCGACGCTATGCACCAGCATATCGATGCCCCCTTGCGCAGCAGCCGTATCGATCAAACTGTGTACATGCGGCTCGGCACTGAGATTGCAGGCCTGCGGCGTGGCCTCGGCGCCCTGCGCCCGCAATTCCTGCGCCAGGCTCTCGAGCTGCGGTGCCGAACGGGCGGCCAGCAGCAGATGGCGGCCCGGCGCCGCCAGTGCCAGCGCCGTCGCCCGCCCGATCCCTCGCGACGCCCCGGCAATCAAACTATTCTTTGGAAACATTTTCCCCTCGGCAAACCTGTACGCCATCATTGCCAATCGGGGCGGCCAGGCTGCCCCGATTGGCAATGATGGCGTACAGGTTCCTTCTACTCGTGATCACCGGCGCGGTCGACATGGCCCATAAACTCGGCGCGCGTCTTCGAGTCGCTACGGAAGACCCCGCGCATTGCCGAGGTGATCATGCGGGCGTTCTGCTTCTTGACGCCGCGCATCACCGAGCACATATGCACACCCTCGGCAACCACCGCAACTCCCTGCGGCTGCAAGGCCTCGTTGATGAAATCGGCGATCTGCACCGTCATACGTTCCTGGACTTGCAGTCGCCGGGCGAACATCTCGACGATCCGCGGGATTTTGCTCAGGCCAATCACCTTGCCGTTTGGAATATAGGCTACATGCACCTTGCCCAGAAAAGGCAGCATATGGTGTTCGCAGAGGCTGTTAAAATCGATGTTCTTCACCATGACCATTTCATCGTAATCGACGGTGAAAATGGCATCATTGATCAGCGCCTGCGGATCGATGCGGTAACCGGCAGTCAGCTCGGCATACATTTTGGCTACCCGGCTCGGCGTCTTGAGCAACCCTTCGCGTGCGGGGTCCTCACCGATTGATTCCAGAATATCGTGGACGGCATGCTCGATCCGGGCATCGCTCTGGAATACCAATCCTTCGAGCTTGCCCTGACCCGACCAGATCACATCTTCACCGTGTGCCGAGCCCAGCATCGGCGCACTACCGCTGATCTTGCCATTGCCATTCGAATACGTACTTTTTGACACAATACTACCTTTCAAAATACAGCAGGATGTTTCTATCCCCGATACTCGAATAGATTGTTGCGGGTTTCCCACAGTTTCAAGTGGGCCAACCGACCCTCGAAGCGTGGCGCCAGTTCCTCCCACAGATATATCACAATATTTTCCGCCGTCGACGGGCGCTCGGCGAAGGCAGCGATCTCGCGATCCAGGTGCCGATGATCGAGCGTAGCGAGCAGCGCCTGTACTTTCGCATCAATCTCCGCCAGGTCGATAACCATACCGGTTTCGGGATCGACCGGGCCGCGCACCGTCACCTCTACCGTATAGTTATGACCATGACCGTTCGGGTTATTGCACTTGCCGTAGATCGCCAGGTTTTCGGCATCAGGCAAAGTGGGCGCGTGCAGGCGATGGGCTGCCGAAAACACATAGGAACGGCTGAAAGTCGCCTCATCGCTCCCATCATATTCGGCCCAGAGATCGCTCATTTCGTAGAGCCGCAACCGCACCAGATGGGCATTCGCCGGTAATTTCGGTGCAATCAGGCGCCAGAGTACCCGGACGATATTTTCCGTCGTAGGAACAATAGCACGAAAATAGGGTGTATCCTCATTCAAATGTTTATGATCAAATTCATGCAATACTTCATTGACAATTGCCTTGAGCTCAACCATATTCATCACCATACCGGTTGCCTGATCCAGGGTGCCGCCGATAGTGACTTCGAGGGTATAGTTATGCCCATGACCATAAGGGCTGATGCATTTGCCAAAAATGCGTTCATTTTCTTCGGCACTCCATTCCGAGCGCCAGTAGCGATGCGCTGCCGAAAATTCAAATCGGCGCGTAGCAGTGACCATAATCGTTGGCAATCCTTTCCCTGGCTTGCTTTGCATCATAACTTGCAAAAGTAATGTACACCTTTTGCCATGACCCGTCAAGACGAACAAAAGCCACACTATGCTATTATACGCAGGAAACATAGCAATGGATTGCCGGAGTCACAGCAAAACGAGGGAGTTATGTCTGATCTGCAAACCCGCTTCGATACCGCCGCTGCCGAAGCACAACGCCTGCCGAAACGCCCCAACAACGATACACTGCTCAAACTCTACGCCCTCTTCAAGCAAGCTACGGTTGGCGATATCAGCGGCAAAAAGCCGGGCATGTTCGATATGACCGGCCAGGCCAAATTCAGTGCCTGGGAAAAGCTGAAGGGAACCCCGAAAGAAAAGGCCATGCAGGATTATATCGACCTGGTCGAGCACTTGAAAAAATAACGAATGCGCTATCCGGCAGGCAACAATGCTGCCCACCGGATAGCGCATTAGTTTATGAGACCCAGTTCACGGGCACGGATCAGCGCCTGAGTACGGCTGTTCACCTGGAGTTTGCCGTAGGCATTGTTGATATGTTTTTTTACCGTGCTCAACCCGACAATCAGGCGGTCGGCGATTTCCTGATTTGAGAGGCCGCCGGCAATCAGGCGGAGCACTTCGATCTCGCGCTCACTCAAGGTCTCCACCAGCGCGGGGAGCGGTACCTGCGGCGGCAGCGCCTCGTCCGGGCGCGGAAATGCTTGCAGCAGCCGCCGAAGGTACTGCAACGGTTCCGTGTGCCGGCGACCGGCCCCGGCGAGTTCGCGGTACGCCGTGCTCAGCAGGTTACGCATCGGCTCACCCATGTCGACGAGCGTGCGCAGATACTCTTCGGCGGCGGCGAATTGCAAAGCCGGCAGCAGGCCGGTCAGGGCGGCTTCCGGCCGGTCCAGACCGTGCAAGGCACAGGCTTGCAGCGCCAGCAGTTCGATCACACTACCCCGGCGCGCCTGCTGTTCCGCCAGCGTGAGCATACGCGCCAGCAGCGGCAGCGCCGGCTCGGGCCGGCCACGCATGATCGCCAGTTGCGCCAGCACCATGTAATCGATCTCGCGCAAATAATCGGGTGTATCATCATAGCTATAATGCCGCCCGGCATAGTCGGCCGCCGCCGCCCAGGCCGTCGCCGCCGCCAACCGGCCTTGCATCAGCCAGAGCCGGGACTGCTCGGCGTGCAGCCAGTCGACCAGCCGGGCGACACCAGTGCGCCGCGCTCGTTGCACCGCCGCCTGCATCGTCGCCTCAGCCGCTGTCGTCTCGCCGCGGGCCTGCTGCACCCGTGCCAGGTAAATCGGCCCCATCAGCAGAATCTCGATATTTTCGCCCTGCCGCCCCAGCCCAATGCCATCACGCAGCCAGCGCTCGGCAGCCGCAAGATCGTTATGCTCGTAAGCCAGCGTACCCAGGCCGACATAGGCCGCTCCGGTGACCGGTGCCGGGCGCTCCGGGCGCTCCGAGCGCGGCGGGTAATGCTGCGCCGCCTCGTCCAGCGCCTGGCGAAAGGTACGTTCGGCCAGCCGCAGAGTGCCCTGCTGTTTCTGCAACAGGCCGATCTGGTGCAATGCAAACATCAAAATGATCACATTGCCGCCACCCCGTGCCGCAGCGACTGCTTCCTGAAACGCACTGGTCGCGGCCGCACAGTCGCCGCTGAAATGATAGGCACTCCCCAGCATCAACGCCACAACCGACCGTACCTGCACACTATCCGCCGGGATCATGGCCAGCGCCTGGTTAGCCAGTGTAATCGTTTGCGGCACATCGCGGCGCAGGCCGGATACCGTAGCACGCACCGCCAGCAATTCGCTGCCGAAATTCCGCCGGGTAAAGGGCAGGTAGCGTTCCCAGGGTTCATCTTCCGGCTGCGGATCGGCGGCCAGCAAGCATTCACTTTCTCGCACCGCCATCTCGGCCGCATCGAGCTGCCCACTGATCGCCAGCGCCCAGGCCCGGATAATCATCAGACCCGGCCGGTTCTGCAACAAGGCTTCCGGCAACATATCCAGCCAGGAAAGCACGGTGGCCACTTCGCTACGCAGTAACAGCGGGCGCGCCTGTGCTTCGATCAAGGTGACGGCCTGATCGAGATCGTTGCCGGCCAGCGCGTGAGCGACCGCTTCGGGAACATAGCCCTGGCCGGCATACCAGCTTGCGGCACGGGTATGCAACGCCGCCATTTCGCCACTCACGCTTTCCGCCAGGCGCACGCGGGCGAATTCGGCAAACAACTGGTGATAACGGTACCAGCGCCGCTCTTCGTCCAGCGGTAGCAAAAACAGCCCGGCCTGCTCCAGTTGCCCCAGCATATCGCGTGCCCGGCCAATCCCCTCCGGCACCGGCCAGCCCAGAATTGCCGCACAGAGCTCGGCACAAAGCTGATCGAGAATGGCGGTACGCAGCAAAAAAGAGCGTTGTTCCGCCGACTGGCGCGTCAGCACCTCTTCGGCCAGGTAATCGACCAGCAGGCGATTGCTGCCGGCGAACGCTGCAATGAAGGCAGCCGGATCGGCCTGTTCGCGCAACGAAAGCGCCGCCAGTTGCAGCGCCGCCGCCCAGCCCTCGGTGCGCTCGCTCAGACTCTTGATCGCCGCCGCATCCAGGCCGGGCACCTGCCAGGCCTGCAGCAGCGCCGCACACTCTTCCGGCGTAAAACTCAGTTCGGCCGCCCGGATCTCGGCGAGTTGACCACGCACCCGCAGGCGGGCCAGGCTCAGCGGCGGTTCGCCGCGCCCGGCAATCAGCAGGTGCAAAGCCGGCGGTATATGTTCGAGGAAAAAAGCCAGGCTCGCCTGAACCGCATCGGCCCTGATCTCGTGATAATCATCGAGCACCAGGATGAGCGGCTGCTCCAATGCCGCCAGTTCCTCCAGCAAGGCCACCAGGTACACCTCGGGCGGCGGCGGCTGCGGCGAGCGCACCATCGCCAGGGCGTGATCACCCGCGCCGGGGCAAAACGGATCGAGCGCGGCAACGATATATGTCCAGAAACGCGTTGGATCATTATCGCGCTCATCCAGACGCAGCCAGGCAAATTTTTCAGGCAGTTCACTGGTTGCCGCTGCTGCCCGCCAATGAATCCAGCTACTGAGCAAACTGGTTTTGCCGAAACCAGCCGGCGCAATCAGCAGCAGCAAGCGATGCAGGAAGACCGTATCGAGGCGTGTGAAAAGCCGTGGACGTGCGATCAAATCGGCGCGCGGCGGCGGAATGCGCAGCTTGGCACTGAGCAAAACCGTCGCGGATTGATTGGCGGCGGGCGGCGTATCGGCCATAGGATCCATCCAGAGTCACTGCCGGATAATCAGCCGCATGATACTCCGTTCGCCGTGCGATGTCCAAGATGGCGCACAAACAGCCAGTCAATCCTGGCGAAACCGGGTAAAGCACATCGGCATCCGGGTCATAATCGACCTGGAAGCGCTGCGTAGGAAAATTGAGCAGCAAAGGAATAGCTTTTGGGTAGTCCTGAAAATGATACTGGTGCTGTGGTACACTGCATGAAAAATGTGGCAGGAGAACCGCCATGCAGTGTCCCCGGTGCGCGAGTAATCAGATTATCAAAAATGGCTCGACTCATAACGGCAAACCCAAATATGCGTGGAAGGCGTGTCGGCGCCAATTCGTGAGCGAACCACACGATCGACACATTCCTGACGAAACGAAAGCCTTGATTGACCGGCTCTTACTGGAGCGCATTTCGCTTGCCGGGATTGTGCGGGCCGTTGGCGTGTCGGAGCGCTGGTTGCAAACGTATGTCAATGAGCAATATGCTGACCAACCGCGCCAGGTGCAGCTCCGCGCCAAAAAAAAGGCCGGTTGACGGTCGAATGTGATGAACGCTGGTCGTTTGTCGGCGATACAGGGCAGAAGCAATGGATCTGGTGGGCGCTGGATCGCGACACGCGCGAAATTGTTGGGGTCGCCATCGGCGCCCGTGACGAAGCGGTTGCGCGCCAATTATGGGCATCGCTGCCATCCGTCTCCCGCCAATGTGCCATCTGGTACTGCGATGTTTGGGATGCCGATGCGGGTGTGCTGCCGGCGAAACGGCATCGACCGGTTGTCAAGGACAGCGGACAAACCAGCCGCATCGAGCGCCTGAACCACACCCTGCGACAACGGATCAGCCGCCTGGTGCGGAAACCGTTGTCGTTCTCGAAGAAGGTCGAAAATCACATCGGCGCGATCGGGTATTTTGTCCATCATTAGAACGCCTCGCTGGCATAGGAGACAAAGGCCATCACTATGCTGTGCAGGACTACCGTATTTGTCTTAACATAAAACCATCTGGGATCCACACAGAGGGAACTACATACCATTCGTCTCTTATTCGACATTTGTAGCCCTTATTATAACCTCTACTCTCACCAGATGCAATATAGGATTTTACGGATGGCGGTAAAGTATCGAATGCGTGCCTCGGAATATCTAGCATCCACGAAGGAAACTGTTGAACTGAGTTGCGCTTTAAATCAGTATCAGTAAATCTCAATCCCTGCAAGTGATTTGACCGCGTTACTATTGGTATTACAAAATCAGTCAAGCCAAGTTTAGCAACATCTTCATCAGTAAGCACAAAGAATTCGTTAATTCCTGTCACAATGCCAACATCCACATTCATAATGTTGCCAGATAACGTAAGGTTTCCTTCTGTTCGTAGCACTCGAAGTAAATCGATTTCCTTTTGACTTAAAAAGTACTGTGTCCACTTGTCTTTAGAATGATCCATGTCTCGAATCTCTTCACGAGAAAAATTGGTATGCACATATTCATGGAGATCTTCTATGCTTTCTAACTCAATAAATCGAACCCCTGTCCTATCATTTCCGTTTTTTTCTCCCAGAAATAACACTACTTCTTGTTGGATTCCCGCAAATACCAGTTTCTTAAAAGAAAAAATCGCAATACCGCATAAGTAACGCTGTGACCTAAAAGGGGGTATCATCGGTTCGCTTCCCGCCAAGGAGGAACTGATGAAAACCCCGAAGCCATTATATCCGAGCGAACGCATCATCTACCATCCCGAAT
>DAOTUJ010000091.1:0-10129 GCA_034437175.1 Chloroflexaceae bacterium | reverse complement strand
CGCGGAAAGCGTAGGGGGACGAGATCGCCGACCGTTCAGGTTCAGCGGTTACGGCAGCAGTTGGTGCGCTTTGAGCCGGCGCTGCACGGCAGGCGAAGCCGCATAGGGCGCGATGACCTCGGCCAGCCGATCCGCAAATGCAGCCTGCTGCCCCCGATGAACCGCAAGGTCGCGCAGGTCGACCAGCCGGGCAATGCCTTCGTCGTAGCCGCTGGCGTTCCGCTTTGCCAGCAATGCCGGGATGCTGGCCCAGATTTCTGCTTCGCGCTGCGCCAGGGTTGCCAGTTTTGCCAGCCGGGCCTGTTCAGCCGCTGCTCGTTCGTGTTGCCGGCGCAACTGAGCCTGGCGCTTTGCCGCAGCCTGGAGTTCCTCGAAGCTGCGGCGCGGAGACCCTGCCGCCGGCGATGTATTTGCGCCGGCGACGGCACGCAGCCGACGCAGCAGCGCAACGTCGATATGCGGCTCGCCACGCGCCAGGCGCACCAGGAAATCGTTGCGTTCCGCTTCGGGGAGCAGGGTGAGCCACTGTTCCAATGGTTCATCGTTTGCCGTGAGACTTGGACTCGCTTCGGCTGCCGCTGCAATCAGGTCGTGATCAACGGCGAAGAATTCGGCAAAGGCCTGCAAGGCCGGATCCATTTCACCGAGACCGGGCGGCACCAGTGGCTCGATCACGGTGTCGATTGCGTCCTCATCCGCATCGACCCACGCAGCCTGATCAGCGGCGCAGCGCAGCCAGAAGAGGTAGAGTGCGCGCATGTCGCCGTGGAGCATGGCGGCTCGTAGCGGAATAAGCGGATCGAGCAGACCTTCGCCTTCGATCCAGCCGTAGCCCTCCTCCTCGCGGATTTCCAGATTCACGATGATGTGCTCGGTTGTCGTTCGCAGTTCGCTGAGAAAGCTCTCCTCATCACCGAGCAGGTACGGGGCGAACTGATCTGTGGCAATGGCGTTCCGCGGAAAACGAAAGGCCAGCTGTTTGGAGCCCCAGTTGGCAATGTAGAGCAAAGCATCAAAGTGCTGCTCCAGCACCGCAAGCGGCTCGCCCCGAAAATCGCCATACGAATAATTGAACGCTGCGCGTGTCGCCGTCAATTCAACCCGGCTGGAAAGGCGGCGCATCGCCGCCTGCTGATCGTGGTTCAGGGGCCGATCAATCGTCTGGAACTCGTAGTACTGATATTCACTCATGGTTCGACCAGTCCTCAATCGCCAGGCCGGGAACCTGGCCAAAATCGCGCTGGTTGCGCGTCACCAGCGTTGCGTTCAGGGTCAAGGCAATCGCGGCAATCCGGAGATCCTGGGAGCCAATGCGGATCTTCTGCCGGCGCAGGGCGATGAACTGGTCGAAGGCGGCCTGGGTGAAATCGAGGACTTGCCAGGTCTGAAAATACCGGAATGTCTGATGCAATGCCGTATAGGCTGCAATCTGGCGCGCCGATGTCCCGTGCCGACGAACGATGTCCAGTCGGCCACGGATCTGTTCCTCAAATGTGATAATCGTTACGGCAACGGTATCTGCTTCACGAAGCATATGCAGGCGTTGAAGTACGGCAGGATGGAAGCGTTGTTGGAGGGTGACGTGGTCCGTATCAAGGACGTAGTTTGTCACGCAGCCTGATCCTCGCTCGTAGCAGCCTGCTCCTCTGCATCAATTTCGCGGCGATATTCGGCAATCAGTGCATCAAGTTCTTCCGCGAAGGGGTCGTCCTTGAACATGCCGGCCGTTTGCAGCCAGGGCGACTCAATGGGAACGTCGATTGGCACGATTCTGGCGTCGCGCAGCTTCATGGCAAGTGTCTGCTGCAGAGAACGTATGACTTCTTCTTCGGTATGACCTTCGGCGGTGATTTCGGGCCAACCAATTAATGAAGCCGTGACCACACCCTCGGGTTTATGTTCAATATGCATATACAGTTGCATTGTCGGCTACCTCTCCTTGTCAATGACCTGCGTACATTTTAGCACATCAATAAATGCCCTTCCCTAACTTTCTTCCGGATTTGCTCAGGGTGTGTCAACTTCTGGGGTTCTTTATGAGATCGCACCTGGTATCCATTGATCGAAAGAACGAATGACCAGGGCTGCCGGTGCGACATAGCGCACCGGCAATCCTGGCAGGTGGCGAGATACGGCTGCGTGGCCGGTGATGGTCACGACGCCGGGATCGCCTACGGCTGACCCTGCTCAAGCCGTGCTATGCGTTCCGCCACTGCGGCCACCCGATGACAGCCGGCGCCGGTGATCGCGTAGAGTTCCTTGAGCTGACGAAGCAGGCCGAGTGCGTAGCGGGTGTCGCCGGCCTGGAGAAAGCACTCAACCAGCGGTTCGAGTACCAATACCAGCTCGCGGTTGCGGGTGGTGTGCGCGTTGAGCCGGCGATACACCCGTTCCAGCTCATCCTGCGCGTCGCGCCACTGGCCGGCACGGCGCAGTTCCTCGAACCGGGTCAGCCACTCGCGAAGCTTTTGCCGCTCCACCGGATCGGGATAGTCCTCCAGCGACCACCGTGGCGCCGCTTGCTCGCGTCCGGTCTGCCGGCATTCGTTGCACCACTGGTCACGGTACGACCATCCGCGATGGTGGGGAACGCCACAGCCACGGCAGTGATCCAGCAGATACAGGCGGATCTGGGCGGCACTGGGGGCAGTCGCGTTGTGGGCTGCGGCAGCGAAGAGCTGGCGCAGCAGGCCGTAGCTCTCCAGGTCGGTTTTGGCCTGTTCGGCGAGCTGTGGGACGAAGGCGGCGATGAGCTCGGCGAGATGTTCGTTGGTCATAGTAGTCCTCCTGGGTGGGCACCCGCGGCCTGCGCGGTGTGCGTCGGCTGCGCTGCTACAGTGCGCGCAAAAAGCGGTCGAAAACGTCTTATGTCGGCCGGCGATCGCGTTCTGATGCCTCACGTGCGCCGTTCCTTGCCACCGTCGGGTCACCACATTGTCGCCGTATGGTCATCGACGGGCCGCCCAAATGGTCAGGCCTGATGCCACGCGCTGTGAGCGGTGGCCGGCCTCGGAAATGGCCCTGGCGACGTGGATTATGGCGGCGAATCGGCTGCGTGCAGGGCCGCCCATTGCTCCAGCGCGATCTGTGCGCGCGACCGGACCCGTCCATCCGCGCCTTCCACCAGGTCGCTGACCAGATTGACGGCTTGTTTGCCGTCGCGTAGCGACCGATAATCGCCCCAGAGGGTGCCGTACTGCGGATGCTCGCAGGCCTGCGGTGTGCTGATGCAGCCCCATGTCGCCGGCCAGACGTTGCGCCATTCGGCGGAGATCTTCGCCGCCCGGTTGCGGTTGGGCACCAGAAACACGGTGCGGATCGGCCCACCCAGCAGATTGTGGTACAGGCCGGTCCGCTGCAATTCCTGGGTCACCGTCGCTTTGCCCGCCAGCACCGATAGCGGTTCGGTGCCGCGATCGACTTCGAGCCCCAGCCGAATTTCCAGCGCGTCGGGTGGGCAGGGGCGGCCATCGCTCCAGGGAATACTGCCGGTTTCCTGCGCCTGCGGCTGCTGCGGAGTCAGGCGTAACACGACCAGTGCGTCCAGGCGCTGGCGTTCGTGGGTCACGTACTCAGCCTGCACGAAGATGTCCTGGCAGATGGGGCTGCGCTGAACCGCCAGCAGCACCGAGCTACACCACCACGAGACCAGCAGGGCGTGGGCAAGCGTGGCCGCTGCGCCACGCCGGCTGCGACCCTCGTGCATTTTGAGATTGTCCAGTGTGCGTGCATCCGGTTCGACCCCCAGCGATTCCAGCACGGCTTTGCCGGCCGGCGCCAGCCCATAGATGTAGGGGTATTTTCGAGGCGGCATTCGTTTGCTTTGCTGCCCGGGCAAAGCGGCGTAGCGGGCAGTGGTGTGCCAGATGAGTTGCTCGTCTTCCAGCCAGTGAAGATCGCGTTGCACCGTCCGCTTGCTGCGCTGGCCGGCATAGACGATCGTATGCAGTTGCGCAAGGGTCATCACATCCAGGCGCCCGAGCAGACGCAGCACCTCGATATGGCGCGTCTGCAAACCAATCTGGGCCAGTGGTTTCGGCAATCCAAACGCGCCGCTGTGGTTCATCGCGGTTCCTCCTCGGCCAGATCGGCGAATTCGTTAAAAGGCGCAACCGGACGCGGTCCGGGCCGGGGGATTGGTGACGGCGCCGTCGCCGCTGCTGCCGCCGGCTTTGCTGCACGTGGCGCAACCGGCGCGGGGGATTCGTCCGGGTCAATCGACCAGCGCTGGCGCAGATACG
The DNA here is from genome assembly GCA_034437175.1 of Chloroflexaceae bacterium. GTDB lineage: Bacteria > Chloroflexota > Chloroflexia > Chloroflexales > Chloroflexaceae > DAOTUJ01. The sequence continues at coordinate 5,888 of DAOTUJ010000091.1, read as the reverse complement.
ATGCCGCTGCCAGCACGCGTGGATAGGCGAAGCCTAGCCGGGACAGCCAGCGCTGGCGGGCATCCTGGTTCGGAATGCATCCGGGATGCTGGAGAATGACGGCGCGCTGGGTGTGCCGGATCTGGTCCCAGCGGTCATTCAGGGCGCGCCATTCCGCCTCGGGCAGGCGCGCCAGCCGCTCGGCTGCCGCCGCAATATCGTCGCTGAAATAGACCAGTTGTATGATCTCGGCGTCGGTCAACGGGGTTTGCGGTGGCGGGGCGGCCGATGGCTGTTCCTGGTACCAGCGTATCCGCGACGGCGCGACCCGCGACGGGGCTGGCTTCGGCCAGGGCAAAGGCTGGATGGAGGTCATTGCCGCAGCGCCATCGGCGCCCCGCAGCACGGCATACTGGTGCTCACGCGGATGCTGACCGGCAATATGGCCGGCGCTCAGGCCGGCATTGGCATACATGCGTGCGTATACACTGGCATCCGGCTCACCAGTTTGCAGAATCAGTCGATTCGTCACGTTTTGCAGCAGTTCGTCGCGCAGCGTACCGAGTTGCGAGAGCGACTGATGCGCCAGGACCAGGCCAATGCCAAGCGCCCGCAGCTGCGAAATCGCCGCCTGCACATCGCCGGCATCGCCATGGCTCACGAACTGCTGAAACTCGTCGATGATCACCGGCACCGTGGAGCGGGTCTGGTCGGTGCCGGGCCGGCGATAGGCAGCGCGCACGATCGAGAAAAATACCAGCATCGCAACAAACGGCGCCAGGCCACCGAGTGTGTTGTGGGGTAGCGCAAAGACCACGATATTGCCCTGGTGCATCGCGGCGCCCAGATCAATCGTCGGGTGCTCAATCGTGAGCAGATAGCGGGTCAACTCACTGATCAGCGGGTCGTCCAGGCGGCGCAGCAAGGCATCCAGGCTGCTCTTCTGCTGCGCGCTGGTCTTCGGGAAAGTCTGGCGCCAGAAGGTCAGCACCTCGACATTGGCGCAGCGGTCGAGCAACTGGTTGCGATATGCTTCATCCTGCAGCACCTGTTTGATGGCGGCGAGCGTTGGTGTGGGCACGGTTTCAATCAGCAGTGCCGAAGCCATCTGCGCGTACTGGCGCATGCCGGTGGCCTCGCTCCATTTCGGATCGAGCCGCGCCAGGATCGATAACACCGTGCCGAGACCACGGGCCATGCCGGCCGGATCCTGGGCATCGATCGCCGCCAGCGGATTGAGCCCGATGGGCCAGTCGGCGTCGAGCGGGTCGATAATCACCAGGCGCGCCTCGTCGTCCAGGGGCACCAGCCGGCGGACGGTTGTCGCCAGGCTGCCGTCCTGGTCGTCGCCTTTGCCATCGAGCAGGAAGAGCCCGTGCGGTAGGAGTTGCCGGGCCATGGCTGCACAGGCCTGCGATTTGCCCGTCCCGACACCGGCTGTCAGATGCAAGATCTGGCGCAAGCTGCGGATCGGCAAGCCTACCGGCGCTAGCACCCCGTCGTGGCGGCGGGCCACCCCGAGCGTCAGCCAGTCCTGGGCGTCCGTCGGCACGAGCAATTGGGCCGGTACCGGCAACACCCGGCAGAGTGTTGTCACCAGATGGTCGCGCCGGCCCGGCGCCGGGATCGTCCAGCAGCTGGCGGCCTCGGTCACGCTGAGCACTGCCGGCGGCGCCCACACGGGGATCGGCAGCAAGCCCCACGATACCGGCATCAGTCGGGCTGCCCGCGCCCGCACCCGCGCTATCGCCACACGCCGGCTGCGTACCCCACCGGCGCTCACCAGCGCGGTCAGCAGCACCATGCCCTGGATCACGAGGATGGGCAGACGCAACCAGAGTGCAAGCACCGTGCTGATCAGCATCAGGCCAACCGGCAGATACTCGTAGGGCAGCGGGCGCCGGGCCAGCGTGGCCCGGCGCGGATTTGCCAGGCCGGCACGGTCCAGGCGCTGGGCAGTGCGTCCACCTGAGGACTGAAGCGGTGCGAAGGGGCGACGCAGGGAAGCCAGGGCAGGGCTGGCGGCTGCGGCCATACCGGGCTCGGCGACCGCAACCAGGCGGATGGTCAGGTCAACCCGCTGTTCCTCGAGTTTGTGACCGAGCGCCACGGGATCGAGACCATTGCTCAGCCAGCGCCGGCGCTGCAAACGATAGAGGCGCCGTCGTCCGCGCTGGCGCCAGTCTGCCTGGAGTGACTCGGGGCGCACGATTGGCACGAATTGCACCTCCAGGGCGACAATGCCCGCTGGTGGGCGCATCGCCGCCGCGAGTACCGGAATGAGCGCATCGGCCGGATCGGGCAGGCGCAAGGGCACATCGGCAGAACCAGTCAGGCGAAGCTCCTCCCAAAGCAGCACGCGACCCGGTGTCAGCACCGCCTGCAGGGGATCGTCGGCCGGCCTCACACTGCAATCTGCGTCACAGCCCTGGATGGCGGCCGCCACGTCCTGCGCCAGTCCGACCAGCAGCGAATCGGGCGGCACCGAACCGCCCGCCGGCGCACGCTGCGCTCGGCGCGCCGTGTGCCCCCCAGCCAGCACCATCCCGAGCTCGACCCGCCGATCCGGCTGGGCATGCAGGGTCAGGGCGAGTGGCGCGTTCTTGTGCGCCGAACCTTCGGTGCAAAAGGGGAGCAACGCATCCCAGATAGCCCGTGGCGTTGCCGCCTGGCTGCTGTGGGCCGGCTCACGCAGCGGGTGGACGGCGAGGTAACGGCCATCCACCCTGGGTTTCCGCTGGATAGCGAGGACGACGAGGTGTGCGATCAGGCTGACCAGCAGCCAGAGCATGCCAATTGCGGCGATACCGGCAATGATCGGGATCGCCGGCGGCATCGCCAGGGTCAGCAGCACATCGGCGCCGGCATTGCGGGCCATGGCGATCAGTCGTTCCTCGGCGCCGGCGGAGGGCAGCGGTTGGCGAAGATGATTCGACCATTCGATCATTGGATCGAGCTGCCAGAGCAGCACGACGCAGGCAAGCACCACCAGGCGCATGACGAGAATGGGCAGGTCGGGGTTTGGCGGTGGGTTCTCACGAACTGGCGAATGTTTGGGTGCGAATGGTTTGTGTGACATGGTGTTTCATCCCAGGTGGTTCAATGTCTCGCAAGAAGCGCTATTGTTCGGATGGTGGCGCCGGTTGTGTCATCAGGGCCGGGCTTGCTCAGTTGCTCGCAGCAAGCGATCCAGCGTGCGTTCAGCATCGGCCTGACTCTGGCAGCTTTCAACGATGAGTGCGCCGGAACGCGCCCGGCCGACAACCAGCTCCGGCGTGCACCAGTTACCGATGCGGGGCGCCGGCGTTGCGCTCGGCTGAGCGACGATGGTACTGGTTGGCGCCGGGGTTGCGGTTGCCATGTCGGGCAGGGCAGCGACGGCAGCGGCGATATCGGCGGATGCCACATCGGCCTGGCGCACCCAGACCAGTCCGGCATCCGCAACCGCGACCTGGAGCCATTCGGCGCCGCTGCGGGCGTGTATGGCAAACGAACGCTGCGGTTCGAGCGCACCAACCACGCTGCCATCCGGCGCGGCATATGCGACTACGGCTCGCGGCAGGCGATACGGCGCCGGCACGGAGGTCGCGGTCACCGTTGCTGGTGCCACTGTCGGCGACGGCGACACAAGCGGAATTGGCGTAGGCGGCGCCACGGCGAGGGTTGCCAGTGTCTGCTGGTTCATCAGCACAAAGACCACCGCGCCGGCAATAATCAGCACGATGGACACGATCACTATCGGCCAGTTCACCTCGACCGGGGCCGGATCGTCCGTCCGGTGCCCAAGTACGTCCGCCATGGAACGCTGGGCGTCCGGCGCAATCGGACGCCCGGAACGCGCGCTGTTCGCACGAGCGCCTCCTGGCTCCGTTGCCGATTCTGGCGCTGCGTCAGCCGGCACAGCGTCCGGATCCGCCACATCGACGATCTGGCCCTGCGCATTGCGGAGTGGCACCCGGCTGTTCATGGTCGTTCCTCCCGAAAGGCATAATGAAATTTCGGTTCCGACAACTCCGTAACAATCCCCTGCGCTTTCCAGCGCTTGATGAAGTCACAGGCAGCCGATTTCTGGATCCCCAATGTCTGCTCCAGATCGGCTCGCCTCCAGGCGCCATGCAGCTCCCTGCGCGCAACCTGAAGTGCCTGCTCGTCGCCAGCGCGCCGGTCCGCAATGGTCCGCAGCGGACCGGCGGAATCCCCTGGTCTGTCTGCGACACGGCTGGCGGCAGCAGGAAGCACATCGTGGATGCTGGCCGGCGGAAGACCGGCATCCGGTACGGACGTTGAGGTAAGCGCCGGCGGAATGCGCACCGTCTCCGCCGAACGGTCAAGCTCCTGGGCGACATAATGAAATGCCTGACTCATGCGCTCATCACCCATCGTCGGAAACTCCAACTCGAAGTCCGCCATATGTTGAAAGGTGCCGGCAATCGCCCGTATGGTTTCGTTCTGGCCTTGAAACAGCGCCTGCAGCGTGGCAACCAGTTCCTGGCGTTCTGCCGGCAGCAGATTGGCGATACCGGCAGCAGCTTTCTGCTGGGCACGCAGCAGGGTAATTTTGAGGATGGCAATATCCGCGTTATGCTGCATGCGCAGGCGATGAACCAGGTGCGCCTGGCGGATCTGATCTGCCCATTGCTCCGGCGTGGTCTGCACCCAGGTAATCGCCGGAATGCCGATGAAAGCAATCAAGCAAGCAAAGGTCATCCAGATAATCTGGTCGGTAGCGGCAACCAGCGGTTGTGCTGCCCACCAGGTCAGCAACATCGTGCCGGCGTGGTAGCTCAAATACATCGTCGCGGCAATCACAAAGACAAACCCGGCGGTGCGCAGGCGCGTGCTTTGCAGCAGCATGCCGGCCGGCGTCGATGGCAGCAGCATCGACCAGAGCACCGGCAGAACAATGGCATACACCAGCCCCATCGTTACTGCAATGATCGTCCGCGAAAGCGACAGCGTTCCGGCACCGGACGCATCAACGGTCCAGGGCGCCAGCAATGTCCAGTGGATGTTGAGCCAGAACGCACAGGACGCGACCAGACAGATCCAGCTGGCCAGGTTCAGCACATTCAGGCCGGCAGCGGCACGTCGGGCGTGCCAGGCGAGCAACTCACGATTCATACACGTTCCCTTTATTTGCAGCATCTTCGCTGTAACGTCTGCCGCGTCCGGACGAGCACACATACCAGGTGGAAGCGTCCGCGATATGTTTGCGGACGCTTCCATCGGTCGTCATTTACACTTCAATGCCAATCGAGCCCAGCGCCTCAGGCACTGCGGTATCGTTCGTTTGGACTTTCGTTTCCGGCTTTTCTGGAGCTGCCGGGGCTCGTACTTTTGTGCTGTTGAACCGGGTGTTCAACGTGTTCAACGATTGGTTGAACCCACTGTCGAGGACGTTTTGTAATGCGGTGCTGAGCTCTGGTGTTAAGCTTTGTTCTTCGCTGAGGGTGGCGATATCGGCGCGCAGGGTGCGCAAATCGGCACCGACCGCGTGGAGGCCGAGCAAAATCAGCGCCCGGGCCGTTGCGGAAAGCTGGCCGCGTTGCGCAATCATTGTTCGCAATTTTGGGCTGATTCGGAGTCCAATGCGGGTTTCATGATGCTTTTTTGCCATGGTTCGGGTGATTCCTGTGCTCATATGGGGTATACTCTTCAGCATAATGTTCCTCCAAATCGGCGCGCGAGCCGGGCATATCCGCGCGCAATCGCGGTTTGTGGTCGATCAACAATCCGGGCCTGAGGAAATCGCGCCTGGATGGCCTGCGCAAAACGCGGTTCGGTAGTCATGCAGCGGTAGTGATGGTATACTTCAGGCGTCAGAACGCGGAAAATGGACAAGGAGGAGAATGAGCGTATGCAGTGCCCGCGCTGTCAGGGAAGCCAGGTGGTCAAGAATGGAACCATCC
>DAOTUJ010000090.1:0-2988 GCA_034437175.1 Chloroflexaceae bacterium | reverse complement strand
CGCGGAAAGCGTAGGGGGACGAGATCGCCGACCGTTCAGGTTCAGCGGTTACGGCAGCAGTTGGTGCGCTTTGAGCCGGCGCTGCACGGCAGGCGAAGCCGCATAGGGCGCGATGACCTCGGCCAGCCGTGCCGCAAATGCAGCCTGCTGCCCTCGGTGCGCTGCGAGGTCGCGCAGGTCGACCAGTCGGGCGACGCCTTCGTCGTAGCCGCTGGCGTTCCGCTTCGCCAGCAATGCCGGGATGCTGGCCCAGATTTCTGCTTCGCGCTGCGCCAGGGTTGCCAGTTTTGCCAGCCGGGCCTGTTCAGCCGCCGCGCGTTCGTGTTGCCGGCGCAACTGAGCCTGGCGCTTTGCCGCAGCCTGGAGTTCCTCGAAGCTGCGGCGCGGAGACCCTGCCGCCGGCGCTGTATTTGCGCCGGCGACGGCACGCAGCCGACGCAGCAGCGCAACGTCGACATGCGGCTCGCCACGCGCCAGGCGCACCAGGAAATCGTTGCGTTCCGCTTCGGGGAGCAGGGTGAGCCACTGTTCCAATGGTTCATCGTTTGCCGTAAGACTCGCGCTCGCTTCGGCTGCCGCTGCAATCAGGTCGTGATCAACGGCGAAGAATTCGGCAAAGGCCTGCAAGGCCGGATCCATGTCACCGAGACCGGGCGGCAGCGGTGGCTCGCTCAAGGTGTCGATTGCGTCCTCATCCGCATCGACCCACGCAGCCTGATCAGCGGCGCAGCGCAGCCAGAAGAGGTAGAGTGCGCGCATGTCGCCGCGGAGTATGGCTGCTCGTAGCGGAATAAGCGGATCGAGCAGCCCTTCGCCTTCGATCCAGCCGTAGCCCTCCTCCTCGCGGGTCTCAAGATTCAGGATGAGATGCTGCGGCGTGGTGTGGATGTCGCCGACATAGCTCTCTTCGTCGCCGAGCAGGTAGGGCTCAAGCTGCTCGGCCGCGATGGCTCCCCTGGGGAAGCGGAAAGCCAGTTGCTTGGAGCCCCAGTTGGCGATGTAGAGCAGGGCGTCGAAATGCTCCTCCAGCACCTTCAGGGGCTCACCACGGAAATCGCCGTAGGAGTAGTTGAAGGCCGCGCGGGTCGCGCTCAGCTCCACCCGGCTGGAGAGCTTACGCATGGCGGCCTGTTGTTCGGCGGTGAGCGGGCGATCGATCGTCTGGAACTCGTAGTATTGGTATTCGCTCATAGCTCCCTCGGTGGCGATGAACGCACACAAACAGGTAATTTGGCAGGCATGCTACCATAGAGTTGATGCATGGTCGCAAGAGTCGATGCATGGTCGCAACGTCCAGATCACTTGTTTACACGCCGACAGGCTGGATATCACAACTCAGGCTATCGTGTCAGTAGGCTCGCTATGTCCTACAAAGAGCGCATCCTGGACTATTTGTGGTCGGTCGCGCCCGGTGGAGCAACCAACGGCCAGATCGCCCGCGCGCTCGGCATCACCTCGCAACAGACTGTCTACATGACGACCCAGGAGCTTGCCGGGCGTCGGCTGATTCGCGCGGTGAAGGAGGGAGCCACCTGGGTGTTCTACGCGCTCGATGCGCAGGCTGATAGTGACGTCGTTCGCGCGTCCAGGGCGTCAGCTGCACATACTGGAGTTTTGACGCCGGTGACCTTCGAGGCTTTGGCCGGCCGAGTGCTTGGCGAGCACTACCGGACGCCTCTCGCACCCGGCGTGGTTGCCGGCATTCGCAAGCGCTTCGATTTCGTCTCGGCTGACGCACAGATTGTCGGCGATGCAAAATACTACACCCTGGCCGGCGGCGAGCGGCTGCCACCGGCCAAGTTTGCGACCATCGCCGAGCACGTCTGGCTGCTGGAGAAGACGAATGCGCCAACGCAGTTCCTGGTCTTCGGTAACGATCGTGAGGTGCCGCTGCGCTGGCTTGATCGCTACGGCCCACTGGCAGGCAGCGTGCAGTTCTTCTTCTTGAGTGACGAGGGTCACCTGGAGGTGCTGCAATGAACGTGACCGGTACGTGGCGGATCGTGTCCAGCCCGGACTTCGACGACGACTACCTGCGGATGAGGTTGATCCGTACGTGGAGTTGGCACAGAGCGGCAACCGCGTGAGCGGCAGCTATCACGTCGGGCTGAGGTGGCCAACATTTTCATTCCATGAGCGATGCAGCAATCGGGAGGCCTGTAATCGACGTAAGAATACCCATAATCTTTTCCACATTGTCAATATAATATTCTCGATCATCAATACGAACAACATTGGCTTCAAGCTGTAAAAATCGCCAGTTCGTTCCCGTGGTCACGGCCCCATAAATAATGGGAATACTGTTTTGTTCACGCTCATTAAATCGTTGTGCTGCGATCATTGCAGCAATACATTGCGAAAATCCTCCTTTAATATTCTCGTTTTTTGCTTCAAAAATAATGAGTACCGGTGCGCTAATATAGAGTTGTTGGGATGATTGTGAAATAATATAATCACAAACCCCATTGAGGCCTTGCGTGTCATCGACCGAAAAATCAACGCCGGAGAATAAACTCGTTGTCCGCCCAGTCTGTTTCCGCAATTCGACCAGAATAGGCGCAATGAGCAGTTCTGAACGCACCTTCTCTGTGTTGATAGCGAGTGCAAGGGAAAGCGTTTCATGTAACGTTTCGGTAAGCCATGCGCTAACTGAAACACCTGGGGTTTCTGAGAACAAATCGACATTCTCATCAATGATGAGATGGAAGCGTTGTTTGAGTTCAGCGAGTTTGAAATCACTATAAGCCATGAGACCTTCCTTGCACTCAGTGCGGTACGTCTATTGTAGCAATCGGGAAGACGTTGTGCAATACGGCAAGCAACCGCACTTGTTTTATTCCGAGTACCTGATGACCCGGTGGGCCAGTGATACCGCAAGAAACGTGGTGCCGGCGCGCCTACCAGTCCGGGATCCCGAGCGTAGCGAGGGATGCCGGACTGCATCAGCCAGCCTGGTCATCCCGAACGCCGTGCGGGATCCCGGCGGAG
>DAOTUJ010000089.1:0-8706 GCA_034437175.1 Chloroflexaceae bacterium | reverse complement strand
GCGGGTCGAGGCGGGCGGCCGCCACATAGTCGAGAAAAAAGAGCGGTCGCGCGCCCTGCACCAGGATATCGTTGACACAGTGGTTGACGAGATCCCGGCCGATGCCGGCATACCGGCCGAGCGCGGCGGCAATCAGGGTCTTGGTGCCGACGCCGTCGGTACTGGCGACCAGCACCGGTTCAATCATTGCGGCGAGCTCGCCGACGGCAAAACAGCCGCCGAAAGCCCCCATGGCAGCGAGCACCTGCGGGCCATGGGTCGAACGCACAGCGGCGGCAATCATGGTTTTCGCCTGCGCGGCAGCGGCGATATCGACACCGGCGGCGGCATATTGCGAAGATTCGTGGGTCATGACAATTCCTGGAGCAAGCGGGCATAGGCCTCGCTCTGGGCGCGAAACACATATTGCACCGGCAACACGGTGATACTGCTGGCATTGATGGAGCGCATATGCTCGACAGCCGGCATCAGTTCTTCTTGCGGCACCACAACATTGACGGCATACCAGGCCGGTTCGCCGCTGCCGGTCGCGCTATGAATGCTCCAGACCGGCGCGATGGTTGGCCCTTGCAGGCCGGCGAGTTCGGGACGAGCGGCGACAAGGCGGCCGACTTCTTCAACCGAATGGCCGATCAGGTTGGCAGTAAGCGTATAGAACAGGCGCCCACGCCGACGGGCCTCGATCAACTCGAGCAACTGGCGGGTCAGCGCCCGGCGTTCGGGATCGGCACGCAACGTAAGACGACAGCCGACCAGGCAGGCCTGGCTGCGCAAAATGGTACCGCCGACAATTTTGAGTTTATTATCGCGAATGGCCGTACCGGTCTGCGTAATATCAGCAATGATATCGGCATAGCCCAGACCGGGGGCGGCTTCGGTGGCACCCTGCGAATCGATCAATTGAAACGGCTGAATGCCCTGCTCATAGCAGAAGCGCCGGATGGTATTGGCATACTTCGTCGCGATCCGCAGGCGCCGGCCGCGATTCTGCATATCGACAGCCAGGTCGGCCAGGTCGTTCCAGCTATTGACATCGATCCAGGCTTGAGGCGCCGCGAAGACAAGTTCGGCGCGCCAGAAGCCGAGATCTTCATAGAGCAACAGCAGATTGTCATCATCGTCGCGCTGTTCGCGCACCAGGTCGAGCCCGGTAATGCCGACATCGATGCTGCCTTCAGCGACTTTTTCGACGATGTCGTGGGGGCGATGCAGCAGCACCTCAACATTGGGCAGGCCACGGAGCACAGCGGTATACTGGCGTGGATTGGCCCGTGAGACCCGCAGGCCGCAACTCTCGAGCAGCGCCACCGCACCGTCGTAGCCGGCACCCTTGGATGGAATACCCAGTTTCACCGGCCGGCCTCACGCGAACGCAATTCAGGTTCCGACCGGCTGCGAAGCTGATCGATCCACCAATCCCTGACAGCCTGCTCGTAAGAGTCGCGCACATAGCGATCGATATACGCCTGGTAGCGTTCACGGCGCTGCTGATAGAGCGCGAGCAACGGTGCCGGATCGTTGCTATCGCGTAATTCGCTGAGTGCACGGGCGATGCGTTCAACCGCGAGGCCCAGCGAGCGTTCGCCAAGCGAAGCCGAGGCACGACCGCGCGGATCCTGACCGAGTACCGCACTGGACGCAACATCGAGTTTGCCGTTGCCCAGTTCATCAAGGCGCACCAGATCCGGGCGAATCGCCATCAATTGCGAACTTTCCCAGAGCCCGGCATGATCGAGCATATCCTCATCGATCAGCGCCATGGGCGGTATAGTCAGCACCAGCAAACCCAGATCGTTGATCGCCGCTTCGGCGGCGTCGATCAAAACCAGTTCGTGGCCCTGGGCATAATGACCGCTGATCAGAGCCACAATCCGCCAGCCGGACGCCGCCAGACCCTGGAAAATCTGGGACAGCAAGACCCGAATAACTTTATGGTTGACCGAGAGCGAGGCCGAGTGCGGCAATGCCGTGACGGGCCACCAGGTTGTCGGCAGCAACACACCGCCGGTACGTTGCACCAGGCGCTCGGCGACGTGTTCGGCGGTGATACCGTCCATCCCGAGAGGCAGATGCGGGCCATGCCATTCGAGGGCGCCCCAGGGCAGATAGGCCAGTGGTGCGGCAGCCCGGATCGCAGCCAGGTCGTTGGGAAAGAGCTCGCTATAGCGGCCCCAGCGGATCTCATTGGTAGTCATGAAACACCCCTCAGGTCAGGTTCAACGACAAAACGCAAATCAGTGATAGCCAGTCGTTGCTCTTCGCGGCTGAGCAGATCGCGCCAGACCAGCGTGGCGGCGGCACGTTCGTCCGGGCCGACAATCGCCAGGTAGCGAGTATCGCGGCGGGCGGCATCGCGGAGATTGCCGGCAACATTGCGTTCGCGCACATCGACACTGACGATAAAGCCATAGCTCCGCAACTGCGCGGCAATGTCGAGCGCATAGGCATAATCATCTTCGCCGACGGCGGCAACCAGCACGCGTGGGCGTGGTGGGCCGGCCGGGGTGGCCGGCGCACAGGCGGCCAGAACTCGTTCCAGGCCATAGGCAAAGCCGACCGCCGGCGTCGGGTGGCGCCCACCAAGCGCCGTTACCAAGTCGTCGTAGCGCCCACCACCGCAGAGTTGCACATCGCCGGTGGCATCGTAAATCTCGAAGATCAGACCAGTGTAGTAATGCAGGCCGCGCCCGAGCGCCGGGTCGATCACGATCCGGTTCTCGTCGACACCGTGGGCGGCAAGCAAGGCCAGGATGGCGCGTATATCAGCCAGGGCAGCGGGATGCAAGCCATCCGCCGCGAGGATTTCGGCAATGCGCGGCAGCATCGTGTGGGGATGGCCGCGCAGGGCCGCCAGGCGTTCGATCAGCGCGAGCGCCTGCTCGATACGCGGACGCTGTTCTTCGCGACGCATCTTGCGTACCAGACGCGCGATGATCTCGGCGGGCGGGCGGGTACCGAAGGAAAGATCGACGCCGAGCGCCGGCAACAGGCGCAGCAGCATCATATTGGCCTGGTCATCATCGAGGCCGGCCAGCAGCGCCGGGTCGAGGGGCAAATCGGTGAACGGCGCATCGAGGCGGTTGCGCAACGCGGAGGTGCCGCCGCCGCGCAGGCGTTCCAGGCTCCAGGCCAGCAAACCCTGGGTACGTTCGGCCAGGCCGAGCCCGGCCAGAATTTCGCGGATCAAACCAATGTGGCCGATCACCACCTGGTAATCCGTCAGACCCAGTGCCGAAAGACCGCTACAGGCCAGGGCAAGCACCTCGGCGTCGGCACGCGGTGTGGTACCGCCGATGAGTTCGACGCCAAGCTGGTGAAACTGGCGATAGGTGTGACGCTGGGGGCGCTCGTAGCGAAACACCGGCCCGCTGTAGGCCAGGCGCAAGGGCAGCGGCTGATCTTGCAACTGGTCGACATACGCCCGCAGCACCGAGGCCGTCCACTCCGGGCGCAGCGCCAGGTCACGCCCGCCAAAAGAGAAGGCATACACTTTGCCGACCAGATCTTCGCCGAGCTTGCGCGTATAGAGATCGCGATGCTCAACGATAGGCATTGCTACGGGCATATAGCCATAGCTCTCGTGCGTATATTCGAGTACTCGGCGTACCCGGTTGAGTTCGCGCAGTTGCTCGGGGAGCAGATCACGCATACCGCGCACTACCTCGACGGTTGCACCCACAACAGCTATCCTCTCAATTGCGTCGGTCTTGTGATGCCGGATTGTATTGTACTCTATCGGCGGAGGCGGCGTCAAAGCAGTATCTGTGGTACCATGCGAGCAGGCGCCGGCAGGGCGCCGCTTGCTTGTGGCAGGGTCGTCACAATCACTGGCTCCCCGCATACCGGGACGCTACAGCGCCCGGCTACGAGCCGGCGCGGGCTTGCCAGGCCATGCAGGGGGCCTCTGGCGCTAAAGCCGGGCCGTTTATGCCTCCGACACGGCAAGCAACCGGACTTTGCCTGGCACTGTACTGGTGGAGCGAACGATGATGCGTGCGGCGTTACAACGATATACTCGGCGGCAAGCGAGCGAACGGCGGCATGGTTTGCGGCACGCTGCAATCAGTGGCCTGCTGTTTCTCCTGTTGCTGGCCGGTCTCGAAGTCTTGCTGGCTCTGCTGCAAATGCCGGCCTACATTTTGCCGCCGCCTTCGGCAGTGCTGGCCGAACTCCTGGCCGCCGACAATCGGCTGGCCGGCCATATGGCGACGACGGCGCTGGCCGGGGTGGGCGGCTTCCTGCTGGGGTCGCTGGCCGGCTTCGGGCTGGCGACGCTGTTTGTGCATCTGCCGACTGTCGAGCGGGCGCTCTACCCCTGGGTAATCGCCTCGCAGACTATGCCGCTGGTGGTATTGGCACCACTGCTGGTGCTCTGGTTCGGCAACGGTTTGCCGCCGCGAATAGTCATGGCGGCGCTGTTCAGCTTCTTTCCGGTGCTGGTCAGTGCGGCGCGCGGGCTGCGGGCGGCACCGCCGGAGGCAATGGCGCTGTTGCAAGCCTGCAATGCCGGCGGTTGGCAGCGATTCCGCATGCTGCGCTTGCCGGCGGCGCTGCCCTATCTGTTTGCCGGTTTGAAAGTTGGGGCCACGCTGGCGGTGATCGGCGCGATCGTGGCCGAGTTTGCCGGCGCCAATCGTGGGCTGGGTTTCGTGATCACCGTTTCGAGCTATCACCTGGAAACGGCGCGAACCTTTGCGGCAATCAGCCTGGCGGCGCTGCTGGGCCTCAGTTTGCACCTGATCCTGGGGGGGCTGGAACAACGACTGGCCTTCTGGAATCGTGAAGCGTAGGGGCGAAGCAATCCCCACCTGTTCGTGCGCCTGCGGCGCACGAACAGGTGGGGATTGCTTCACTCCTACTACATATGGGCATATGAAACACATTTTCCTGATATTACCCATGATCCTGATCATCGCCGCCTGTGGCGCGACGGAACCGGCGGCGCCGGGGGCGCCGGAGCGGCGCGAGGTCTCGATGCGCTTGCAGTGGTTCCCACAGTACCAATTCGCCGGCTACATCGTGGCGAAAACGCAAGGCTATTACGAAGAAGCCGGGCTGGACGTGACGCTCAATCCGGGTGGGCCGGATATGGTACCGCTGCCGCTGGTAGCCGGCGGCTCCGACCAGTTCGGCAGCACCGGCGCCGACACCGTCCTGATCGCCCGTGAGCGCGACATCGAGGTGCTGGCGCTGGCCGCCTGGTTCCAGGCCAGCCCGGTCGGTTTTATGGTGCATGCCGATAGCGGCATCAGCGGGCCGCAGGATTTTGCCGGGCGCACGGTCGGCATGTTCTACGGCGATAATGTCGAGACCGAGTACCGGGCGCTGCTGGCGGCCGCCGGCGTCGACCGCGATACGATCAACGAGGTGCCCGGTGATTTCAACCTGCGCCCATTTCTGACTCGCCAGGTCGATGTCTGGCCGGTTTATGTTACCGATCAGCCCAACCAGGCCCGCCGGCAGGGCGCCGAAGTCGAGTTGATCGTTGCCCGCAATTACGGCGTGCAACTGATGGGCGATGTGCTGTTTACCACGGCGGAGTTTGCCCGCGCGAACCCGAACACGGTGCGCGCCTTCGTTGAGGCGACACTGCGCGGCTGGGAGTACGCCCTGGCCAATCCAACCGAGACGGTCGCCATCATTGCCGAATACAATCCGGAGGTGAACCTCGCACAATTGCAATTCGAGGCTGAGGCGACCATCCCGCTGATCCGCTACGGTGCCGGCGCCGACTGCCCTGGCTGGAACGACCTGGCGGCCTGGCAAGGCCAGCGTGCCCTGCTGCGCGACCTGGGCATTCTCGAGAGCGAGGTTGCCCTCGATGCCGCCATGGACAACCGTTACGTCGCACAATATTACGATGCGCGCGGTGTCGAATGCGGCGCCGAGTAAGGGCGGCGCCCCTACTCGATATACCAGCGCTCGATGTTCCAGAAATACAGCGGGCTGCCGATGTCGACCGGGCCGTCAACGGTGGTGACGCGCCGGTTGAGCGTCACCGGGATGCGGTCGGCCCAGAGGTAGAGGTAGGGCAATGCTTCGGCAATGCGGGCCTGGCTGAGCGCGTAGGCCTCCTGGCGCTCTTCGATGCGGTAAAACTGGCGCGCCGCCTGGGCCTGGTTGTCGTAGGCGCTGTCGCTGAAGCCGACAAAATTGCGCGTGATGCGGGTGTCGGCGCTGCCCTGGTTGCGCTGGCTGGAATGGAACAGCGCAAAATCATCGGGATCGTAGAACATATAGTCGGCGAATGCCGGATCGCCGGCGCCGTTGCTCCAACTGCCCAGCAGCAAATCAAAATCGAAGGGCACAGTGTATTTCGAGATAATGACGCTCTCGAAATCGGCCGGTTCGACTTCGATCAACATGCCGATGCTGCGGGCGGCCTCGGCAATCGAGCGCGCCGCCAGCACCCGCCGCTCGTCATCGCCGCGCACGTAGAGCCGTGCCGTTAGCGTAATGCCCTCGCGCTGGCGTACACTACTGCCGTCAGGCAAGCTCCAGCCGGCGGTCTCCAGGGTAGCACGGGCAGCTTCCAGGTTGGCTTCCAGCAGTTGCGGTTCGCTCAGATCAGCCCAGGATCCGGGAGCGGCACTGTTGCCGATGACCATACCCTGGCCTTTGGTGGCCAGCGTCACCAGGCGTTCCAGGTCGATGGCCTGGGCCAGAGCGCGGCGCAGGGCGACTTCGGCGAAGGGCCGGCCCTCGCGCAGATTGAACCCCAGGAAAAAGAAGCCGTTTTCGGGGTAGCTCGCCAGTTGTAGCAGATCTGCCAATGCGGCGGCGGCGGCCCCGGCACTCCAGGGCAACTCGGCCAGCAACAGGCGCTCGTCTTCCAGGGCAGCCAGGCTGGCCTCACTGTCGGGCACGACCACAAAGGCTACCCGGTCGAGCAGCGGTTCGCCGTGATGGTAGCCGGCAAAACGCTCGAAGACCACCGACTGGCCGGCATCGCGTTCAGCCAGCATAAACGGCCCGCTGCCCACCGGCACATCCCAGAAATCAGTCTGCGCAATGTCGCGGCCGGCCAGCACGTGTTCCGGCAAAATCGGCAGGCTCAGTTGCGCCAGCAGCGGTGCATAACGCTCGGTCAGCGTCATGACCACGGTACGTGGGCTGGGAGCCGTGATGCGCTCGATATAGCGCAGATCGTTGATCAGCGCAGTACTGGTATAGGGCAGGGTCTGCAGTTGCTCGAAGGTAAACAACACATCGGCCGAATCCAATGGTTCGCCGTCGTGCCAGGCCAGACCGCTGCGTAACGTAAAAGTGAGCACCCGCCCGTCGGGCGCAGCCTGCCACGTGCGGGCCAGGTCGGGCTGCGGGCGCAATTGCGGGTCGAGGCGCATCAGGCCGCTGTAGAGCAGGTCGATAATCTGTTCTTCGCCACGCGAACGTGGTTGCCAGGGCCGCAACTCGGCGACGTCGGCGGCCAGGCGTACGGTTAGATTGCCGCCCCGCGGATGTGGTGTCGGCGTCGGCAACAGCGTGCTGGTGGGCATCGGCGCGGCGGTTGGCGCCGGTGGGAGCGGGTCGCCGGCACCGGCAGCGCAGGCCGCCAGAAACAGCAGCAGAGCAGCGGACAGGCCGGCAAAGAAAGCGGTGCGGTACGGTACAATAGCATTCATGGTGCCCATTATACCGAATTTTGAAGGAGTACCAAATGTCGAGCCTGGCCGAACGATTTCCCTACACGATGCCGTTAGACGTGCGCTTTCGCGATGTCGATGCACTCGGGCATGTCAATAATGCCGTCTACCTGACCTATTTTGAACTGGGGCGGGTTCGCTATAGCCTGGAACTGCTGGAAATGGCGGAGATCCGGGCTTTGCCCTTCATTCTGGCGGAAATCACGGTAAGCTATCGCCGGCCGGCTTTCTTCGGCGATCACCTGAGCCTGGGTGTGCGCATTGATCGGATTGGCAATAAAAGTTTTGCCATCGAAAGCGAGATCGTACGCCGGCATCCCGCTGCTCAGGAAGAGCAGATTGCCACTTCCCGCGAAATTATGGTCTGGTACGATTATGCTGCCGATGCCACCGCACCGGTGCCGAACTATTTTCGCGAATCAGTTATGCGCCGGCAAGTCCCACCGGCCAATTCAAGCGGCAAGCAAACTTAACACTGATTTAATATTTTCTTATTCAACTTTTAATTCAGTTTGCCTATACTTTTTGCGTCCAGACATGTCACAAGGCATGAGTATGCACGCTTGATCTACACCATGGCGTGGTGATGACGGAGCTGCCTGTATGCAGCTCCGAAGTCGTGTTCGTCTGTCGGACGAGAAGTAGTCACAAGTTTTAAGGAGAAACGTATGTCCACGCATGCAAAACGCCCTTTTGCGTTTTTGCTCCTGGCAGTGCTGATCACCGCGATCCTCGCTGCCTGTGGTCAGCAGCCAAGCACCCCGCCCACGGCGGAACCGGCCCCCGCGGCCACCGAAGCTCCCGCGCCCACTGAGGCTCCGGCGGAAGAACCCACCGAGGCTCCGGCGGAAGAACCCACCGAGGCTCCGGCGGAGCCGAGCGAGCCAGGCGGTGAAGGCGTGACCTTGCCCGACGTCGACCCGGCCGATCTCGATGGCAACATCATCACTGCCGGCAGTTCGACGGTCGGCCCGCTGACCATTCGCATGGTCGAGCGCTTCCAGGACGAGGGCTTCGAGGGCGACATCAGTGTCGACATCATCGGCTCGGGCGCCGGCCT
>DAOTUJ010000088.1:0-2134 GCA_034437175.1 Chloroflexaceae bacterium | reverse complement strand
CCAGATATCGCCGGCAGCACCCGCCCAGCGCCACTGCTCCGTAGCGGTATATTCGCGCGAATGCCAGCCCGCGCCCAGGTAGACAAACGGCTGACATTGATTGGCAAACAGTGGCAATTCATACCAGATGTGGCGTTCATCTTCAAATGTCGGGGCCGGCGGTCCCGCATTCAGCGTGGTGACAACTTCGGCCAGTTGCGGCAGGCGTTCCGCCGGAACCAGATCTTTGCGTACAATGATATGCCGTATCGGGTAGTGGCATTGCATCGCCGCCAGCGCCTCGTGCGTGAGCGGCACAATATCATCCGCGCGGCGCATTGAGCTGATCCAGCGCAGCAGCGGAACATAGCGCCGGGTGTGATACTCCGGTCGCCGCGCCACGTAGCCGCCCATGATTGGTTGTTCGTGAACTATCTGGTTACGCAGCGAACGGCTAGTCTCCATCCACTCAAGCGGCAGATCGGCGACCGCTCCCGGCAACTGGCGGATCTGCGTGTAGAGCGCCGGCTGATCCAGCGTAAACCGCAGCCGGGGCGGCGGCCAGAGTTCGATCAGGGCCAGCAGGCTGACCCCGGCCAGCAAGATTGTCCGTCGGCGGCGTGACCAGCGCATGCTCAGGCGCTGCAGACCAATCCCGGCGAAAACGGTTGCCAGCAGCATACAGATCACCGCAAAGTGACTGGGCCGGCGGGCCATCCCCAGCAGCGGTACATCTTGCAGCAGCGCATACGGCAGCGGGATATCAGTCGGGATACCCGCGATCTGCAGGGATGGTCCCAGCGCAAGGAGCCAGGCCACCGCGCCGATTAACAGCAATCGCCACTGTTCCCGCCAACTCTGCCGGACGCCCAGGGCCGCACACCCAAGCAACACCCAGCCGGCAGCAACATACCAGCCATCCGGGGCATACCCTGCCGAAACCGGTTCCAGTACCTGGCGAAACCAGCCGCCCCAGAGCGGGTGAAATGCCGAGGGAAAGAACAGCCCCAGCGCATCCGCCGAATAGCCCTGAACATAGCCTTGCCAGGTGGAGCCGCCGCTGACTTCCGGCAGTGTCTCACGCACACGGGCAATCCCGGCAAAGATGGGCGTAAGACCGAGCGCCACGCCGCCGCCAAAGAGCAGGTAGCGCCGGATAAGCGGCCCGCGTGCGTTTGACTGAACCAGGCTCAACCCACACCAGAGCAGGGCATAAACGCCACAGATCAGCGCCCAGTACCAATCGGTTAACGCCGCCAGCAGAAAAAAACCGATAGCACCGAGAACGGAAACCGGTAGGGGCAGCCCCCCGTGTCTGCCCGCCGACTGGTTCAGCCAGATCAGCGCCAGCATAAACAGCGGTATCCACTGCATGCTGACCAGGTTAAGCTGGTTTGACTGGATCTTCATCAGGTGGAACGGCCCCGCCAGCAGCAGTGCTCCGCAGAGAAAGGGGATGGCAACCCCCGGTACGAAGTGCCGTACCAGCAAGAACCCGCCATAGCCCGTCAGCATGCAGGCCAATAGCACCGATACATTGTAGGCGGCAACCGGTCCAGCCAGCGCATGCACCGGCTGGACAGCGAGTGTGGCCGGCAGGTTGAGTGTCTGCACATACATCTGGACACCCTCCGGGTAGTAGAGCAGCGGCGACCAGAAGGGATTCTGTCCATGCTCCAGGGCCCATCCGGTCCACCAGACATTCCAGATATTCTGTGAGGCATCTTCAAAGCCGCCATACTCAAAGCGCGGGTTATGCTCCGGCGGCGTAGCAGCAACGCTGATCCCGCCCACCACGGCAGTGTGCCAGTGGAGCATGAGCGGCCATGTGACGGCAAGGCTCAGGAGCAGATAGCCCAGCAGAACCGCCAGATGCGTTTTGAGCGATGGCATGTTCGTGCGTTGATCGGTTGACACGTTAACGGATTTTCTCCAGGCCGGGCTACTCTCCGACTGTCAGCGTTTCCAGCAGCAGCGCATGCGCACCAGCGGTCGGTGTGGTAGACGGAGCGGGTGCATGCAGCGGCAATCGGGTGAAGTCGGCGGGATCATACAGGCCCAACGTGATGCGGTAGTCACCCGGTGGGATATCCGGCGGCACCGGCACGGTGTGCGTCCAGGTGATGTAGCGCTGCGGCTGCCAGGTGCTGGTTGG
>DAOTUJ010000087.1:0-5506 GCA_034437175.1 Chloroflexaceae bacterium | reverse complement strand
AGGCGCGTAACTCCTCGGCGCTTTCGTCGATCTGCGGCATCGGCTTATCCATGGGCTCCCTCATTGCGGTCGCTTCACCTTACTATCAGCATACACTCCTTTTGCGGAGACCGCAACTTGATTTGGTATGACTCACGGCGAGAAAGGCTGCTCGAAACAAAATCATGTTGAGCAAAATAGCACCGCCGACAAGCGCAATCGAGATCAATAGCCATCGCTGTTGTATCACTGTGATCTCCTGAAAATAAGGAAATGGCGGTCTGTTTCGTTTGATTGTCCGGCTAAGCCGGACAATCAAACGAAACAGACCGGTTTTTCTGCCCTGCCGACAAACGAAACAGACCGGTTTTTCTGCCCTGCCGAAGGCGAAAAAAGGTGTTCGCGGTCGCCTCTGCGCATGTCATGTAAATCAGCAGAGCATCGATAATATACAATATACCTGATTTTAACCATGACAATTGGCGCATCTCTAAGTACAACATTGCGTTAATCCGTGCCGAATTTCTCGACCAGCTGGTGCTGGCACTCGCGACCGTCATCACCTTGTATCACCTTGTGTCTGGGCGATGAGGCCACGCAGGAACGCCTGGCGCAGAGTGTGTAGCAGGGACGCCGGCGCCCCTGGTATGCCCGCGATAGTCTGTTTCGACTGGGCAGGGAGCGTCTGTGGCAGCGCCTCTGGCAGGCGGATCCGCGGCCGATTACCCGGGTCTTTCACCATGTCGATGCCCCGAACTGGTCGACCGAATACTGGCAGGCGGCGCGTCTGTTTGCCGACCCGGTCTATCTCACCGAGCGAGTGGCGCGCTGTGAACATCTGCGTTATGCGGCATAGCGTATGCGTAAAACTCATGTTCTGTCCGCCCCTGAAGTGGCAGGCCCCAGGGGTCGTAGCTCGTGCTCGCCAGCAGCGTGCCTGCGCCGTCCAGCGTCGCCCGCACACTGCCCAGCGCGTCAGGGATGGACCAGGCGCCGCCTGCCGCTCGCAGCCGTTCGGCGCCGTTGCCGTAGAGGTAGCTCGCACTGCCGTCGTGGAGCACCTGGCTGAGCGGCGCGGCCAGATCGAGCGTGTACGCCGTCGTGCCCGCCTGCACCAGCACACCGTCGCCGTTGGAGGCGTATGATGGATGATGTTGTGTCAGAAACGACTGTCTACCAGGAACGGCAAGGATTATGCTGTATTCAGGTGAGCCAGAAATGCAGTCGGGGTAAACACGGGGATGCTGGATGCGCTGAAATCATTCGGATTGCGGGTCACGATCGCATCCAGTGCTGCCGCTACGGCACAGGCGATCTGGACATTATCTTCAAAATCGCCGCCGGGGAGATCAGCAGCGGCTTCAATTGTTGGCCGATCCACTGGACAGAGCTCAAACGCTGCCAGGCAGAGCCCCAGCGCAATTTGCGCGGTGACAACATCAGTTGTGCGGCGGGCAACATAGAAAATGTCGGTGAGGGTCGATGCCGGAAGATAGCCGACGATGCGTGCATCATCACACGCTTGCCAGATGCGACTGGAATCGTCGACCCAGGGTTGCCGATCCAGCAGGACATCGAGGAGAATATTGGCATCCAGCAGCACTCTCATGAGCCGTACCGTTCCTGGCGACGTTCCGCCAGCCAGCGTTTAATGCTCTCATCATCAGGCGCAGGTTGCTCGCCGGCGAGCAAGCCGCGTGCATGCGCGAGGGTTGCCTGGTGCCTACGGCGAGGCGTGCCAGCGGGTAAACGATCCTGGTTCTCTGGATGCCGGGCCGAATCGGCAGCCTGCTCCGGAGGAGCGGTATCGTTCCTGGTCTGTGGTTCGCGAACGAGGGAACGCAGGCGCAGGCGCAGCAACAATTGGATCTGCTGCTGAAGCTCCGGCGGCGCCGCGTAATAGCTTTGCGCCGTCTCATCATCGACCGCGACGGTGATCACTGCCTCCGTCTCATCATTCATAGATGTTTACCCTTCGCAACGATTTAGCGCGATAGCGATGGATATTATACCATTGTGCATTTGTGCATGATGAATCAATTGCCATTGAGTCCGATACCACCGCCCATCTGAACCCAGAGGATCCCGAAGAGCAGCGAGACGATCAGCAGCAGCAGGATGACCAGGATCTCGCCCCATCCTGGCGGCAGGCTGATGTCGCCGGGAGAGGCCGGCGGCAGCCGTTCGCGCCCGTCCGCCAGTGCGGTGGCCGGCAGCACAAAGGGCGTCTCCGGCGCCGCCGCCGTCTGCAGTTCTATCACCGCCTCGCCCAGCATGCGCCCCGGACGCTGCAGGGTGATGGCCTGCCAGGGGATCGCCAGTGGCGGGTGGGTTGGGCGCAGCAGCAGCAGCGGCGTCAGCAGCAGCGCCGCCGGGGTCTGTTGGATGTGAACCCGGTGCCGGAGTGTCGCTGCATGTCTCCGGGCTGTTCCGCCGCCTTGTTCAGCGCCCGGTGCGCAATGGCTTTCGATTTGCCCAATGCCTTCCGGTGGATTATAGTGACATGTGACGAGATATGCACCAGCACTCATCGTCGCGCATGCGAGCAACCGAAACGACGTAAGGGAAACTGGATACCACCATGACGACACAAACTGAACGCCAGATAACGCTGGATGAAGTACGCCGGCAGCTTGCCGAGCAACTCCAGCAGCTCGGCGATGCACCACTGACCATCACCGATGCCGGAGAAGTCGTCGGGGTGCTGCTCTCGCCGCAGGGCTATGCGCGCATCCGCCGTGCGCAGGGCTACCTCCAGATGCTGGCGATTGCCAATGAACTGCGCCAGAGCGAAATCAGCGTCGATGATCTGACCCGGGCAGCACGGGCGGATCTGGAGACCAGCGGATGGTCATAGACGCCAGTGTGCTCCTCCGCGCCTTCCTGCCCGATGACCAGCAGGCGCAAGCCCAGGCCGTCGTGCGTGATTTTGTCGCCGGACGCATCGGTTTGCTCGCCCCATCGCTGTTACCCTCTGGGCCGCTGCATTCGCAGCGGGATCGGTGGCAACATGAGCGCCGCCTGCCGCCAGGAGAATGACTGCGCTACCAATGACGACAACCCCGACGATTCGCCCACTCGGATCGGTGTACACCGTCGGCGCTGAGTAGGCATACTGATACGGATTGAGCGAATACGGCGGCTCCGGCCACCCGGCAAACGGATCCCGCACGCCGAAACGCCCGCTGCCCGCAGCATACCACGCGCCCGCAGATTGACCATCCCCGCCGCGTCCTGCACCTCGCCGGTGAAGCCGAAGGGCGCAATCGCGCCGGCCTGCGGCAAGCCCCAGGAGTCGTAGCTCGTGCTCGCCAGCAGCGTGCCCGCGCCGTCCAGCGTCGCCCGCAGGCTGCCCAAAGCATCCGGCACGTACCAGGCGCCGCCTGCCGCTCGCAGCCGTTCGGCGCCGTTGCCGTAGACGTAGCTGGATGTGCCGTCGTGGAGCACCTGGCTGAGCGGCGCGGCCACGCTGCCGAAACCGCGCGCCAGTGGTACAATAGCCACAGGAAGCAATGAACTGGATGGAAGCCAGTGCCCAAACCGTGAGAGTATATCTCGATAACTGTAGCTTGCAGCGTCCATTGGACGATGCATCACACCTGCGGATCGCGCTGGAGGCCGAAGCTGTACTCGGTATTCTCACGCTGGTGCAGCAAGGAATCGTGGAACTGGTTCATTCCGACGCACTGGCGTTCGAGATCAGCCAGACACCTCATCCGCAGCGTCAGGTGTTTGCTGCGGACATTGTTGCAGAAGCTGCAATCTCTATACCCTTTTCTCCAGCAGTCATTACGTGGGCAAAAGCACTGGAAACTGCCGGCATCAAACCGCTGGATGCCTTGCATGTGGCATCGGCAGAACAGGCCGGCGCCCACTATTTTTGCACTTGCGATGATCGACTGCGCAAACGCTTGCACACCCTGACCGACCTGGCTGTTACTGTGCGAGCGCCGCTGGAGCTGGTTCAGGAGTTATTGCCATGAGTACTGCCCCACACCTGCCGCTTGCAGAACTGACCACCATTGCCATTCGCGCCCTGATCCGCGAGGTCGGGGTCGTCAATACCGCCCGCTTTCTGCGCCAATTCAGCCAGGGATCGGGCAACTACACCCTCGAACGCGACCAGATCTTCGCCAATCTGAGCATCGACGAGATTGTCCGTAGCATGCAGCCGGATGACCAGTCCGGCGAGGGTTGAATTGGTCATCAGCATCAGGCTGGATACACGCAGATGACGACTGGCGTACAGCGTCTGGTCGCCATATCAACCACTTCACAAGCTGTCGCTTCAAGCACCGCCGTGCCGGCGCGGACGCGGGCGTGGCTGCACGGGGTGGCGCCGGGTGCGACGGCGCAGATCGGCGTAGGGCAGTGGCGGCGATGGCGGAGCACGCGTGCCGGCAGATCCGGGCGCGGTTGTCGTCGTGCCGCCCGGTCATGCGTGTGTGGATGGATGGATGGGGTCACAGACTTATGGGGCGGCGATGCCTGTCAGATCCCATAGCTTTACCATGCAATGATTAACACGTTATGCCGGCACGCGATATTTATCATCATACGGTTAAACAGGCATTGATCAGCGATGGATGGGAAATTACCCATGATCCGTTGCGTCTCCAGTGGGGCGCGAAAGATATGTATGTTGACCTGGGTGCTGAAGAACTGCTTGCTGCTGAACGGAGTGGCCGCAAAATCGCGGTCGAAATCAAGAGCTTCCTGGGCCCATCAGAAATCGAAGATCTGCGGAACGCGCTTGGGCAGTTTATCTTGTATCGGACTATTCTTCAAACGAATGAGCCTGAGCGAGTACTCTACCTGGCGGTTCGTGAAGCAACCTACTATGCATTGTTTGAGGAACCGGTTGGTCAGTTGTTGATCCAGCAACAGCAGCTGCACCTTCTGGTGTTTCATCCTGAACATGCGGAGATTCTCCGATGGATACCATGAGTCATTATCGTGAAATTATTCAACGGGTGCTGCTTTCGTATGCGGCGGTACCGTATGCACAGGGCACTATCGAATGCAAACCGGTGTTCGATCTGGTACACAATCGTTTTGTGTTGCTCACTGAGGGCTGGCATGGCGCACGCCGGATCCATGGCTGCCTGATCCATATTGACATTATCGATAACAAAGTCTGGATCCAGCGCGACGACACGGATAGCGGGGTCACCTACGACCTGGTCGATGCGGGGATCCCCAAGCAACAGATTGTGCTTGGTTTCCAGGAACCAGCAGTGCGGCAATACACGGATTTTGCCGTTGCCTGAGCATGCTGCTGCCCGTAGCATACCACCGCGCCCGCAGGTAGACCATCCCCGCCGCGTCCTGCACCTCGCCGGTGAAGCCGAAGGGTGCAATCGCGCCGGCCTGCGGCAGGCCCCAGGGGTCGTAGTTTGTGCGCGCCAGCAGCGTGCCGCTGCCGTCCAGCGTCGCCCGTACGCTGCCGAGCGCGTCGGGGATGTACCAGGCGCCGCCTGCCGCCCGCAGCCGTTCCGCGCGGTTGCCGTAGAGGTAGCCGGATGTG
>DAOTUJ010000086.1:0-47450 GCA_034437175.1 Chloroflexaceae bacterium | reverse complement strand
CCCGCTCCCGCCAGGCCGGTGCGCCATGAGAACCCGGTTTCGCGAACCAGACCCGCCGCACCGGCCTGAGTGGGAGCGGGGCCGGGGGTGAGGGCCGTCCGGCCGGGCGAAAAACGCTATCGTTGAAAGATGCTCCGGCCCCCCATCAACCGACCAGTACTGGTTGGTTGACGGGGGGCCGGAGAGTGGTACCGGGTGGTGCAGCGCGAGCACCGGCTTCACCGTCAAATGCGCTGTCAGTCGGCGATATGCACAAATGGGACAGGTACAGCCGGGTGGATGACCGAATCCTCCATAAGGTTATGGATACGTTCAATCGATTGTTGGTAGGCTTTTTCAGCCAGGCGCTGGCTGAGCATTGCCGAGCGGCGTTCGGTTTCGCAGCGTCGCGAATAGGCCAGCGTGCGGTCGAGTTGCTCGCAGATCAGGCTCAGTTCGCTCATATGCTCTTCGATCCAGAGCGGCTGCGGCTCAATGATGCGGAACGAAGCTTCGATCCGGCGCAGATCGGCCAGGAGTTCTTCTACCGTACGAGCCTGATCATGATAGGGCGCTATCATACGCAGGAAGGGCGTATCTGCGCCATAATGGTCGCGAATGAATGCATGGATCTTGAGAAACAGGCGCTGGCCGGCCACTTCGCTTTCCCAGCGCTGAGCGAGTGCATTACGCCATCTGCGCAACGCCGATTGGGCGGACTGATGTTGTTTTGAGAGTTCCTGGCGCAGGCGATAATTGTGTTCGAGTTCGGCCTGAAGAAATGGATTGTGATCGTGGTGCAATCTGGTGTGAACCAGCATAGCCATGTGCTCATCATAGCTGCATGCGTCTGTGATGAAAGTAACAGGCGCATGCAATCGCATGCTTGTGCTCATAGCAGGTCCTTTCGTGTGAAAAACCGGGATGTTTGCCTGCTGAAATCATCATACGAGTATGGTAAAGATTTTGTCTATAGTACTTGCGTGTTATTTGCGGCTAAGACTGAATGATTGCTATGCCTGTTCCAAACCGGATGCCAGAACAATCCTACGGGAACCATGAACCAGAGAACCGAAGAATCAGGGAATGCTGCATTGCAGAACCGAATGGATTTTACGACTCAAACAGGATTGCTAGAGCATGGTATGCTGATGGTAGCATTGGGGCGTGCATCCTGTGACCGGGAGCGAACGTCTTAACGAGGATCAGCAAAAGTTGCCCGGTTGCATGCAGGCCGGCTGAACATAATACCTTGAAAAACAGCGCAATAGAGTGCGACAGACAGGAAAGGAGAATCCCATGGGGTTTCTCGATCAAATCAGCAAAACCATTAATCAGGGGGTCGATCGGGCACGGTTTGAAGCGGAAAAATTCCAACGTACGACCAGGATTCAGGGTGAGCTGAACGAACTCAACCGCCAGATCAACGAAAAGATGGTCGAAATGGGCCAGCGCGCCTACGATTTGCATCGCAGTGGCCAGATCAATTCGGCGACGCTGGCGGAACTGGCGCAGAAAGTTGAGTCGTTGCGTAATTCGCTGATTGGCAAAGAAGAAGAACTCAAGCAGGCGCAGAGCGAAGTATATGTTGAGCCGCCGCCCGGCGGCTCAAGCAATCCGGCCCAGTCGGTGCCCATCGAAGACGAACGCGGCCCGGCGCCGCAGCCGCAGCCGCAGCCGCAGCCACCGCCGCAGACACCGCCGCAACAGGCGCAGAAGTTTTGCCCCAACTGCGGCTTTCAGATGCCCGGCACCGCCATGTTCTGCCCCAACTGCGGCAATCGGGTAACCGGTTAAAGAACCGGTTAAAGAAAAACCCTTCAAATAGCGCCCGTGGCATAGGTGCAGATTCGCCCTGCACCTATGCCACGGGCGCTGTTTTGACTGAGCGAGCCCCTGGGAGCGCCAGGCTTTATTCGCCCATGATGCCGCCTTCGGTCATCTGGCGCACATTGAGCAGTTGATCGACTTCGTCACCGGACAGCAGCCCCTTTTCGATGACGACTTCTTTGATGGTTTTGCCGCTGGCCAGTGATTCTTTAGCCACGGCAGCGCCGTTTAGATAGCCGATTTTCGGGTTCAGTGCAGTGACCAGGATGGGGTTGCGCGACAGCCAGCCGGTGGCCTTTTCCGGGTTGGCAGTGACGCCGACGACGCAGCGGCTGGTGAAGGCATTGATGGCGCCGATCAAGACGTGTTGCATTTCAAACAGGTTGTGTGCAATAATCGGCATCATCACATTGAGTTCGAGCTGGCCGGCCTGGCAAGCCAGGGCGACGGCATAATCGTTGCCCTGCACGTGGAAGCAGGCCATATTCAGCATTTCGGCCAGCACCGGATTGACTTTGCCGGGCATAATGCTGCTGCCGGGCTGCACTGCCGGCAGGCGGATCTCATCGAGGCCGGTAGTCGGGCCGCTACTCAACAGACGAAAATCGTTGGCGATGCGAGTCAGCGTGATGCAGAGGGTGCGCATGCTGGCCGAGAAATCGGCCGGGTCGGCCATACTCTGCATCGACTCGAACAGGTTGCCGGAAGAGCGCAATGGCTGGGTCGTCAGTTCACCGAGTTTTTCGACCATGCGCTGGTGGTAGTCGGGGTGTGCGTTCAGGCCACTGCCGGTGGCGGTACCGCCGATGCCGATCCGGCGCAGGCGTTCGCCGGCGGTGGCGATGCGTTCCAGATCGTACTGGATAGCGCGGGCGTAGGCGCCGAACTCCTGGCCCAGCCGCACCGGAACGGCATCTTGCAGGTGGGTGCGCCCGGATTTGACGACTTCGTCGAACTCGGTGGCCCTGGCTTCCAGGGCATCGGCCAGGTCGTCGATTTCGGCCATTAAATCGTTGAGGCGCCAGAGGCAACCCAGGCGAATCGCGGTGGGAATGGTATCGTTGGTACTTTGAGCCATATTGACGTGGTCGTTGGGGTTGACCGGTTTGTTGGCATCATTGATGGCATAGCCGAGGATCTGGTTGGCGCGGTTGGCGATGACTTCGTTGCAGTTCATATTGTGGCTGGTACCGGCGCCGGCCTGGAAAGGATCGACAACGAAGTGTTCGTGGTACTTGCCGTCGATGATTTCCTGGGCGGCCTGAATAATAGCATCGGCAAGTTGCGCATCAAGCAGGCCGAGATCGCGGTTGACTTCGGCGGCAGCCCGTTTGATCATGACCATTGACCAGACGAAGGCCGGGTAGGGGCGCATACCGCTGACGGGGAAATTCTCGACTGCCCGCCGGGTCTGGGCGCCGTAGAGGGCATCGGCAGGAACCTGTACCTCGCCGAGCGAGTCCTTTTCGATCCGAAACGCTCCTGTCATTGTTCCCTTGCTCCTGTTGATATTCGGCTTTTCGCTGCGTCTTGATTGTAGCATAGATGGCTTTTTTACCGGCGGCAGCCATGCTACCGCCCAGGCATAGTTGCGCAGAAACGCTGCTCTTTATGGCCAGTCGATCTCAAGATAGACTGCATCGTTTTCGATGCTGACCGGGAAGGTGGGAATGCGCAAACCGAGTGGTGGAACGATGCTCTTGCCGCTGCGAACGTTGTATGTCCAGCCGTGCCAGGGGCACGTCACTGTATCGTCGATGAGGACGCCGGCCGAGAGCGGGCCGCCGGCGTGGCGGCAGGAGTCGCCAAAAGCATAGATTGTGCCGTTCAGGTTGGCAAGCGCAATCGGCAGCCCTTCAACTTCAACATAGCTGAGCTGGTGTTGCAGCAGATCACTGAGCCGGGCGACATAAACTCGTTCGCGAGTCATAACGAAATCCTATCTTCAGATTGATGGTGAGGCAAGTCTTGCCGGGTTTTCCGTTCATTATACGGGATGTGCGATGTACGCATCCAATCGGCATGCCCAACCGCTTGTGCTATACTATCCACCTGACGTGCAATTGATGTTCGGGAGAAGAGCAGGCGCCAGGCAATGAATGAACCGGCTCATATTCTAATTGTCGATGATGACCAGATGATTCGCCAGGCATTTCACGACATGCTGGTCTATGGCGGTTACCGGGTTACCCTGGCCGCGACCGGCGAAGAAGCGCTGGCCTACCTGAATCTGATTACCCCCGATCTCATTTTGCTCGACCTGGGGCTGCCCGGCATTGATGGTCACGAGGTTGTGCGCAAAGTCAAAATTGATACCAGCAAACCCTTCATTCCCATTATTATGATTTCGGCGCATGCCGATGCGGAAACCAGTGTGATGAGTCTGGATACCGGTGCCGACGACTTTATTGTCAAGCCGGTGTCGATCAATGAGTTGCTGGCGCGGGTGCGGGCGATGATGCGCCTGCAACGGGCTCAGCGCAGCCTGATCAATGAGCAGCGCAAAACGGAATTGCTGCTGCACCTGACCCAGGAGCTCGGTACCTCGATTCAGCTAGATGTACTGTTAACACGCTTCCTCGATCTGCTGGCCGACTCGGTGGGTGCGATTCGGGCCAGCATTATTCTTACCGACTATGCCGACCGGACACTGTTTTTTTCCAGCAGCCGGCATCCGGCTTCGCAGCGCCTCGGTGATATTTTGCGCCAGGGAGTTGCCGGCTGGGTGTTGCGTGAGCGCCGCCCACTGGTGATCAGCGATACCCGCTCTGATGATCGCTGGGTGCCGACGCCGGGCATGCGTCAGAATGTGCAGAGCGTCGCGGCAATGCCCTTGATCCGCGAAGACCGGGTGCTGGGCGTGATTACGCTGGTGCATCATACGCCGGGCTTTTTTAATGAAACCCATGCCGATTTGCTGGTTTCGGTCGCCGCGCAGACGGTAGTAGCACTGGAGAGTGCCCGGCTCTTCGATCTGACCCAGCAGCAAAAAGATCTGCTTGAGCAGCGGGCCGACGAACTACGCCGGATCAATGAGATCAACTCGCACCTGTCGGAATTGATGTATCCCGATCAGTTGCTGCTGCTGGCGGCATTTATGGTGCAGGCGCAATTTACCTATCCGATGGTCTGTGTCTGGTTGCGGGAAGCAGACCGGCTCACCTTGAAGAGCATGGCCGGTGCGCTGGATCAGAGTGAACATTCGTTGCCTTACATTTGCCTTGCGGTCGATCATGCCTGGTATGGCCAGGTGCTTGAGCAGCGCCGGCCGTTGTTGCTCAGTGATGTGCAGGATGATGCGCGCTATACGCCGATATTGCCCGGCGATGAGCAGTTGCGTTCACTGCTGATGCTGCCGATTCTGCTGCGCGGCGAGGTGCTGGGCATTCTGGATGTACGCAGCGACCGGCCGGCTGCCTTCGGGGTTGCCGACGAGGCCATTTTGAGCGCCATCGTCAGCCAGCTCAGTGTGGCGCTGGGTAATGCGAAGTTGCTCGAAAATGAACAGCGCCGGGTGCGCCAGTTGAACCAGGTCAACCGGTTGTCGGTGGCGATTACGGCCGAGCTCGATGCCTTGCGCAACCTGCAACTGGCCGCCGATACGATTGCGCTGATTTTTAATGTGGAACAGGCCGGCTTGCTCCTGTTTGGCACGGAGGATGACGACGCGAACCGGGCGCTGGTCGTGCTGCGCGACCCGACTCGCTCGCACGACGATGACCTGATGGCGCTGTTGACGCAGCGCCCGGATCTGTATGAACTGGCACAGGCATTGCGTGAACCGATGGTTGTTGATCGGCTGCAATCGCGGGCAGATCTGGCACCGCTTTTGCCGTTGTTGCAAGAACGGGCCATTGATGCCTTGATGCTGGTACCGCTGCTGGCTGCCGAGCAAACGCTGGGGGTGATTTTCATTGATGCCAGCCGGCGCACGGCGGAGTACGGGCGGGCCGAATTTGAACTGGCGACGACGGTGGCCAGTTTGATTATGCATGTGATTGAGAATATTCGGCTCTACCGTATGGCTGAAGATGACCGGCGGACCTTGAATGCGGTGCTGGGCAGCGCAGCCGACCCGATTATGCTGGTTGGGCCGGAAGATGAGTTGATGCTGGCCAATCCGGCGGCCGAAGACATGTTGCAGTTGCGGATCGACGAGGTGCGCGGCCGGCGCCTGCACGATATTCAGTTGCTGAATCGGCCTGGGGCAGCGTTGCAGAGTCTGCTGCCCTTGTTCGCCCATTCCGATGGCGAACAAGGGCAGCGCGAAGAGTTGGAATTGCCCGGTGGCGTCAACTATAGTGTCAGCATTGCGCCGGTGCGCAATACGGAAAATCAGACCCTGGGCCGGGTGGCGGTGTTGCAGAATATCACGGCGATCAAGGAACTCGAACGGCGGGAACGAGATCGGGTGCGCGAAGTGTTCCGGCGCTACGTCTCGCCGGTTGTTGCCGAACGATTGCTGATCGAGGGCCAGGAACTGGGCCAGCCGACTGAGCGTGATGTCGCTGTCATTTTTGCCGATATGCGCGGCTTTACGGCGCTGACCGAGCAGATTGGTGCGCCGGTGCTGATTGAACAGGTGCTCAATCGTTATTTTACGGCGATGACCAATGTGCTCTATAGTTATGAAGGAACCGTCGATAAATTTCTGGGCGACGGCATTATTGGGGTGTTCGGGACGCCGATTATGCGCCGCGATGACCCGATGCGCGCCCTGGTGGCTGCTGTGGATATGCAGCAGGCCTTTGCCCGCCTCAGTGCCGATTGGAGCCGGCAACTTGGCCTGCAGATCGGCATGGGGGTTGGGATCAGCTATGGGCGGGCGGTGATCGGCAATATCGGCTCGGAAGAACGCCTCGATTATACGCTGATCGGCGATGTCGTTAATACGGCCAGCCGGCTCTCCGGGATTGCCAGAGCCGAGCAAATCATTCTTTCTTACCACGTTTATGATGCTTTGCCGCAGGATTGGACCTGGATGAAGCAATTGCGCGCACTTGGTGCTGTATCGCTGAAGGGCAAGCAAGAACCGCATCGCATCTACGAAGTTTGTTACTAACCTACGGTTGACACTACTTACCACGATTATTCCTCTCAAAGAAGCATGCTTGACAGCATGGTGTAAAATCTTTACTATAATGGCCACAAATTAAGTACCCCCACGCCGCTGAGGAAATATCATGCGACAATCTGAGCGAAAGCAGGCACGGCGAATGGTGTCCGGTCGACGGTTCGTATGCCTGGCCCTGGCGGCAATGCTGCTGCCGGCGCTGGCGGCGGCCGGCGCGATGGCGCAGGCGAGCCGGCAGCAGGCGGCGCAGACGCAGATGGCGGAATGGCAACTCAGTTCAGTCGCCGACTGGGAAGCCGGCCAGGTCACGGATTTGCTGATCACGAATAATGCCGGTGGCGAGCTGCGGCTGGCGGAGGGCGAAACCAGTGGCTCGTTCATCTCGGCGCCTTTCGAGACGGAATTCCCCTTCAATGCCGCCGGCCTGGTCTGGACAGCCGAGGTGCCCGAAGACACCCTGCTGCGGCTGGAACTGCGTGAGCGCACGGTGCCGCTGGATTCGCCCAGTTCGCTGCTGAACGATGATGCCTGGGGTTCCTGGCAGGAATTGACGGCGGCTGATGTGCGTTCACAGGTCGATCAGGCAGCCCTGGCCAGCCCCGATGTGCTGGTCTTTCAGCGTGGCAGTCGCTACTTGCAACTGCGGCTGCGGCTGAGCAGTGAAGCCGAGCGTACCTCGCCGATTGTCGGTGAAGTGCGTGTGTTCTACCTCGATTCGAGCCAGGGTGTGCCGACCTCAGCCGGTATGCCGCGCGGGCCGATTATCTTCGGGCCGGATACGTTGACGCCGCGCCCGACGCTGGTGCTGCGTTCGACCTGGAATGGGCGCGGTGATACCGCCTCGCCGCGCTACCGTATGCCACGCGGCATTATCCTGCATCAGATCGATACGATTCCCGGTTTTGCTGCGACCACCGAGTTGCTGCGGGCGCTGACGACCTACCAGCGCGAGGCGCTTGGCTGGGACGACCTGGCCTATCATTACGTGATCGATGATCGCGGCATACTCTATGAGGGACGACTGGGTGGGCCGACCAGCCAGGTGCCGCGTATGTCCGGCGGCGATGTGGCGATTCACGTGGCCTATGTGGGTAGCCTGGCCGGCGATATCAGTGCTGAGGCGCGCGGAACCCTGACCGGCTTACTGGCCTGGCTCGGCCAGGCTTACGACATTTCGCCCACCGGCGCGCACCTGGTCGACGTGCAGGGCGAAGCGGTCGAGCGAGCCAATATTGTCGGGCATAATGCGTTTGCACCGGCCGCATTTGATCCCGGCCCTGCGCTCAGTGATCTGTTGCCCGAATTGCGCGACCGCGCCAGCCGCTCGACGGTGCGTGCTCGCTGGTATTTTCCGGAGGGCAATCTGCAAGAATACAGTATGCGTCTGAGTTTCTTCAACCCGACCGAGACGGCCACCGACGCGACGACGTTCCTGATCGATACGGTCTCGCAGCCGGCCCGTTCGGCCAGTCGTGTGCTGCGGGTTCCCGCCGAAAGCCGATCCGACCTGCTGCTGAGTGCATTGGTGAACCAGGGTGTGCTCACCGGCACGCCGGGCCTGTCGGCGGTGGTCGAATCCAGTGCACCATTGCTGGCCGAGCGCAGTATGACGCTGGTCTCCGACATCGACATTGGGCCGGGCCTGAGCGAGCTGTCGTCGATCTGGTATTTTGCCGAGGGGTCGACCAGTGGCCGGGCGCAGACCTACCTGGTGCTGTTCAATCCGCAGAGTAGCGCGACGGCCGTGACGATCCGCTATATTCGGGAAGATGGGCGAGTCGTACTGGACGAGTTGACGATTCCGGCACAGCAGCGGCGCGTCGTTGCGGTGGGCGATACGCTGCCTGCGGCGCGTTTCGGTGTCCAGATCATTGCGACGCAGCCGATTGCGGCGGAACGCACCATGCGCTTCGGTCCCAATCCGGGCGGGCTGCACATCGGCAATGGGATCAGCGAGTTGGGGCGGCGCTGGTACTTTGCCGAGGGCACCACCCAGAATCCCTTCACGATGCGCTTGCTGATCCTGAACCCGAACGACCAGGTGGCCAATACGACGGTACGTTTCCTACGCGCCGACGGCGAAGAGGTTATCCGGCGCTATGCCATTCCCGCTACCACGCGCCTGGAAGTCGATGTGAATAATGTGATTGACGAGGAAGGCATCGCGATGGTGGTCGACGCCGACCGCCCGCTGGCCGCCGAGCGGGCGCTGTACCTGCGCGATGACGAAGCCGGCACGATCATGGCGGGGGCACGTGAACCGCACTTCGACTGGTATTTTGTCGATGGGCGCAGCAGCAACACCAGCTATTTCCTGCTTTTCAGCAATCCGGGCGAACGTGCCGCACGGGTGCAGGTCGATTTTGGGTTCGGCGACGGCGCCCGATCGACGGAAGAAGTACTGGTGCCGGCCGGCGCCCGCTACACGATGGCGGTGTCGGAGTTGTACCCCGGCGAGAGCTCGATTGCGGCGGTGGTACGCTCGACGCAGAAAATCATTGCCGAGCGCTCGCTTTACCCGGCGGGTGGCGAAGGCGGCGCCACAACCTCGCTGGGCATTCCGGGAGAGCGGTGAAGCGGTGGAGCGGTGGAGCGATGGAGCGGATTTGCTAGCGGGTAGTTTTGGCAGTCGCTCGAACGCTCGAACGCTCCATCGCTCCATCGCTTCCTAGTCGCGGCGCAGGCGACGGATGAGGTTGGCATAGAATTCGCTG
Organism: Chloroflexaceae bacterium; assembly: GCA_034437175.1. Taxonomy (GTDB): domain Bacteria; phylum Chloroflexota; class Chloroflexia; order Chloroflexales; family Chloroflexaceae; genus DAOTUJ01. The sequence continues at coordinate 37,853 of DAOTUJ010000086.1, read as the reverse complement.
GGTGGGCGAATGCGGGCAAAGACGCAGACTTCGGCGCTGCGCTGGATCTCGACGATATCGCCTTCGAGCAGCGGCAGGTTCTCGCGCCCGTCGACGGCCAGGCTGGCATGGTGGCGACTCTGGAGTTCCAGGCTGATCTGTGCGTTGTCGTGAAGCACCATCGAGGATACATTGGTCAGGTGGGCGGCAACCGGCACCAGGATCAGTGCCCGCGAGCGCGGATCGACGATGGGGCCGCCGGCAGCCAGGGCGTAGGCCGTCGAACCGGTAGCCGTCGAGACAATGACCCCGTCGGCGTGGTAGGTGGTGAGCGGCGCCGCGTCGACTTCGACTTTGACATTGACGATCCGGCTGAGGTCGCTGCGCGAGACGACGATCTCGTTCACGGCGGTAAAACTGTCCATTGGTTCGTTGTGGCGGTGCAGTACGGCGCTCAGCAAGGTGCGTTCGTCCTGCCAGCCATTGCCATGCATCCATTGGTGCAAGCCGTCAATGATGTCGTCCGGGCCGATTTCGGCCATAAAGCTGAGGTGACCGAGGGCCACCGGCATCACTGGAATGCGGAAGGGAATAGCCAGCCGGGCCGCCCGCAGGATAGTGCCGTCGCCGCCGAGTGCCAGCAGCAATTCGAGATCTTCGAGCATTGCCGGATCGTCCCGCCCCTCTTGCGAGATGCCACACCAGACCCGAATCCCCTCTTCGGTCAGTTGCTTCGTCAAATCAGCCGAGAGTTTCGTCGAACTTTCGGAGAGCGGATTATAAAGAATTCCCAGCCGACGCATAGTTCCATCCTGTCTGTCGCCACGATTCGAGTAAGGCTCAGGATACCATAATTTTTCATGAACCGGAGGACAAATGGACGACCCGAGTATCGATTTTTTAAAGCGGCTGCTGGCGACGCCCGGTCCCTCGGGCGAGGAGACAGCAGCGGCGAAATTCTGGCGGGACGAGGCGCGTGGTTTCGCCGACACGGTGCGGAGCGATGTGCGCGGCAACAGCTATGCCGAGCTGGGCGGCGCCGGGCCGCGCGTGCTGCTGGCCGGCCATATCGATGAGATCGGCTTGATGATCAGCTACATCGACGAGGGCGGTTTCCTGTTCTTCAGCACTGTCGGCGGTTGGGATCCGCAGGTGCTGGTGGCTCAGCGGGTGCGGCTGCTGGGCAGCCAGGGCGATGTGATCGGCGTCGTCGGCAAAAAGCCGATCCATGTGATGAAGTCCGACGAACGCGAGCAGGCCAGCAAGGTCGAGTCGCTCTGGATCGACATCGGCGCACGCGATGCTGCCGAGGCTACGGCACGCGCACCTATCGGCACGGTCGGCGTGATCGATGCGGCGCCGGTCGAGTTTCCGCATGGCCGGCTCGCCGGGCGCAGCATCGATAATCGGATCGGCGCCTTTGTGGTGCTGGAGGCGCTACGACTGCTGGCGCAGCAGCGACCGGTAGCGCACGTCGCGGCGGTGGCAACAACGCAGGAAGAGACCAGCCTGGCCGGTGCGGCCACGGCCGCTTTCAGCTTCGACCCACAGGTGGCGATTGCGGTCGATGTGACGTTTTCGACCGATCATCCGGAATCTGCCGATCGGCGTCAATACGGCGATGTGCGGCTGGGCGGCGGGCCGGTGCTCTCGCGCGGGGCGGCCAATAGTCCGCTGGTCTATCGCCGACTGATGGAAGTGGCGGCACGTGAGAAGATTCCCTACAGCCTGCAAATCACGCCGCGCTACACCGGCACCGATGCCGATGCGATCTATGCGGCGCGTGGCGGCGTAGCGACGGCGATTATCAGCATTCCCAATCGCTACATGCATTCGCCGAACGAAATGGTTGACCTGGCTGATGTGGAGAATGCGGCGAAGCTGATCGCAGCCTTTGTGCGTTCGCTGCGCGATGCAGGCGAATTTATTCCGGAGGATTAGCAGAAGTGCGTGGATGTTGATGATCGGCAACTACGCCGGCAACAATCAACATCCACGCACTTTTTTAGTGGCGGATATGCGGCAAATATACCTGCCGGATGTCGCCGATGACGACATCGACGCCGGCGCTGAGTTCTTCGCTGCCGGCAAAGCCGGCGGTGTTCCTGAAACTGCCCGCCGTCGATCCGATCACTTCAATCGTCAAAGTGACGGTTTCTTTCGCAGCGACCGGCACGCTCCAGGTGACGAGCCGGTCGGCGATTTCCGGTTCGGGTGCTTTGTTGCCGCCGGCGCCGATGATCGTGAGCCCGGCGGGCACGCTGTCGCTGATGCTGACGGTGTGGGCCTCGGCGCCGGCACGATATTCCAACTGGTAGGTGAATGCCTCGTTGGTGTTGACCAGGTTGCGGCTGACGGTTTTGCCGGCGCGGGGCCGTCCGGCGTCGAGTTCGCCGGCCAGGGCCGCACGGGCAGCATACAGGTCGGTCGGCACGCGGCTGAAGCTGGTGCGCGAGTTGATGAATGCCTGGGCCAGCAGGTCGGCCTGGTTGCTGCTGCCGATCTGGGGATCGCCGCCGTGCAATAGCCGCAGGTATTCGTAGTCTTCCATGCCTTCGCGCAGCAACTCCCAGCGGATCGAGGGCACCAGCCGGTTGCTCTGCAGCGAGCAGGCATCGAAGGCGATTGTGCCGTCGCGCGGCGGGTAGAACAGGACGCCGTCGCCGTTGCCGTTGTCGGTCCAGGGGCTTTGCCAGGGATCGGGGTTCCAGGCCGTGCTCGAATAGTAGAGCAACCCGTCGACGCGTTCGAGCCAGGCCAGCCAGGGCGTGATACGGGCCTCGATGCCGGGCCGGTCGATCACCGTCGGGTTGGGCAGCGGCGGGCGGTCGCCGTAGAGAAAGTACCACCAGACTTCTTCGCCGTGGTTGCGCTGGCGATCCTGGGCCCGCGCCACCTGGTAATTGCTGATCGTCGGCATCCAGATGTCGATTTTTGCCCCTGGATACGTGGCATTGTTGTAGATCGCCGGCTCGACCTGTTCGCTGATCAGGATGCGCACGTTGGGCGCGGCGGCTTTCGTGCGCTGCGCCAGCGAGGCGACGATGTCGTAATCCGCAAAGGTCTGCGGCTCGTTGACGATGTGATAATAGCCGCGCTCGGCATAATCGGCGTTGGCGCCGAGGTAGTCGCTCACGGCGGCCCAGTACTGGAACCACTTGTCGTTGTAGGCGCTGTTGCCGGGCGGTTCATCGCCGCGGCTCTGCTCGCAGAAGGAACCGGGGCGGCTGGCGGGCGGCCAGTTGCTGGCCGGGCCACGCAGCAGGAAGCTGGGGAAACCGCTGCCATTGTCCAGTGCCTGGCCCTGGAGATACTGCTGCGCCAGGGTCTGGAAATCCCAATCGCCCCAGGCATCCGCATCAAGGTTGCCGTTGCAATCGTATTCCACGCCGCCGGGATAGTTCAGACCGGCCGGCCAGCCCACGCCCTTCGGCGTCAGCCGGTGAGCGGCAAAATCTTCGTAGAGCGCATCGACCAGGTTCCAGTAGCAATCCTGCACTCTGCCGCCGACGGTGCCGCGGTAGGTTTCGACGATGCTGCTCCAGCCGAATCCCCATTCGCTCGCCAGGCTGATCGTCTGCGGTAGCGCAAAATCCCAGACTTCCAGTTCGATCGGGATGACGGCCGTGCCGATGCCGACGGTCGCCGAGTAAATGCCGGGTACGGCGTCGGGCGGCACTTTCACCGTGAACCAGAGCGGCTGATTGGCATTGGCTGGAAAATCGACGTTCGCGCCCATCGCAAGCGGGTAGAGCGGATCGGGCCACTCGCCCGGTCGCCCGAAGGCATCGCTTAACCGGGTCAGCGTGACATAATCGACGCGGTGGAGTCTGACGTTGGTGACGGGAATGCTTGCGGCATCGCTGCGAAAATCGCTGATGCTTACCGGCAAGGAGCGCGCATTCGCGGCGCGCACGACGATCTGGAAGGGCTCGAATTCGTTGCGGGCAGCCTGGATGCGCAGGGGCGATGTGGCCACCGGCGGGACATGGCTGCGCAGGATCTTCTCGATGGGCGGCGCGGCCCAGACCCTGAGATCGCCGCTAGAGGCGCCACTGACCTGGTGGAAGTAGCCACCGGCTTCGGGCGCGCCGGGCGTCGCGCTGATGCCGGCGCGGCCCAGATTGGCCGGCTCGGGCAGCGGATGACCGGCGTGTTCCAGCACATCAAAATAAATATAGTAGCTCCCACTGCCGTCGGCCTGCCACCTGACCGTCCCGCCGCCGTCCTGGTCGACCAGGCGCAGATTGTCGAACCAGAGCGTCAGACGGTCGCCATCGTCCCACAGGCCGCTGTTGCCGTTAACCGTTTCATTGTCGCGGGTGTGGAACTCCATACGGCTGATGTCGTTCAACTCGGGCGTGGTACAGGTATGGAGAGGCTTGAGCGACACACTGGCATAATTCCACTGGTCGAGCGCCAGTGGCGGCCCGCCCTGGGTAATGTTGTTGCTGTCGCAGCCATTTGTGTTGTAGAGCTTGAAAGAATACAGGTCGGGAGCCTGGTCGAGCGCGCTGGCATTGACCTCGGGCCAGACATCGTAGACGAAGCTTTCGTAGGGGCGCCAGTCGCGGCGCGGGTCGTCGCCGGCGATGCGCAATTCGACGCCGGGGTAGCCATAGCCGCCGGGCAGGTTCTCGACAGTCGCTTTGAGCGAACCACTGCCCTGGGCGGCGCGCCCACGGTCGGCCTCGCCAGCGCCGTCATTCACCGTCCAGTAGACACCATTATCGCTCCAGCCGATCTGCGGATTTTCGGCATCGTCGAGCAGGGTGCTATAGGTTTCGGCGTGGGGCAGCGGCGCGCCGGGGCTGCCGTTGCGGTAGGGCACCACCCGCAACGAGCGGATGTCGAGCAGGGCTGCATTAAGGCCGAGGGCATCGAAGGCGGCGCTGAAGTCGACGACGACCTCGGCGACCCCGCTGCCGGCGGCCGTCACCGGGATGCGGTAGGGCCATGCCTCGTTCCACCAGGGCGCGGTGGTCTGGGCCTGAGTGACGGGAGACAGCGGACGGAGTCCGGCCAGGGCCGGGATGAGCAGAACCAGCAGGAGAACCAGCCGGCCAGAGCGGAGTCGCGGGCGAGTCATCGGTAATGCTCCTTGCAATAAGGCTGACGCAATCGTAGCCCGTCCGCGTTATCGTATCACAGCGGCATTACATAACGTATGTAGCTCGTATTCCGCTGACCCGACCGGCACATATAGATCTCTGACTTCCTTTTTTCAGATCTCCGTGATAGAATTACGTGCGTAGGTCAGTGGTGACCTGCACCTGGCTTGCTCAATGAAGAGGAGTTCTTTTATGGTTGCCAACCAGCAGAGCGCTTTTGAAATAGCGCAGCAGCAGTTCGATATCGCTGCCGATTTGTTGGATTTGAGCCCCTGCCTGCGCAATGTCTTGCGCGTCCCCCAGCGCGAACTCACGGTCAATTTCCCGGTCAAAATGGATGATGGTACCATCGAGGTGTTTACCGGCTACCGCGTGCAGCACAACCTCGCGCGCGGCCCGGTCAAGGGCGGCATCCGCTACCACCCCGATGTCGACATCGATGTGGTACGGGCGATGGCGATGTGGATGACCTGGAAGTGTGCGATTACGAATCTGCCCTATGGCGGTGCCAAGGGCGGAGTGGTCGTCGAACCCAGGCATCTCTCGCTCAGCGAACTGGAGCGGCTGACCCGGCGTTACGCCAGTGAGATCAGTATGCTGCTCGGCCCCGAGAAAGACATCCCGGCGCCGGATATGAATACGAATGCGCAGATCATGGCCTGGATTATGGACACGGTGTCGATGCACCGTGGCTATACCGTGCCCTCGGTGGTCACCGGCAAGCCGATGAATGTGGGCGGCTCGGAGGGGCGCCACGAGGCCACGGCGCGCGGTGTGGTCTACAGTGTCAAGTACGCCGTTGATTCCCTGGGCCGGCAGCTCGACGGGATGCGAGTCGCGGTACAGGGTTTCGGCAATGTCGGTGGAGTGGCGGCGCGCTTTTTGCACGACATGGGTGCGGTGGTGGTGGCTATCAGCGATGTGCAGGGCGGCATATATAATCCGGCCGGCCTCGACCCGGTCGCGGTGGATCGCTACAGCCGGCAGCACGACACCGTGGGCGGTTTTCCCGAAGCCGACATCGTCAGCAACAGCGAGTTGTTGGAACTTGACTGCGACATCCTGATTCCGGCGGCGGTCGGCAACCAGATCACGGCCGACAATGCCGATCGCATCAAGGCCGGCCTGATCGTTGAGGCGGCCAATGGCCCGACGACGCCGGGCGCCGATTTGATTTTGAATGAGAAGGGCACCCTGATCGTGCCGGATATTCTGGCCAATGCCGGCGGTGTGACGGTGAGTTATTTTGAATGGGTGCAGGGTTTGCAGGAATTCTTCTGGACGGAGCGTGAAGTCAATGCGCAACTGGAGCGGATTATGGCGACTGCTTTCCAGAGCGTGTCTCAGGTTGCGAGCGAGCGGCGTCTGCCGATGCGGACGGCCGCCTACCTGTTGGGCGTCGAGCGCGTTGCGCATGCGGTGACGACGCGCGGAATATACCCGTAGATCAATGGCTTGCGGGGTTTTGCCGTCGCTGTTGAACCCGTGCCATAGGGTTTCGTATTGCAGCAAGGCGGTCGCTACGCTGTGAGTGCTGCCCTGGGCTTGCGCCGGGCGCCAGAATCGAGTAAGCTCATGCTACGGACGACAGGCGCATGTATTTCCGGCAGCAGCTATGGTTGGCTCCAACATTCTCGCGGATATGGCCGCTTATGTGCCGGCGCTCATTATGCGACAGCTGGCGGTTGATCCGCGCCCGATTGTTTCTCCCCGCCTTGATCGCTTTCCTGCCGCAGTGCTGTTTGCCGATATCTCCGGGTTTACCGCGCTGACCGAGCGCCTGGCCCGGCGCGGCCCCGCTGGTATCGAGGAATTGATCCGCCTGCTGAATAGCTATTTTGGCCACTTGATCGATATTGTCGGCGCCCATGGCGGCGATGTGGTCAAGTTTGCCGGCGACGGTGTGCTTGCGATCTGGCCGGTTGCCGACGAAGACCTGGTCTGGACGACATTCCGGGCTTTGCAGTGCGCCCTGGGCATCCAGATGACGATGGCGCCCGATGCCTGGGTGCCGGACGAAGATGAATTGCGGATTGCCGGTGAGTTGAAAATGCGGATCGGGGTCGGGGTCGGTGAACTGGTGACGGCACATCTTGGTGGGGTGTTCGGGCGCTGGGAATTTATGGCCGGCGGCGAACCGCTGATCCAGACGGGGCGGGCGCAGCAACGCGCTTGCCCCGGTGATGTGGTGCTGTCGCCCCAGGCCTATGCCCTGATCCGGCAGGAGTGTGAGGTTGAACCGATCGATAACGGCTATGTGCGGCTGACTGGTCTACATGATCTGCTGCCGTTGCGGGCGCTGCCGTCGGTGGATGCGGATATGCTTTCGGAAAAAGCGCTACAGGCCTATCTGCCGCGGGCGATTCTGGTGCGGCTGATGGCCGGTCACACCGGCTGGCTGGCTGAGTCGCGGCGGGCCACGGTGCTGTTCATCAATCTGCCGGATTTGCATAGTGATGCGCCGCTTGAGCAGATCCAGCAGGTGATGTACGCCCTGCAGACGGCATTGTATCGCTACGAAGGCAGTATCAACCGGCTCGGCGTCGATGAGAAGGGGCCGACCTTGCTGGCGGCCTTTGGTCTGCCGCCGGTGGCGCACGAAGATGATCCGCTGCGCGGGGTGCAGGCCGCGCTGGCTATCCAGGCGGCATTGCGGAAACTGGATCAGCGGGCGGCCATCGGCATCACCAGCGGGTTGGTGTTCTGTGGCGCCGTCGGCAGCGCAACCCGCCGCGAATACACCGTGATGGGCACGACCGTCAATCTGGCGGCACGCCTGATGCAGGTGGCCGCCGCCGCCCAGGACGGGCGCCCGGCGATTCGTTGCGATACGGCAACGTATCAGGCCGTCGAGCACCAGATGGAAGTCGAGCGGCTGGCACCGGTGCGGATCAAGGGCTGGGCTGAGCCGATGCCGTTGTATGTGCCGCAGGGCCGGCGGGCGGCGAAGCAGCCGCTGCCGGTGTTGCCGATTGGCTACGAGCATGAGCGCCTGGCCCTGCAGTCCGTTCTGCAGACTGTGCTGAAGCGGCACGAAGGCGCGGTGGTGCTGCTGGAGGGCGATGCCGGCAGCGGCAAGTCTTTGCTGCTGGCCGATCTCGTCAATCAGGCCAGTTTGCTCGACATCGCGACCGTGCGGGCCGCCGGCATTGCCATCGAACGGCGTACGCCCTATCATGCCTGGCGCGATCTGTTCATCCGCCTGCTGGGCCTCGACCAGCTTGAACCGGCGGATAGTGTGCAATGGCTGGCCGAACGGCTGGCCGACCTGGATCCGGAGTACAGCCGGCTGGCGGCTTTGCTGAACCCGATTCTGGGCATTGAACTGCCTGAGCACGATTTTACGCGCAACCTGGAGAGCACGGAACGGGCGCTGCATACGCGCGACCTGCTGATCCGGCTGATCTTGAACTATTCCACGCAGCATTCGCTGCCGGTCGGACGCCCACTGCTGTTGCAGATCGAAGATGCGCATTGGATGGATAGTGCCTCCTGGTCTATGGCGGCGGCGTTGGCCCAGGCCATTCAAGGGCCGCAAGGCCCGCGATTGCCCATCCTGATGGTTCTTGCGCTGCGCCCGAATGAGGAAGCTTTGCCGGGTGAGTTTCAACGGCTGCGCGAACAGGCCGAGCAGTACCTGCAATTGAAGGGTCTCAGCCGCGAAGAGTGCCGCCTCTTGATCGCTCGCCACCTGGCGATCAGCAGTGTGCCGGACGATTTGCTCAACCTGGTGTACCGGCGAGCTGAAGGCAACCCCTATTTCAGCATCGAGTTGCTGCTGGCGCTGCACGATCAGGGTGTGCTCAGCATCGCGAATGGGCGCTGCCGTCTGCAGGCCGATGACCTGGCCGGCCCGTTGCCCGAAACGATCCAGGGGGTAATCATTAGCCGGCTGGATCGCTTGCTGCCGGCCCAGCAGATGACACTCAAGGTGGCCAGTGTGATTGGCGTGCACTTCAACCTGGAAACGCTGCAAGCCATACACCCGGTCGAAGATGAGCGGCAGTATCTCCGTGGCTACCTGGCGACGCTGAAAATGGCCGGCTTTCTGTGCCAGAAAACCAGCGACGATGACCAGAGTTATGCCTTTCGACAGACCATCATTCGCGATGTGATCTACAACCTGATGCTGTTTGCCCAGCGGCGTGAATTGCATCGCCGGCTGGCCCGCTGGTACGAAACCCGGTATGGCTCGCCGGTAGGGACGGATGCTGCTGCCGCGAACAGTGACGCCAGGTCGTTGGAGCCATATTATGCCTTGCTGGCGGAGCATTGGCAGATGGCTGAAGAAGCACTACCGGCGATTGGCTACCTGGAACGGGCCGCCGAGCAGGCGCTGCGCAGCGGCCTGTATCGCGAGACTATCGATTTGCTCCGGCGCGCCATTGCGCTGACGGGGCGCCTGGCGGGTGCGCAGAATGGAGCATCGGCGGGCGCGCCGGCCGGGCCGCTGATCAGCCGGGAGCGTCGGGCACACTGGGAATGTGTGCTGGGCAAGGCCTACTACAATACCGGGCGTCTCGCCGAGAGCCGCGAACACCTGGAGCGGGCACTGGCCATGGTTGATCGGGCCTTGCCGGCCGGTCGGCGGAGCCTGGTGTCGGCGCTGCTGCGCCAGGCCGGCTACCAGGCTCGCCTGCGATTGCCGCGCCGCCCCGCGCCGCCCGATCCGGCGCTGCTGCCACAGTTGCGCGAGGCGGCGCGCAGCTATGAGTTGCTGGGATTGCTGTTTTATATCAATAACCAGTGGTTGCCGATGATGTATGTGATGCTGCGTGGCGCCAACCTGGCCGAATTGCTCGGCCCTTCGCCGGAACTTGCCCGCGCCCAGGCAACTTTGCAGGTGATGAGCGGTGCGCTTTCTCGGCACAGGCTGGCCCGTTCCTATCAACGGCGGGCAATGCGCATCGCACGTCGCTGCGATCAGGCCGATGCGCTGGCCTATGTTTTGCAGTTCGCCGGCCTGTATCGGATCGGCTACGGCGATTGGGATGCGGCCGAGCAATCGCTGAGCGAAGCGGTGGAACTGGCCCGGCGCAACGGCAACCATCGCCGCCTGGCCGAGTGCCAGTCGTTGCGAGCCTGGATCGCCGGCGCACGCGGCGATTTCCCGGCGGCGGCCGGATTGTGCAAAGATGTGCAGACGCAGGCCCGCCAGTGCGAAGATGTGCAGGCGCAGACCTGGGGACTGCTGGGCCAGGCCGAGTGCCTGCTGATCGCCGGGCAGCACGGCCTGGCCATGCATTTGCTGGCGGATGCCGAGGTGCTGCTGGCCGAAAACCTGGATCGGGCGCGCACCGAGGAGATCTGGGCCTATGCCTTGATGTCAATCACCGGTTTGCGGCAAGATTACCGGCAACTGGCGCGTTACACCGCCACGATGGCGGCCCGTTTGATGCAGGCCGCGCCGCCGATGGCGATCTATGCACTTTCGGGCTACGCCGGAGTTGCCGAAGTCAATTTGTTGCTCTGGGAACGGCGTGAGTATCGCAGCCCGGCGCAGCGCAAACAGATCGTGCATGATGCGCAGCAGGCCTGTGCGGCGCTGCGCCGGCTGGCGCTGAGTTTGCCGGTGGTACGGCCGCGCTATTTGCGCTGCGAGGGATTGCGGCGCTGGCTGAGCGGCGCGGAGGGCGCGGCAATCCAGGCCTGGCGCGCATCGCTGCATCAGGCGGCCCGTCTGGCAATGCCCTACGAATATGCGCGCAGTGCCTACGAACTCGGCCGGCATCTGCGTGGCCCGGCCCGCACCGACTATCTCGAACTGGCTTTCTACGCCTTTCGCTCGATGCGTGCCAGCTATGATTTCGCGCTGGTGCGGGAATGTCAGGGCTCAGGGATCGGGGAGCCGGGATCAGCGCCCTGATCCTGGCTGTAATTGCTTGCGTTAAGCTTCAACCAGCAGGGCCAGCTCCTCAACGGACTCGGCCAGTTCTGCGCACAGTGGGTGTTTGCCCAGCCATGGACGCACACCCTCGAGAATGGCACGGTAGTACCAGAGCGTCTGGGCGGGGCCGCGTTTGAATCGCTGCCAGACGACCGGGCCGTCCTGGTGCAGATCGTTGACGATGCTGCGTGAGTTGTGCAAGGCGTCGGCGGCTTTGAGGCCGGCGACGTTGGGGCCGCCGGTGGCGAGTTGTTCGATCTTATGGGCTTTGGCCGCTTCCCAGCTCACATTGCCCTTGGGCTCCGAGACGGCCACCACCAGCCGGGCTATCTCGGCCCCAAAAGCCGCCTCGATCTCTGCGGCACTGATGTCGCAGTCCTCGATGACATCGTGCAGCAGGCCGGCGATCACCACGTCTTCGTTGAACCCGTGGCGGAGCAGTATCGTTGATACATGGACGACATGGGTGATGTAAGGAATGCCGCTGCCTTTGCGGCGCTGATCCTGGTGGGCGCGGGCCGCCATCACCAGCGCCGCATCGTAGCGCATCGAGTAACTGGACATAACTTTTCCTTGATTGACAAGCCCGGATCAGCTTGGTACCATCGCAAAGCGAAATGTATTTGCTCTGCTTATTCCAGGAAAGGGCTCCACATATGAAACTGGCAACGTACCTTGATGGCACGGCGCAACGCCTGGCTGCGTTGCGCGATGATCGCCTGATTGATCTGACGGCGGTGGCGCCGGATATGCTCAGCCTGATTGAAGGCGGCCGGCCGGCGCTGGATGCGGCGCGTACGTTGCTTGAGCAGGCTCCCGCCGGTAGCGGCAAGCCGCTGAGCGGAGCGCAGTTGCTGGCGCCCATCCCGCGCCCGCGCAAGAATATTGTTTGCCTCGGCATGAATTATGCCGCCCATGCCTATGAGTCACAGCGCGCTCGCGGCAAGCCTGAACGCCTGCCGCCGCATCCCGTCTATTTTACCAAAACGGTGACGACTATCAATCATCCCGAAGCCCCGATTCCCTATGACCCCGAATTTTCGACCCAGATTGATTGGGAAGTCGAGCTGGCCTTTGTAATCGGGCAGGGCGGCAAGAAGATTGCCGAAGCCGATGCACTGAACCACGTCTTCGGTTATGCTGTGCTCAATGATATTTCGGCGCGCGATGTGCAGAGCCAGCATTTGCAGTTCTTCCGCGGCAAAAGTATGGATGGCAGCGCGCCTTTCGGCCCCTGGATCGTCACGGCTGATGAGATCGGCGATCCGCATGCGCTCGGCCTGCGTCTGCGGGTGAATGGCAAAACTATGCAAGACTCGCATACCGGCGATATGATTTTTAAGATTCCGACGATTATTGCGACCTATTCGTTTGGCACGACGCTGGAACCGGGCGATATTTTTGCTACCGGTACGCCCAGTGGGGTCGCGATGGGGATGCGTGAGCCGGCCTGGTTGAAACCGGGCGATGTGCTTGAAGCGGAAATCGACCGGATTGGCGTGTTGCGCAACCGGATCGGATCTTGAGTACCTGCCTATGTTGCGTGGAAATAGCCTGAGCAGTGTTCTGAATACGCTGCGCGAAATCGATGTCCAGGCGATCAATGGAGATCGCGACCGCTCCGTTGTGATCAGCTGTGTCGGCAATGCGACGCTGATGGGCCTGTTGCGCGATCTCTGTTTTGCTGCGCCCGTCGGCCCGCATAGCATTCCCGGCCCGCTGCCGCTCGAACACTTGCCGTCCGCCGGGCGCGATGGGTTGCGCCTCGGCGACCTGGTGCTGCTGCTGGTCGACGGGCGGCGCGGCGCAACGAAGGAGCAGTTGCGCCTGCTGCAGGGGCTTGAATCTTCGCCGATGCCTTACCTTGAAGTTGTCTTCTATGCCCTGCCCGCCGAAGGGCCGCCGGCACCGCATACACTGTTTTTGCCCGACCCGGCCGTGCCCACCGCGCCTGCTGCGCTCGCTGAGGCTCTCTTGCAGCGCCTGCCCGCCGAGTTGCACCTGGCGGCGGCAGCTCGCCTGCCGGCATTGCGGGCGGTCTACACCCGCGATTTGATCGGTGGTACCTGTTTCAGCAATGCCTCGTATGCGCTGGTATCCGGCTTGCCGCAGCAAATCCCGCTGCTCTCGCTGCCCTTTGCGGCTGCCGATATCCTGGTGCTGACCAAGAATCAGGCATTGATGGTTTACAAGCTGGCGCTGGCGCACGGTGCGCCGCCCGATTTTCAGGCGCGCCTGGCCGAGTTGATGCCGGTGGTCGGCGGCGGCTTTGTCTGGCGCCAGTTGGCGCGCACGCTGATCGGCCTGATCCCGCTCTGGGGGCTGGTGCCAAAGGTTGCGATTGCTTACGCCGGTACCTATGTCACGGGTGTGCTGGCCGAACGCTGGTATAGCAGCAACGAGTTGATTGCCGGAGAACGCTTGAAGCAACTGAGTGAACAGGCGCTGGACTATGGACGCGAACAGGCGCGTGAGCTGATTGCTCGCCTCCGCGAACAGCGACAGCGTGGTGAGCCTGGTGGCGATCCACGTCGCTTCTTCGGGCGGGGGCGCAAATCGACAGAGGAGTAACTTTCACTTTATGGAACATTTTGTGATCGAGGGTGGCCATCGCCTGGCCGGGAGTATCAAGCCCGCCGGCAACAAAAATGCCGCGCTGCCGCTTCTGGCAGCCACACTGCTCACGAATGAACCGGTGCATTTGCATAATATGCCCGATATCGGCGATGTGCGAACGAAGTTGCAGTTGCTTGAGTTGATGGGTGTCCGAGTACAACGGCCGCACGTGCATCATGTTACGCTACAGGCCGCCGATATTGCGGCGGGCGATCCTGATCCGCAACTTTGTCGCAAAATTCGTACCTCGCCGCTGCTGGCCGGGCCGCTGCTGGCACGCCGTGGGCACGTGACCTTGCCACGACCGGGCGGCGATGTGATCGGGCGCCGCCGCCTCGATACCCATTTCCTGGCTCTGCGCGAACTGGGCGCCTCGATTGAAGTGACGCCGCAGAGTTATGTGCTCAATACCGACGGACTGCGCGGCGCCGATATGTTTCTCGATGAAATGAGTGTGACGGCGACCGAACAGGCGCTGATGGCGGCGGTACTGGCCGACGGGCATACCACGATCGGCAATGCCGCCTCGGAGCCCCACGTACAGGATGTTTGCCGCTGCCTGAATGCGATGGGTGCGAAGATCAGCGGGATCGGTACCAATCTGCTCGAAATCGAAGGAGTGACTGGACTGCACGGCGCTGAATATGCCATTGGCCCTGACTTTATGGAGGTCGGTTCGTTGATCTGCCTGGCCGCCGTCACCGGCAGCGAACTGCGCATCGTCGGCGCCCGCCCGCGCGATCTGCGTATGGCCCGGATTGTCTTCGAGCGGCTGGGGGTGACATGGCAGACTGCGGGCGACGATATTATTGTGCCGGCCGGCCAGGAGATGACGGTTCAGGATGATTTGCACGGCGCTATTCCCAAAATCGACTCGGCGCCCTGGCCGGGCTTCCCGACCGACCTGATCAGCCCGGCGCTGGTGGTGGCAACTCAGACCCGCGGGACGGTGCTGTTTCACGAGAAGATGTTCGAGAACCGGCTGTTTTTTGTTGATCGGCTGATCAGCATGGGCGCCCGGATCGTGCTCTGCGATCCGCATCGTGCGGTGGTTGTCGGCCCTTCACAACTTTATGGCGAGCCCGAGGGTTTGCCCAGCCCCGATATTCGGGCCGGTATGGCTTTGCTGATTGCCGCATTCTGTGCACGTGGGCGCAGCCTGATCTACAATATCGGCCAGATCGACCGCGGCTACCAGCGGATCGATGAACGACTGGCCGCCCTCGGGGCTCGTATCGAGCGCCGCAGTTAGGGAGAGACTGTGCTATACTAAATGCGCAAAATTGAGGGGAGGCGCATAGTTGTGAACGGTTCATCGCTTTCGCTGGTACTCCCGGTCAAAGATGATGCGGCCAATTTGCGGCATCTCGTCCTGGAATGCCTGGCGGTTGTGCCACGGTATTTTGCGGATTTTGAACTGATTATCGTGATCGATGGCCCCTACCCGGCTACGCTGGCGGTCGTCGAAGATTTGCTGGCCGACTATGAACCGGTGATGCTGATCCATTTGCCGCGTGAACGGGGGTATGGTGTGGCGCTGGCCGGCGGCTGGCAGGCGGCCCGCGGTGATTATATTCTCTGCATGGATACCGGCGGTGAGGTGAGCATCACCGATCTGGGTCGTATGCTGCCCTATCTGCAAAGCAATGATGTGGTGCTTGGCTATTTTATGCAGCGCCAGCATAGCTTGATGGATCGCAGCGTTGACCGTATGCTGACCAGGTTGCTCAATCTGGTGTTTGCGCTGGATCTGCACGATATCAGTTGTCGCTTTGCGATTTTTCGTGGCGATTTGCTGCGCCGGATGCCGACAGTGTCGCGCGGCTCGCTGGTACTGGTAGAATTGTTTGTGCGCGCCCGCGAACTGGGCGTCCGGCGGGTACAGGTCGGCGTCAACCATGCCTTTCGCAGTGCCGATGCCGGCATTATTCCGCCCTCGCTGCTCGATGTGGTGCGCTTGCGCCTGCGGATTCGCTGGGGCCGTCCCATTCATGATCCCGCGCCGGATTGGCGGCCGCTCTGGCGACGACGGGTGATGCAGAGTGTTGGCCTGTTTGCTGCCAGTGGGAGCGCCTGGATCTTTGTGCGTCGTTTTTTCTCACGACGCTAGCACGCGATGAAAAACCAGGGCACCAGGAATACGAACCAGGGCACCAGGAACTAAAGAACGACGGCATTATGCGGTGAGTTGTAACGTTCGTCAATCGATAGCCCACAACCGCAAGCTATGACCCATAACCTTTAACTCGGAGGAGACTACCATGAGCGAACCGCAAACCCCCCAGAACCAGAACCCGGAGGACGACCGCCGTGATTTGAGTATTGAGTTGCGCGAACTCGGCCAGCAACTCGAACAGGCCGTGCGCAGCATGCTTGCCAGCGATCAGGCCCATCGCCTGCAGCGCGACATTTCCAATGGTATGCAGGAGATCGGCAGTCAGCTCAAACTGGCGATGAACTCGATTCGCGAGAATCCGCAGATCCAGAACCTGGCCGAACGTGGCCAGCAGACGGTCAATCAGGTGAGTGAAAATCAGGCCATGAAGGATTTTCAGGAATCGTTGACCCGCGGTGTGTCGCAACTCAATGAGCAACTGGCGGCATTCATTGCCCGCAATCGCGGCGAGGAAGCCGGCAGTACACCGCCGCCGCAGGGCGCGCAGAACGTGCAGATCGAAAACGATGATCCGGCCACCGGGCCGACTACTCGCCTCAACGAAGACCGGTGAGGCGCAGAGCATAGCCCATTATGGGGTTATATTGGATGGATGCAAGAACCTTGCCGGCATTGTCGGCAAGGTTCTTGCGTCCGGTATAAAATAGCTGAAGTCTAGTCGGCGCTGCCTTCGCCCGCAGTCGTCAGACCGGGGTTCTGCGCCGGGGCGGTTCGGGTTGTCGCCAGTTCATCGCGCAGGGCGCGCGCCAGCAGCAGGAGCGACAGGCCGATCAGGGCGCCGCCGGTCAGGTAGGGCGCTGCCACGCCGACGGCATCGAAAATGAAGCCGGCAAAAATGGGGCCGAGTACCATCATCAGGCTATTGAGCGCCTGCACGCCGCCAAGGGTGGCCCCCTGTTCCTGCGGCGAAACCCGCCGCGAGATCAGGCTGGTGACTGAGGGGGTTACCACGCCGCTGCCGGCCGCCAGCAAGCCGAGCGCCGGGTAGAGCATCCAGGCTTGCGGCACAATTGCGATCAGTAGAAATGCCAGTGTCATCATGCCCATGCCGGTTACTGCCAGGCGCGCCTCGCCGAAGCGCGGCACCAGTTTGCGGATCAGGAAACCCTGCATAATGACCGCTACCAGGCCGATGAAAGCAAAGACAAAGGCGTTTTCCATCGGGCCGAAGCCGAAACGGGTGGCGCTGAACACGGCGAAATTGGTTTGCAAACCGGCGAAGGCAAAAAACATCAGCACATAGGCCAGCAGCAGCGGGCGAATGCGGTCGCTGGCGATGACGACGGCCAGCCGACCGAGCGGGTTGAAGCGCAGCGGCACCGCTGCGGCGCGGCGTTCGGCCGGCAGCGACTCGGGCAGTAAGAAGAAGCCCAGTCCGGCGTTTAGCAGCGCCAGGGTCGCCGCGAAAAAGGCCGGCGCCTGCAGGCTGATGCCGCTGAGAAAGCCGCCCAGCGCCGGGCCAAACATGAAGCCTAGCCCGAAGGCCGCCCCGATCAACCCCATGCCACGTGCCCGGTTCTCCGGCGTCGTCACATCGGCGATATAGGCCTGGGCGGTCGGGATCGTCGCTCCGGCGATGCCGCCCAGGATACGGGCGCCGAAGAGCGCCAGCAGCACGGCTTCGACCCCGAAGACCGCAAAATTTCCGGCCAGGCCGAGCAGGATCATTGAGATGCCGGTGCCCAGCAGGCTGATCAGCAGCACCGGGCGCCGCCCGAAGCGATCCGAAAGCCCACCGACCAGCGGCGAGAACAGGAACTGCATCAGCGCATAAGATGCCGTCAACGCACCGACGATCAGTGCCCAGTTGCCGGCCAGCCAGGGATTGCTCGACTGTTCGACAATCTGCACATAAAACGGCAGCAGCGGCAGCACAATGCCCAGCCCCAGCAGATCCACAAAAACCGTCAGAAAAATAATCAATAATGGTGAGCGTTTCACAACATTTTCTCCAGCAACCGGGTTGCCTGTGTCCTGATTCATCGTTGGCTTCTATAGTTGATCTCTTTCCTAATAAATAGTAGCACGTTGTCCTGTTTTTGTCAATATTTTGCACAGCTTTTGTGTATATGACTTGCGCAGTCGGCGTTGATGCTGGCCGCAATGATTTTTCCGCGATCAGGCCGGAATCGCCTGCGACAAGGCGAAAAACGCCATTGCGGCGCAAGCAAACACGCGATTGCGCAGGTTGTGGTACTTACCGCCGGAACCTGGGCAGCTAAAGTTATCCACATTTATCCACAAAAACCCTTACAGATTTGTGGATAACATCGGGACACATCGGCGCATGAGTGTGCTATAATAAAGCCGATTTGCAGGGCTGTTTGCTGCATTGCTGCTTCCGCTTTGCGTTCTGGCGCATTCCGATGCCCAATTGCGAACACTTCCGCACCGGCGTTGATTCTGCCTGCTGCGTACGGATAAGGGATATGCCCTTTTTCTTCTCGCTAACTGTAAAGAGTTTTTGTTGCCATGCAAGATTTTGTTCATTTGCACGTTCACTCGGAATACAGCCTGCTCGATGGTTATGCGGCGACGAAGGCGATTGCCCAGCGCGCTGCCGATCTCGGGATGGACAGCATCGCGCTGACGGATCACGGGGTGATGTATGGTGCCATCGAGTTCCATGATGCGGCAAAGAAGGCCGGCATCAAGCCGATTATCGGCATGGAAGCGTATATGGCGCCCGGCTCGCGGAGTGCGCCCATCACCAGGGGCGGCAAGAACTATTTTCATTTGCTGCTGCTGGCTAAAAATGAGGTCGGCTATCGCAACCTGGTCAAGCTCACAACGCGTGCCCATCTCGACGGCATGTCCAGCCGCGGGGTCTTTGCTCGCCCGCGTATCGACCGCGAACTGCTCGAACAGCACCACGAGGGTCTGGTCGTCACTTCGGCCTGCATTGCCGGCGAACTGATCCAGCAAATTCAGGATCAGGATATGAAGCAGGCCTACGACACGGCGGCCTACTTCCGTGATCTGCTCGGCGCCGACAATTATTTTCTCGAGTTGCAGTTGCACGACAATACCCCCGAGCTCGAGGGCATCAATGAGCAGCTTGTGCGCATCGGCAACGATCTCGGCATTCCGCTGGTCGCCACCAACGATACCCATTTTGTGTGTGCCGAAGATCTTGAAGCTCACAAACGCATCATGGCGATGGGCTTCAATATGACGCTGCAGGAGCTCTGTTCCAGGAATTATGCCATGGACGAGAGCTACCATATTATGAGCGGCGAAGAGATGTGGCGGAAGTTCCAGCGTTACGGCCCGGCGGCGCTGGAAAATACGCGCCGTATCGCCGATATGTGCAATCTCAACCTGGAGTTCGGCCGGGTTCAGTTGCCCGAGTTCGAGATCCCTGAAGGCCACGATGCGGCTTCCTATCTGCGCCTGATCTGCGAAGAGGGCTTGATGCAGCGCTGCAACGGTGCGCCGCCTGAGGAATATATTCGCCGCCTCGATGATGAGCTCGCTGTGATCAATGCGACCGGCTTCCCCGATTATATGCTGATTGTCTGGGATTATGTAAAATATGCCCGCTCGCGCGGCATTCCCTGCCTGCCGCGTGGCTCCGCCGGTGCCTCGCTGGTGCTCTATACCCTCGGCATTACCGATGTCGACCCGGTGCAGAACAAGCTGCTCTTCGAGCGCTTTCTCAGTCGCGAACGCCTCGAGATGCCCGATATCGATACCGACTTTGCCGATTCGCGGCGCGGCGAGATCCTGGAGTATATCGCCAACAAGTATGGCCGCGAGAACACGGCCCAGATTATTACCTATGGCACGCTCGGCGCCAAGGCTGCGCTGCGCGATATGGGCCGCGTGCTCGAGGTGCCGCTCAGCGAGGTCGACCGAGTCGCCAAGCTGATTCCACCATTGCCGGTTGGTATCACGATTACCCAGGCGCTCGAAAAAGTTCCCGAGTTGCGCCAGATCTATGATACCCAGCCTCATCTCAAGGAAGTCATCGATTGGGCGCAGAAGATCGAAGGCCGCATGCGCAGCGTCGGCACCCACGCCTGTGGTGTTGTGGTCAGCCACGAGCCGCTCGAAAATATTGTGCCGCTCCAGCGTACGACGAAGGACGAGCATGCCGTTATGGCGGCCTATGAGGGGCCGACGCTGGCCAAGATCGGTCTGCTCAAAATGGATATTCTCGGCCTCACTAACCTCTCGGTGGTCGCTGAGGCGCTTAATTATATCGAGCAGACGACCGGCAAGCGCATGGAACTGGCCGATATTCCGCTCGAGGATCAGCAGACGTTTGCTGCCCTCGGGCGCGGTGAGACCAAAAACGTCTTTCAGCTGGAGTCGGCGGGGATGACACGCTACCTGGTCGAGCTCAAGCCCTCGCGGGTCGATGATCTCTATGCCATGGTCGCGCTCTACCGGCCCGGCCCGCTTGAGCAGATTCCGGTCTATATCAATAACAAGCATAATCCGCAAGACATCCATTACATCCATCCCATTCTCAAGCCCATCCTTGAAGACACCTACGGTGTGATTGTCTACCAGGAGCAGATTATGCAACTGCTCCAGACGGTTGCCGAGTATACGCTCGGCCAGGCTTATGTGGTCATCAAGGCTATCAGCAAGAAGAATAAGGCGTTGATGGCCGAGAATGAGTTGCGCTTCAAGGAGGGTTGCCTGCATAAGGGCCTGACTCAGCAACAGGCCGATCAACTCTGGGAATTGATTCTGCCCTTCGCCGGCTATTCCTTCAATCGCCCGCACTCGACGCTCTATGGCTTGCTCAGCTATCAGACGGCCTGGCTCAAAGTTCATTATCCGACGGAGTATATGGCGGCGGTGCTGACCGGTTCGCAGGATCATATCGAGGACATTGCCAAATCGGCAAATGAAACCCGCCGGCTGGGTGTGGCGCTGTTTGGCCCCGATATCAATGTGAGCGGTGCCGGCTTCAGCATCGAGCAGTTGCCGAATGCTACGCTGCCGCCGGGGGTGCTCTACCCACGCGGCATTCGTTTTGGCCTGGCCGCTATCAAGAATATCGGTTCCGCGCCTATCGAGGCTATTATTGCCGAACGTGATGCCAATGGCCCCTTCGATTCGCTCGAAGACATCTGCGCGCGCGTCGACCGCAGTGCCATCGGCAAGCGCGTGCTCGAAAATCTGGTCAAGGCCGGCGCGCTCGATAATCTGCCCGGCAGCCGGCGCCAGAAACTGGCGATCCTCGAACAGGCGCTCAGCGCCGGCGCCGAGGCGCAGAAAGCTCGTGCGGTCGGCCAGGCTTCGCTGTTTGATCTGGCGTTTGGCGCGGATGCTGCTGCCGGAAACCAGGATGTTGCTCGCGTTCCGCTGCCCCTGATCGAAGAGACGCCCGCCGACAAAAAAGAAGAATTGCTCTGGGAAAAAGAATTGATCGGCATTACCGTCTCCGAAGATCCGGTGGCCCAGGCGCTCAACGGTGTCGATATGAGCGGTGTCGGTACGCTGAGCGACATCAACGAGGAGAGTATCGGCCAGATGATGAGCTTCATCGGCATTATCTCGGGTTGCCGCCGGATTATGACCAGAAAGGGCGATCCGATGCTGGTGGCCGAACTCGAAGATCTGACCGGCAAGATCGAACTGGTGGCGTTCCCGAAAGTGCTGGCCCGCTGCGGCGACTTGTTGATCGACGATGCCGTAGTCAAAATCAGTGCCAAAATCGACAATCGCCGCGACACGGTGCAATTGCTCGTCGAGCATTGTGAGGCGGTGCAGGCCGCTGCGTCCGCTGCTGCGTCTGTCGCCATCCAGCCCGAAATGGATATCGAGGATCTGGCCAACGACGAACCGGCAATGCTGTCCGCGCCGCCGCCGGAAGCGCCGGCGCCGCCGGAAACGCCGGCGCCGGCGATGTCGAACATCATTCAGCCGCGTGCGCGGATCAGCCTGGGCCAGAAGAACGGCAATGGGCACAGCGAGAGCACGGCACCGGCGTCGGCCGCGCCCGGCCGAGCGTTGCGGCTCTATCTGCCGCGCAGTGAAAACTACGACAACGATGTGCGCTGTATGCAGGAGATCGACCAGTTGCTGCGCGAAAGTGCCGGCAACGACCGGGTGATGCTTTATTTGCGCAATGGAGTCGGCACCGTCGTGCTGCAACCGCAGCATACCATCAGTGTCTCCGATGCGCTGTTGAGCGACCTGCGTGGCATGTTAGGCGCGGAATCCGTCATTGTAAGCTGAAAGCGAAGAGGGTTTTTCATTGGGGGGTAGCAATCCGCCGGCTGAGCCGGCAGATTGCTACCCCCCAATGAAAAACCCTCTTTTTTGTGCTATAATGCACACGGCAAAAAAGCTGAACGCCAGGCTGCGCCGGCCTGTGCGCGATTATCGAGGAGGAATCCGTGGCGCTCGAAAAAGAGGAAAAAACAACAATCATTGAGGATTATCGGGTGCATACTACCGATACCGGTTCGCCCGAGGTGCAGATTGCCCTGCTCACCGAGCGGATTTTGCAGTTGATTGAACATCTGCGCACCCATATTCACGACCATCACTCGCGGCGCGGCCTGCTGAAACTGGTCGGTCGCCGCCGCCGCTTGCTGAGTTATCTCAGCCAGCGCGATAAAGATCGCTATCGCAGTGTCATTGAGCGGCTTGGTCTGCGCCGCTAGTTCGCCGGCGATGCGCTTGTGATGGAATATGCAGAGCACCAGCGGATTTTTCAAACCCTGGTGCTCTTGTACTATCGCGAACGAAACAAGATCGCAAGGTTTATCGGATGTAATGGGGCGTTCGGGATTGGAGAGTGTCAAGAGTTTCCGTCACGACGGACTGTTGCCAGTCTCCAGTGCCGAACCCCCGCGATAATCGGACGAACCCGGCTGCGGCCAGTGGCCGCGCCGGCTCTGTGCCGGCTATCGCCAGTTCTAATTCAGGAGGAATGGATCAGGAATGACAGAACGTCAAATTCATCGAGTCAGCGCTGAGATTGCCGGGCAAACACTTACCCTGGAATCCGGCATCTATGCTGAACAGGCTGACGGTGCGGTGGTCGCTCGCTATGGCGACACGATGCTGCTGGCAACGGTTGTCGGCGCGAAAGAAGCGCGCGAAGGCATCGATTTTTTTCCACTTACCGTTGATTACGAAGAAAAAATGTACGCCGCCGGCAAAATCCCCGGCAATTTCTTTCGTCGCGAAGGCAAACCGACTACGACGGCGGTGCTTACTTCGCGCCTCACCGACCGGCCGCTGCGCCCGCTCTTTCCGAAAGGCTATCGTAACGAGATTCAGGTCATTATTACGACGTTCTCCATCGATATGGAGAATGATCCCAGCCCGCTGGCGATCATTGCGGCTTCGGCGGCGCTCTGTATCAGCGATATTCCCTTCGCCGGGCCGGTGAGCGCAGTGCAGGTCGGTCATATCGATGGCCGGTTGTCGATCAATCCGCCGATGAGTGCCATTGAGGAGAATACTCGCCTCGATTTGATCGTTGCCGGTACCCGCGATGCGGTGCTGATGGTCGAGGCTGATGCCGACGAGTTGACCGAAAACGAGATGCTCGATTCCGTCAGGCAAGGCCACGATTGCTGCAAGCAGATCTGTGATTTGCAAGATGAACTGGTGGCACTCTGCGGCCGACCCAAACGCGAGTTTGTGCCCCCCGCCACCGATGAGTCGCTCGAAAGTGCGGTTGCCGGCTTCCTCGGTGGGCGCCTGCGCGCAGTGGTCAATCATCCCGATAAGGCGGTACGCGATACCGATACCGAAAATCTGAAGCAGGAATTGATTGCCCATTTTACTGCCGATGAGCCTGAGGAAGAGGTGCATGGTCGCAGCAAAGCGGTTGCCAGGATCTTCGAGAGCCTGCTCAAAGCTGAAGTGCGCAATGCCATCCTCGATCGCGGTATGCGCGTCGATGGACGCGGCGTCAAAGATATTCGCGCTATCGATGTGCAGGTCGGCCTTGTGCCGCGCGTGCATGGCAGCGGTCTGTTCACTCGTGGTCAGACCCAGGTGCTGACGATCACGACGCTCGGTTCGCCCGGCGAGGAACAGCGCCTTGATGATCTCGGTATCGAGACCAGCAAGCGCTATATTCACCACTATAATTTCCCGCCTTTCTGTACCGGTGAAGTCCGCCGGTTGGGTGTGCCGCGCCGTCGTGACATCGGTCACGGTATGCTCGCCGAACGTTCGCTTTATGCCGTGCTGCCGCCTGAAGATGAATTCCCTTACACGATGCGCCTGGTCAGTGAAGTACTCAGTTCCAACGGCAGTTCCTCGATGGCCAGTGTGTGCGGCAGTAGCCTCAGCCTGATGGACGCCGGGGTGCCCATCAAGCGCCCGGTGGCCGGCATCGCGATGGGCCTGATCAGCGATGAGAGTGGGCGCTGGGTTACGCTTACCGATATTCAGGGCCTCGAAGACGCGCTCGGCGACATGGATTTCAAGGTTGCCGGTACCAGCGAGGGCATTACCGGCCTGCAAATGGATATCAAGACTACCGGGATTACGTACGAAATCATAGGCAAGGCCTTTGAACAGGCCCGCGAAGCCCGCCTGGTGGTGCTCGAAGCGATGAATGCCGTTATCGCCGAGCCACGCGAAGAATTGTCGAGCTATGCGCCGCGCATTATTACTATTCAGATCCCGGTCGAGAAGATTGGTGCGCTGATCGGTCCCGGCGGCAAAACTATTCGCAGCATCGTCGAAACGACCGGCGCCCAGGTCGATGTCGAGGACGATGGGCGGGTCTTCATTGCCACCGCCGACGGCGAAGCCTCCAAAAAGGCGGTGGCTATGGTCGAGGCGCTGACCCGCGAGGCCAAGATCGGTGATATTTTCCTCGGCAAGGTGGTGCGGATTATGCCCTATGGGGCCTTCGTCAATATTTTGCCCGGCAAAGACGGCATGGTTCATGTCAGTGAACTGGCCGATGCCCGTGTCGAGAATGTCGAAGATGTCGTGCAGATCGGTGACGAAGTCAATGTTATGGTCATCGATGTCGACAAGGTCAACGGCAAAATCAGCCTGAGCCGGCGGGCTGTGCTCACTGGTGAGTCTGTCGATGATCGCAAGGCAGCCGGGGCTGCGCCACGCAGCAACGGCGGCGGCGATTCGCGTGGTGGCCCGCGCGGCGGTGGCGATCGTGATCGTGATCGTGGGCCGCGCGGCGACGACGACCGCGCCGGTCGCAGCGACCGCAATCGCCCGCGTCGCCAGCCGCGCTAAACAAAATCCGACTCCTCAATAGCTCCGGTTTGCGGCGTAGCCGCAAACCGGAGCTATGAGACCTTTCAACGATAGCGTTTTTCGCCCGGCCGGACGGCCCTCACCCCCGGCCCCGCTCCTTTCAACGATAGCGTTTTTCGCCCGGCCGGATCGGGAAATCACCCATCTGACAAAAACGCTCTAGTTGAAAGAGCTATGAGACAGCTCTTCCGCGCTGCCGCCGGCGAAACCCGCTCCTTGCGGCGCGAACAATACGTATGCCAGAACCCTACCTGCACTTCGGCGGGCAAGGCCCGCTCATTCATCTCGCTACCGCCAATGGTTTTCCGCCCGAAGCCTATCGCCCGCTGGCCGAACTGCTCACTGATCGCTACCGGCTTGCCGGCTATCGCTGCCGCCCACTGCGCACCGATCAGCCCGCCGAGACGCTTCGACACTGGCATGAACTGGCCGCCGACATGCTTGCCGACCTCGATCACCTGGCGCCGGATGCGCCGATCATTGCCATGGGCCACTCGCTCGGTGGAATTATGTCGGTCTATGCGGCGCTCTGGCAGCCCTGGCGTTTTCGTGCCCTCATTCTGATCGATCCGGTGCTGCTGCCGCGTAACTGGTTGCCGTTCATCTGGTTGCTGCGTAAACTGGGCTATGAAGCGCACTCCCCACTGGCTCGCGGTGCCGCCCGCCGGCGCACTCGTTTTCCCGACCAGCTTGCCGCTTTCAAACGTTATCAGGGCCGCGGCATCTTTGCCGATTTCACGCCGGCAGCCTTGCAGGGCTATATCGAAGGCGGCATGTGCCCGCATCCCGCCGGCGGCGTCACGCTGGCCTGGCCGAATACCTGGGAGAGCCGCATCTTCGCGCTGGTGCCCGTCGATACCTGGCATGCCGTCGGCCAACTGCGGCTGCCGTTCTTGCTCGTGCGTGGGCGCAACTCCGACCTGATCATCGACCGCTCCTGGCGCCGGCTCCAGCGCTGCCTGCCCCATGCGCGCCTGCTGGAATTGCCCGGCGGCCACATGTTGCCTATGGAACACCCCGCCACTGTGGCACGTGCAGCCGCCGAATTCCTGGCTGACATCGAGTGACAACTCCTAATCCTCAAGGAATTGGGCTTCTCGGTTCATCACGCGCCATCTTGCGACGACGCTTGCTTCCCTAAAAATGCCATCAGCACACGCTCAAATTGTCTCGGGCGCTCGTCCATGGGATTGTGCAAAGTCCAGCGAACGAGTTGGTACTGCGCGCCGGGAATGGCCCGTGCGACGGCTGCCGTGTGCGCCGCCGGAACCAGGCCGTCGAACTGGCCCGAAATGACCAGCGTGGGCATGGTGAGGCGGGCCAGCCGTGGGCCGATGCGGGCCTGCATGAGGGCGCTGAGCAGCGCATGCAGATCGGCGGGCCGTAGATCGGCGGCATAGCCACTGCGGCGCAGCCAGGGAAGCAGCCAGCCGCCGTGGTGCTCGTGTGGGATGTGGCTGGTCAGGGGTTGCAGATGGCGAGCCAGCGCCAGATTCAGGCGCAAAATCGCCCAGCCATAGGTTTTGAATAGATACAGGCGAATATAGCGCGGTAGCCGGAACGCATCGATGGCCGGATCGACCAGTACCAGGCGCTCGATGCACGCCGGCTGCTGCAAGGCCATCACCGTCGCGATGCTGCCGCCCATCGAATGGCCGACCAGGCCGACCTGCTGCAAGTCCAGGTCATCGCAGAAGCTGAGCATCCGCCGGGCAATCCGGCTTATCGATGGAGGGCCGTCCAGCGGAGAACCGCCGTGACCCGGTAGATCGACGGCGAAACAGCGATAGGCCGATGCTGTGCGGCGCAGCGTATTCCACCAGAGCTCCTTGAAGGCGGCCCAGCCATGCAAAAACAGCAACGGTGGCCCGTGTTCACCGGCCTGTAGATAGGCGAGTCGGCTGGCTGCATTCCATGCCGGTTGGGGGGAAAAATCTGGCATACCAATCATGGTGTAAAGAGTTATTCAGCGCCTACGCCCGGCACGCAAGGCGATATGCTTGCTGAAGCTACGGTTTTGAAAGCGTAATAATCCGAGTTTCTAAGGCTTGAATGCACGTCATGTCTTGAAAGTCACAGGACGTGGTATAGAAAATACATATACAAACCATCAACAAAAACTTGACAAGTCGGGTATACTAATGCCAGGCCGGAGTAATTTGTGGCATCCGGCACAAGTAATTTTCCACACGCCTATGATAACTTCAAATAATCGGCTCTGTCTCACCTTCTGCCGACTTTGCACGCAAAGTCGCCCGGAGTTTACCGCGATGGTTGAGCAATTGCGTTTAGAATACCCGGAACTCCTGGAAATCGTCGCCCTGGAGTGCATGGCCGCCTGTGACGACGTACCGGCAATTATGCTGGAAACGGATTATTATCCTCAAGTCAATCCCCTCGAATTGCGTGAACTCGTCGAGGCTGAACTTGTTCAGTAACGCGACGCACAAACCACCGGTCATTGTTGTGCATGCTGCCGGCGTTCGGCGAGTTGCGTGCCGGCAATCATGGTGCGAGCCAGTGGCCAGTATGCCGAAGCCCGGCGCACATAATCGCGTGCTGTCGGGTTCGCCCGAATTTCCAGCGGGTCGACAATGCCCTGGTTGTGCCAGGCCGCCAACGCACGCCATGTGACGGGAACGTTTTCGTAGTGAGCGCGATGCACGCCGCGGGCCAGGTTGGCCGCCAGGTACTCGACGGCCAGTTCGTGATTGCTGATTTCGGCGTTGATTGCGGCATACAGCCGGCGCTGCGACGTAAATTCGGCCGGGTCGATGGAACTGCCCATCAGCGGCAACTGGACTTCCAGCACCCGGTTTTGTTTCGGCAAAGGCACTTCCTCCTGGAGAATTTCTAGCGCCACTGAAGGCCGCAGGTTGCTCGGCCAGACACTGAAATTGCCGCCGATGCCGGCCTGGTTGAGGAAACGCTGGCTCTGCTGGTACAGCGGCGTCACCAGGCGCAGCGGCTCAACGTTGTCTTCAAACCAGCCATTTTGCTCATTGTACAGGATAACGACAAGCAGTTCGGCAAACTCACGGTCGGCCATACCGGATAGTTCGGGTTGATTATGGCGCCTGGCTGCCTCGATGATCTTCGGGCGCAACTCGGCGAAGCGCGCCGCCAGTTCCTGCCGTACAAATGGTTCAATGCTTGGGCCGGGGGGGGGTGTGCGTTTGCAACGCCGCTCCAGTCGGCTATCGGCTGCCGCCGGTGCGCTGGCCAGGGCGTCACGGATCCCGCAGATATCGAGCGGCCGGCTCAGCCAGGCCAGGCCGAGACATACGACTCCCAAAATCAGTAGCAAATTTCGCAAATAGTGCATAGTAGCCATGATTTCGTTCGTTCCGGCGGGTGTGCTGCCGAAATGAATGAAAAAGACCGGTAGTTCCTTGCTGCCACATGCGAAAGCATCTGTGGCAGAGTCGGCACAAACGCCGACAGCGCAAGTCCCGCGAACAACGCAGGCACTGTACCATAGTCTCTGCTTTTTTGCCGAGCCGGGTGTTACGTTTTTCTTCCGGTATGCAAATCGCTTGACACCTACTCATAGCGGCTCGTATAATAAGCAGCGTAAAGAAGCGGAGTAACACCCATGCAAGCCGCCGATTTTGAACAACTTGTTGTCGAAGCATTGGAAAGCCTGCCGGTTGAATTCCAGCGCTACCTCGATGATATCGATATTCTGGTCGAACGGCGACCCAACCGCCACCATCGGCGTGCACTTGACCTGCGGCCCTGGCAGAGCATCTATGGCCTCTATGAGGGCATCCCTCGTACCGAACGCGCCGCCGATATGTTTGTCGCTCCCGATACCATCACTATCTTCCAGGAACCGCTTGAGCGTGATTTTCGGACGGCTGCCCAGTTGCGCGAACAGGTTCGGCGAACCGTGCTCCACGAACTCGCGCACCATTTTGGGATCAGTGACGAACGCCTGCGGAAACTGGGGGCGTACTAATTTTTATGCGACATAATCTAGTTGTGCGGGCTCGCAATCTACTGTTTCTGCTGATTTATCTGACGGCGCTGGGCGTAGCTGCGTTCTTGATTGTCCAGACGCTGCGCCTGGCCCAGCAACGCCCCGATCTTGCGGTACTCGCGTTGCCGCCGACTGCAACGTCGGTGCCGACTGCCATGCCCGAGCCTTCGGCGCCGGCGCTGGTGGTTCTGCCGACTGCCATGCCGGTTCAGGCGCCGCCCGCGCCGGCAGCCACCCCCGAAACTTTGCCCGGTTACCATCCAAAAACCGGGCGCTATATCGCGGTCTGGATGCCGCCGATTTTTCAGGGCGATGTCGTGCGCTCTTTCGAGGCCAACAAAGACATCATTGATGAGATTAGCCCCTTCTGGTATACGGCCGACGGCAGCGGGCGGCTCTACGGCAATCGCAACGATGACCTGGTGCGCCTGGCTCACGAACATAATATCCTGATCATTCCTACGGTTCATAATGTCACGCATAACTCGTCTTCGATCGTTTCGGTGCTGGTCAACCCGCAGTTGCGCGCCCGCCATATCCAGAATATCGTCGATGAGGTGCTGGCTCGCAACTATGATGGCATCGATATCGATTATGAGTCGCTTGATGCCTCACTGCGCGACGCATATTCGATCTTTATTCGCGATCTGGCCGATGCGTTGCATGCCCACGGCAAATTGCTTACCGTCGCCGTTCATGCCAAAGATAGCCCCTACGGCGGGCTGGGCGGTTTCCAGGATTGGGCCGAAATCGGCAAATACGTCGACCGAATGCGCATTATGACATACGATTATCACTGGCGCGGCAGTGGCCCCGGCCCGGTTGCGCCGCTCTACTGGGTGCAGTCGGTGGCCGAGTATGCGCGCTCGGTCGTCGACCCGGCCAAAGTCGTGATCGGGGTGCCTTTCTATGGCTACGACTGGCCGACCTCCGGCAATGCCCGTGCCCTGCCCTGGCGCGACATCGAGGATCTGATCAATGAACAGGATCTGACGGTCAATCTGCGTCAGCGCGACAATCGCGGGCGGGTGGACGAGAGCTATTTTATCTATCGCTCAGCCGGGGGGCCGCGCACGGTCTGGTTCATGACCGATGCCGGTTTGCAGTCGAAACTTGAGACGGTGCAGGAACTCGACCTGGCCGGTATCGCTATCTGGCAACTGGGCTATGAGAAACCCGAATACTGGCAAATCATCCGCACCAAATTGCTTGAAGATCCGGCCCTGATCCAGCGGGCCATTAATCCGTTGCTACCGCAGCATTAACGCTATGACAGAAACCGCCGTCAAGGCCAATACAACTGCAGCAAAGCAGCTTTTTGAGCGGGGCAAAGCTGCCGCCCAGTCCGGCAATCGTCGGCTGGCCGCCGGCCTGCTGACCCGTGCCGTGCGCCTTGATCCGGGCAACGAGCAGGCCTGGCTCTGGCTCAGTGGAGTTCTCGATGATCCACAGCAGATTGCGTTCTGCCTGCGTTCGGTGCTGAAGATCAATCCGGCCAATCAGCGTGCCATCCGCGGCCTGGAATGGCTGGAACAGCGCCAGTTGCTCAAGGCGGAAGCCCAGGTCAGCCGTTTGTCCGAGGTGTCTGTCGACGAAAGTGCCGTTGGATCGCTCGATGTCGATGACGGCTCGCCCTGGTGGGTGCGCTGGCGTCAGAGTCACCGCGAGAACAACCGCCTGCGCCTGGTGCTCTGGAGCCTGCCGCTCATGTTGCTCTGCCTCGCGCTACTCCTGTATCAGACCTTCGCGTATGCCGTTGCGCAGAGCAATGTGCCGCTCCAACCGACGGTTGTGCCGACCAGTGCGGCTGTGGTGCTGGCCGCCGAGCCTGCGCCGCAACCAACGATGGCGGCCATCCTCGAGAACGAACCGGCTTCGCTGCGCGACCACCTGACCGCCGGCTACCTGAGTGCGCTCGAACCGCAACGCCAGCGCCTACGCAACGCCGTCGACAGTTACCTCAATGCGACCAGCCGCCCCGGCGGCGCCTCCGTCAGCCATGTCGCCGCCGCCCAGAATCTGCGTAACATCATTGAAGCTGTGCATGCCGAACTGCGCACGCTCACGCCGCCACAGAATCTCCAGGTCGCCCACGAAGACTACCTGGCCGGTCTGGAACTCGAGATCGAGGCGCTTGACGCCATCGCCGAGTTTTATAGCAGCTACCAGGTCGAACAGGCCAATCGTGCCGCTCGCCTGCTGCAACAGGCCAGCGCTCGCATTGATCGCGCCCGTACCCTCTTCGATAACCAGCAGCGCCGGATCGAAGACGGCAGCTTTGTGTCGTCGCATAGTATTCGCTGATCGGTCACGGAGCAGCGTGGGCGGCCATGCAGGGAGCATGCTGATTGGCTGCTCGCTGCATTCAGCGAATCGCATTGCCGGCACAACGGCGGGACGCAGCGGCGTCGGCACGTCATGAACCCACCGCTGCGTCCCGCCGTGCGATCCGCAGTGGTTATATTCGGCGCCCGAAGACCTCGCTGTGGCGCGCGGGGGCTGACGTATGCTGCACCACAGCGGCGCAGCGGGGTTGTCGTCTCCCAACCAATGGAGAAACACGGCGTGCCTTGTTATTTCGAGCGCAGCGAGAAATCTTCACGGTGGTGCGCTGCACGACGCCTCGCTGCGCTCGGAGGCGACAATGCGGCAAGGATGCCATGCGCTGGTCGTCGTGGCGTCACGCCGGATACAGGCATGGTGTACCACAGCGGCACAGCGGGCGCAGCGGGATGCGGTTGTTATTGCCAGTCGTGGACGGCGGTGAAGGACGGGGTTGTGGCGGCGATCATTGTACTGGCGGGTGCCAGCCCGCCTGCGCCCATAGGCGCCGGGCCACGCAGATGCGCGGCCGGTTCATTCGTAGGCGAACAACCGTTGCTCGCCCGGTCTGCGTTAGGCCAACTATCTGAGTACTGTCTTCGCTCCAGGCAAAATGATCAAACCAGCTTTGCCGGCGCGGATTGAAGAGCGGCACTGTTTCACCAGTCTCGGGATCTTCAGCCGCCTGGAATGCCAGTTTGAAACCATTGCAACCGACACAGGTTACACAGAGATTATCAAGCTCTGTCAGTCCTCCCGCAGATTCTGGCACAATATGGTCGATCTCCATTTCCACCACAACCGCCAGGGGCGCCTGGCAATACTCACAGCGATCGCCGGCGCGTTCGATGATCTGCTGACGGAGATGGCTGCTTATCGACGCCATCAGGTTTGCACATTCAGGTACTGGTCGACATTGTGGCCGCGCTGTTTGAGCAGCTGCAAAGCCTGTGAACGCAGCAAGCTATAATGATCGGCTTGATCAATCAGTGTTTCTAATTCAGCTTGCTCAGACTCTTTCAGCAGATCTTGTTTTCCGGAACTGATAAGATCGCGCAGGCGTTCCCGCTGCGGCCAGGCCATCCGCTGGTGCACAATCGCCCAGAGTTGATCATCACGATAGGCATCGAGCTGCGGAAGCTGATGTGCAGCGCTTGACGGATCAACACCGAAGAGGACTTCCAGACTCTCACGGAGCACGGTTTCGACCGAGCGCTCATTGCGTTCGGCAATTTCGCGGATCCGGGCATATAATTCTTCCGGCAAATCCAGCGAGACCGATTGCGTCGATTCCATTGCCTGTGTTCCTCCATCCGATGCGGCCGTTGCTCTCTGCATTATAGCGAATCGCAGCGCGGGCACAATGGGTGGAAAGCGAGTGCTTTTTTAAACCGCAGGGGACGCAGCAGGGCGCAGCAGTTGAACCGCCGCTACGTCGCTCCGCGCCCGCTGCGGTTGTTATGTGCTGCGTCCGAAGACCGCGCTGTAGTGCAGAAAAATACACATAATTCCCTTGCTTGACATTGGATAGTCGTGGTTCTAGAATGGATTTACGTGAAAAAATCACACATAGCAGGTTTTAATTCAAGGAAAACCCTGTGCTCATTGAATTCACAGTTGGAAACTACCGCTCATTCAAGGACAAAATGACGCTGAGCATGCTTGCGGCAAACATCTCCTCAAAGCCGGCAGAACTGGATACGCAGAATGTATTCAGGGCGGGCCGGGGGCATACACTGTTGAAGAGCGCCGCAATTTACGGTGCGAATGCCAGCGGCAAAAGCAACCTGGTCCAGGCACTCCAGTTTTTTCGTGTATTTGTGCTGACTTCTTCGCGAGAATCTCAGGCTACCGAACATATTCCGGTAGAAGCGTTTCGTTTGAACACCGAAACCGCCGGCCAACCATCGTTCTTTGAGGCCGTGTTTTTGATTGAGGATAATCAATACCGCTATGGCTTCGCGGTAACCGATGAGCGGGTTGTTGCTGAATGGCTCTGGCAACTTGGCAAAGCACGCGAAAAACGTCTGTTCGAGCGTGATGAGCAAAAAATCGAAGTAACGACCAGTAATTTCAAAGAGGGAAAAGCACTCGAAGAGCGCACCCGCCCGAATGCACTGTTTCTCTCGGTAGTTGCCCAGTTCAACGGGAGCATTGCTACCAGCATCCTGCGCTGGCTCACGCGCCTGGTTGTTAATACCGGGGTTGATGATCGGATAGAATTGCTGCAAGCAATCAATACATTTGAAGAATCAGCGTACCGGGTGGATATCGAGCAACTGCTGAGACGCTTTGATGTGGGTATCGAAGGATTTGCGGTTGAACACCTGCCGCTGGCAATCCCGAAAAATCTGCCAAAAGAACTGGCCGAGTTGATCGAGAATATGCAAGCGAGCGCCAACCCGATGCAACAGAGCATCCAGACCTTTCACAATCGATACAATGCTCAGGGCAAAGTTGAAGACCAGATAGCCTTTGATCTGCAAGAGCATGAGTCAGCTGGAACGCAGCGTCTCTTTGCATTGGCGGCGCCATTGCTGCGATCGCTACGCAACGGCACGATTCTGGTCGTTGATGAATTTGATGCACGGGTGCATCCGAATCTGGTCGTCGAACTGATTCGGCTGTTCAATTCAAATGCCACGAATCCAGCGGGCGCACAACTCATCTTGACCACACATAACACGAATCTATTAAGTGCAGGTTTGTTTCGACGTGACCAGATCTGGTTTGTCGAAAAAACACGCCGTGGCGCTTCGGATCTGTATTCGCTGGTAGAATACCGCATGCCCGACAATAAAAGCGTTCGCAATGATGCTTCATTCGAGAAAGACTACATCCTTGGTCGGTATGGTGCTATTCCTTTCATTGGCAGCATTGATGAACTCCTGAGAGCCGGCATTGAGCAAACGTCGCAGCAGTGGCAGTAAATCACGGGGAGTACAGTCACGCCGGGTCAATGTGCGAGCACTCCGGCAACGACTCTTGATCGTATGTGAAGGCGAGCAAACCGAGCCGGCCTATTTCAAATCTTTTCAGATACCCGGTCAGGTGATTGTTCATGCGAAAGGCTTTGGCGAAACTACGCTAAAACTGATCGAGCAGGCGCAAAAAGAAGCAGAGAACGATACAGACGGCTATGACCAGACCTGGTGTGTCTTCGACCGAGATGATTGCACGGTTGCTGATATAAACAGTGCATTTCAGCAGGCTTCGAGACTTGGCTATCGTGTTGCTTTTTCCAACCAGGCGTTTGAGTTGTGGTACTTGCTCCACTTTCACTACTTCAACACAGCGATGACCAGGCAGCAATACTATGAGCGTTTAGATCAGTTGCTCGGCTTTCCATACCGGAAAAACCACAATACCATGTATGACCATTTGCTGGATCGGCAGCAGGAAGCGATCCGCAATGCAGAACGCCTGCTGAATCAGTATAACCCCTGGCAACCGGCACACTGTGATCCTTCAACGACAGTTCATTGGCTTGTAGAAGAACTGAACAAACATCGCCGTCCGTAATCATTGGCCACGCTGTTTGATTGCATCCAGCACTTGCCGCCAGGGTTTGCCCGCAGCCGGCCGCAGGGCATAAGCTTGCAGGCGTCGATCCAGTTCATTGCGCTGTGCCTCGGTTACAGGGAGTTCATCGGGCTGCGCGGCAATTGAGTCCCAGATGTCTTCCACCAGTTGAATGCGCTCGGCAATGCTCAGTTGCGAAATATCCAGCGTCATCAATCACTCCTTTGCTGACTGGCTACTGTATGCATTGTAGCGAATCGCATCGCGGGCACAACGGGTGGAAAGCGGTTGCTTGTTGTTTTTTAACCGTAGGGGAGGCAGCGGTGCGCAGCGGTTTCAGCACGTGCACCACCGCTGCGTCGCTCCGTGCCCGCTGCGATTGTTATGTTTGCCGCCCGAAGACCGTGCTGTGGCGCGCGGGGGCTGACGTATGCTGCACCACAGCGTCGCAGCGGGGTTGTCGTCTACCAAACCAATGGAGAAACACGGCGTGCCTTGTCATTTCGAGCGCAGCGAGAAATCTTCACGGTGGTGCGCTGCACGACGCCTCGCTGCGCTCGGAGGCGACAATGCGGCAAGGATGCCATGCGCTGGTCGTCGTGGCGTCACGCCGGATACAGGCATGGTGCACCACAGCGGCACAGCGGGCGCAGCGGGATCGGGTTGCTATTGCCAGTCGTGGACGACAGTGAAGGGCGGGGATGCTGATGTATGCTGCACCACAGCGGCACAGCGGGCGCAGAGGGATGCCGGCTTTGTGCCCGATGCGTCTCTGTGGTGTGTCATGCTCTGGTTGGAGATAGGTTATTGGATGGTGCCTGACTGGTGCGCCTGTCGTCGTATTATAATCGGGATTACGAGCGGGCAGGTGGTACACCGAATGGATGAATTATTCACGTCGATATCTATCTGGAAGAGCGGTGGTGTGCGTGCCCGTCATAAGCCGCTTTTGCTGCTGTATGCTCTGGGGCGATACCGCAATGGTAGTGATCGACTAATTCCATACCGAACAGTTGATCGTGATCTGAGCCGTCTGTTGGGTCGATTTGCCGAGCTAAAGACGCCTCCCAGAACCTATTATCCATTCTGGCGCCTGCAAAATGATGGTATCTGGGAAATCGAAAGATCTGAATTAATTAGCACAAACAATCAGGGTGATGCCAGCAAAAGGGATCTTGACAGGTACAATGTTCGGGGTGGCCTGACTCTTTATCTCTACCACGCGCTTGTGAAACACCCACAGTTAATGGATGATGTGGCAAATAAGATCCTGGGTAAGTTTTTTACACCAGACTTGATTACCGCAGTCTTGCAGAGCGTCGGATTGTGTGATGTGAGTGGTGGTTCGAAGCGGTTTTCGGCGTAGCTGTAAACTTAATTTTATTATAGCATAGTTCAAAAACAAGCTTCCGAAAACCTGACGAACTGTGTTTGCATCGCGGCGCGTTCGCAGATAGATTGCAGTCTGGTTATTATCGCAATGTTCATACTGCCTCCCAGCAATGATCGCACAGACTGGGAGGCGATATGATTCAGGTGCTCAATCGCCCATAATAATACCGCAGTTGCTCCTCTACCCGCGCCTGGACTTCGAGCAGTTCGTAGACGCGCAATTCCTGCCAGATTTGCTGGTTGAAGCGTACCAGGCCGGCTTCGGCATCGTATTCCAGAAAGCCTTTGAGAATAAAGCGATCTAGCGGGTACTTCAGCAACAGGCGTCTAATTGTGTCACGTGAAACACGCGCCAGATCGGTAGC
The DNA here is from genome assembly GCA_034437175.1 of Chloroflexaceae bacterium. Taxonomy (GTDB): domain Bacteria; phylum Chloroflexota; class Chloroflexia; order Chloroflexales; family Chloroflexaceae; genus DAOTUJ01. The sequence continues at coordinate 1,285 of DAOTUJ010000086.1, read as the reverse complement.
CAGCGGGCCATCGGTTTCGGTGATCAATCCCTGTTGTTGGCGATCCAGGTAAAAATCGTGAAACTCTGCCGCCAGTGCTTCAAGCGATGCTTCGCCGTGTTGATTAACCAGTTTGATCAGTGCTCTGAGCAGCACCGGCTTGTACGAACGGGTCAGATTGCGACTGGATGCGTAATCCAGAAATTCCTGGCGCCACTCGGCAGGGTTGGTCGGCAGACCTGAACGCACAAACTGGCGCCGGATGGCTTCGGTACGGTCGCGACGAAAATAGTAGACGCTGCGCGATCCCAGGTGCACCTGGCGATCCGGCTGGAGTTTGCCGCTTTCCACCCAGTTGCGTCGCACCGTGCTCATATCCACCCGCAGTGCGTAGCTGAGCGCACGCAACGAGATCAAATCCTCTTCTGCGCTGACCTGGCGTGGATTCGGTTCTGTTGCGACGTGATATTCGCCGCTGGATTCGGCAATGTGCGCCGAGGTCGGTGTGACCTGTGCCTCGAATCCATCGAAGTAGTCACTGTCGATTTGTTGATCAAGGCTCGCAGCAACATCGATTAGTCCGATACTGTGCTGTAGCATCAGGGCTGCAATCTGCTCGCCATTGATAGTATCGACGCGCAACAGCGGTGAGGTATTTGCCCGTGTTTGGGCCTGGCGGGCGTAGCTTGCGGTGGTAATGAAAATACCATGGTGAAATTGGCCGCTCAGTGCCCCGATGAAACGTTCGATGTCGGAACGCTGCACGTTTTGACGGTGCCGTTTGACCTGAACCCCGGTTGGCACACAGACCAGCCCCGAATCGCTCAGCAAATCGCCCTGAGCATCGATGCCGCCATCGCCAACATAGCGCGTTACTGCAATGTTTTGCAGGCCGACGTACACCAGTAGATCGCCGGCAAATAGCTCGAAGGCTCGCGGCGACAGATCCAGCAGACGCGCTTTGATTCGGCGGCGAATATCCGGGTTGATAGGCATAATTTCCGGTATGCAAGGTGTTACGTAAACTCGCTTGAGATTATAACATATCGCCGATCACGATAGGCCGGAGAAACTCACCACTGCCCCTGGTGATAGCCGCTGCCCATCCGGAACTATCACAAATCCTGGCCGAAACTATCAGGTGAGGTCAGGCGCTGGTTTGCGCGAAAGCGTACACTCGCTTTTGTTTGATGGTATGACAATCACGACACCATGTGCGAGGAGGTTTTCCCATGACTTATCTGCGCCCGCTTGATCGCCGGTGGTTGCTGATTTTCTGTGTGCTGCTGCTGGCCGTGCCTGCGTT
>DAOTUJ010000085.1:0-17770 GCA_034437175.1 Chloroflexaceae bacterium | reverse complement strand
AGCGCGGTGAGTTGCGTTCGCGAAACCGGGTTCCCATGGCGCACTTGCCTGGCAGGAGCGGGGAGCACATGACAACGGGCGTGCCCGGCTCCCCCGCTCCTGTCAGGCTGGCGCCGGTGATGACCAACTCAAAGCGTAAGGCTCTCGTCTCGCCAAAATGCACGGGAGAGGGGGTTGGGGGGGTGAGGGCCGGAGCGCAAAGTCACCCATCTGGCAAAAACGCTATAGTTGAAAGGCGGGGGCTGGGGGGTGAGGGCCGGAGCGCGGAGTCTCCCATCTGGCAAAAACGCTATCGTTGAAAGGACTCAATACCCCGGCATGCCGGGAAGCACCGACTCTGATGTGGCCCTGATATTGAGCCGGCTCCGCTCATAGATCGCCATCGCCAGTACGCGCGGAGTGGCATAAGCCAGCCGCGAGAGCCAGCGCTGGCGCTCCAGCCGATCCGGGATGCAGCCGGGCTGCCGCAGAATGTAATCACGCTGATACTGCCGCAGGCGCTTCCAGCGATCCCAAAGGAATTGCCAGTCCACCGCCGGTAGTTGCGCCAGATCGCCGGCGATGCGTTGCACATTATCTTCGCAATAGATGATCTGCAAGAGGGTCTGATCATAGGCAGTCATTTCCGCCGCGATGTCCGGCGTGCGTGTTTGCCAGTCCGGCCCGCAGTATGCCGGCCAGTCGGCGCCCGGATCGAGTGGTATCGGCCAGGGCAGCTGGCGGATCGAACAGGGGTCGGCGCCGGCCGGCACCAGGTACTGGTGTTCATCCGCCGGCTGGCCACTGATATCGGCGGCGGTCAGATCGGCAGTCGGGAAGAGGTTGGCGTAGGCCGAGGCATCCGGTTCGCCGGTGCGCAAGATCAGGCGAGCGGCGCTGTTCTGCAACATTTCGTCGCGCAGGGCGCCGAGTTGAAGCAAACTCTGGTGTGCGTAGATGGCGCCGATGCCCAGCGAACGCAACTGGGTGATCGCCGCCCGTACGTCGGCCGAGTCGCCGCTACCGACAAAGACCTGGAACTCGTCGATGATCAGCGGCACGGTGCGGCGGCTCTGGTCGTTGCCGGGGCGCCGGAAGGCCGCCCGCACAATGGCCTGGAACAGCAGCATGGCGACAAAACCGGCCAGGCCGCCCAGCGTCACATGCGGCAGCGGGATCAGCACAATCAGTCCGTCTTCCATTGCTTCCAGCAGATCGACTGTCGGCTCGGGCTGGATCAGCAAGTAGCGCAGGGTCTCGTCGACCAGGAGATTGTCGAGCCGGCGCAGCAGGGCATCACGACTGCCGCGCTGCTGCTCGCCACTGCGCGGAAACGTTTCCAGCCAGAAGGTACGGACTTCGGGGTTGCGCGCCGACTCCAGCAAGCCGGCGCGGTATACTTCATCTTCCAGCACCCGTTTGAGCGCCAGCAGGCTCGGCTGCGGTTCGGCTTCCAGCACCAGCAATGCTCCCATCTGGGCGAACTGCTGCATGCCCATCGATTTTGCCCAGGTTTCCGGATCCAGCCGTTCGAAGATGGCCAGTACCATACCCAACGCCTGACTCATGCCGCCGGCGCGCCGCAGATCGATGCCGTGCAAGGGGTTCAGGCCGACCGGCCAGGCGGCATCGAGCGGGTCGATGATTAGCAGGCGCCGCTCAGCATCAAGCGGCAATAACTGCCGGACGGTAGCAACCAGGTTACCGGCCATATCATCGCCTTTGCCGTCGAGTAGCAAGAAGCCGCCGGGCAAGAGCTGTTGCGCGATATTGGCCAGCACCCGTGATTTGCCCGCGCCCATGCCCGCTGTCAGGTGTAACACACGCCGCAACTCGCGCAGCGCCATGCCGACCGGTGCCTCACTACCGTCGCCGCGGCGGGCCGTGCCCAGCACGATGTGTTCGGCAGGCGCACCGGAGACAAAGGCCTGCGCTGCGGCGGGCAAATGGCGATTGGGCAACCACTGTACCAGGCTACGCAGTTCCACACCCGGCAGGTGCCAGAGTCCGGCCAGTTCGCCGGCACTCAACAGCGCCGGCGGCGCCCAGAGCGGCCGGGGCCAGAGCACGGGATCCGGCGGTGAGAGGCGTGGCCGGCGGGCATGTTTCACCGCCTGAATCCCGCTGCCGGCCCGCCGGAAGCATTGCCGCCCGAAGGCGCCGCGTTGCTCGTAGCGCGCCAGCACTGCATGGAGTTCGCGCAGCAAGGCGCGGGCGGCCGTCCGCTGCTGTGGCGCAGCGGCTACCAGCAGGCGCAGGGTGACATCGAAGTGCAAACCGGCCAGTTTGTCTTCCAGCAAGCGCAGTTCCGTCGCGGCGGCGGGGTGGCGACGCAGCCGGGCCGTCCGCCGCCGCCCGAAGATCCGCCAGTCCGCATTCAAGGGTTCTCGGCGCGGCTGCACCCCAAATTGCACCTCGGCAAAGCTGATGCCGGCGGGCAGGCGCAGCGCCGCAACCAGTCCGGCCAGTAGATCATGCCCCGCCGGGTCGGCCAGCGGTACCCAGGCCGGCAGGCGCAGGCTTAGCTCCTCGCAGTAGAGCCGGGTGCCCGGCGGCAACTGTTCGAGCGGATCGTCGGCAGCCTCTACCCAGGCTTCAGGGTCGTGCGCCCTGACGAGGTTTACACAGGCCCGACAGAGCGCCGGATGATCATGGCCGCCGGCCAGTTCGCCGGCAAACGTGGCCGGTGTATCCGGAGTTGCCTGGATTAGCAGATTGGCTGAAGCTACCGGCGAGCCGGCAGTTGCCAGCACGCTGTGCAGCGCCTGCCAGAGTTCGGCAGCGTCGGCCGGCTGGCCGGTGCGCAGGCGGCTCTGCGGGCGCAAACTGCGAATACGCAGGAAACTACGCTGCCGACGCTGCAAACTCAACCGACGCAGGGGTGCCTGGAGCAGCGCGGCCAGCAGTTCCAGGAGCAGCGCCAGCAAGCCGGCCAGGCTGCCCCAATAGCAGACCTGGCGCAACCGCAGGTCGCTGCTGAGCCGGTGCAGCGCCGTCATCAGCGGCGCCGGCAAATCCAGTGGATCGAGCAGCGGCAACAGCGCCGGCAAATACAGACCCAGTACGCAAAGCAATAGTGCGCCGCGCAAGCCGAGTAGCGCGAGATCCGGTCGGGTCGGCAAATCGGCGGATCCGGCAGTCGATCCGGCCGGCCCGGAGCAGGTTCGCTGCGCCATCACAGGCCTCCCGCCCGCGCCGCCGTTAGCGTGGCCTGGTCGGGCAGCGGCGTGGATCGCAATCGCTGCGCGATGCCGGCCGGATCGTGGATCGCTAGGGGCCGCGGCTGAGCCCAGGCTTGCGCGGGATCGGCAGGCTCGGCCAGCACACCGGCCTGCTCGAGCCAGCAGCAGATGGCGGCGGCGTGCTCCTTGTGGCGCTCGGCCAGCAACGGCAACAGTCGTCGCCGTTTGAGCCCGGTTGCAACACATTCAGCGTCGGTACACAGCATATGTACCAGTGCCGCAACATCAGCGGCATGCATGGCATTGCCGCCGTTACCGGGGCCGGGTGGCCAGGCGCCGGTAGCATCAGCCGGTACAACCGGTTCGGCGATGGCCGCCTGTTGCACTGCGAAGGTACCGGATAGAATGGCGGACAGGCAGGCCCGGCGCTGCTGCAACACTGCGGGGTCGGCCTGATTGTTGGCTACGGTCTCTTCGTCCGGGAGGGTCGGCAAGAGCAAAAATGGATCGGCCGCCCATTGCGTGGCCGGCTGTTGTTCCAGTTGTGCCGTCAACTCGACGGATTCGCTATGCCAGCCATGGGCCAGCAGTTGTTCGACGCCGGCGGAACTGCCGGTGCCGGTATGCAGCAGCGCCCGCAACGGAAACCCACCCGGTGTGTACGGCTGCCAGGCCAGGCTGAGGCGAGCCTCCGGCCAGGCCGCAAGAAGCGATTGCGTCAGCGATGCGGCCGTTGGCCCGGCCTGGAGCAGCAACACGTGGCGATAGGGACGCCGGCAGAAAGTATGCACCGGGCGCAGTTGCACCGGGTTGCCCAGCGCGGCCGGCAGCCAGCGGCGCAGCAAATCGACCCGGCAGTCGGGGCGGCAACGACCGGCCCGGCAGCCGGGGCAGGTGGCCAGGGATAGGTAGGCTTGCCGGCGGGTACCACTTTGAAGCAAATAGCTATGGAGCGCGGCATCCAGCAGGTGCCGTCGTAGCTCGTTGGCCAGCAGTTGCGGCTCCGGCGGGCGGAATGGTGCTGCAATGTCAAGGCGAAAGAGCATCAGAGTAGAATGCATAGCGTAGGCCTCTCGGGGCGATAGTTAGCGCAAAGCTTTCGAATCAAGTGTACCGCGTTCGGCGCGCTGCTGCCGTGGGCAAAGCGTATGGCAACCGGGTTGTCTGCGTATTGTGATACAATCGCAGTACGATTGTGGCTGGAAGGAGTCTCCGATGACCGACCCACGTGTGCGCCGCCTGGCGCAAGTACTGACCCGGTATTCTTTGCAGTTGAAAAAGCATGATCTGCTACGGATCAACGCCACGCCGGTGGCGGCGCCGCTGGTGACCGAACTCTATCGCGCGGCCCTGGAAGCCGGCGCGCACCCGATGTTGCGCCTCTCACTCGATAGTGTCAACGAAGCCTTGCTCAAACATGGGAACGATGAGCAACTCTGTTATATTTCCGAACTCGACCGCCAGGAAAACGAATTGATCGACGCTACAATTACCATTATTGGCGGCGAAAATACAAAATCTTTGAGTGGCGCCGACCCGCAGAAAGTGGCCACGCTCAATAAGGCTCGCCGCGAACTGTTGCAACGCTACATGGAACGTTCGGCCGAGGGTACGCTCAACTGGTGCGTGACACTCTTTCCTAACCAGGCCAATGCTCAGGATGCCGATATGTCGCTGAGCGATTATGAGGATTTTGTCTACGAGGCCTGCCTGCTGAACGAGCCCGACCCGGTGGCTGCCTGGCAGCAGGTGCATGATCGCCAGCAGCGCATCATCGATTTTCTCTCACAGAAAGACGAGATCCGACTGGTCGGCGAGGGTACCGATCTGACTTACCGGGTAGGTGGGCGTATTTGGATCAATGCCTGCGGCGACCGCAATTTCCCCGACGGCGAGGTGTTCACCGGTCCCATCGAAGACAGCGCCGAAGGCTACATCAGCTACAGTTTTCCGGCGGTGTACCGCGGGCGTGAGGTCGAAGGTATCCGGCTGGTCTTCAAAGCCGGGCGGGTCGTCGAGGCAACCGCACGCAAAGGCGAAGATCTGCTGCATTCGCTGCTGGATATGGATGAAGGCGCACGCTTGCTTGGCGAAGTTGCCTTCGGCACCAATTACGGGATCAGTCGCTTCACCCGCAATATTCTGTTTGACGAGAAAATCGGTGGAACCGTGCACCTGGCCGTTGGTGCCGGCTATCCCGATACCGGCTCAAAGAACCAGTCGGCCCTGCATTGGGACATGGTCTGCGATATGCGTCAGGGTAGCGCAGCTTATGCCGACGGCGACCTGATGTACAGGGACGGTCAGTTTTTGCCGGGGATTATCTAGAAAAGCCATGCCATTCATCGACCTCAGTCAAACCATTTCATTAGACATGCCCATGTTCAGCGATCGCTGGCCGCGGCCCTCGATTGAGCCCTGGATGAGCCACAGCCAGTCGGCTTTCAGCGGTAGCTACGAGGGTTGTACCGTCGAGATTAGCCAGGTCAGTTTTATTACCAGCATTGGTACCTACCTGGATAGCCCGTTCCATTTTGATCCGGACGGCCAGAGCATCGAGCGGTTGAACCTGGAGCAACTGGTGCTGCCGGGCCTGAAGATCGTCTGCCAGGGGGTTCAGGCTCGCCAGCCGATCGAGCCGGATTGCTTTGCCGGGTTGGATCTGGCCGGGCGGGCAGTGCTCTTTCAGACGGGTTGGAGCCATTACTGGGGCCAGGCCGCTTACCTCGATGCGCCCTTCCTGACGGAAGCCAGTGCCCACGCCCTGCTGGTGGGCGGCGCCGCCCTGGTCGGTGTTGATTTCCTGGTAGCCGATGATATACACAACCCGCGCCGGCCCGTCCACAACCTGTTGCTGCATCAGCGCGTGCTGATCATCGAAAATCTGACCAACCTGCAAGCACTCCCCAGCACAGGATTCACCTTCCATGCTGTTCCAGCCAAAATCAGCGGTGCGGCTGCCTTCCCCGTACGGGCCTACGCCGTCGTGACCGGCGACTGATGTGTCCCGAAAAGACGTGATTTACTAGTGAATTGTCGAAAGAAGGTGCCTTCCACGTTGCCGGAGCGGAAAAACCGTTTACATTCGTTTGATTTTGCGGCGAAGCCGCAAAATCAAACGAAGCAGAAGTTTTCTTCCACGCTGCCGCAGCCTGCCCTGAGCGAAGTCGATTGGGCGAAAAAGCCTCTGGTGCGGCCAGCACCAACGCCGACTGAGTAAGCCCTGTTAATCAAACTCGCGCCGCCCAATGTCTCCCCGGTAATGGCAGCCGTTGAAGCGGATGCGCTCGATATTCAGGATGGCTCGGCCGCGGGCGCCGTTCAGGGTTGCGGCAGTTACCACCACACTGAGCACATGGCCGCCGCTGGTAGTGATGGCCAGGTTGTCTCCGCTGCTCATGCGGAAAGGAAACAACGAGAGCGGATCGCGCCGGGCGGCCGGGTTGTAGCGCAATCCGGCCGGGTTCTCGGTCTCGTGATGAAACACCAGCACGCCTTCGTCCAGATCCGTCAGCCCTTCGATAATCAGGCCGCTTGCCGCGTGATGCGGATAACCCTGGCCGACCAGCGTGATGGCCAGCGAGGCTTCGTTGCGCCAGCGCAGCGGTTCCACCTGGTCGAGGCGCCGTGCAATCGTGGCCTGAATGAGCGGCAGGAGATCGTTTTCCAGGCGCGGCAAGACGACTTGCGCTTCCATATCGGCCAGGCCGCTGCGTAATGCGACGATACGCGGGCCTTGTGCGGTAATCACACAGTCGATGCCCAGAATCCCCCAGTAGGGCAGATGTTCATGCTCTAGAGCGGCAACAATCGGCGTAATCAGCTTATGGTGCAGAAATTCGCCCAGTTTGCGGCTATAAACCGAAGTGCCGGTGTGGGCACCCATACCCGGCGCAAATTCGCCCTGATCGTCTTCCGCCAGTCGATCATAGATCCGGGTCGGCAAGAACGGCAAGGCCGTATGGCCATCGGTGAGGGCCGAAAAGCTGACTCGTGGCCCGGCCACGTATTCTTCGATCAGCACTCCGGCATTGCTGCCTTCCAGTGGGCGAAAATTGAACACCGTTCGCAGTGCATCGAGAGCTGCGTAGCGATCTTCAAACACGCCCCCGCCCGCGTCGGGATGATCGCCCTGAATGATCACCGGCAACTGCCGGGCGGCCAGGTATTTCTCGGCGGTGGCCAGATCGGTGAAGGTGCGCCCGGTCGGTGTCGGCAATTTGTGGCGCAGGAGGAACTCCTTGGCGGCCAACCGGCTCTGTTCCAGGCTGGTCGAACGCCGCGACGGGCCCAGCACCCCGATGTGCATCGCGACCACTTCATCGACCAGGCCGGCCCGCAGCGAACTGCCGTCGACCGGCACAATCATGTCGATCTGCTCTGCAAACGCCCAGCGCGCCACGGCCACGGCATCAAGCGGATCGAGGTCTGCCTGCGGCGCCAGCAGCGCCGTGCCGCCGTTGCCCGGCCCGCAGATGACATCGGCCTGTGAGGAGGCAAATAGCTTCCAGACCAGCGCGTGCGCCCGACCGTCATTTCCCAGTACCAGTACTCGCATGTTGCATGTCGCTCTTCGCGCTGCTAGACTGCATAAGGATCCGCGCCGAGTTGCTCGCGCGCGGCCAGCAACAGATTGCGCAGCAGCATAATATTGGTGACCGGCCCGGTGCCGCCCGGTACCGGCGTGATTGCGCCGGCAATCTCGCTGGCGGCGGCAAAATCGACATCGCCGGTCATGCTGCCGTCGGCTTGCACATTGATGCCGAAATCGACGACGATGGCGCCGGGCCGCAGCATATCGGCGGTAATCAGGCCGGGGCGCCCGGCCGCCGCGGCGACCAGGTCGCATTCGCGCAGCACCGCCGCCAGGTCGGGCGTGCGTGAGTGGCAGATCGTCACGGTGGCATTGGCCTGCAACAGCAACAGCGCCATCGGTCGCCCAACGACCGGGCTGCGCCCGACGACGGCGGCGCGCATACCGGCCGGATCGATGCCGTAGCGCCGCAACAGCGCCATACCGCCGGCCGGCGTATTAGGTACCAGCGCGGCCCGCCCCTGCATTAGCCGGCCGGCATTGGTTGGATGTGCGCCATCGACATCTTTGCGATAATCGATATATTCCAGCGCCTGATCCAGTACCAACGTGGCGGGTAGGGGCTGCTGCAACAGAATGCCATGGACGGCAATATCGGCGCTCAAGGCGGCCAGAATGGTAGCGAGTTGCGATTGTGTGGCCGTGGCGGGCAACAGTTCAAGGCGAAACACCGCGCCCAGCGCATCACAGAGTTTGCGGATTGCCCGCACATAGCGCTCCGTCGCCGGGTCGCCGGCCACCTGCACCACCACCAGGCAAGGCGCAAAGCCGTAGGTCGCCTTGAACGCAGCCATATCCTGTTGCAATTCGGCGCGCAGTTCCTTTGCCGCACCGCGCCCATCGAGGAGCAAGGTGGTCATACCTGGTTGATCCGATTGCGCACAAATTCTACTACCCCGCGAGCTTCATCGGTCAGGCCGATAGTCAGATCCTCAACGTTGGCCCGCACCTCGCGCACAAAGATCTGGTCTTCCAGGGTAGCCAGGTTGATCTCGACATTCAGCAGCGCACTCTGTACCGTGGCGCGGGCCAGCAGTGCGGCTACGCCCACATCGCTGACGATGTTGCGCCCGCAGCGGTTGGCCAGGCGGGTGCAGAGCGGCAACAGGCGGGCGGCGGCCCGTGCGGTCTGTAGCGGCACCTCGGCCGCCTGGCGCGTCACTTTTTGAATGGCCGCCTGGCGCGACGCGGCGTCGGCATCCGTCGTGCGCGGCAATTTGTATACCGTCGAGAGATTGGTAAAGACTTGCATATCGGCCTGCGCCAGTTCTTCAAACCTGGCCCTTAATGCTTCTGCTTGCGTGTGAATATTCTGGAGCTCCTCGGCAAATTCCTCGTAGCCCTTGCGATTGAGCGTAATGGCACAGACCATACTCAACAGGCCGGCTGCCATCGCACCGGTCAGTGCCGCAACGCTTCCACCACCAGGGATTGCCGCTTTCGAAGCCAGCGCCGCAAGAAATTCGTGGACGGTCTGAGTGCCCAGTTGCTCGTTCATGATAGCTCCCTTTCGCTGTCGACATAGCACTTTTGTTCCTGTGTTCATCGGCGAATTGTACGAATGCTTGCTAGCATTATACAAAATTCAGATCCTCTTTCGGGGCGTATGCAGCCGGCGTTTTCGAATAGTTGTTATTCACACGGCTTACGCAGTCGGCGTTGATGCTGGCCGCATCCAGGGCTTTTCGCCTGCGGCAGCGTGGAAGAAACCTGCTTTTGCGTTGGTTTTGGCAGTGAAGCTGCCAAAACCAACGCAAAAAAACGGTGTTTCCATTGATTTTGCGGCGAAGCCACAAAATCAAACGAATTGAAACGGTTGTCCGCCCTGCCGGGGACGAATCCGGCCAGCAGCCACCGGCCTCCGGGTTCCGGGCGGCAAGCTGCCCGAACCCGGGAGCCTGAGTCGTGATACACTATAGCGCAGCGAAACTGTTGGCAAAGACTTTCGAGAGTAGGTATGCAAATTTTCATTTTTACCGGCAATGCCGGTGCCGGCGTATCGGCGGCGGCGGCAGCGACGGCGTTGCGTACAGCGCAAAACGGCCTGCCCACGCTGATCGCCAGCATCGGTCCCTCCCATAGCCTGAGCCCGCTTTTCGAGACGCCGATCAGTGCTCAGGCCCGCCCGATTGCTACGAACCTGGCGGCCTGCGAAATCGATGTGCTGGCCGATCTCAGCCATTTCTGGCAGGAATTGAACCGGCGGAGTAGCAGCGGCGGCAGCCAGCTGGCCGTCAGCGGTGATGAGTTGCCGGTGATTCCCGGAGCCGATCTGTACCTGGGCATGGCCACGCTCTCCCGCCAGGCCGCCGCCGACTATGCCGTCCTGGTGATCGATGCCGGCCAGCACGATGGGCTGCTGCGTGCCCTGGCCATTCCCGACGGCTTTCGCTGGATGGTGCGGCTGGCCTTTGGCCTCGACCGTGGCCCCGGCCGCAATATGGCTTCGATGAGCCGGGCTCTGCTGCCGGCCACGCTGCTGCCCTTCGAGTGGATCGGCCAGATCCAGGATAGCCGGGTGGAACTCGAACGTATCCGCGACCGGCTCAGCAATCCGCAGCATACCAGTGTGCGCTATGTCCTGCGTCCCGACCGGGCCGCCCTGTCCGAAGCACGCCTGGCGATCCCGGCACTCCAACTCTTTGAACTGGCGGTCGAGACGCTGATTGCCGGCCCGCTGTTGCCGGCCGACTGTGCCGATCTACGTATCGCTGCCGGCGCCGCCGGTGAGCTCAGCACCATCTCGCAGGCCGCCGAGCTCTGGGCGCCGCGCCCACTACTGCGTATGCCGCTGCCCGGCGCCGATCCGGGCATGATCGGCCTGAACATTCTGGCGGACGCGATCTACCGCGACCAGCCGCCGAATGCGCGCCACCCGGTGGCGCCGCCCGTCGAACGTCGCGAAAGCCCTGATGCTATGCTGGCGATCAGTTTGCCGGGAGCGCCACGTGAAGCCCTCGGGCTGACAATCAGCGGCGATGAGTTGATTGTGCGGGTCGGGCCGTACCGCCGCCATTTGTTGCTGCCGGCCAGTATGCGTGGCCAGGGCAATGTGCGCGCTTTACGCGACGGAGATCAACTGATTGTGCGGATGAAATAACATGCGCAATACGAAAAACATTTCTCTCCATGGCCGGACGGCGGTTGTCACCGGGAGTACGCGCGGGATCGGTCGGGCAATCGCCAAGGCACTGGGGCGGGCCGGTGCGCGCCTGGTGCTTTCTTCCTCGCGGCCGGCAGCCGTGGCACAGGCGGCGCAAGATATGCGTGCGGCCGGCATGGACGTAATCGGCGTTCCCTGTGATGTGGCACAGCAAGCCCAGGTTCAACAACTGCGCGACGCGGCGCTGGCCCACTGGGGCCAGATCGATATCTGGGTCAACAATGCCGGCATCGCCGGCCCTTTCGGCTATACCCTCGATGTGCCGGCTGAACGCTGGGAGCAGGTATTACAGGTCAATGTGCTCGGTTGCTACTATGGTTGCACAGCCGTGCTGCCGCATATGCTGGAGCGCCGTTATGGTAAAATAATCAATCTGTCGGGGGGCGGTGCCCGGCGGGCGCAGCGTTTCTTGAGCGCCTACAGTACCTCGAAGGCGGCGATTATGCGCTTCAGCGACGGCCTGGCCCGCGATTATCGCCCGTATCGCTTTCTTTCGATCAATGTACTCGAACCGGGCATTGTGCCGACTGATATGCTCACGCATCCGGAAGTGGTCGGGCCGGCTGCCGATAGCCTGAAGAATCTGCCGCGGGTCATGCAAATCTTCGGCACAACTGCCGAAGAAGCCGGCGCACTGGCGCTCTGGATGGCTTCCGACGCAACGAAGGGCCGGAGTGGCAAAGTGTATCGTGTTATGCCGCAACGTCGTGCGCTATGGCGCCTGGCCGGCGCCCTCTTCCGCCGGCAGAAATAACGCAGTTTCTGTTTGTTCCGGTGGCTTTGCCGCCGGAACAAACAGAAACTGAAGATGTTCCACGCTGCCGCAGCCTGCCCTGAGCACAGTCGAATGGGGCAAAAAAGACCCTGCGGCTTGAGCACATCCATATCCGGAGGCACAGCATGGCTGAATCACTCAACGAACGGATCGGCGAAGTCATCAAGCGCAAACGTCAGAAGTACAAATTCACTCAATCGGAACTGGGCTCGCGCATCGGCAGCTCGGGCTCCTATATCTCCAGCATCGAAGCCGGTACTACCGGCGTGCGCATCACTGATCTGGAGCAGATGGCGCTGCATTTTCATGCCACCGCCATCGAGTTGATCAACGAAGCTGCCGGCAAAGACGAATATCGCTTCACGTCCGCCAACCGTGAGCGCGACGCCTTTCTGTCGCTCTACGATGCCCTCGGCCCCGAACAGCGCACCATGGCCCGCCAGTTTCTGCTTTTCTTGCGCCAGTCGGGCAATATCGCGGACGATGCGCAATAGCCCTTCGCCGGAGCAAAACATGGGCTAATCCTCAGCGACGATCACCTGGCCGATGGTGCGCCAGTCGCTCTTGTTGCTGGCATTGTCGACTACTTGCAGGCGCAGGTGGTACGTCCCCGGACTCAGCGATTCCGGCTCAATGAAGGGCGCTTCAACAAACCAGGCCGAGGTTCCGTTCAAATCAGGCCCAAGGTAGACCCGGTAACCGGCCACGCCGGCGGCATTATCGCGGCCCGGTGACCAGTCGATCCGTGGTACGGTTTCGCCTGCGCTCTTGAGTTGCACCGGTGCTGCCAGCGGCGCCGGATGCTCAGGCGCCGTCACATCGTAGCCAATCGGCCCATAGGTCGCCAGAACACGGCGATCATCGACGCCCCAGGCCGTGACGTGCAGGGTATGGAAGCCTTCGCCGGCATCGGCAAGCTGGGCGTAGCCGGCCGTGGCATTGGCAAACATAGGCTGGTCGCCTTCAGCTTCGGCGTTCCAGGCCTGGCTGATGCCCTGCCAGGCTGCCGTAGTGGTAAACTCGATCCGCTGGTCGCTGTTGTACCAGGTGCCGGGCTGCGCCGGGCTGCTGAATGCAACTTTCGGATCGGCATTCAGCAACTCGCCATTGGCCGTCAGCACTTTGCCGTAGTGCTGATTGCAGCCGCCGATTTCCGGCAATACATAGCCTTCGGCGAAGGAAAGCGGCACCGAGCGCCAGCTACGCATACTCGAACTGCTGGCGGTAAAAGCGGTGAAATGCAAATGCGGATTGCCCGGCGAGCCACGATCCCCGACGGTGCCGAGCACCATGCCCCGCGGAGCAAACGTCCCGCGTGAAGTGACGGTAAAGCTGGCGAGGTGGGTATACATCGTGAAGAAGCCGCCGCCGTGGTTCAGAATAACCGTACCGCTGCGATACTCAACCGCCCAGATTGTGCCGTCGGCGCTGGCTCGCACCGGCGCGCCATAGGTACGCTCGCCGGCGCTGACCAGGTCGAGCGAATAGCGATCCCAGGAATTATGGGTACCGCAGGCATAGCCCTGAATGATCCGCCAGCCTTCTCCCGGCGGGGTCGGCACAATCAACTGCGGATGCGCCGCCACCGGCCGCGCCGGAAACAAGGCCAATACCAGCAGTACCACCAGGAGCAATCCCGGTATCAACCGCCGGCACAACCGTTGCTGCGGCCCGGCAATGCACCACTCATGAGACACTTGCAGTCCTGGCAAGGTTTTTCTCCTTTAACCGGTCGTACATGGATCGGTTATTTTCCTGTTAAAAAATGAGCGCAGCGGATAGTAGCACGAGCGGGGTGTGCTGTCAAATAGCGATCCCCGCCGCTGAGCGCAGCAAGTTTGCTGCCGCAGGCGAAAACAGCCCTTGCGGTTTGCGCAAACACGCCGACTGCCTACGTCGTGTCATAATATAATAGTGGTAACGGCTGCCGGGAACCGGCAGCCGGAGAGGATAATTATGGAGAGCGACAGGGGGTAAGCAGGTACTTTTTGCAAAGTACCGATGATGTCTGTCGCTTACATCATCGTTTCGAGAGCAATTGTATGCGAGTGCAGCATCAGCGGCATCAGTCCCACGAGGGATCCCGATCTCAGTCGAAAGTCGTAGAATAAGCGGTCATTCTACCCGAAGCGTTGCCACTGCCATACCCCTGTGATACAATACAGCCGGCGGATCCGAATTCGCTCACATGTGTTGCCCTGGCCGGTTGCAATGATTCAGGCCGGCCGGCGCACAGAAATACGATAAGTATGCTGCTCGAACTGCTGGTTCAAGATTTCGCGATCATTGATCGCTTGCACTTGCGCCTGGCCCGCGGATTCAATGTGCTCACCGGTGAAACCGGCGCGGGCAAATCGATCATTATTGATGCGCTTGGCACCTTGCGTGGCGAAAAAACCGACAGTACTCTGGTACGGGCCGGTTGTCGGCGTGCGCGTATCGAGGGGGTCTTCAGCCTCGCCGATGCGCCCGAGGTGCTGCCGCTGCTCCAGGAACTCGGCTTGCTCGAAGACGATGATGAGCAGTTGATTATTACCCGCGAGATCAGCGCCGAAAGTGGGCGCAGTGTCGCACGCATCAATGGTCGCGCCGTCAATAGTGGGGTGTTGCGCGATGTCGGTGGGCGCCTGATCGATATTCACGGTCAGCACGAGGGGCTCTCCCTGTTTAATGTGCGCACGCACCTCGATATGCTCGACCGCTACGGCAGTCTGCTCGCGCAGCGTGAGCAGGTCGATGGCCTGGTCGGGCGGCTGCGCGAGCTGCGCGAGGAGCTTGCCGATCTGCGCCGGAATGAGGCCCGCCGCGTTGAACGTATCGAGGAACTGCGCTTCCTGCTCGAAGATGTGACGGCTGCTAATCTGCAGCCCGACGAGGAAGCTGAACTGCTGCGCGAGCGCCAGTTGATGCAAAATTCGGTGCGCATCACTGATCTGGCCGATAGTGCGTATGCGCTGCTCTACAAGGGCGAAGAAGGCGGGCGCCTTCCTTTGCGCCCCATCATTGAGTTGATGGCCCAGGCCGCCGATCAGCTCGGCGAACTGGCTCGCTTCGATGAAGGTGTTGCCGCGATGGCCGGCACCGCTACCGAGTTGCAGTACCAACTCGAAGATCTGGCGATGACGGTGCGGGCTTATCGCGATCGCCTCGATTTTGATCCCGATCGCCTCGATGCCATCGAAGATCGCCTCACGGTCATTCGCGATATTCAGCGCAAATATGGCGACAATGTTGCTACGTTGCTCGAACGGGCGGCCCGCGCCGAGGCCGAGATCGAACGCCTCAGCAATAGCGCCGAGCATATGGCCGATCTCGAAGGTCGCGAACAAGATTTGCTGGCGGAACTGGCGACGCTGGCCGGCGAGCTCTCCGCCCGCCGCCGGGCTACCGGCCAGTCGCTGGCGCGGGCGATTGAAGGTGCGATGGGCGACCTGGCAATGCCCCGCGTCAAGTTTGCCGTCGATATCAGCTATAGCGATGATCCGCAGGGGGTGCCGCTGGCCGATGGGCGGCGGGTGGCCTGCGAACGCCACGGCATCGACCGGGTTGAGTTTATGATTTCGCCCAACCCCGGTGAGCCGCTCAAGCCGCTGGCCCGCATTGCTTCCGGCGGCGAAAGTGCTCGCTTGCTGCTGGCGCTCAAGTCGATCCTCTCGCGCGTCGACCCGGTGACGACCCTGGTTTTTGATGAGATCGATGTCGGTGTCGGTGGCCGCGCCGGCCAGGTGGTCGGCCAGAAACTCTGGGCAATGACCGATGCGCACCAGGTGGTCTGCATTACGCATTTGCCGCAGGTGGCCGGCTTCGCTGATGCGCATTATGCGATCAGCAAGCAGTTCAGCGATGATCGCACTCGTACGGCGATTACCCAACTCGATGAGCCCCGGCGGGTCGATGAACTCGCGGCGATGCTTGACGGTACGCCGGTCAGTGAGCCGAGCCGGGCCAATGCGCATGCGATCCTGCAACGCGCCGCAACGTTCAAACAACAGTTGCGCGCGCACGATATGCAACAACCGGCGCAGGCTGGCGCCGCCGATCAATTCAGCCGGACGGCCGTTTCGCTCTAAATGCTTATGCAAACGAATAGCAAGATTTCCATCTGGTGCGAACGCTTCATTGAAGCAGGCTGGTTGCTGGCATTGACGCTGGTGCCGCTCTATTTCAATCTGTACTCTGCACGCCACTTCGAACCCGATAAGGTGGTTGCACTGCGCACGCTCGTGCTGCTGATGCTGACCGCCGGCCTGATTATGCTGCTCGACCGGGTCGTGCAACGATCATCGGACGGCCCGCCGGCATCCGATGATGCCTCATCGCCGGCGTATGCCAATCCTTTCGCGCAGTTTCGGCACGGCCTGTCGGCTGTTCCGTTGGCACTGCCGGTGCTGCTCTATGCGCTGATCTATATCCTGACGACTTTCACTTCGGTTGTGCCGCAGACCAGTTTCTGGGGCTCGTACCAGCGCCTCCAGGGTGCCTACACCCATCTTTCGTATATCGGCCTGTTCACGATGATAGTGCTGGTGCTGCGGCGCAATCAGCAACTCGAGCGCCTGATCACGGTGATGTTGATGGCCGGCATGGCCGTCGCCGGCTATGGCTTGCTGCAACATAATGGGCTCGACCCGCTGCCCTGGGGCGGCGATGTGGTGACGCGGGTGGCTTCGACGATGGGCAATGCCATTTTTGTGGCTGCGTACATGATTATGGTGGTGCCCTTCGCCATGTTTCGTACGCTCGATCTGGCCGGTACCGCTATCAAGGCGCCCCGTACCGGCGATCTGCAGCGCGACCTGCTGCGGGCACTCGCCGGTTTGCTGCTGGTTGGCGGAACGCTGGCGCTGTTGCTCAGTGTGATCAAATTCGGCGCGGCAGTGCGTACGGCCGACCTGCGCTACTGGTGGGTTATGCCCGCCATGATTGCAACGGTTACGGCGCTCTGGGCCGCTCCCTCATTGCCGGTCGCAAGCGGCAATGGGCGCGATCGCCCGGCAGCCTGGCCCGGTTTGTTGTTTGTGGCCGGCCTGCTGTTTTTCGCCATCTTCTTTGCTGTGTCGTCCGGCTCCCAGGTGATCGATGAACGAGTCGGCAATGCCGCTGACTGGTGGCTCTGGCTGCTGTTCGGCAGTCTGGCAATCGCCGGCTTTTACGGTCTCAGTTTCACTGTCGGCCTCAACCCGCCCGGCGCGGCTTCCCGCCTTAGCCTGGTGCTGCGCAGTGCCGGCTATGCGCTATTGACGCTGCTGCTGCTACTGGCGATTGTGTACACTCAGAGCCGCGGCCCCTGGCTGGGCCTGGGTGCAGGACTGTTTGTGTTTATCTCGCTGACACTCTGGCTGGGGCTACGCCAGGCGCGCAAACAAGAGGCTCTTGGGCTGGCCGGGCGGCTGAAGTTGCTGATCTGGGCCTGGGGCAGCCTCAGCACGGCGGCGGTCATTTTTCTGCTGGTCTTCAACCTCTCGTCGGCACCGGTGTTCGAGCAGTTGCGCCAGACGCCCTTCATCGGGCGGCTGGGCCAGATGCTTGATGCCGACAGTGGTACCGGGCTCGTCCGGCGCTTGATCTGGTCGGGCGATGAGCATGGCGGTGGTGCGATTGCCCTGATTACGTCCGATCCCGTGCGCGCCGTGATCGGCTGGGGGCCCGAGAGCATGTTCGTGGCCTTCAATCCCTTCTACCCGCCCGAACTTACTGCGGTTGAAGCCCGCGGCGCCTCGCCCGATCGCTCGCACCAGGCACTGCTCGATGAGGCCGTTACCCGTGGTTTGCTTGGCCTGGTGAGCTTTTTCTTTGTGCTCTTCAGTGCCCTGGCGCTGGGTTGGCGCTTGATACGCAACGATACGACCTGGCGCTGGCAACTGTTCTTTCTGGCTGCGATCAGTGCGCTGGTTGCGCACGTCATGGAGGGGCTTACCGGGATCCCGGTTGTCTCCTCGCTAATGATGTTCTGGGTCAGTATGGCGCTGCTGGTCAGTGGAGGCGCCATTGCCGGGCACTATCGGCTGCCGACTACGGCGGCGCGCGATCCGGCCGCCGGGCCCGCGCCGCCGGTCGATGCGCGCCGCAAGAGTGGC
>DAOTUJ010000084.1:0-14027 GCA_034437175.1 Chloroflexaceae bacterium | reverse complement strand
GCTTGCTCACTATACCCCTGCGGTCGTGCAGTCGTTGACCAGTTACCCCTACCTGCGTCAGGTGATTGATGAGGTCGGATGCTGGCCTCACGCTACTGACATTGCGGAAGGATTAACTTGATTCGGTATTAGCTATGTCGAATATCATCTTAATGGCGCCGTCAGTTATTTGCAGGGGCTGTTTTACCCGCATAGTGCGACGGTCGCCAGGGTTCGCCGTATCACCGGCCAGTCCGGCGACCGGTATCTCAGCGATCTGCACCGCGAGCGGCCGGTCGTGATCTATGCCTGATCACCGGTATCAGTCCGGCACCTGAAACAAATTCGATCAAGGGAGGCCTGGTTCAGTACTGGCAGTATGCCTGGCAGGGCGATAGTTATCAGGGAACTTTGATTGCCAGCAACCCGGCATCACCCGCTATCAACGCGCTTGGCCTGGAAGACCAGTTGAATTTCACCGAACGCTGTACGGAACCGATTGCGCCGGCGGCCTCTTTAAAGCTGCGTTTCGATGATCAGCGCCTGATTGCAAACATCACGAGCACTATGGATAATCGCTTCGGTCGCAATATGTGCGCTTATTTTGCCCGGGTTGTCTCGATCAAGATTGAGGCTGAGTACGTGGAGTAGGGGCCTCCGCCTTGCATAGCCGCTGCTGCTCTGTGCCATAATCATCGCGATATGCTACACTGTTGCATGTGAGGTCTTTTGCAAACACAGGGCTCACCTATGCACATCGCCGATCTCGGAGAAATTGCGCTGATTGAGCGACTGCGTGCCATCGTGACCCGTGAACGCGTCGACCTGATTAGCGGTATCAGCGATGATGTGGAACTGGCCGCGATTGATGGGCTGTTCAGCGTGGTAGGCGAGAGCCTGCCACCCGCAGACGGCCGGTGACTACGCTTGCCGGACGGCAAGGAGATCGCACTGGACGCCTCCGGCTGGCAGCATTTTGGCGAAAGGTGAGAAGAACTATGTGGCGCAATGAACCTCTCCAGATGTGGTTGCTGTATGCGCAGACCCGTGAACAGAACCCGGAAACGCCTGCTGATAACCGGGTCGGCGAAATGTTGCGGCGCATCGAAGCCGCATTGGATGCTGCGCACAATGAAAAACCCCGGTTTGAGCCCCGGCTGGTTGTTGATCATTCCGTCTGGCAAAGTGCCGTCGCTTCCCCCGCAGAGGTTGAAAAGGCGCAACAGTTGTATCTGCGCGTCTGGGAACAGGACGGTAGTCGCGCCAGTTACATTCTCGATCATCTGGCCGACCTGATTGCGCTGGCTCGGCAACCGGTCTCCATTTCGTTCTGGCAGTCGCTGCTCGATCTCAAGAAGCCGCGTGACCGACACAAACAACAGCGCATCAGCACGGCAATCGCCGCGCTGGTGCTGCTCGCAATGCAGGATAAGGAGCAGGATAAAGATTCTGCCGCTGAAGAGGCGTTGCTCGATGCTTTGTATCATCGCGAGTCGGCTGTGCGCGCTTCCGCCTGTTTCTACCTGGTGATGTTCTATGACCTGGTGGATATTCCGGTAGCGGACGAAGCCCTGACGGCGCTGCGGGACTGTGCCCTGAGCGGCAAGGCCTACGAGCCGCGCTACCAGGCTCGCCTGGCTCTCTGGTTTTTGGATCGGCCTTTGCCCCTCGAAAATTCCGGTGGTACCTATCTGCTCAAGGTGCGCCTGCGCCATGACCGCAGCCCGCGGATGCGCCGGCTGGCCCTGCGCTCCGAGCAGACCCTCTTCGATCTGCATGTTGCCATTCAGCGCGCTTTTGCCTGGGACTCCGACCATCTCTATAGTTTCTATATGAACAATAAGACCGGCGATGAGCACTATGAAATCGGTCTGCCCGAAGACGATTCTTGGGGTGATGATTTGTTGCTGGCCTTCGGCAACCAGCTCTTTGCCACCGACGATCGAAATAGTACCGACAGCCCGATCGAGGTATGGGCGGAAGAGTTGGCGGAAGACGCCGACGAGGCCGGTCAAGAGCCGGCCGACGATGAGGAGGAATGGTCGGTATATTCTGTGCACCTCGGCGACCTGGGCTTGCTGCCGAAGCATAAATTCAGCTATCTCTTCGATTTTGGCGACCACCACGAATTCGAGATTACTGTCGAGGCGGTGAAGCTGCAGGCCGATGATGGCGAATACCCGCGCCTGCTCGAATCCGTCGGTGATGCACCGCCGCAGTATCGCCACTCCGACTTCGACGATGATGATGACGATTGGGATGAAGACGACAATTACTAAGTAGGACCGGTGAGAGACAATGGCGCGGATTGAGCGGCCTGGCCGCTCAATCCGCGCCATTGTCTCTCACCGGTCTTACCCCAGCGCCGCTATCGCTTTCTCGGCGCTCTCCTTCGCTTTGACTTTGACGACGGCCTGGATCACGTTGCCTTCTTCGTCGATCACAAAATGGCTGCGCTCGATGCCCATGTATTTTTTGCCGTACATGCTCTTCTCGGCCCAGACGCCGTAGGCCTCGGCGACGCTGTGCTGGTCGTCGACCAGCAACATGAATGGCAATTCATGTTTGGTTTTGAACTTCTGGTGCGATTTCACACTGTCGGGGCTGACGCCCAGCACCACCGCGTTTTTCTCCTCGATTTCCGGGTAGCTGTCACGGAAAGCGCAGGCCTGCGTAGTGCAACCCGAGGTGTCGTCTTTAGGGTAAAAATACAGAATCACCTTTTTGCCGCGAAAGTCCGATAATTTCACCGGATCGCCGCTATCGTCCATCAGTTCAAAATCCGGCGCCATATCACCGACGTTGATCTTCTGCTCAGGCATCAATCACTCCTTGTATGCTTCAGCTGAATTTGCTCCTTTCTTTGATTGTACCTGAATTTAGATATACAGCGGATACCTGTAGCCACTTGCGTCTTCCTGCGATAGCCGAAACCCATGGTACTATCCTTACACCTGCGCACCCCATGCAATTCTTGGTAGCAATCTTCTTCTTTACGCTGCCTGGCGGTCGAGGGAACGGCTGACTAGAGTTTTAGGCGCTGTGAGAGGGAATTGATGATGAACAACCGTAATGACAAGATACGTACGCTTGAAGAAGCACTCCAGGAGCCGCGCAAACATCGCGACATGGATCTGGCGCTTCAGCCAATGGACAACCACAGTAAAACGCCGGGTGGCCCGAATGGTCAGCCGCTCAGCTTCTGGGCGGCCTGGAACCTCGCTGATCGCCCGCGCAGAATTGCCCTGCTGCTCGATGACTGCCAGGAAGAGTATCGACCGTATGCGGGCGGAATTCTACCTAATCTCATCAAAGCTGAAGGTCGCCGGTAGTACGTGCGCAAAGGTTCTCTCAACCGCTGAAGTGATTGGCTATATGCAGAACGATTTCATCACCGGAGAGCCAGGCGCCGTCAAAGGTACCCGCCATCCCGACGGGCGCAAGGACGGTTGACAGCCCTTGAACGATCAAGTGCGTTTCTTTTTTGGCGGCAAAGCCGCCAAAAAAGAAACGCATTTGATCATTTTCGATTTGATATTAAACCACAGGAGACGCCGCATTACCCTGCGGCTCCGCCGCCTCAATATACGCCAGGCTCTGGTGGCGGAAGTAGGTGTTGTACAGTTCGGCATAGTGCCCGTCGCGCATCAGCAGCGCCTCGTGATCGCCCGACTCCAGGATGGCGCCCTTGCGCAAGACGATGATCCGGCCGGCATGGCGGATCGTGCTCAGCCGGTGGGCAATGACGATTGCGGTGCGCCCCGCCAGCACGCTGTCCAGTCCCTCCTGGATCATCGCCTCGGTCAGTGGGTCAATGCTGGCTGTTGCTTCATCCAGAATGACAATTGCCGGGTCCTGCAAGAGCACCCGCGCCAGCGCGACGATCTGGCGCTGGCCCATCGACAGGTTGCTGCCGCGCTCGCCGACTTCGCTGTCCAGGCTCTGCGGCAGGGTCGCGATCCAGTCGCCGCCGCCGACTTGCTGCGCTGCTTTCTCAACCTCGGCAGCGGTTGCATCCGGGCTGCCGTAGCGAATATTGTCGCGCACTGTGCCGTCGAACAGGAAGGGCGACTGGGTGACGATGCCGAGCCGGGCGCGGTAGGCCGCCATATCCAGCTCGCGAATGTCCTGGCCGTCGATCAGGATGCGCCCGCCCTGAAACTCGTAGAAGCGCGCCACCAGTTTGGCGATGCTCGATTTGCCTGAGCCGGTATGCCCGACCAGCGCCAGCATCTCGCCGGGCCGGATGTGCAGCGAGAAATCCTGCAGCACCGGCTCTTCCGGCTTGTAGCGGAAATCGACCCGCTCGAAGCGGATGTCGCCGGCGATCTGCTCCGGCGCCCGGTTAGCGCGTTGTACCACCCGCGGCTCGGCGTCGATCAAGGCGAAGACTCGTTCGCCGGCCGCCAACCCCAGCTGGAACTGGCTCCAGAATGAGGCGATGCTGGTCAGCGGGAACCAGAACAGCGTCAGACCCTGGATGAACAAATACCAGTCGCCCGCCGTCAGTACGCCGTCGCGCACCTGCCAGCCGCCATAATACACCAGCAACGCCGTGCCAATGCCGGCCAGTGCGTTCAGGATCGGGAAGATCGAAGCGAAGACGTAGCGCATGCGCAGGTTTACGCGCCGCGATTGCTCATTTACTCGCTCGAACTCGGCGTAGATGGCCGGTTCCTGCCGAAACGTTTTTGCCACGCCGATGCCGCTCACCGTCTCTTGAATATGCGCGCCGACGGTGGCATTTATGCGCCGCGAGTTTGTGATCGTGTGCCGTGCGATGCGCCGGAAGCCCAGTGCCGCAAGTACAATGAAGGGCGAGAGCAGCACCAGGATCAGCGTCATCGAGATGCTGACCGTGAACAGGTAGCCCAGCAGCAAGATCACCAGCAACGCCCGGCTCAGCAGTTCCATGACCAGCACCATCACCTGGCTGAACTGCTGGGTGTCCGAGTTCACCCGACTGACGACCTTGCCCGAGGCGAACTGGTCGTAGAACGAGAGGTCACGCTGCACCACGGCGTCGAAGGCATCCTCGCGCATGCGCAGTACCACGTTGCCCACGGCCTCGGCCGAGAGCGTCTGGCGCACCAGGTTGAATAGCCAGGACGTCGAGGCCAGCAGTGTCAAAACCACCGTAATCATCACCAGGTTGCGCGTGGAGGGATCGACCTGCAACCGGTCGAGGCTGTAGGAAATGAAAATCGGGATGCCGGTATCCAGCAGCGCCACCAGGCCAATCGCACTCGCCGCAATGATCATTTTGCGCGCATCGGGCGCGAAGTAGTTTAGAATGCGGCGCACCAGTGCCCCATCACTGTACTGGCGGTCGTATTCCTCGGCCTCCAGGCCGTCCATAAGGAAGCCCATAGTTGATCTCTCCTTTTTTCGCCTGCGGCAGCAAGGAAGGAAGCGCTTTTTGTTTGTTCTGGCGGCGCAGTCGCCAGAACAAACAAAGCAGAAAACGGTTTAAATTGGTTTGATTTTGCGGCTTTGCCGCAAAATCAAACCAAAAAGAAGCAAACTTCTTTGCTGCCGCAGGCGAAATCAGCCCTTCCGGCTTGAGCAAACCCGACGCTGCGGCAGGCGAAAAGCCCTTGCGGCTTGAGCAAACTCGCCGACTGCGCAAGTCGCTCAATCCGCCGCCATCTGGCGCTCGCTCGCTTCTTCGAGCGGCGGCAGTTCCACGTCGTAGCGCGCGAAAATGCGCCGGTAGTGCGATGAGCGGCGCAGCAGTTCCTCGTGGCTGCCCTGCGCCACGAGGTGCCCGCGATCCAGCACCAGGATCAGGTCGGCCCAGCGGATCTGCGAGAGCCGGTTGGTGATCAGAAGCAGCGTGCGCCCGGCGCGGGCCTGGCGAATCGCCCGCTGGATCTGGTCTTCCGTTGCACTGTCGATCGCGCTGGTGCTATCGTCCAGGATCAGGATACGCGGGTCGTTCAAGAAGGCGCGGGCCAGGGCAATGCGCTGGCGCTGGCCGCCCGAGAGCGTCACGCCGCGCTCGCCGATCACGGTCTCGTAGCCCTCGGCGAAGCCGCTGATGAAATCGTGAGCCTGCGCTGCTCGCGCTGCCGCCTCGATCTGTTCGCGGCCGGCGCCGGGTGCGCCGAAGGCGATATTCTCGGCGATGCTGCGCGAAAACAGGAACACGTCCTGCTCGATCTTCGAGATCTGCGAACGTAGCGCGTCCAGGCTCCAGTCGCGCACGTCGATGCCGTCGATCAGGACTCGCCCGCTGGTTGTGTCGTAAGTCCGGTTGACCAGCTGGGTCAGTGCGCTCTTGCCCGCGCCGGTCTGCCCGACGATGGCAACCGTCTGGCCGGGAGCCACCCGGAAATTGATGGCTTGCAGTACCGGGCGCGCCGGCTTGCCCTCGGCATCGGGCGCGTAGCCGAAGCCGACTTGCTCGAAGACGATTTCGCCGGCAATCTGGCTATGGTGGCCGGCCCGGTTCTCGTCCAGGTCGGTTTCGGTGCGAATGATCTGCAAAATCCGCCCCGCACCGGCCAGCCCCAGTTGCAACAGCGAAAAGGCGAAAATTGAGATGAACACCGGGAATTGCAATAGCCCGACCAGGCCCATCGTGCCGATGATCCCCGCCAGGTCTACCTGGCCGCTGCGGAAGAGCAGCATGGCGTGCAAGAACGTCGCGCCGACCATCAGGCCATAGGCCAGCAGCGGCAGGTAGCGTGCTTCCTGGTAGCCCTGGGCCACGAACAGGTCGCGGAACTTGCGGGCCTGTTCGCGATATTTGCGCCGCTCGAAATGCTCGGTGGCACTGGCTTTGACGACCTCGATGCCCGAAATGGTTTCTTCCAGTCCGGCATTGAGTTTGCCGTAGGCCTCGCGCTGGCCGCGAATGATCGGCTCCAGCCGGCGCAGGTAGCGCCACACCAGTACCAGGTACACGCCCACAAACACCAGCGGCACCAGCGTCAATGCCGGATTGATTGTCGCGATGAAGACAATCGGCACAATCACGCCCAGCACAACTTCGTAGATCAAGGTGCCGCCCGGCGCAATCATGCGCGCCAGTTGCTGTGTGTCTTCGGTTGCCCGCGCCATAATGTCGCCGACCCGTTGCCGATCATGGAATTCTTTGCTCTTGCCCAGTAGATTGATGTAGAGCTCCTGGCGCGCATCGGCCTCGATGCCGGCGGCGATATTCTCGGCAGCGAAACTGCCGACGAGCATCGAAAGCCCGTCAAGCATCAGCAAGGCCAGGATGCCCAGCGCGATCCATAGCAGTGCAGGCCCCTCCGTCGGGGTGAGAATCACTGCGGCAGCCTCGCCAATCAGCAGGCGCGCCCCTGAATACACCGACCAGCCCAGCAAGAAGAAGAGCAGCGCTCCCGTCAGAAACCATTTGTAGCGCAGGATGTGCGAGATAATCCAGCGCTGGGGGCTGTGCGGATCGTATCGAGGTATATCGTCGACCTGAAATTCACTGAGCTGTGCCATACATTCTCCCCGCTCTGGCCGCCGCCGGATGACAAAAAAGTGCGGGCTTGCCGCCCGCATTCATCAAAAATTGGTAAAAAAGTTGAATTGCCTCGTTTAACAGGATAGCACGTTCAGTTGGATGGTGTCTATCGGACCATCGACTGATTAATACGACTTATGCAGTCGGCGTTGATTCTGGCCGTGTCAATGGCTTTTTCGCCTGCGGCAGCAAGGAAGTGCCGATCTTTTTCGTTTGATGTTGCGGCGAAGCCGCAACATCAAACGAATTCAGACAGGTTTCCGCTTTCCGCCCTGCCGGAACTTGCTCTGCGCACAGTCGAACAGGGCGAAAAACCGTGCGTGCAGTCGCCAGTGCGAAATTAATGGAGGAGTCATCTATGAAAACTGGCCGTTCACTGTTTGGGGTGCTGGCCCTGCTGTTGAGCCTGCTGCTCGGTATGACGATTTTACTGGCGGCTGAAGAGGATGCATTTGTGGTGTATCTGCCATTCATTCAGGTGCCGGGGGAAAAGGAGCGGACGGTGCTGCCGGGCCTGCCCTTCGATCCTTATACACGGCAAAGTGGCGAAGGCACTTACTATGCCGCCACCGGCGACGGCAACTGCATGTTTGGCCCGAGCCCCGGCAACCTGATGGTTGCCGCAATGAACGAGCGTGACTACGCCGACTCCTGGATCTGCGGCGGCTTTGTCGAAGTGAACGGGCCGGAGGGCAGCGTGATTGTCCGCATTGTCGACCGCTGCCCTGAGTGCCGGCCCGGCGACATTGATCTCAGCCGCGAGGCCTTTGCCGAGATTGCCCGAATTGAGGATGGCCGGGTCGCTATCGACTGGCGCATCCTCAGTCCCGATCTGCAAACGCCGATCATCTACCGCTTCAAAGAAGGCAGTAACCAGTGGTGGACGGCGGTGCAGATCCGTAATCACCGCAATCCGATTGCAAAACTCGAATTCCTCGCCGGCGACGGCAATTTCGTAGAGGTGCCGCGCGAACGCTACAATTATTTTGTTTTTGCCGCAGGTATGGGGCCCGGCCCCTACACCTTCCGCGTCACTGATATCTATGGCCACACGGTGACCGATAGCGACATTTCCTTCCGCGAAGCCGGCGAAGTTCGTGGCGCAGCTCAGTTCCCGCCGCAGCCCTGATGGAACAGGCTTCCGCGATCCTGTTCGAAGCGAAACAGGATCGCGGGAGCCATGCTTCCGCTACTGCTGTGGCGGCAGCAGTACTGCGTCGACATAGTGGATGAAACCGTTCGCCACCGGCGTGGTCGCATACACATGCACCTGCTCGTTGTTCAGCGAGACACGCCGCCCGTTGCTGCTCGTTGTAATTTGCTGACCACTCAGCGTGGTGATAATATCATTGCGCACCAGTTCTTCGCCGTCGAATCCGCCATCGATGATATGGTAGCGCAATACATCGGCCAGCAACTGCGGATCGGCGAGCAGTCGGTCGAGTTCTTCCTGCGGCAAGGACTCAAAGGCCTGGTTCGTCGGTGCGAAGATCGTCATTGCGCCTCCATCGCCCAGTTCGGCTGCCAGATCGACTTGCTCCAGCAAACCGGCCAGCGTCGAAGTTTCCTCGCGGGCTGCCAGCACCTCGGCGATGCTGTCGTAGACCAGGCGGTTCGCCGTGTTGCGTGCCGTGTCGACATCAATCGGGTTCTCGGCGATGTCGACGGGCGGCCTCACGCCGGCCTGATCGCGGCCCTCATCATCCAGTACCACCACCGTCGGCGACGGCTCCATGCCGGTGCCCCAGTCATTGCCCTCGTACATCCCAAATTCGCCAGCACTACAGGCTGCCAGTAATAGCATCAAAATGGCCAGCAGGCCGGTTATGCGTCGCATACAGTCCTCCCATCATCTGTACGATCCTCTTATCAGCCATCCTTGCAAGCCGCGTGCCAGACACGTTCCGCCCCAAAGCTGCGGTATACTGGAATTGCAAGACTTACCCAGTTGGCGGTGGAAAACCATCAACATTCGTTTGATGTTGCGGCATTGCCGCAACATCAAACGAAAAAGAAGTTCTTCCATGCTGCCGCAGGCGAAAAATCTCTGGTGATTTGAGCCTCCACGCTGGCTGTGCAAGTCAAAAAATTGCAAGTATTCGTGAAAAACCGGCGATCCGGCACAGTGCCGGATCGCCGGTAAAAAAAGAAATGAAAGGCCTTTATGGCAGCCAGTAGCGATTATGATATCATCGTTGTCGGCGGTGGGCACAACGGCCTGACTTGCGCCGGTTACCTGGCGAAGGCCGGTTACCGCGTGCTCGTCGCCGAGCGCCGGCCAATCATCGGCGGGGCAGTCTGCACCGAAGAAGTTATTCCCGGCTATAAAATCGATGTCGGTTCCTCGGCTCACATTATGATCCACCTGACGCCGATTGTCCGCGATCTTCAGCTCGAACAGCATGGGCTCGAATATATCGATATGGATCCCTATGCTTTCTATCCGCTGCCCGACGGAAGCGGTTCCATCAGTTTTTATAAAGATCTGGAAAAAACCTGCGCCAGTATCGCCACGGTGAGCCCGCAGGATGCCGAGGCCTATCGCAAATTTATGGCCTTCTGGAAGCCGCTGAATGAGGCGGTTTTCGATGTCTTTCTCAACCCGCCCTCAGTGACCAGGCTCTTCGGGAGCGTCGCCGCCAGTGTGCCGCGCCTGCCTCGCGCTGAGACCAATACGCTTGAAATCACCCGTCGCCTCTTTACCAGCTACGCCCAACTGATCAATGAGACCTTCGCAAGCGAGGCGATGCGCGCCGCCATGACCTGGCTCGCCGCTCAGAGCGGCCCGCCGCCCGACGAGATCGGCGCCGGCGATTTTTTTGGCTGGCACGCGATGTTGCATACCAGCGGCGCCAAACATCCGCGCGGCGGCAGCGGCATGCTCACGCAGGCTATGGCGCGCTCGATCCAGCGCATGGGCGGCGTTATTGCGCTCGATGCGCCGGTCAACCGCATTATCGTGCAGAACGGCAAGGTGCAGGGTATCGAAACCGAAGACGGCCAGCGTTATAGCGCGCCGACTGTTGTCTCGAATGCGCATGTGCTGACTACGCTGCTCAAGCTGGTTGGCGAAGATCATTTGCCCGCCGGCATGCCTGCCCGCCTCAAGCATATCCGCATCGGCAACGGCTTCGGCATGACTGTGCGCTGTGCCGCCGAGGAGTTGCCCGATTACATCGCCGCGCCTTCCGGCGGCATGCCCCATGAGAGCCACCACGGTCTGCAGTTGCTCAGCCCAAGCATGGACTACGTTCGCCGCGCCTATGAGGATTATCTGCGTGGCGAACCTTCGCGCGACCCGGCCGTGATCGCGATGACCTTCAGCGCCATCGATCCCGATGTGGCGCCGCCCGGCAAACACACGGTCTTTCTCTGGTCGCAGTATTTTCCCTATGAGCTTTCCGGCGGTCGCCAGTGGGATGCTATGCGCGAGGAGGTTGCCGACAATATTCTCGAGGTACTCTACCGCTACGCACCGAACATGCGCGGCAAAATCATCGACCGCTTCATCCAGTCGCCGTTGGATCTGGAGCGGCGTATCGGCCTGCTGCGCGGCAATGTCATGCACGTCGAAATGAGCTTCGACCAGATGTTTTTCTTCCGCCCGCTGCCCGAATTGTCGAGCTATCGCACGCCGATTGGCGGCCTGTACCTGACCGGCGCCAGCACGCATCCCGGCGGCGGGGTTTTCGGCGCCAGCGGCTACAATACCGCTCGTACCATCATCGCCGACCGCCGCCGCCGCCGGCTTACGGCGCTTACTCTCGGCGGTGGTGCGCTCGCTGCCGGCATATGGCTGGCCGGCCGCCGCAAAAACAGCGCCTGACTCAGGCTGTACAACCTGGCTCAGGCGCTGTTTTTGCCCCCACAAAGCAGCGAAAAAGAATACCCTTATCATTCCACCGCTGCTCTGAATTTGCTTCAGGGCAGCGGCGCAAATTCTTCCACGACCAGCGTGCGGGTGCTGCTGCCGGCTGAGCGAATGCACCAGGGCAATTCGCCCTTGCGCAGGAATTGCTGCCAGAGCCCGGCATTCAGCCACTGCACGCTGACCATTGATTGCCGGCTGATCTCGATGGGGTGGCCGGTTTCGGCATCGAAGCTGGCCTGCACCTGGAAGCTGCTCATGCAGGCACAGCCGCCCGCGCTGGATGGGTAACAGGTGCGGATGGTCGGCAGGTTCGCCGCTCCAAACATGCGCTCGACAGTCCACGTCATCGGCGCACCACAACTATTGTTGAGGATATCGATCTGTTCGCCGCGCACTTCCATCTCGATGCCGCACTGCTGATTGTGTAGCGGGCTCACGACTTCGTAGCGCAGCCGCAGCCGGTAATCGGCCGGCGCCTGTACCGCCCAGCGTGCCTGCGCTGCCGCCAGTTCCGCCGCCCGCGCTGCCGCCTGCCCCGGCTGCAATTGCCAGAAGAGCACACCAATCAGGGTCAAGCTCACCAGTATGCTTGCAACCAATAGCTTTCGCATACCAACCTGTTAAGCGTTGGAACGCTTCAACGCTCCAACGCTCCAACGCTCCAACGGCACATCTTCACCAATAAAATGCACTGCGCTCTTCGCCGCTTCCAGGATCGTCATCAGACCGCTGCCGGGATGCACCGCGCCGCCGATCCAGTACAACCCGCGCAGGGTCTGTGAGCGGATCGGTGGGCGCAGCGGGCCGAGCTGGTTCCAGTTGTGGCCCAGGTTGAAGACCGCGCCGCGGAAGGTGCGATAATCATCGCGCCATGTTTCCGCCGTATAACATGTCTCGCTGACAATGTGCCGTTCCACATTGTCAAAGCCCAGCATATGTAACCGCGAAACAATCAAATCGCGGTAAGATTGCAGTTTGGCCGCCCAGTCGACACTATAGGAGGTGTTTGGGATCGGCACCAGCACAAACAGCGTGCTATGGCCGTCCGGCGCATTCACCGGGTCAATCGGCGTCGGATTGCAAACGTAGAACGAGGGATTGTCCTCGTCCAGTGCCGAGTCATCGACGTAGGGCGGCTCGCGGCGGCGAATATGATCCGACAGGTAGAGCTGGTGGTGCGGCAGGTCGTCCCAGCGCCGGTCGACGCCCAGGTACAGCATAAATGTCGAACACGACCACTGCATGCGCTTGAGTTTTGCATCGCTATAGGGACCACGAGCGTTTTCCGGTAGCAGGTTGCGCACACCGTGGCCGAAATCGGCATTGATCAGCACCACATCGGCCATAATCCGCTCGCCGTCGAACATCTCGACGCCGATCGCGCGCCGCTGTTCGACGAGCACCTGGCGCACCGGGCGCTTGAGATGGATGCGCACGCCCAGGTGTTCCGCGGCGTGGGCGAAGGCCTGCGCCAGCGCCCGGAAGCCACCCTCGGGGTGCCAGATCCCGTCGTGGAATTCCAGGAAAGCAATCAGACTGAAGATGCTCGAACAGGCTGTCGGATGCATGCCCAGGTACTTGGCTGGGTAACTCAGACCGTAGACCAGGCGCTCGTCCTGGAAAAAGCGCCAGTAATGGTCGTAGAGGCTTTCCCAGGGCCGGAAGGGCAATGCCGCCGCAATCTCCTCAAACTTGAGATAGCCCAGCGGCGAGCGCACCGGCGTGCCCAGGTAGGGCGCATAGCCGATCACATTTTTGCGAATATGCTCGATATACCAGCGCTCGAAGGCCTCCGGCAGATCCGGGCGCATGCGCGCCAGTTGCGCCTTGAAGGCCTCGATGTCCGAAGTTAGATCGAGCACGCTGTCGTCCCAGAAACGCAAACGGGTATTCGGATTGAGCTGTTTGAAGCGAATATAATCTTCCATGCGCAGACCCGATTCGGCAAAAAGCTCTGTATAGATCTGCGGCACCTGCAAAATCGTCGGGCCGGTATCGAAGGCATAGGGGCCGGCCTCGAAGCCGCGCATCCGCCCGCCGACCCGGTCTTCGGCTTCGTAAATATCGACGCTGTAGCCGCGGGCGGCCAGTCGCATTGCGGTCGCCAGGCCGCCCGGCCCCGCGCCGACAATAATCACATTCCTGGACACAATTTTCTCCTGCAAATATCGCTATGCAATGCGGAAACTTCGTATATCATGCAGTATAGCACCGTTTTTTGCGCACCCGCCGCCCCTATCCCTTTCAACTATAGCGTTTTTGCCAGATGGGTGACTTTGCGCTCCGGCCCTAACCCCCCCAACCCCCGCTCCCGTACAGTCTGGCGCGACGAGAGCCTTACGCTTTGAGTTGGTCATCACCGGCGCCAGCCTGACAGGAGCGGGGGAGCCGGGCAACGGCGTTCTCGTGTGCTCCCCGCTCCCGCCAGGTCGGCGCGCCATGAGAACCAGGTTTCGCGAACCAGACCCGCCGCACCGGCCTGAGTGGGAGCGGGGCCGGCTTTCAACTATAGAGTTTTTGCCAGATGGGTGACTTTGCGCTCCGGCCCTTACCCCCCAACCCCCGCTCCCGTACAGTCTGGCGCGACGAGAGCCTTACGCTTTGAGTTGGTCATCACCGGCGCCAGCCTGACAGGAGCGGGGGAGCCGGGCAACGGCGTTCTCGTGTGCTCCCCGCTCCTGCCAGGCAAGTGCG
>DAOTUJ010000083.1:0-80997 GCA_034437175.1 Chloroflexaceae bacterium | reverse complement strand
CAGTCCCTCAGTCCCTCAGTCCCTCAGTCCCTCAGTCCCTCAGTCCCTCAGTCCCTCAGTCCCTCAGTCCCTCAGTCCCTCAGTCCCTCAGTCCCTCAGTCCCTCAGTTCCTCAGTTCCTCAGTTCCTTAGTCCCTCAGTTCCTCAGTTCCTCAGTTCCTCAACCCCCACAATCCTCCGGATCCTGCGATTCCTCGCCCGAGAGTGCCTGTAGATCGGCATCGGCAGTGGGCGATGGTGGTGGAGCCGGTTCATCGGCGGCAGAGGCACTGTGTCGCTGTTCACGCCAGGCCAGCCGTTCGCGTACCAGCGCCTCGAAGCCGCGCTCAGTCGGCTCGTAGTAGATCCGCCCGGCCAGGTTTTCCGGCAGATGGGCCTGGTCGGAACGGCCTTCCGCCAGATCGTGAGCATATTCATAGCCCTTGCCGTAGCCCAGTTTCTGCATCAGGCCGGTGGGCGCATTACGCAAATGCAAGGGTACCGGCTCGTTGCGCGTCTCGGCCACATCGCGCAGAGCCGCACCGTAGGCCTTGTAAACCGCATTGCTCTTGGGCGCCTGGCAGAGATACACCACTGCCTGGGCCAGCGCCAGATCGCCCTCGGGTTGGCCGAGAAAATGGACGGCCTGCTGCGCGGCGATGGCCTGTGGCAGCGCCTGCGGATCGCCCAGGCCGATGTCTTCGACTGCCATACGCACGATGCGCCGTGCAATATACAGTGGATCTTCGCCGCCGTCGAGCATGCGTCCCAGCCAGTAAAGCGCCCCGTCGGGGTCACTATCGCGTACACTTTTATGCAATGCTGAGATCGCATTGTAATGCAGTTCGCCGCTTTTGTCATAGCGCACCGCCCGGCTCTGCAGGGCATCGCGCATATCGTCGATGGTGATCAGGTGTTTGTTGCCGATACTGGGCGGCTTGGAGCGCACCGCCGCCTCCAGTGCATTCAGCGCGGTGCGCGCATCGCCATTGGCCATGTTCACCAGCAAACCGCGTGCATCGGCGGCCAGCATGACTTCCTGCCCGGCCAGGCCGCGCTCGCTATCATTGAGTGCCCGGTCGATGAGCGTGCCGATGTGCTCATCGCTCAAGGCCTCCAGCGTGAATACCCGCGCCCGCGAGAGCAACGCACTATTGACTTCGAACGAGGGATTCTCCGTGGTGGCGCCGATCAAAATGATCGTGCCGTCTTCGACATAGGGCAGCACTGCGTCTTGCTGCGCCTTGTTGAAGCGGTGGATCTCATCGATGAACAGAACCGTGCGATGCTGGAACATACCCAGCCGATCTTGCGCCGCTTTGATCAGTTTGCGCAAATCGGCCACCCCGGCCGTTACCGCGCTGATCTGCTCGAAGTGCGCATTAGTGCTGGCGGCAATAATCCGGGCCAGCGTAGTTTTGCCGCTACCGGGCGGTCCCCAGAGGATCATCGAAAACAACTGGTCGCCGCTGATCGCTCGCCGCAGCAGTCGGCCCTCGCCGACGATTTGCGCCTGGCCGACAAAATCGTCCAGGTGCTGTGGGCGCATCCGGGTCGCCAGCGGCGCCTGGCTCTGCAGATATTGTTCGCGCTGCGCATCAAACAGATCGGGGGTTCGTTTCGGCACCGTCATCTTCCTTCATTGCACGAATTCCGTAGTTGGCGCGGCTGCTCGCTCCGCAGCGGGCGGTGTCGCCGGCGGCAGCCGGGAAATGCCGATCGGCTGGTTGGTGTCGCCGGTATCAATCAGCCGATCGTTGGCACAAACTGCTTGATTTTCCATTGTAGCACAGCTTTTGCACACTCCCACCAATAGATAACCGTATGGGTCATGGAATGGGGGGAATAGAGGACTATTGAAGATTGCGCACGCATCTATTATCATTTGATCAATAGATAGGCGCGGCCCGTTCCAGAACGGCTATCGATGTGAGACCTCCGAACTAATATCTTTCCGAACTCACATCCTCAGAACCGTTATTCCTCTGGAAGCCTCTTAGATCCCCCGCGCCGCTAGCCGCTTGGTTGGCGGGCCGACCTGTCTCGGATGAGCACCGAAAGGGAGTGAGCTACGGCTCGCTCTCTTTGCGTTGGGTACAATGGCATGGTGTCTTGATCATTTCGGCGACGGTAGTCGGATCAAAACACTATGGAATGGAGTATTTCGGTAGAATTTCTTGATTTTGTGCCAGGGCGCCCCTTTTTTATGGCATACTGAAAGTATGCAAACCATAGTTCATCCGGCCTCACCTGAAGCTGTTCAACCTTCGGCAACCCGAGAACCGCTGATCCGCCTTGAAGCGTTGTCGCGTGGCTTTCGCGAAGGCGAACGCTGGCGCCCGGTGTTGTGCGAAGTGACGATGGATTTCCAGCGCGGCGAGTTTATTGTGCTGCTCGGCAAAAGCGGGAGCGGCAAAAGTACCCTGCTCAATCTGCTTAGCGGCATCGATAAACCCGATGCCGGCAGCATTTTCGTCGATGGGCGCGACATCACCCGGCTCTCCGAAACCGAGCGCACCCGCTTTCGTCGCCGCTCCATCGGCTTTGTCTTCCAGTTCTTCAACCTGGTGCCGACCTTGACGGTTTTCGAGAATGTGTTGCTGCCGCTCGAACTCAATGGCATGGCTGCCGGCGAAGCAAAACCGCGCGCCCAGGCCATGCTCGATGCCGTCGGTCTCGGCGATCGCGGCGGCGGCTTTCCCGACCGGCTCAGCGGTGGTGAGCAGCAGCGCGTTGCCATCGCTCGTGCGCTCGTTCACGACCCGCTGCTGCTGCTGGCCGATGAGCCCACCGGCAACCTCGATAGCGAAACCAGCCAGCAAGTGCTTGAATTGCTCGACCGACTGACCCGCCGCGCCGGCAAAACCATGATTATGGTCACTCACAGCCAGGATATGATTGGCATTGCCGACCGGGTCTTCCGCATGCGTGAAGGTCTGCTGGAGCCGTTTTGAGCCGCAAGCCGGGCGCACTTATCGACGTATATCGAAACGATAACCTGCATGTGCATATCGGCATTTCCAGATGTGGCCTCAGCCGCACTCGATAGCATTCAATGCTGCCTCCGCCAGCACTCGCCGATGCGCCGGCACATGTTCCAGGTATGACGTGCGCAATTCAGGATCGCTGATTGCGGCGGCCTGCCCGGTTACCAGTTACCGGGCACGTTCCAGGCATTCCAGTGCCGGTTGCGGTTGGCCCAGTGCCCGCAATCCATCGTAGCAATCTAGCCAGACCTGCGCCGGAAATTCAATACCAGTGATGCCCTCGGTGGCTAGATACGCCAGGCAGTATTCAATTTCGGCGGCAGCACCGGAGGTATTGCCGGCGGCCAGCAGGTCCAGCGCCAGGCCGGCGCGGGTTTCGGCGCTGCCGGCCGGGTTGATCTCTGCGTGGATGCGCAGTGCGGCCTGGTAGGTCTCGATTGCCGCCCGCAGATCTTGTTGCCGGCGGGCCAGGTTTGCGCTGTAGCTCAATGCATAGGCCTCGGCGAAACGGTCACCGCTGGCGCGGGCCAGTTCCAGCGCCCGCCGGTAGTGCCGGATTTCGGTGGCGCCATCGTTTTGCAAGACACTGCCCAGGTTCAAATGCGAATAGGCCGCCCGATTCTGGTCGCCGATGGCCTGCTGAATGGCGAGCGCCTGCGCAATGCATCGGCGCGCCTGCTCCCATTGTCCCAGGTCACGCCAGACCAGTCCCAGCGCATTCAACACATCGGCTTCACCGCGCCGTTCGCCCAGGCCGCGAAAAAGCCGGATTGCTTGCTCAGCACTGTCGCGGGCAGCAGCATAATTGGATTGCATCTGGTACAACTGGGCGAGTGAACTGTAGCTGTTTGCTTCTTGAAAGCGATCACCGATGCTCTGGGCAAGCGCCAGGGCTTCCTGCTGCCAGGTCAACGCCAGTTGTTGATCACCAAGCAACATATCGATCAATCCCAGATTCGCCAGACTACCGGCCTCGCCGGCCCGATCCTTTATGTCGCGCCACGTTTCCAGTGCGGCCAGGGTATAGGTGCGTGCCTGCTTGAGATCATCGAGATAGTAGCAAATACTGCCAATCCGGCGCAGATTTTCAGCCTCACCGCGCCGATCACCGATGCGCTGATGAATAGACAGCGCTGCATCGAAATAGTTGCGGGCAAGCCGAAAACTTCCCTGGTACTCACCAATCTGGCCCCACAGGGTCAAGGTATAGGCTTCGGCAGCTGGATCTGCTGCGCGCCGGGCCAGTTCCAGCCCTTGCTGGAGTTCCCGCAGCGCGGCCGGGTAATCGCTGATATCGCGATAGTAGGCCGCCCATGCATTCGCCAGGCGGGATTGGTCGGCGATGCTGTCCGTTTGCCGAAGCAGTTCCTGTAGCGCGATCAGGTCGGTGTGCCGGGCGGCACGTTCCCCGATCCGTTCCCAGACCGAAAGGCGCAACCAGAGCAGATCGATCCGCTGCTCGGCAGTGTCGACCAGTTCCAGTGCCCGGTTGAGAAAACTCAATGCAGCTTGATTGGCATATTCAGCAGCAAAACGCCGGCCTGCCAGCGTTGCATAGTGCAGTTCGCGTCCGGCATTGTCGGCGTTCTGCCAATGGTAGGCCAGCAGCGGGTAATATTTTGGCTGATCTTCCCGTGGACGTCGCTCGTACCAGCAGGCCACTCGTTCATGGAGCGTCTGGCGCTGAGTGCGCAAGAGCGTCCCGTAGACGGCTTCACGAATAATGCCCTGGCGAAAATGATAGCGATTGTCAGCTTCGTCTGCACCGCCTTGCTGGAGCAAATCGGCGGCCTGGAGCCGCTCGATCGACGCGAGCAATTGCTCCTCATTGCGTTCGATAGGTGCAATGGTTGCCGGCTGTTATTGTTTGCGGACAAATTGCTCGATCAGTTGCCGCAACTCGCTGAGCTGAAAGGGCTTCGATAGGTAGGCGTCGCGCAGTGGACGACTGCGCTCCAGGGTGTCCGGGTCGGTGTAGGCACTCATCATAATAATGCTTATGTCGGTGTGATCCTGGCGCAGCAGGGCCGCACAGGTCGCGCCGCCCATCCGCGGCATGGTCATATCCAATAGCACCAGTCGGATGCTGTCGGCATGCTGCCGGCATACTTCCAGCGCCTCCAGGCCGTCGCCGGCGGTCAGTATGCGATACCCACTGCGGGTTAGAAAGCGGGCCAGCATGTCGCGCAGGCTCGCTTCATCGTCGACAATCAGGATGAGCGGTGGCTGCTGCGCACTGGCTTTGTCTGTCTCGTGGTCATCATCATCAGGATGCTCATTGGCATAGGTCTCAGTGCCGTCCTGCAAGCTGATAATGTTCTGCTGCGGGCGGCTATGATACACGGTTCCGGCCCTCTGTGATGGAGCGCGGCTCTGAACAGGAGTGGGAAAGTGAGTCACGGATGTACTCCTCCTGGATTTGCTGTCGGGTTGTGAAAAAGGACAAGTATTGTAGCATATTATGCCGCTTGCATTCAATATGTATTCTGAGATGAAGATGACAGATGCATAACATGTACGTCGTAGCGCTACTGCAGGTTGCGCAACCCGCCCCGGTCTGTGTGATCATAGAACGCGCTTGACGCATTGCTTCATGCACGCGAAAACGTTGCTTCGGAGTCGAGAGCAATCAAAAAAGAGCCGTGGCGCGCTACCACGGCTCTTTAGTAGTTTGGTACCAAAACGGGGGAATATTTCCCATATACAGAGGTAAATTTTCCTTTATAATAATATGGAAACGTCGCATAACATTCCAGTATAAAGTGAATAGATACAAGCAAATATTACAAGGGTGTACGTGCGTTGTAGTCTGGCAGCTCAACGCACGCTTTTTTTGGGGCGTATGGTATTGAAAGGTGGAGGTACTCCATGATGGAACGCTATCGAACGCTGATTTCAAGTTGGGTTGGTCTGAGTGAGAGTGGACATCCGATCCGGGTCGAGGAGCATTGTGTCGACATTGGCTACGTGGTTGAATTTTACGATGCGAGCCGGCCGGACAGCAATCGCTGTCTGGAACATTGCCCGCACAGTGGCAGTGAACTGGATATCGGCACCTTGCGGAGCCGCAAGCTTGAACAGTCGATGACGCAACTTCAGGCCTGATTTTTCCGGTATCTTCAACGGGGGCGGCATTGCCGCCCCCGTTGTGTTTCCCCCGAAACCTCGCGAATGTGCTCGTGTGCTCGCTCGCATGCTATTTGCAAACACTTGACACCTGTGCTATACTGTAGGTGCTCAAAATACTTTGACGCTCTCTGCATACCCATCGGCTCCATTGACCGGTACTCCTAAACACCGATCCCCAATAGCCGAAACCCAGCCCAAAGACAACAGTTTCCGTACATTTCGAAACATTCTACACATACGCAGCAGTTGCACACACACACACAAGTAATCTATGGCATGTATCAGCGATAGGTGATAGTACCAGTTGAGGTCTGTGTCTCGTACAAGAGTACAGCCGGTTTCTAGCTGCTTGCTATATTATGTTCCTCTCATCATTTTTATTTTATCTTGCGAGACAGCCCTGGCATGGGTATCCTGCTGCGACAGGCTCTGTCTGCTCTGCACTTCACATTATCAGGAGAACACGAACGTGAACGTTGCCGAACTAGAATCGAAAACCCTCACCGATCTTCGCGAGATGGCGCGGAAGCTCGATATATCAGGTTATAGCGGCCTCAAAAAGCAGGATTTGATTTTCAAATTGCTCCAGGCTCAGACTGAAGAAGCCGGTAATACCTTTAGTGATGGTATCCTTGACATTGTTTCCGACGGCTTCGGCTTTTTGCGCGGTGAACGCATGTTGCCTGGCCCCGATGATGTCTATGTTTCCCAATCGCAGATCCGGCGCTTTGGCTTGCGTACCGGTGACCGGATCTGGGGCCAGATCCGGCCGCCCAAGGAAAGCGAACGCTTCTTCTCGCTGCTCCGCGTTGAACTCATCAATGGCATGGATCCGGAAACGGCCCGCAAACGCCCTTCCTTCGATCAGCTTACTCCTATTTTTCCCAATGAGCAACTTCGGCTCGAAACCGAACCGAACCTGTTGCAGACCCGCCTTGTCGATCTGATCGCTCCCATCGGGCGTGGCCAGCGTGGCCTGATTGTGTCGCCGCCCAAGGCCGGCAAAACCATGCTGCTCAAGTCGATTGCCAATGGCATCAGTTCCAATCATGCCGATATTCATTTGATGGTGCTGCTCATCGGTGAGCGCCCCGAAGAAGTAACCGATATGCGCCGCAGTGTGCGCGGCGAGGTGATGTCGTCCACCTTCGATGAGCCGGTCGAAGACCATACCAAGGTCGCTGAGATGACTCTCGAACGCGCCAAACGCCTGGTCGAAGGTGGCTCGGATGTAGTCATCCTCATGGACTCGATTACCCGACTTGCCCGCGCCTACAACCTCGATATGCCGCCCAGCGGCCGTACGCTCTCCGGCGGTATCGACCCGGTGGCGCTCTATCCGCCCAAACGCTTCTTTGGCGCCGCTCGCAACATCGAAAATGGCGGCAGTCTTACTATTATCGCTACCTGCCTGGTCGATACCGGTAGCCGCATGGACGATGTGATTTACGAGGAATTTAAAGGTACCGGCAATATGGAATTGCATCTCGACCGCAAACTCGCTGAGAAACGCATCTTCCCGGCGCTCGATATTCAACGCAGCAGCACTCGCCGTGAAGAGTTGCTGCTCACTCCCGAGATGCTGCGCCAGGTCTGGACACTGCGGCGCATGGTCAGTATGCTTGGCGACAATGAAGGTACCGAACTCATGTTGACCCGCATGGCCAAGACGCGTACCAATATTGAATTTCTCGGCACACTTAGTAAGGGGGCATCATGATCTGTCATAGCTGTGGCGCTCAGTTACCCGCCAGTGCGCGTTTCTGTACCAACTGTGGTGCTCCGGCATCCCCGGAAATGAGCTCCAGTGGCGACGCCGACAATCAGGGCTTTGTCAATCGTTTCGGCGAACGTCTCGATTTGCCGCAACCAACCGTCACTGATCGCGGCCATGGCCAGACCGGCCTCGAATACCAGTTGATCGGCACCACGCTGCAGGCTGTTATCCTCGAACTTGACCCGGATGAAGTGGTGTATTCCGAGTCCGGGGCAATGGCCTGGATGAGTGCCAATATCGTTATGAACACGACCGGTCGCGGTGGCGGCATTGGTGGGTTCTTCAAACGAGCCTTTAGCGGTGAATCGTTGTTTATGGTGGAATATGCCAGCCAGGGCGGCAAAGGAATCGTCGCTTTCGCGGCTGATTTTCCCGGCAAGATTATTCCGATCCACCTTGGGCCGGGCCAGGAAATCATTGCCCAGAAGCAATCATTTCTCTGCGCCGAGCGCACGGTCGATATGTCGATCTTTTTCAATCGGCGGTTGGGTTCCGGCTTTTTTGGCGGCGAGGGCTTCATTATGCAGAAGTTCACCGGGCCGGGAATCGTCTTTGCCGAGCTTGACGGCGAGATTATGGAGTACACCCTCGAGGCCGGCCAGGTGCTCAAGGTTGATACCGGCCATGTGGCGATGTTTGAGCCGACGGTTCAGTTCGACATCGAGATGGTGAAGGGTTTTCGCAACATTCTCTTCGGCGGCGAGGGCTTGTTTCTCTCGACGTTGCGCGGTCCGGGGCGGGTCTGGCTCCAGACGATGCCGATGCTCAAACTGGCTCAGGCGATTGCGCGCTACGTACCGGGCGGCGACAGCAGCAGTGGTGGGAGTGGCTTGAACATCCGCCTTGGTGATTAAATCTGCTTAGAAGAGAATTCGCGAGGTACAACGATTGGAGGGGTTTTACCCCTCCAATCGTTGTACCTCGCGAACAGAACTACAGCAGAGGATATGCGATCAGATGATAGCCGCCCTACCTGTTGCGGGCCGGCCTGAATCAGACCAGATTAATCAATTCATTTGCCGTTCGACGCATATCCAGGAATACCAGGCCCAGTTTCGCCCGGCTCTGCGCCAGTGCGGTTAGCACCGCCTCTTCACCGATAGCCATCAAGATAACGTAGCCTTCTTCACCGCGGACAAATACCTGATCGAGCTGGCCCCGGCGCAACTCATTTGCGATACGCTCACCCAATGACAACATGGCGGCACTCATTGCCGATACGCGATCCTCTTCAACATCCGCCGGCAACGCCGATGCCATAATCAGGCCATCGACACTCACTACCGCAGATGCTTCGATATCGGGAGTATTCATACTCAAGGCCTTCAGGTGACGGACCATCTCTTCGGTTCTGCTTGCCATGCATATCCTCCTTAAAGGCCATCAGCCATTCCTGGAGTAAAGGCCGGATGGTGGCTGGTTCACCGGCATCGGGCACGCCGTAGTAGGGCGCCCATCCGTGCCTATTCTACTACATTTTCTGGTCAAGAGCAACTAGTTTTCTTGGTGTCAATCGGCAGCATGCGCTCTTTGGCCAGGCAAAAGTGTCATTGCTTACGGTAGCGGCAAGGCCAGCCGATCTCGCAAAGTGGCATCGGCAGTGCTGACGGCATCGGCGGGCGAACTGATCCCACGGAGTACATTGAATTGCATCAGGCGCACTGCTTCCCAGACGACGCCGGTGGCTGCGGCGCTATTGGGCATCGGTTGGCCACGTTGCCCTTGCAGGCGAAATGCGCGGGCCTGTTCCAGCAGCAGGCCGTCGCCGCTGAGATCCAGGCTGAGCGAGGATGGTTGTTTGCCGGATTCCAGCAACTCGTGTTGCGCCTCGTCACTCAGGAGATAGCGCATAAAACTCAGGGCCGCCTGCTGGTCGTTCACATCGATGACGCGGGCATTGATGCCGATGACATCACTTTGCACATAGGGCTGTGGATACACATTGCTTTCGCTCAGTTCGGGCAGCGGGGCAACGCCCAGGCTCTGTGGCCACAATGCGCGGTAGCGCTCCAGGGTATGCGCCCAATCAATGCTGATCAGGGCTTCCTGGGCCATGACGGTGTTTTCTACGGCAATTCCGTCGATGCCGGCAAAGATTGCCGGATCCTGATGGAGTTCCAACAACCATTCCAGCCAGCGTTCGGCTCCGGCACGCCCGGCACCCCCCAGCACCAGTTCGCCGTTCTCATCGAAGATCTGCCCACCGAACGCATACAGATAGCCAATGGTATTGTCCAGCGACAGATGATAGGCCAATCCCCAGATAGGTGGCCTGGTTGAAGCGTCGGTCAGGCCGCGGGCGGTTCGCAGCAATGTCTCTGTATCTGGCGGGGGAATTTCCAGATTCACTTTATTATAATAGAGGATGGGGGTGTCGAAGGTGAGCGGCAAGCCATAGAGCGCAATGTCGCCATCCGGGTTGGCGGCACGAGCAGCACCGAGAGCGGCCGGCAGTAGCCGTTCGCGATCATTGGCAGATACCAGATCGTCGAGTGGTAAGAGTACCTGTGCATCAACCAGCCGTCCGATGGTATGGCTTTGTACCAGCACCAGGTGCGGTCCGCTGCCCTCAAGCGCGCCGGAGCGCAATTCCTGGTGCATCGCGGCAATCGGGCGGGCCTGCGGTATAATCCTGATTTGCGGATGTGAACGGTTGTAACGCTCAACTAATCGGGCCAGGGTGCGTTGCTCCGGTAAGGGCCAGGAATACCAGAGCAACAGATTGATCGGAGCCTCGGCACCACGGGTTTGTACTGGCGTGGCAACCGGTGTTATGGCGGAATTGCCTGCACTACAGGCTACCAGAATGGGGAGAAGCAGCCAGGCGCGCAGTACCCGCAGGAGGGTTCGCCTGCCAAGCATATGCGCCGCTCCTTGTTACAGTTGATACGCCGAGATTATAGCATGCTGCGGTGATGCGCCGCAACATGATGCCACCGGTGATTGGTTTTTTATCTGCGGCAGGGTGGTAGAACCGTTATTATGGGGTTGGTTTTGGCAGTTTCGCTGCCAAAACCAACCCCAAAGAACGTACCTTGCTTTGCTGCCGCGGGCGAAAAAAGCCATTGCGGCGTGAGCAAACGCGCCGACCGCGTACGTCGTGTTAATTGACAGCCCCAGAGGGAACGAGTAGAATAAGCGCCAGGAAAGGCTTGCGGCAGAGGGGAGCGCAATGACGACAGGTGACCTCGTCGGGCTCGGT
Source organism: Chloroflexaceae bacterium (assembly GCA_034437175.1). GTDB lineage: Bacteria > Chloroflexota > Chloroflexia > Chloroflexales > Chloroflexaceae > DAOTUJ01. The sequence goes on along the minus strand of DAOTUJ010000083.1, from coordinate 69,924 downwards.
GCCTCCTACCTGTACGCTTTTTCGCTTTTGCTCCTGGCCGAAGCAGTGCGGCGGCGGCGCGGCTACCCGCAGGATTTTACCCGGAAAATTGTTCATGTGGGTGCCGGTATGTGGGTGTTCGGGGTTCTGGCTCTCTTTGATACCTGGTATATTGGTGTTATCCCCTTCGTTTCGTTCATTTTTCTTAACTATATCTTTTATCGCTATCGGCTCCTCGGAGCAATGGACGCTGCCGATAGTACGCCCGGAACGGTCTATTTTGCCTTTTCCATTTCTATCCTGTTCGTTTTCTTCTGGCGTACCAACGATCCCGGCGATTTGAGTTATGCCGCCGCTGCCGGTGCCATGGCGATGACCTGGGGCGATGCGCTGGCTTCGATCCTTGGGCGGTGCTACGGGCGGCATCGGTATACGCTGTTTGGGAGCACGCGTTCCTATGAAGGCTCGGCCGTCATGCTGCTTGCCGGTGGGACGGCGATGTTCCTGACCATTATGCTGGTGCCGGGTTCGTCGCTTAGCCCGCTGACGCAGCCACCGCCGATTGCTGCCGGATTGCTCGCCGCAGGTAGTGGCGCCCTCGTGGCGACGCTCGCCGAAGCGATGTCTCCATCAGGTACCGATAATCTCAGTGTGCCGCTGCTTGCCGGTCTGACGGTCTTTCTAATGCTGGGCGTCGTCACCTGAACAAGGCTAGCGCACGATAGGACTGACGGTATATGGACGGGAAACAGGTTGCGACGTACAATGCGTATGCTGCTGCAATGACTTGACTGCTGTCGCTCTGGCTTGCACCGGGCTTGCAGCCTCAGTCCATGTTTTTCCGGTTTGGGCAGTACCTGCCAGGTGTTGTTGTTGTATGTAGTTGGTGTGCAAGCACTGCGGTTGTTGCCAGGAGGAATCTTTGGACGGTCTCCGTATTCCAATTTTGAAAATTGGAGACGTACTTATCGCCTCAATTCAGGTTGCTCTGCATGATGCTTCGGCTGTGCAGTTTAAGGACGATCTCCTGCAAAAGATCAGTGATACCAAAGCGCGGGGCGTGATTATCGATCTCACGGCGCTTGATGTCGTGGATAGCTTCATCGGTCGCCTGATTGCCGATATTGCGGCAATGGCCGGTTTGATGGGCACGCGCGTGGTTTTGACCGGTTTGCAGCCGGCAGTCGCGATTACGCTGGTAGAACTGGGGCTTGAATTGCCGCGAGTACTGACTGCATTGAACCTGGAAAAAGGTCTGGCGATGATGCAACGCCTGACATCTGAGGAGAGCGATGATGGTGATGGCGCAGGCTAAGGCGGCTGTCATCCGCAGCGACCTCGACATTGTCATTGCGCGTACTATGGCTCGTGATACCGCCAAGGCTATCGGCTTCGGTGCAATCGACCAGGCTCGCATTGCGACGGCCGTGAGCGAACTTGCGCGCAATATTTTCCTTTATGCCGGAACCGGCAATGTGACGGTGCGCGAAATTGAGCGCAACGGTCGCAAAGGCATCGAGATCGTCTGCGAAGATGAAGGTCCAGGTATTCCGGATATCGAACTGGTTATGCAGGACGGTTACAGTACCTCGCGGGGTATGGGAATGGGTTTGCCCGGTGCCAAGCGCTTGATGGACGAATTCGACCTGCGCTCACAGGAGGGCGTCGGTACGACGATTACGTGCCGCAAGTGGCGATCCTGAACTGAACCCGGGGTGCGGCGGTGGCCCGGCTCGCAGCCTGCCCCGCCGCCCAACCATTGTTGCGACAGGTTGGAGTGTGTTTGATCTACACGAAGTACCTCATCGCCGCTATAATCCGCTCAGTGATGAGTGGCTGCTTGTTTCGCCACAACGAACCCGCCGCCCCTGGCAGGGCCAGATGGAAGCTTCACCGCTGGTGCAACTCCCCGCCTATGATCCGCATTGCTATCTCTGTCCGGGGAATATGCGTGCCGGCAGTATGCAGAACCCGCCCTACCAACAGACCTTTGTCTTCCCCAATGATTTTGCCGCTCTGCTGCCTGCACCGGGTGTTGCCGAGTTCGCCGATGGTGCCAATGACGCCGGTCGTCCGGCGCTTTTGCAGGCCCGTAGCGCCCGTGGCTCCTGCCGGGTGATCTGTTATTCGCCCCGTCACGATCTGAGCCTGGCCAGTCTGGAATTGCCGGCATTGTCTGCCGTCGTCGAAACCTGGGTTCACCAGACGCAGGAGCTTGCGGCCGATCCGACTGTCCGGTATGTGCAGATCTTCGAGAATCGCGGCACGATGATGGGCGCCAGTAACCCGCATCCCCACGGCCAGATCTGGGCCGGCGACGATCTGCCAGTGCTGCCGGCGCGCGAACAGGCCAGCCAGTCGCGCCATTTCGCTCGCTATGGCCGTACGCTGCTCAGCGATTACCTGGAAACCGAACTTGAACGCGATGAGCGCATCGTCTGTGCCGATGCGCATTTTGTGGCCCTGGTGCCCTTCTGGGCGGTCTGGCCTTTCGAGACGCTGCTGATCAGCCGGCGCCCGGTGCCCGACCTGCCGGCGCTGCTGCCGGCTGAGCGCCGGGCGCTGGCTGCGATACTCAGCCGGCTCACGGCCGCCTATGATCGCCTATTTCAGGTCGCTTTTCCCTATTCGATGGGTTTTCATCAAAAACCCTGCGATGAGCAGATGCATCCTGAATGGCATCTGCACGCCCACTTTTATCCGCCACTACTCCGTTCTGCCAGTGTGCGCAAGTTTATGGTCGGTTACGAGATGCTGGCTGAAGCGCAGCGCGACATAACTGCGGAACAGGCGGCAGCCCGCTTGCGAACCCTGGTTGCCGCCGTCTGACGGAAGGGGTTGCTATGCTTGCACCTGCAACGGTTATTGATGCCTATGCTGCGCACTATGGTTCACGCCCGCCGCTCCTGGTGCGGGCGCCGGGGCGGGTCAATCTGATCGGTGAGCATACCGATTACAACGATGGTTTTGTGTTGCCGGCTGCCATTGATCGGGCGGTCTATGTGGCGGCTAGCCCGACGGCTCGCAAGCGTATTCGCTGCTATGCCGTTCAATATGGCGAAGAAGACAGCTTCGATCCCCAGGTCATCGAGCGCAGGATCGAGCGACCCTGGGCGAATTATATCCGGGGAGTTGCGGCTGAGGTTGCTGCACGAGGCTTGAAATCGGCCGGCGCCGATTTGCTGATCCATAGCGATCTGCCGCAGGGTAGCGGGCTCTCTTCTTCGGCGGCGCTTGAAGTGGCGGTAGGCTATACACTGCAATTGCTCAATGATTTCAATTTGCTTGGCGAAGAACTGGCGCTGCTGGCACAGGCTGCTGAAAATAACTTTGTGGGTGTCCAGTGCGGCATTATGGATCAGTTCGTTGCGGCGCTCGGGGAAGTCGACCACGCTTTGCTGATTGACTGCCGCGACCTGAGCTATCGGGCGGTGCCATTGCCCGGCGATGTCCGGCTGGTCGTCTGCGATAGCCGGGTGCGTCGCTCGCTGGACAGTTCGCAGTACAATGAGCGACGGGCCGAATGCGCGGCGGTAGTGGAGCACCTGCAGCGGCGCCTGCCGCATATCACTGCTCTGCGCGACCTGTCGCTCGATGATCTCCAGCAGCAGCGACAGCTACTCGACGCTCGATTGTATGCGCGAGCGCACCATGTGGTCAGTGAAAATGAGCGAACCCTGGCCGTAGCGACGGCGCTGGAGGCGGGCGATCTGCCGACCTGCGGTCGATTGATGAATGCGAGCCATTGCAGTCTGCGCGATGATTTTGCGGTGAGTATTGCCGAACTGGATCTGCTGGCCGAGGCTGCACAGCAGGTAGCCGGATGTTATGGTTCGCGATTGACCGGGGCCGGCTTTGGGGGGGCCACGATCAGCCTGGTGATTGCCGATGCGGTTGAACGATTCAGCGAGCAGGTAACCGCGACCTATAGTCAGGAAACCGGCACAGAACCGTTCATGTATGTGTGCAAAGCAGTTGACGGGGTACGACGGATGCGATTATGAATAATCTTGCCAAGCGCGATAAAAAGTTACTCGACCGGGTCTTCGAGCCGCTTTCAGGTTCGATTCTGCCGATGCTGCAAGGGCTGCTGCGGCGGCAGATTGAGCGGCGCGGGGCAGTGAGCAGATTGCACCGCCTGGCCGGTATGAGCATCAATTGTTACTATTTCCCGGCTCACAACGGTGCCGAGGGGCCGCCCATCGTGCTCATTCACGGTATTGCCGATACCGCGTTGACCTGGATCTTTCTGCTTGAGCGCCTGCGACGGATCGGTCCGCTATACGCGCTTGATCTGCCCGGCTTCGGTCTGAGCAATAACCCGCCCGGTCAACGTTATGCGACGATTGTGCAGCAGAGAATGGTAGTCGAGGAACTGCTGTGCCGGGAGATCAACCGGCCGGCCCTATTGATCGGCAATTCAATGGGCGGCCTGGTGGCGGTCAAGGCGGCGCTGCATATCCCGGCATTGCTGACCGGTATTGTGCTGCTGGCGCCGGGTGGGGCTTTGCTGGGCGGCCAGGCTTCCTGGGAGGGCTTCATCAATACGGTGGCAGTGCCCGATCTGCGAACGGTGCGCATGATCTATCGTCAGATGTTCGGGCGCGTCAATCCGCTGCTCTACGCCGCGCAGCATGGCTTTCAAGCGATGTTCAATCGCGATGCTGTACAGTTGATCCTGGCGCAGACCAGCGAAGCAGACTTGATCGCGCCGCAGGAATTGCAGGCCTTGCAGGTGCCGGTCGGCCTGATCTGGGGAATGAAGGACGAGTTTTTGCCGGCGGGTTCGCTGGAATATTTTCAGGAGCATTTGCCGGCGGGCAGCCCGCAATTGCTGCTGCCCGGCTGCGGTCACCTGCCGCAACGCGAACGTCCGGCGCAGGTGGCGGCATTCGTGCAGCGCTTTGTGCAGGAGCATCAGCGCCGCTGATACTCGCATATTATTTTTCACGATTTGCTATACCATCAAATCGTGAAAAGTAAGGTGCGTTTAGTTGATGTTGGGCGACTACGCCGCCCAACATCAACTAAACGCACTTTATCATTTCCAATTTGTCACTATTGTTGAATTGCGATTTTGCGCAATCCGGCCGGATCTATGGCGGCAAGGGCGTTGAGTTCGTCAATAGTTGGCGTCGGCGTCTGTGGGAGTTCGGGGGAGAGCTCAAGGGCAAAGCCAGTCTGCGTACGCAACTGGTCGAAGGTGACATCGGGATGGATGCTGGCGATGTGCAAACGCTGCGTACCTGGTTGCAAAATGCAGAGTGGTGTTACGATGGCGGACAGGTTGCTCGGCAAGGCATGGGTATCAAGTTGTTCCGGCGTTGTCTGTGGATCGTGCCGGCAGAGCCAGAAGATGCTGCGTCGGGCAGTGTTGAGCAAACTGGTGGTTCTGGCGCCGCCCGGCGGCAAGTCAGTATCGACGCGAGCGTTGCTATCGATGCGGGTAGCGCCGAGCAGGGCGGTATCGAGGCGGCCGCGCGCCGCCATATCGCTGATATCGCCCGGCGTGAGCAGGACGCATGTGCCGGCGAGCAGGGTCGGGTCGCTGCTGGTGCGGGGCACCTGCTCGGGCGGTGGGTTGATGCTGCCGGCCGGGTTGACATAAACCAGATCGGGGGCGTGCAAGCGGCGGGCAAGCTGGACGGCGATCATGGGTAAGATCCCGGCGTGGGTATGATACACGATTTCGCCGTCGCGCAGCAGGCGGGCGATTGCGATGGGCATGATCACATCGGGGCGCACCATAGTTTGCTCCTGGGGCTTAGCGATGCGGAAAGGCTATGCTGTCGCCGGATTGCTGGTCGGAGTTGAGCAGATGGTTGGCAACGAAGGCCTGGAAGGTGGCGGGATCGCTGGCTGCGGTATGATAGATTTGCAGGTACGCTGCATCGAGCGCATAGCTGCCGGCGCAGCTACAGGGCCAGGCGCCGCGTGGTGCATGGACGACGGCGTCGACGAAGATGCCGGGAATGCGAGTCATTTCGGGCAAGCCACTGAGTCGGGCCGGGTTGACGATACGCTCGCAGGTCAGAATCACGGAGCGGGCGGCGTTGGCCAGCAACGGATCGTCGAAGAGGGCGCCGAGAATGCGCGCATTGCCGGCCGGGTCGGCCTCATGGACGTGAATGATCGCGACATCGGGGATGATGGCGGGTACGGCGAGCAATTCCTGGCCGGAATAGGGATCGCTGACCGGGCGCAAGTTGTTCGCTGCCTGGCATGCGCTGTGCAGCAGGCCGGCCACCGGCATGAAGGGCAGGCCGAAGGCAGCAGCGCGCAGGCCGGCGATCAGAGCGGCGTGGTCGAAGGCCTGGATCTGGAGCCGACCCTGGATCTGCGCACGGCGATAATTGAGCGGCGGACCGAGGATCTGCTCGAAGCCGACGTAGGAAGCCGTCAGACTGGTGATACTCCCGGTACCGCAGAGCAGGTCGATGTCGTAGGCACCGGCGGATTTGACGATGTGCAGACCCTGTTTGCCCTGGCGGATGAGTTCGTGAAGTGCGGCGGAGGGGCTGCGGTGCAAGGTCTGGCCGCCGGGGGCGATTATTGCGCCATCGGGAATAGCGGCGATAGCTTCGGTGAGCGAGACAAGTTTATTGGGCATACAGCTAAGTTCGAGTAAGAACCAAAGAACCAGGAAAACAAAGAACCGTGACCGTAGTCCATCGGGAGAACTGTGCGATATCGGGAGAGATCTCTCAAGAAACGTGTCCGGGATCCCTCACTGCATTCTCAAGAAACGTGTCCGGGATTCTTCGCCTCGGCTGCGCTCCGGCTCTCAAGAAACTTCCGGCCGGGATCCCTCAGGGCGTTCGGGATGACCAGGCTGGCTGATGCATCCCGTCATCCCGAGCGTCGCGAGGGATCCCGGACTGGCAAGCGCGCCGGCCCCGCGTTTCTTGCGGTATCACTGGCCCGCCGGGTCATCAGGTACTCAGAATGACAGCCACGGGTTTCTCGCAGGATCACTGGCCCGTCGGGCCATCAGGTACTCGGAAGGCATTGTACCATGCAGGATGGTTCTGGAGGGAGCGTAGATCAGGGAGGCGGCTCGGAGCGGCGGGCGTGGGTGGAGCGATGCAATAACTGGCGAAGTGCTGGATGACATCCAGGTGCTGGATGCAGGCCAGTTAAGAGAGGGCCGATACTTTGCTCTTACGGGTGGGAATGCACAGCGGGCGGGCAAACCACCCGCCCGCTGTGGGTTCGCACTCTCCGGGATTTAGCTCACCACTGGCGCAGTGATCGGCTCTTCCTGCGGGGCCATCAGGACGGGCGGGATGCCGCGCCCGACGCCGCAGTAGACAAAGCCGCGATCAGCCATGGACTGCGGATCATAAAGGTTGCGTCCGTCGACAACCACAGGATTGCGCATAAAGCTATGGATTTTCTCCCAGTTCAACTGCTTGAACTCGTTCCACTCGGTAACGATCAGGAGTGCATCGGCTTCCTTGGCCACATCGTAGGCAGTAGCGCAGTAAGTCACTTCGGGCAGCACTTCTTCGGCACGTTCCATCGCGACCGGGTCGTAGGCTTTGACGCGCACACCGGCGGCAGCCAGTTCATGAATGATCTCGATGGAAGGCGCCTCACGCATATCGTCGGTATTGGGCTTGAAGGACAGGCCAAGCAAGCCGACACATTTGCCCTGGAGTTCGCCCAGCAGGGAACGAACTTTGTCGACGAACTTGATGCGCGCATCGGTATTGATGTCCATCACGGCCTGGAGCAACTGCGGATGGCAGCCGGCGGAGGCCGCCATATGGTGCAGGGCGAGCACGTCTTTGGGGAAGCAGGATCCGCCGTAGCCGATACCGGCATTGAGGAAGTGCGGCCCGATGCGCTTATCGGCGCCCATTCCACGGGCGACTTCGGTAACGTCGGCGCCGAGGCGCTCACAGATCTGTGCAATCTCGTTGATGAAGGAGATGCGGGTGGCGAGGAAGGCGTTGGACGCATACTTGATCATCTCGGCGGTGCGCAGGTCGGTAATGATGATCCTGGTGTCGAGCGGCGCGTGGAGTTCGGCGACCTTCTCGGCAGCGGCGTGATTCTCGGCACCGAGGACGATCCGGTCGGGGCGGAAGAAATCGCTGACGGCGCTGCCTTCGCGCAGAAATTCGGGATTGGAGACGACCGCAAACTCGATGTTGTCGGTAGCATGTTCGGCAATGATACGGCTGACCATATCGCCGGTACCGACCGGAACCGTACTCTTGTCGATAATAATGATAGGGGCACTCAGGTTCTGGCCGATGCTACGAGCGGCGGCTTCGACGTAGCGCAGGTCGGCGGCACCGTCGTTGGCCATAGGCGTACCGACGGTAATGAACGCAAAATCGGCGCCGTCCATCCCGACTTCATAGCTATCGGTGAACGACAGGCGACCGGAGCGCATATTGCGTTCGATCAATTCTTCCAGACCCGGCTCATAAATCGGCGATTTGCCGGCGCGCAACATTTCGACCTTGGCCAGATCGATGTCGATACAGACGACCTTATTGCCCAGATCAGCGAAACACACACCGGTTACGAGACCTACATAGCCAGTCCCGACGACACAAATCTGCTTCAACGTCAGCCTCCTTGGATCACTCAACTACCCGAAATACTGATATGACTGCGACCGTGCCCGGCGAAAAGCGATCAGGAACAGCACATCGTGACACTCACGATAAACTTCATTGACCCAAAGAACGCCGAGCGTTATTTGAACGTACCATAGCGGATTGTAAGGGAAGCGGGTGAAGATCCGATGACGACAGGCCGAAAATGGTTGAATTCCGAATGCACCGGGTTAACAGTTTCTTCATTGCACAACCGGTCTGCTTACCACATAGCGTGGAGCGCAAAATGGCTACGCATAGCAGTATCCGATGTCTTCCTGAAAAGGGGGCTCAACCATTTTGCCCACCGCTACAGCCGTATCTTAATTATACGGGGAGCGAAAACCATTGGCTAACCAGCGTTCCTGGGGAGCCCGGCCTCACCGGTTTGCTTGTGCGAGAGCGAGGGCGGCGACGGCCAGATCCTGGACGGCATTGCCGACGGACTTGAAAAGGGTGATCTGGTCGGGACTGATGCGACCGGGCACCTGGCCAATGACGAGCTGACCGAGCTCGCCGACGGGGTGGTCTTCGCTGATGAGGCCGGCATCGCGCGGCTGAATGAGGTCGCCGGCTTCGGCCCAGGCGGCCGCCCGCTGATCGACAATCAGGCGAGCGCGTTGAACGGTAGCGGGCGGCACCTCGGCCATATCGGGTTTAAAGGCGCCGACGGCATTGATATGCGTACCGGGCCGCAGATCGGCATCGGCGAAGAGCGGCGTCGGCGACGAGGTTGCGCAGCAAACAATGTCGGCGGCAGCGAGGGCTATGGCGGCAGCGGCGGCAATGCTGAGATCGGCCTGAACGCCGTCGTGGCGGAGAATTTCGATGAGAGACTCGGCGCGCTCGCGGCTGCGATTGACGATCAGGATGCGTTCGATGGGCCGTTCAGCGCAGACAGCGAGAGCCTGAGTGCGGGCCTGCGCTCCGGCCCCAAAGAGCGCGAGCACTTTTGAGTCGGGGCGGGCCATAGCGCGAGTAGCGACACCGGATCCGGCACCGGTGCGCAACGCCGTCAGGTAGCCGGCATCCATAACGGCAAGCGGCCGGCCGGTCTGCGGGTCAATCAGCAGCACAATAGCATTGATGGTCGGCAACTGATGATTGGCGAGATTATGCGGGAAAATGCTGACAATCTTCATACCGAGGGCGGCAGCTTCATCGGCGGAGGGGGACAGATAAGCCGGCATAAACAGGCTAACCGCGTCCTGTGCGGGCATCTCGACAGCAGTGCGCAGCGGAACGGTAGCGCCACCGGTGGCGAGTCGGGCAAAAGCGGCAGCGACGGCATCAATTGCCGCACGCATCGGCACCGCGCGTTGGATGTCTTCAGCGGAGAGGAAGCGCATAGGTGAATGCCGGGTGACAGGTTACAGGTCACAGGTTTTCGCAACGTGCTTATTACCTATGACCCATAACCCATAACCTATGACCTGAACATTATTCTTTTTCCTCAGCGGGCGCGGTACCGTTGACTTCAGCAGTTTCGCTTGCCGCCGGAACGGTTTCCTCAGCCGAAAGCGGCTCATTGCCGGCGGGTGCCTGATTATCTTCGCCGGCTTCACTGTTCTCACCGGCTTCGGCATCATTTTCGGTGACACGGCGCAGGGAAAGGCCCATACGCTGGCGCTGGCGGTCGAGGCTAATCACCTTGGCCGTAATCTGCTGGCCGGGCTGAAGCACATCGCGGGGCTGGGTTTGCGGATCGGCATCGAGCTCGCTGGCGTGGATGAGCCCTTCGACCGCCTCTTCGACCTGGACAAAGGCTCCGAAGGGCGTGACGTTGGTAACCGGGCCGGTAATGAGCTGGCCGAGGTGATAGCGCTGGTCGATGGTTTCCCAGGGATTTTCCTGGAGGCGGCGAATACTCAGACCGATGCGCTCACGCTCCTGGTCGATTTCAACAACCACAACCTTGACTTCCTGGCCGGGCGAAAGCACCTCGCGGGGGTGATTGACGCGCTGCCAGGAGAGCTCACTGATATGCGCGAGGCCATCGGCGCCACCGAGATCGATGAAGGCACCGAAATTGGTGAGCTGATTGACGCGGCCGCTGATGACATCGCCGGGCTGGAGTTCGGTGAGCAAGCGATGTTTCTGGGCCTTGCGCCACTCCTGGGTCGCACTGCGTTCGGAGAGCACCAGCCGATTGCGCTCACGGTCGACTTCGATGACCTTGAGCGGAATTTCCTGGTTGACCATACGCTGGAGCGCCTGCTGGCGTTCCTCGGCGGCGGTGCGCCCGTGGAGCTGCGCAACCTGCGAGGCAGGCACAAAACCCCGAATGCGATTGAACTGAACGAGCAGACCACCCTTATTGAAGCCGACCACCTTACACTGAATGATCCCGCCTTCGCCATACATTTTCTGGGCGTGTTCCCAATCTTTAGCAACCTGCACCATCGTGAGCGAGAGGATCAGATCGCCGTCGCGATTTTCGGGTTCCTGAACATACACCTGGATCGTGGCGCCGACGTTCAAACCGCCGACGAACTCATCGCCCATTGCGCGCAGATCGCTGGAGGGAATAACGCCCTCGCGTTTTGTGCCGATCGAAACCAGCACGCCGCTATCTTCGATCTGCATAATGAGCCCGTCGCGGAGCTCGCCGCGCTGGGGCCGGGCATAGTCATAATCATCGAGGAGTTGGGTCCAATCAAACTCCTCAAATTCTTCAAGCCCAGCCTGATCCGGTTGCATCGTCATGTACAAAGCCTCCTACCCATGAATTTTGCAATGCTGCTCCGACACAAAAAAGCGCCCCCTGAGAACCAGACGGGCGCACGCTTTCGTTTTCTGGCCCAGGAATTGCCGAACTCTGGCTGCTTGCGGTTCGTCCCGCAACCTGAACCGTAAAATGTCGGCGCCCTACGAAGGCTCCGCAGGATGGCCGGTTTCTCCTTGCTACAGGTTATTACCTGGGAGGGTCTACCGTGGCGGAAGTCAGCATTATGTTTTACAATGCTCGGCATTATAGCCGACCGTTTTTTGCTTGTCAAACAGGAAAATTTTGCAGGGAATTATTTGATGTGCGCAGCCGGCGCTGGTTGCTCGCACCGCAATGGGCTTTGTGGCCTGTGGCAGCATAGAAGTTACTCCACATTCGGTTGCGGTTGTGGCGAAGCCACAACCGCAACCAGATATGCACCGTTCTTTCGCTTTTTGTCGATATGGGCGGGTGCCGCAATAAAAGTATTGGAGGAGACATCTGGTGGCAAAATTACATACTTATAGTGCGCAGGAGTTGCGTTTGCTGCAACTGCTGAGTAAGACCTACCCCACGATTGGCAGTGCGCATACGGAGATCATCAATTTGAGTGCGATCCTGGCCTTGCCGAAGGGCACGGATCATTATATTTCGGACATTCACGGCGCCTACGACCAGTTCGACCATATGCTGCGGCATGCCTCGGGGGCCGTGCAGCGCAAGATCAACCAGACCTTCGGCGTAGGCATGACCCATCACGATAAGATCGAACTGGCGACGCTGATTTACTACCCCCGGATCAAACTGCGCCAGGTACTGCCGAAGCTAGCCGACCCGGCAGACTGGATGGTGACGACGATTTCAAACCTGGTGCTGGTGGCGCGTTCTTCCGGCCAGAAGTACACGCGCAGCAAAGTACGCAAACGGCTGACACCGCACATGGCCTATATTCTGGAAGAGTTGCTCAGCGAGAGCCAGGCCGACAGCGAGCAGCGGACACGCTATTACGACAGCATTATTCATTCGATTGTGGCGTTGGGCGAAGGCGAGAACTTCATCATCGAACTGGCGTTTTTGATCCAGCGACTGGTTGTTGATCGGCTGTATGTGCTAGGCGATATTTATGATCGCGGGCCGGCCGCCGACCGGGTGATGGATCGGCTGATGGATTACCACGCGGTCTCAATCCAGTGGGGCAACCATGATATTGCCTGGATGGGCGCGGCAGCCGGCTGTGATGCGCTGATCGCAACGGTGATCCGGGTTGCACTGCGCTATGCCAACCTGGAGACCCTGGCCGGCTACGGCATCAGTTTGCGGGCGCTGACCCAGTTTGCCAATGCGACCTACGGCGAGGATGCCTGCATGTTGTTTCAGCCGCGGGCAGGCGGCCAGTACGAAGATATTCCGCTTGACCAGGTGGCACGCATGCACAAGGCCATCACCCTCATGCAACTCAAGCTGGAAGCACAGATTATCGAGCGGCACCCGGAATACCAGATGCAGGATCGGCTGGTACTCAATGCGATCAATATAGAGGAGGGCTGTGCCAATCTCTACGACCAGTGCTTCCCTTTGCTGGATCGACATTTCCCGACCTTGCATCCCGAGCACCGGGCGGCCTTGAGCGAGAGCGAAGCGATTGTCGTCGAAGACCTGCGCTACCAGTTTCAGCGCAGCATGCGTTTGCAGGAGCATATTCGGTTTCTCTACAGCTACGGCAATATGTTCGAGGTGCAGGACGGTAACTTGAAATTTCATGGATGCGTGCCGGTCGACGCGGCGGGCGACTTTACCGATTTTCCGCTGGACGGCACAAAGTTGGCCGGGCCGGCGTTGCTGCGGCGCTTCGAGCAGATGGCACGCGAGGCCTATTTCAGCAAAGACGACGCCTCGCGGCAAGCCGGCCAGGATGCGATGTGGTACCTGTGGTGCGGCCAGCACTCGCCGTTGTACGGGCGCACCCGCATGACGACTTTTGAGCGTTATTTCATTGCCGACAAGGCAACCCACGAGGAGCCGAAGGGACCGTACTATGCGCTGCGCGGCAGTGCGGCTTTTGCGCGCAAGCTGCTGGCGAGCTTCGGCGGCGACCCGGAGTACGGGCGGATCATCAATGGCCATGTGCCGGTGAAAGTAAAGAAGGGTGAGAGTCCATTGATGGCCGGCGGCCAACTGATCGTGATCGACGGCGGAATGAGCGAGGCCTATCAATCGGAGACCGGCATTGCGGGTTACACGCTGATTTCGAGTTCGCACGAAATGTGGCTGGCGGCCCATGAGCCCTTCGACTCGCCGGAAGCCGTGATCGAGCGCGGCAGCGACGTGACGCCGCATGCCGAGCGGGTGGCGGCCTTCCCGGCGCGGATCATGATTGCTGATACCGATCTGGGTCGCAGTTTGCAGGGCCAGATCGAAGATTTGCGCAAGCTGGTGATTGCCTATCGCGAGGGCATTTTGCCCGAGCGGGGGAGTGAAGCGGTGAAGCGGTGAAGCGGTGGCGCGTTGGCGCGATCCACCGCTCCACCGCTTTTTAAGGAAGGCCGATAGGGGTTGGTTCGACGATGCCCGGGGGCAGCGGCAGGTTCGGTGGGGTTGGGAAGACTGGCGCCTCGATGGGCGGCGGTGGCGGCTCGGGCGTGGGTTGGGGCGGTGGCTGGTTGGCCGGCGGCTCGCTGACCGGGGTGGCCGGAATGGGCGCACTTTCAGGCGAGCGAATGCCCAGGATCACCGTCGTTCCGGGAATGATCCAGTCGCCGGCAGCCGGCAGCGTGCTGATCACCGTGTAGGGCAGGTAATCGTCGAAGATCTCCGGGACGCGGTCGCGGGTCTGGTAATCGACGTAAATCGCAGTGACGCCCAGGCGGGTGAGCACCTCTCTGGCCTGATTTTCGCCGAGGCGGCTGAGATCGGGCATCTCGACGGCGCCGGCGACCGGCGGCTGCGGCCTGGGCGGCTCGAACATGACCGGCTCGCAGAGCGGGAAATCGTCTTCCCTGAGTTGATTTTCGGCATTGCCGCCCGACCAGCGATAGACAATGCGTTCGCCGGGATTGGGATCGGGCACATTCCAGATGGTCAACTCTTTGCGGAGTTCCGGCGGGTAACTTTCGCCTTCCACCGGCCGGCAGTAACGGGCGGACGCCAGATCGGCGGTACCGGTGATTTCATCACTCGCTCGGATCATGCCGTCCTCGTTGAAATCGGGGATCTGAATGACCGTGAAACGTTCGAAGACATCGCAGCCCAGGCGCTGATTCGGATTGCCGGCAGTCGTCGGTGTCAGGCGGGGGCCGGGCGTCAACTCGCCGGTACGTGGTTCAAGCATCCGGCTGGTGAACAATTCGGCGCTGTAGCCGCCGAAAGGCCCGGGCAAGGCACAGATACCGCGGCGTTCGATGCCGGTGTCGGGTATGAGAAAATTGACCTGCACATTGCCGCCGAAGGGCCGCCCGAAGAGCTCGCGATACTCAGCGCGAGTGTTGATCCAGTCGAAGGTTTCCTCCATCACATTGCGCCAGATAATGCCGCCGCCACTAAGACTCTCGACGCGGGCGGTGGGCTCATTATTGTTGTTGCCGGTCCAGACGCCGACCGTGAGGAAGGGCGTATAGCCGGCGGCCCAGGCATCGCGCCAATCGTTGGTGGTACCGGTTTTGACGGCAGCGGGCCAGGAGAGTTCGAGCGGGCTATTGAGACCCCAGACGGCCTGGCGGGCGCGGTCATCGCTGAGCATATCAGTGAGCAGGGCAGCCAGCGCCGGGTCGACGACCTGTTCGCCGCCGCCGGGTTGATAGGTCTCGAGGACGTTGCCGTCGGCATCGCTGATCTTCAGGATAGAAACCGGCGGATAGTAGCGCCCGTTGCTGGCCAGGGTATTGTAGGCCGTCGTGAGTTCGAGCGGCGTCACCTCGCCGCCACCGAGGGTGAGCGAGAGCCCATAGAAATCGGAGCCGCGCTTGAGCCCGTTTTTGATGCCGACGCGATCGAGCACCTCGAGCGTGTAATCGATTCCGGCGTGCTGGAGGGCTTTGACAGCCGGCATATTCAACGAGTTGGCGAGGGCAGTGCGAATGCGCACCGGGCCATTCCAGCGCTGGTTATAATTTTCGGGCGCATACCACTGGCCGCCACCGATGGGAAATTCGGTGGGCACATCCCAGAGCACCGAAGCCGGCGTCATGCCCTTTTCCATGGCGGCCAGGTAGGTGAAGGGCTTGAGCGCCGAACCGGGCTGGCGTTCGCGGGTGGCAACATTGACCTGGCCGTCGAGCACATTGCCGGTTTCGCCGGGCGTATCGGTTTCGACAATGGCATTAAAATCGATGCTGCCGACCATGGCCAGGATCTGGCCGGTATTGGGTTGCATCATAACGACAGCGGCGTTATGGATGTTGCGATCGGCGAGTTCGGCGATGCGCCCGGCCGCTTTTTGTTGCGCCATGCGCTGCAAATCAAGATCGAGGGTCGTGGTGATACTGAGTCCGCCGCCGTTGAGCAACTGCTGGCCGTAGCGTTCTTCGAGCAAATCACGGACGTAGAATACAAAATGCGGCGCATTGAGCGGCACCTCCTGCGGCGCGAAGCGCAGATCGGCGGCGATAGCGGCGCGGGCCTCGGCCTCCTTGATGTAGCCGTCTTCGACCATGCGGCGCAGTACCGCAACCTGGCGCCAGCGTGGCGGCGTAATCTCGGCGGGCAATTCATAATCGGGATCGAGCCAGCCGTCGCCGATTTGCACCCCCGGTAGAAAACCTCCTGCATCATCGCGCTGGAGATAGTTGATCGGATTATAGCGGCTGGGCAACTGGGGCAACCCGGCGAGCAGCGAAGCCTGGGCGAGCGTCAGTTCGTTGGCGCCGGCGTCAAAATACACCTCGCTGGCGGCCTCGATACCATAGGCCAGGTTGCCGTAGAAAATCTCGTTGAGATACAACTCGAGCACGTCTGCTTTGCTGAAGCGCTTATCGAGCTCCTGGGCGAGAATAATCTCCTTCAGTTTGCGCTGGTAACGATTTTCGTAGAGCCGTTCTTCTTCGGTAAGAATGCTATTCTTGATCACCTGCTGCGTAATGGTTGACGCGCCGCCGGTTTCCTCACCGGCGCGCAGACTGGTGATCAGCGTGCGCGCAATGCCCTGGAGATCGATGCCGGGATTGGTAAAAAAAGTCTGATCCTCGATGGCAATAGTGGCCTGGATGAGCAGCGGCGAGACATCATCAATCGAGACTTGCGTGCGCTTGCCGGCATCGAAGAACTCATAGAGCAGCGTGCCATTGCGATCAAAGATGCGTGATGTCTCGAAGGACTCGCGGCTGTCGAGCGCATCGATGCGCGGCGTCAGCGTTGTGGCAACCTGGGCATAGGCGCTATAGGTGCCGACGACGGCGACCGTTGCCAGGGCGACGCTGAGCACCAGGGCGAACAGGGCCAGCCGGGCGAATAGCCCGGCGGCACGGCCAGGCAACGCTGCTGCAACCCGACGGCGGAACAGGCCGGGATAGGCCGGGCGACGCGGCAGGGTGCGACCGGCATAGCTGCGGCGAATATAGCGTTCTCTACGCATAGACTCCTTAATGGTAAGGCTTACGCAGCCGGCGTTGGATACTGGCGGTAGCCATGCTTTTTCGTCTGCGGCAGCGCGGAAGATACGTTCTGATTCGTTTGATTTTGCGGTGCAGCCGCAAAATCAAACGAATCAGGCTATTTTTCGCAGCGTTGGCAGGAAACTGCGTAAACTCTGTTCTAGTACAGCTTCTGTTTGGCGCAAAGTATATCACAGTAGTCACGGACTGTTGCTGATAGTGGGGTGATGGGCAAAAGCAGTATTATAATGATCGATAACGGAATAGTTTAGTTATGAGGCCTGTACTATGAACCGATTGCTGATGCTGCTGCTGGTTTTGCTGGTGGTGGCTGGTTGTGGTGGGACGCCGGCGCTCGCCGATCAGGTGACGGGAACCTGGGAGTCGGAAGGCGTCACGCTGATGCTTGATGTGGGTGCGGGTAGCTATATGGCAATGGTCGGCAGCCAGGAGATCGCGCGCGATCTCCGGGTGGTGAGTGCCACCGGGCGCACGGTGCGTATGGAGCTCGACGGCAACCGCGAACTGATCGTCACTTTTGCCGCAGATAGCTGGGATCAGGCGACGATTGAGCAGCCGAATAGCTGGACCTTCGAGTTTACGCGCACCGACTGAGGGGTGTGACCAGACGCGATTGTGCTATACAATGCACTGGGGAACCGGCCGGTTCCGCAGTGCATTTTCTTTGCGTAAAGAGAGAAGGAGTACAGGCGATGGATGATGTGGAGATGGAGATGGATCGGCGCGAGTTTTTGATTCTGGGGGGTGGCATGGCGGCCAGTGTCGCGCTGGCGGCACTGACCAACCCGGTGCAGGCGCAGGCCGCGTTGCCGAACCGGGTGGCGGCCGGCGATGTGACACAGACAACGGCAGTGCTCTGGGCGCGGGCCGGCACAACTGGCGACCTGATCTTCGAGTTCGGCCGGGATCCGGACTGGAGCGATGCGCAGAGCCGAACAGTCAATGTAAGTGAAGTCGAATTTCCGGCCAGCATCGTGATCAGCAATTTGCTGCCGGGAACGCGCTACTATTATCGGGCGACCGATGCGGCCGGCAGCCGTTCCAGCGGCAGCTTTCGGACAGCGCAGCCCACCAATGCTATGGCGCCGGCGTACTACGGCTTTCGCATGGGCGTTTCAGGCGACTGGCGTGGCGAGCTGGCGCCCTACTCGGCGATTGCCAACGTTGATGCGGCGGCGCTCGATGTGTTTGTGTTGCATGGCGATACGATTTATGCCGATTATGCTTCGCCGGCGCTGGAGAAACCGCAGGCCGAGACGCTGGCCGAATACCGGCTCAAGCACTTTGAAGGCTACGGCGAGCGCTTCGGCCGCAATTCGTGGGGGCCGATCCGCTCGGGGACGG
This sequence comes from Chloroflexaceae bacterium, assembly GCA_034437175.1. Taxonomy (GTDB): domain Bacteria; phylum Chloroflexota; class Chloroflexia; order Chloroflexales; family Chloroflexaceae; genus DAOTUJ01. The sequence continues at coordinate 51,676 of DAOTUJ010000083.1, read as the reverse complement.
CAATCCTGGCAACCATTGACGATCACGAAGTCACTAATGATTTTTCCGGTGGCGCACCCAGGGAGAGCGACCCGCGCTTTGCCGCCCAGAGTGGCGCGCTGATCAGCGATACGGCCTGGTTCAACAATGGCTTGCAGGCTTTCCAGGAGTACAATCCGCTGCGCAACGAAACGTATGGAGCGACCGGTGAGGCGCGCACGAGCAACCGGCGCAAGCTGTATCGCTACCGTAGCTTCGGCAACGACGCGGCGGTGTTCGTGCTCGATTGCCGCAGTTTTCGCGATGCGCCGATCCCACCGGCGACTGACCTGGATCTGAAGTCGGCCCTGGCGTTCATCAGTGCGAGTTTTCAGGCGGGGCGCACGTTCCTGGGGCGCCCGCAGCTCGAAGAACTCAAGAGCGACCTGCTAACGGCGCAGCAGAATCGAATTACCTGGAAGTTCATCCTGGTGCCCGAGCCGATCCAGAACCTGGGGCCGCTCAATGGCCAGGATCGTTTCGAGGGCTATGCACACGAACGCAGCGAGTTGCTACAGTTCATCAAAGAGAACGCGATCAAGAATGTGGTCTTCGTGGCAGCCGACATTCATGGCACGCTGGTCAACAACATCAGCTACCAGGAGGAGGCCTTTGGCCCGCAGATCGAAAGCGGTGCCTTCGAGGTGACAACCGGCCCGGTGGCTTTTGACGCGCCCTTCGGCCCGACCCTGATCGATCTGGCGGTCGAAAATGGTTTGCTCAGCGCAGAACAGGCGGCCTTGATCAACGCCTTGCCGCGAGCGCAACAGAATGAAGCGATCAAAAGCATCGTCAACGACGCACTGGCCGATCTTGAACTGGATTACCCGCCGCTGGGTCTGGAGAATAGCCCGATCCCGGCAACTTTGATCCGCGGCACGTATGTGGCTGTGTTCACCTATGGCTGGACGGAGTTCCGCGTCGACGCGGCGACGCAGCAGTTGCGGGTGATCACTTACGGCATTGAGCCCTACACTCGCGCCGAAATGGAAGCCGACCCGGCCGCGATCCAGGCGCGTGTCCCCGACGTCGTCAGCGAATTCACCGTTGATGCCCAGCCGGTCGGTGGCCCGCGCGTTCTGTTGCCCATCGTCAGCAGCCCTGCTGGTTAAGCGTTGGAGCGTTGGAGCGTTGGGGCGTTGGAGCGTTGGGGCGTTGGGGCGTTGGAGCGTTGGAGCGTTTCAACGCTGTTACGCTTCCAAGGTGTTATAATCTAGCCGGCAAGATGGCGGATGCCGAACTACTCGATGGCGGGTGGTGTGCGGCTCGCCGGCGACCAGCTAGCTGGGAGGTGTGTTCATGTCCGATGAGCTCAAGCCACGAAGCAAGGTGTTGACGAACGGCAAGAGCCGGGCGGCGGCTCGGGCGATGCTGAAGGCGATTGGCTTTGGCGATGCCGACCTGGCTCGCCCGATTATCGGGATTGCCAACACCTGGATCGAAACGATGCCCTGTAACTACACGTTGCGCGACCTGGCAGTCAAGGTCAAAGAGGGCGTGCGGGCTGCCGGTGGCACGCCGATGGAATTCAATACCATCGCGGTCAGCGACGGGGTGACGATGGGCACCGAGGGAATGAAGACCTCGTTGATCAGCCGGGATATGATTGCCGACTCGATTGAACTGATGGGCCGCGGTTACCTGTTTGATGCGATGGTTGCGCTGGTGGCCTGCGATAAAACGATTCCCGGCGCGGCGATGGGCCTGGCCCGCTTGAATATTCCCGGCCTGGTGCTCTATGGCGGCACGATTCTGCCCGGCAATCATAATGGCAAAGACATTACAGTGCAGCATGTCTTCGAGGCCATCGGTGCTAACTCGGCCGGGCGGATCAGCGATGAAGAGCTCAAGGACATTGAGGATGCGGCTTGCCCGGGGCCGGGAGCCTGCGGCGGCCAGTACACCGCCAATACCATGGCGACGGTGATGGAGTTGATCGGCCTGTCGCCGCTCGGCAGCGCCTCGGCCCCGGCGGTCGATGAGCGCAAATTCGCGATGGGCGTCGAAGCCGGCAAGCTGGTGATGGATCTGCTCAAGCGCGATCTGAAGCCGCGCGATATTCTGACCCGCAAGGCTTTCGAGAATGCGATTGCCGCCGTGGCCGTGACCGGCGGCTCGACCAACGGAGTGCTGCATTTGCTGGCGCTCGCTCGCGAAGCCGGCGTTGAGTTGCGTATCGACGACTTCGATATGATCAGCTCGCGTACGCCGCTTTACACCGACCTGATGCCCGGCGGGCGCTTCACGGCCGTCGATGTTGATCGGGCCGGCGGCATCCAGTTGATCGCAAAGCGCATGCTCGACGGCGGCATGGCCGACGGCAGCGCGGTTACCGTCACCGGGCGCAGCCTGGCGGAAGAAGCTGCCACGGCGGTTGAGACGCCGGGTCAGGAGGTGATCCGCCCGCTGGGCCAGCCGCTGAAATCGACCGGTGGCCTGGTGATTCTCAAGGGCAACCTGGCGACCGAGGGCTGTGTGGTGAAAGTGGCCGGCCATGAGCGCTTGCTGCACCGCGGCCCGGCACGGATCTTTGAGTCGGAAGAAGCTAGTATGACTGCAGTGTTGACCGGCAAGATCCAGGCCGGCGATGTGGTCGTGATCCGTTACGAGGGGCCGCGCGGCGGTCCCGGCATGCGCGAAATGCTGGGTGTGACGGCGGCCATTGTTGGCCAGGGTCTGGGCGAGAGCGTGGCACTGATCACCGACGGGCGCTTCAGCGGGGCGACCCGCGGTCTGATGGTCGGCCATGTGGCACCGGAGGCGGCCAGCGGCGGTGCCATCGCCATCCTCGAGGACGGCGACGAGATCACTATCGACATCGAGAACCGTCGCTTGCAGGTGTCGCTTTCGGACGACGAGATTGCAGCCCGGCGGGCGAACTGGACGCCGCGCCCGCCGCGCTACACCTGGGGCGTGATGGCGCGCTACGCCGCAACGGTTTCCTCGGCCGCCGAGGGGGCGGTGCTGCGTACGCCGGGCCTGCCCGGCTTTGAGTAAGAAAGTGTGTGTTTCCTTCCATTTTGCGGCAAAGCTACACAATGGAAAGAAATGAGTGCCAAGGTACGTTTTTCTCTGGCTCTGGCCGCAAGCGGCCAGAGCCAGAGAAAAAAGAGTTTCCTGTTTTGCTTGCGCAACAACAACTTGAGATGCGCGCCGGCAGCCGGGCGGCTGCCTGGCCCTGGCCGCCGGCGGCGGCGATTCTGATTGCACTCGGCGCTTTTTTGCTGCGCTTCTGGACGATTGAGCAGCACCTGCCCTTTGTCAATCACCCCGACGAGCCCAATCCGATCAATTATGTGATCGGCATGCTCCAGAGCGGCGATCCCAATCAGCAGTTCTTCCAGAAACCCTCGCTCTACGTCTACCTGTTGCTAAGCGTGCTGACACTGCATTACCGGCTGGGACTGGCCGGCGGGCTCTACCCCGGCTTCGACCAGATGCTCATCACGACGCACCTGGTTACCACCGTGCCGGGCTTTTTCATCTGGGGCCGCACGCTCACCGCCGTGATCGGTAGCCTGACGGTGCTGAGCGCCTATGGCTACGGCCAGCGCCTCTGGAGTGCCGGCGCCGGCTTGACGGCGGCGCTGTTTGTGGCGCTGCTACCCTTCCACCTGCAATTCTCGCAGTACGTGACGACCGATGTAACGGCGAGCTGGTTCGTGCTGCTGGCGGTGACTTTTGCGACGATGGTGGCGCGCGAGGGACGCTGGCAGGCCTACCTGGTGGCCGGCGCTTTCGCCGGTTTTGCCGCGTCGACCAAGTACAATCATGGGCTGGCGGCGCTGCCGATTGTGCTGGCACACCTGCTGCACTGGCGCGGGGCATGGCTGCGCCGGTTCCCGCGGCTGGTCGGAGCCGGCCTGGCAGCGATCGGAACCTTTGTGATTGGGACGCCCTATGCGGTGCTGCGTTTCAACCAGGTGCGCGAGGGCATGTTTCGGCAATGGGGCAACTACGGCGGTGGCAATGGCCACTTCCAGGGCGCCTGGAATATCGCCGGCTATGGGCAACTCTTCTGGCACGACGTGCTCGGCCCGCTGCTTTGCCTGGCGGTGCTGGCCGGGCTGGTATTGCTCCGGCGGCGCGAACGGGCGGCAGCGCTGGTCTGGCTGGCCTTTGTGCTGCCCTCGCTGCTCTTGCACCTCTCGCGGCCGACCCATTTCAACCAGAATATGCTGCCGGTTCTCGTGCTCTGCGCGCTGCCGGTCGGCATCAGTGTAGCGGCGGGCGGGCAGTGGGCCGGGCAGCGCGGACGGGCGGCTCAGGTTGCGGCGGCCCTGCTGTTGGGCGGCGCATTGCTGCTGCCGGCGGCCGGGCAATCCTGGCAGTATGTGAGCCGCCAGGCCCGCGGCGATGCGCGGGTGCAGGCGATGGCCTGGCTGGATGCGCACCTGGCGCCGGGCGAGCGGGTGGCTGCCGACATCAAGCAAATTCCGCATGCGCAAGAGAGCCGCTGGAGTGTGCTCTCGGACGATTACCCGCGCGAACTCGCATGGTACCGCCGGCAGGGCTATCGCTACCTGGTGCTTTCCGACGAACTCTGGCAGGAAATTGTCGTGCGTGATCCGAGTGCGGCCGGGCAAGTGCCGCTGGCGGCTTTCAACCGGCCCACTGCGCCGCCGATGCTCGGCCCGCAACTCTCGATTTATGCAACCGGCCTGGACGAGACCGTGCCGCCGCAGACGCCGTCGGCGGAAATTGTGATGGGCGGCGCACGGTTGCTGGGCATCAGCACGGTGGCCTCGCATCTTAACCCGGAGCGCCCGGAAACGACTGTCGGTGAGACCTTTCGGCCGGGGAGTTTTGCCGGTATCCGCACCTTCTGGCAGGTTGCAGCGCCCTTCGAGCGCGATTATTTCATCTTCGTGCATGTGCTCGACGCCGCCGGCAATATCGTGACCCAGCGCGACGCGCCGCCCTGGCAGGGGCGCTTCCCAACTTCGAGCTGGCAGCCCGGCAGCCTGGTTGTCGACTTCAACGATGTGCCGCTGCCGGCAACGTTGCCGCCGGGCGAATACCAGGTGCGGGTGGGCATGTTCGACCCGGTAAACGGCGGGCATCCGCCGCTGCGGGTGAACGGCCGGCCGGTCGATGCCGGTGGCCTGGTGGTCGGCACGATCCGGGTGGCGCCGTAGGGGCGAAGCAGTTGCGCGGAGACCGACGCACAACTGCGCGGAGACCGGCGCGCAACTGCTTCGCCCCTACGGCGTTTGACATCGCCCGGTTTTCATGGTATCTTCCCGAATATCCCTGAAACGTAAAATACCAAGTGCATATAAAAACATGAGCCCCCTGAAATATGCCACGTCGGCATAGCGATGAAGTCGCGCGGGGCTAGAGGCTGTCGGATATTCATCCGGTACCTCGTTTTTCGATGCGCTGCTCAGCTTCGTCAGGCTGAGCCGCAAGCGCATATCTTCTTCCCGGTCACCGTTTCGCAACGCTGCGCCGACCTGGTCAGTTCATATCGGCTTTCTCGCATACCGTGATATTTGCCCTGCTGGATTGCCGGGGTTAGCTTGCGTATACCCTGCATCCGGTATTATCTGGTGTCTGGTTAGGATCGTATTGCGAAGGAGGATTGATGGCACGGACATCGCACTGGTTCACCCGCCTGGGAGCGGCCCTGATCGTGATGGCAATCCTGGCCGCCTGCGGCGCGGCCCCGCCTGCAGCGCCGCCGGAAGAAGCCCCGGCGGCGACAGATGCCCCCGCCGCTGAAGCAGCAACGGCGGCTCCGGAGACCGAAGCGCCGACTGAGGCGCCGGAAGCCACCGCAGAGCCGGCGGCCGAAGAAGAGCCTGCTGCGCCCGCCGCGAGCGGTGAACGTGGTTCGGGCGGTACACTGAACCTGCTCTGGTGGCAGGCGCCGACAATCCTGAACCCGCACCTGGCGGCGGGCACCAAGGACTTCGACGCTGCCCGGATCATTCTGGAGCCGCTGGCCTCGGTGCCGATTGACGGCTTCCCCGCGCCCAACCTGGCCGCCGAGATCCCGACGGTCGAAAATGGCGGCGTGGCCGACGATTTTTCATCGGTGACCTGGCAGCTCAAGGAAGGTGTGCTCTGGTCGGACGGTACGCCCTTTACAGCGGAAGATGTCGTCTTCACCTATGAGTACTGTGCCGATGCGGCGACGGCCTGCACTACGGCGACCGCCTTCAGCAACATTGCCGGCGTTGAGGCGCTTGACGACTACACGGTGCAGATTACCTGGGAGCAGCCTAATCCGAACCCCTACCAGACGTTCGTCGGTGCGCGCGGCATGATTTTGCAGAAGGCCCAGTTCGAGAATTGTGTCGGTGAGGCTGCTTCGACAACGTCGGAGTGCCAGACGGCCAACCTGGCGCCTATCGGCACCGGCCCCTATGTGCTGCGCGATTTTGCTCCCGGCGACGTGGTTGAGTACGAGCCCAACCCGAACTACCGCGATCCCGACAAGCCCTTCTTCAGCGAGGTGCTGATGAAAGGCGGCGGCGATGCCACCTCGGCGGCCCGGGCCGTCTTCCAGACCGGCGACACCGATTACTCCTGGAATTTGCAGGTCGAGGCTTCGGTGCTGCTGCAGCTGGTTGAGCAGGGTGGCCAGGGCCAGTTGCTGGCCACGCCCGGCGCCAGTGTCGAGCGGATCATGTTCAACTTCACCAATCCCGACCCGGCCCTTGGCGATGAGCGCGGCCAGCTCAGTGAGCCGCATCCCTTCCTGACCGACCCGGCGGTGCGCGAGGCGATGACCCTGACCGTCGACCGGCAGACGATTGCCGAGCAGCTCTATGGCCCCTCCGGCGACGCGACCTGCTACTTCGTTACGACCGAGCCTTTCCGCGCTGTCGATGAGCTCTTCGACGGCAGCTGCGACCCGGACATCGAGGCCGCCAACGCCCTCCTCGACGAGGCGGGCTGGGAACTCGGCAGCGACGGGGTGCGCGAGAAGGACGGCGTACGACTGAGCGTGCTGTTCCAGACCAGCGTCAACCCGCTGCGCCAGAAAACCCAGGAGATCGTCAAGCAGAACTGGGAAGCCATCGGTGTGGAGACTGAATTGAAGAGCATCGACGCCGGCGTCTTCTTCGACAGTGCGGCCGGCAACCCCGACAATATCTCGCACTTCTTCTCCGATGTGCAAATGTACACCACCGGCCCCAGCGAACCGGATTGGACGGCGCACCTTTGCCGCTGGACCGGCTCGGAGGCGGCGCAGCGCGAGAATGAGTGGCGCGGTACCAACCATACGCGCTGGCAGAACGAAGAGTTCGACGCCCTCTGCCAGGATCTGCAAATCGAGACCGATCCCGATGAGCGCATCAGCAAGACCCTGGCGATGGACAATCTGCTGGTCGACGAGTTCACCCAGATCCCGCTGGTGGCACGCAAAGGCGTGGCCGGCGCAGCCAACTCGCTGCAAGGCCTGGAGCCCACCACCTGGGACACTATTCTCTGGAACATCGCCGACTGGACACGTGAATAAATGACTTTCGCAGTCGGCGCTGGATACTGGCCGCCCCACGGCTTTTTCGCCTGCGGCAGTGCGGAAGTTGACGTCTTTTTGTTTGATGTTGCGGCGAAGCCACAACATCAAACAAAATAGTTCTTCCGCAGCACGTGAGTACAGGTTGTTTTACACAATCGGCGAGTTATACTCGCCGATTGTGTAAAACAACCTGTACTCTTAACTTATAATATGAAGCTGGCAGGCACGGGGTCTGCCGGCTTTGTATTGTGCAAAGAGGGACGCTCAGGTGAGCATTTTCACGTTTTTGATGCTAGTGGTAGGGCTGGTATTGCTGATTGGCGGAGCTGAGTTGCTGGTGCGCGGCGCGGCGGCGCTGGCCACTGCGGCCGGCGTGACGCCGCTAGTGGTCGGCTTGACGGTGGTGTCGTTCGGAACCAGTTCGCCGGAGCTGGCAGTGAGCTTGCAATCGGCGTTCAGTGGCCAGGCCGATCTGGCGATTGGCAATGTGATCGGCAGCAATATCTTCAACATCCTGGTCATTCTGGGGCTGGCGGCGCTGGTAACGCCGCTGACGGTAGCATTCCAGTTGATCCGCATCGATGTGCCGATTATGGTGGGCATTTCGCTGCTGCTGGGCTTGCTGGCCTGGAATGGCAATTTGGGACGATTGGAAGGGCTGCTGCTGGCACTGGGGCTGGCCGGCTACCTGACCTTTACGGTGATCCAGGTGTTGCGCGAGGGCCGGCCGCCCGGCGAGGATGTGCCCGATAAGCCGCATGGTGGTGGGCGCCAATTGTTGATCAACCTGGGCCTGGTGATTGCCGGCCTGCTCTTGCTTATCTTTGGCTCGAACTGGCTGGTCGACAGCGCCGTAACGATTGCACGAGCCTTCGGTGTTTCCGAACTGGTGATCGGCCTGACGATTATTGCAACGGGCACATCGTTGCCGGAGGTGGCGGCAACGCTGGCGGCGGCGTTGAAGGGCGAGCGCGATATGGCGGTGGGCAATGCCGTGGGCAGCAATATTTTCAATATCCTGGGCATTCTCGGGCTGACGGCGCTGTTTGCGCCGGGGGGCATTACGGTGCCGGCAACCGCTTTGACTTTCGATATTCCAGTGATGATTGCCGTCGCCATTGCCTGCCTGCCGATCTTTTTCTCCGATTATACGATTGCGCGCTGGGAAGGTGGCCTGTTTGTTGCGTACTATGCCATCTACCTGACTTTTGTATTCCTGGCGGCGACGGGTAGTCCCTGGGCCAGCCTGTTTCAAGCGGCGGTGCTCGGCTTTGTGCTGCCGCTGACGCTGATCACGGTAGCGGTGACGACTCTCCGGGCCTGGCGCAAATGAAACCGATAGTCATCTTCACTCAAAGGGATCTGGTATACTGGGCCGGAACAGTAGTCGATGCACAACCCGATTGAGAAAATATATGCACAATCGTATTGCAAAACTCCGTGACTTGCTCGTGGCCCGCGATCTCGATGCGGTGCTGATCAGTTCGCCGGTCAACCGGCGCTATCTCAGTGGCTTTCGCGGTTCCGCCGGCTATTTGCTGATCAGTGCTGATGCAGCGTTGCTGTTTTCCGATTTTCGCTACCGCGAACAGGCCGCTCGCGAGTCGGCCGGGTTCGTGTTTCGCGAGAACGACAATCAGGAAAATTCGGTGCAGAAGCTGGTTGCCGAAGCGATACAGGAACTGGCTTTGCAGCGGGTTGCGATTGAAGCTGAGGATCTCAGTATTGCGGTGTACCAGCGTTTCAGTGATGCGCTGGCCGAACGTGTGCCCGCTGCTGCGTTCGCGCCGGTGGAGCAACTGGTGTTGTCGCTGCGCGAAGTCAAAGATGCAGACGAACTGGCGACGCTGCGCCGGGCGATTGCTATTACTGACGCGGCGATCAGCGCGGTGCTGCCGCAGTTGCGCCCGGATATGCGTGAGCGCGAAGCGGCCTGGCTGCTCGAAAAAACCATGCGCGAAGCCGGCGCCGACGGTATTTCCTTCCCGATCATCGTGGCGGCCGGCCCCAATGCGGCGTTGCCCCATCATCGGGCCGGCGATGATCTGCTTGGTGAGGGGCGGCCCATTGTGATCGATATGGGTGCCCTGCTCGATGGTTATCATGCCGATCTGACCCGCACGGTGCTGCTGGGAACGCCCGATGCGCAGTTCCGCCGGATCTACAATATCGTGCTGGAAGCACAGCGCCGGGCGATCAGCGGGGTGCGCGCCGGTGTGCCGACCGCCGACGTCGATGCGCTGGCGCGTGATTATATCGACGATATGGCCTACGGCGATCAGTTTGGTCATGGCACCGGCCATGGGGTCGGCCTGGACATTCACGAGGCGCCCGGGCTCCGCCGTGCCGTCGCCGGCAAGGAGACGCCGCTGCTTCCGGCCGGCGCCGTCACCAGCATCGAGCCCGGTATTTACATCGAGGGCTGGGGCGGTGTGCGGATCGAAGACCTGGTGCTAGTCCGCGAACACGCCTGCGAAGTCCTGTCGCAGGCGGCAAAACTGCAACTCCCCGATTGAGAGAGGTGGCATATGGCTGATAAGCAGCATACATCCGAGCCGGCTGAACTGGATTTGTATAAGGTGCCGACCCTGCTGCTCGGCGCCTTGCACCTGGCCGGCGATAGCTTCAACAAGCTGATCGACGAATTGTCCCGCCACGGCGAACAGGTCAGCCACGACTGGGAAGACCAGCTCTGGATGACGCTACGCCAGTTCCGGCTGACCGGCCAGGCTCCTGACCCGAACGAGCCCTTCTGGGGCTACATCCCCTGGCTCAGCGAACAACTCGGCGTCGCTTCCAGGCGCGATTTGCATCGCCTGCACATCGAACTGGCACGCCTGGATAAGACGATCGCGCAGATCGAAGAATAAGGATGGCAGCAGCCATCCTTATTCTTCGTTGCTTTCTGGCGGTATCGCCGCCGAAAACCGGCATAACCATATATTTATTATTTCTGATCTATGTGACAGCATAGGGCTATGCTGTCACATAGATCGGATTGCTGTACAGCCAGGGGCGCCCGCCAACGTAAGCTTCCAGCCGGTAGACGCCCGGCTTTACGATGCTGTGGCGCAATTGGCGCACGGCACTTGTGACGATCTGGCCATCGCGAATCAGGCGTAGCAGCGCATCGCGCCCCACGTCGGCCTTGAAGGTCAGCGGGCCCGCCGCCAGCGAAACCTCCGCGCCGATGCCGACCACCGCGCCCGCACGCTCGGCAGCGAACAGCAGCCCTGGCGCTTCGCCGTCCAGCCGGTTCACGAAATAGCTGCGGCCCGCTGCCAGGGCTGCGTACACCTGAGCCGTCGCCCGCTGCGGATCGCTGTGCAATGGTGCGTCGAGCAGCAGATAATTGGTCAGCGTGCCGAACATCCAGCGGTAGGAAAAGACCTCGACTTCGCCCCAGGGCGCCCGATGCTTGAAGGCATGCACGTCGACGCCGCCGACGGCGAAGCTGCGCCGGCCCTCGCTATTCAGCCGATCCCACCAGGCCAGTGTAGCCGGACTGGGGCCGTTCAGCGCCAGCCGGGGCAAGAAAAAGATAACTTGCTTGTTGCGGTCGGTCAGTTGTTCGGCCCAGTCGCTCATCAAGTTCCAGATCTCGATGCCGACGGTTTTGCCCTCGCGCCGGCGCGGACCGTCGACGCTCCAGTCGTCCCAGCGATAAATGTCTTTGAAGGAATTCTTCACCCGCTCATCGGGATGCGCAATAATGCCGAAGCCGCCCCGCGCATACACTGCGTCGACGAAATCTTGCGGCGGCAGTTTGTTGTCGATCACCTCATCGACGTTGAGCGCCAGAAAATGATTGCGCGGCGGCGTGATCTCGTGGTCGACGATCACCAGTACGCCGTCGTGCCAGCCGGCATAGTCGCGCCCGGCCAGGGTGTTGTGGTCGGTAACAATGATCCAGCGCAGGCCGGCCTCGCGGGCTGCGGCAATTACCTCGGGAAAGCTGCCGCTGCCGTCGGAATGCCGGGTATGAATGTGAAGCGCCCCTGGATAAATGTAAGTTGACATAAATATCTTGTCTACTACTCTGGCATGCCGCCCCAGCGCAGCAGTTGCTCGTGCACCAGCAGCCCCATCTGCAGAGCTGCCGGCGTCCCGCTATGCTGATGGTGGTATTCGAGGCGGACACGCTCGAAATACTGAACCGTAATGCTTGTGTCGCTGGCCGGGTCGTTGATCGGAAAGGCCTCGGTCAGCGGCAGGCCGGCCAGGTCGATACCGCCGGCCTGTTCCCAGGCTGCCAGGAAGGGCGGACAGATCCGGTGCCCGGTTTCGGCGAAACGCCGGCAGGCCGGGTTTTCTTCGGGCTGTGTAGGCAGCGTCCGCCAGTCGATGCCCTGCCGTTGCAGAGCGGCATCGCCGAGCCGGGTAAGCTGCACCTCATAGGGAGTACCGCTGAATTCCGGGAAATGTTCAAAACGGCTGCGTTCGAAGTACTGCACGGTGCGCGGGCGCCCGCTGCCCGGTTCCGGCTCGACCAGCGCTTCGGTGAGCGGGTAGCCAAAGCGCGGCAGGCCGCCGCGGCTTTCCCAGAACGAGCGAAACACCCCGTTCAGGCTGTGCCCGGTGGCTTCAAAATAGCGCCCGGGCCGGGCCGGCGGATCGTACTCGATATAGAGTGGTGCGCCAATACTGGTCGGGTGCAGAGTGAGTCGCCCGTCGCCGCTCATCAGAATGTAGAGCACTTCACCGTTCCAGTTGCGCACCAGTGCCTCGCGGCAGCCGCAGTCGACTTCAAGGGCCGGTGTGGCCGAACCGGTGCGCCACAGCACATCAACGCGCCGGCCCGGCCCGGCATAGCGATGCCAGTAGATGTCGTCGGCGCCGTCACGGGCCACTTCGCTGAGCGTCAGGCCACCCAGCATTTCGGTCATAGTGCGGAAGGCGAGAAAGGCCGGTTTGCGCAGATCGGCCCGCTGTGGATCAAGTGGATAGGTGCGGCGCAGCAGCCCATAGTGGAACTGGTGTTCAAAAGGGTTGGTGTCGGGCTGGTGATAGGCTGCATGCGGCCAGGTATCGTTACGGAAATCGTACCAGAACACCTTCTCGACACTGGGATGGGCGAGGGCCAGCAGGTAGGCACGCACCAGGTAGAAGGCCTGCGTATCCTCGGAGACGCCGGGCCAGCCCTGGTTGCTGGGCCAGCCGATCTCGGTGATCCAGATGGGTTTGGTGCCGTAGCGCCGCAGAATGCCGTCGAGCCGGTGGAGTTCCTGGTTGAAAGTAAACGACTGATCGCGACGCCAGGTGTGGTACTCCGGCGCTTCGACCCGGTAGGGATGAATAGCAATCACATCGACAAAATCCCAGCCGCCGAGTTGCCCGACATGCTCCAGGTAATCGAAATAGTCGTAGTTGTGCGGCGAAGGCGGCTCGCTCCAGATGCTGGAGACGCCGCCGAGCACGATGCGGGCCTCCGGGTCGGCGGCCAGCGCCGCAGCCCGCCCGACTTCGAGAATGCGCACGAAGTCGGCGATGCTGTAGAGACCGCTCTCGTAGCCGGAGGCAGCCAGATTGGGTTCGTTCCACAGTTCCCAGTATTTGATCTGGCCGCGCTCGCGCCCATAGCGCGCCACCGCACTGTAAACGAAATCGCCCCAGTCGTTGATCCACGCATCGGGATGCGGGTTCTGGCCTTTGAACCAGGCCGGGTTATAATCGAGCAGGCCGAGCACATTGATCCCGGCGGCAGCCTGCGCGCTGATGGCCAGGTCGTAATTGTACAGGCCCTGCTCGTTGCCGTCCCAATCGTAGGGGCCGCCGGGCCACTGTTGCACCCGATCCCAGAAGATTTCTTCGCGTTGCCACTGGACGCCAGCTTCACGCATCAGCTGTACTGTGGCCGGGATTTCATCGGCGCGCACCCGGTTGCCCAGCGTGGCAACAATGCCGAAGGGCGTGCCTTTGTTTTGCCGGGGCAGTTCCTGAGCCTGGATCGGCGCTGCAACCCCGAAATCGCTGCTCCCCATGCAGATAATCAAGAGGAAGAAAAAGAGTGGGCGAAGTATACGAGATACCATGCGGTTATCCTATCATAGGCTCCAGCTGTGCCCAGCCGGAACAAAAAAACCTGTACTGCGATTGCAACGATACCACGGATCAGGTGATTTGCAAAGATACCCGAAATGACAAGACCATTGCGTGGGTGTGACGCTAAGTCCGGCAAAAAGATCCGAGGGCGAACAGCTTCCGGGAAGCTGCCACCACGACGCCACTGGTTTCTGATGCGCATGGTACCCATCTACGGCAATGCGCACGTCATAGGCAGCTTCCCGGAAGCTGGATCGCGGAACTTTTCGTTGCTGCTGCCGGCACATGGTATACTGGCGCAGCATTCGCCAGGAGCAGGAGCCGCATCATGCGGATAGGAATCGACATTAGCCGCGCCGCGCCGACCCGCCGAACCGGCACCGAGCGCTATAGTTACGAACTGCTGGCCGCGCTCGCCCGTAGCGATCGCTGCCACGAGTATACCCTGTACTGCAATGGTTTGCCGGCCGAATTGCCGCCGCTGGGTACCAATTTCAGCCTGCGCAATATTCCGCTGCCGCGCCTGTGGACGCACGCCCGGCTCGGGCCGGCCAGCTGCCGCGACCGGCTCGATCTGTTGTTCATCCCGGCCCATGTGCTGCCGCTGCTGCATCCGCCGCGTAGCGTGGTGACGATCCACGACCTGGGCTATCTCCGTTTTCCGGCGGCGTACACCGCCCGGCGCCGGCTCGAATTGCACCTGACGACGCTCTGGAGCGCTCGCGCCGCCGGTCACTTGATCGCTGATTCTGCTGCTACCCGCGACGACCTGGCCGGCAAGTATGCCATCAATCCCGACAAGATCAGTGTGGTGTACCTGGCCTGCGGCAAGGAGTTTCAACCATCGCACGATCCGGCGGTGATTCGGGCCTGCCGGCTGAAATACGGCATCCTGCCGCTGGAGAAACCCTATTTGCTCTACGTGGGGACGTTGCAGCCGCGCAAAAATTTGCGGCGCCTGATTGATGCCTTTGCGCAGACTGCTGCCGGTGAGGTGCTGCTGGTGCTGGCCGGCGGGCGCGGCTGGCTGAGTGAGCCTATTGCGCAACGGGCCGCCGCCCTGGCCGGGCAGGTGCATTGTACCGGCTTTGTGGCCGATGAAGATCTGCCGGTGCTGCTGAGCGGCGCGCAGGCCTTTGTGTTTCCTTCGCTGCACGAAGGCTTCGGCATGCCGGTGCTGGAAGCTATGGCCTGCGGGACGCCGGTGCTGACCAGCCGGTGCAGTTCGCTGCCTGAAGTGGCCGGCGAGGCTGCGCTGCTGGTCGATCCGCTGGATACCGCCGCGATTGCCGCCGGTCTGCGCTGCCTGTTGGATGCGCCGGAACTGCGAGCCGAGTTGCGTGAACGTGGCCTGGCCCAGGCGGCCCGCTTTAGCTGGGAACGCTGCGCCCGCGAGACCCGCCAGGTGTTGTTGCGCGCCGCGACAGAGAATTTCCTGTGCACCCCCGGATGATGTTTTGCCGACGGGTTTCGATGCCCCTACAGCAGCGCAACCATCACGAGCAGTATTCCGGCACCGCCGCTCAGCCCGCCGGTCAGGTACAGGCCGTAAGCATGGGTGCGGGCGCGCCCGGTCAATTGCGCTTCGCTGCGGTAACTGATCAGGAAACGCTGTTCGCCGCCCAGCGGGTATTGCGCGATCAGCGGTGCGCCGTTGTTATTGCGCAGAAAGCCCAGCACATAGACCTGCTGATCGACCGGCAGGCAGCGTTCGAGGTGCTGGATGCGGCGCTCGGTGCTGGTGCCGTTGGTGTAACATTCAAAACCGGTGTCGGTCTCTTTTAGATCGAACCGGGCACCTTCGGGATCGATTTCCACGCGCCCGGTGTTATCGCGCACATAGAAGCGCGGCAATTGTTTGCGCTGGCGATCCTGGTTGCGATAAATCAGCCGCTCGGTTCGGCTATCTTGAATGACCTGATTCATCTGCCAGCCCATCGTATTGCGGCGGCGTTCCCAGTCTTCTTGGATGCGGGTGTAATCGAAGGCGGCGCAGAGAGTCTCGCTGCGCGGCGCAATCAGTGCATCGCCTTCGACCTCGAGGATGCCGCTGAGTTCGACCCGGTCGCCGGTATGGCCCATCTGCGAACGCTGGAAGCGGGCCTGCAAATCAGCCGCCGTCGAAGTGCGGGTATCGGCAATATCGTTCAGGCTACTTTCCTTCCGCCACGCGAAAACCACACAGGCTCCAGCAACAAGAAACAGGATGCATCCGGTAGCGAGAAATGCAAGATCGATGGCCGTGACGCTCATGGCAGCGCTCCTGATTGCTGATTGCTAACACTGGCGTCACTATAACAAATCGATATTTCGGGAATGAACCAGCATGGGCCTTGACGCCCATGCTGGTTCTTTTCACCCTCCTTTTCACCCTTTATCCACTGTGCTGGTTGGGTGCAAGTGCTACACTTGGCGCAGAAATGCCGAACTGACGTGCAAGAAAGGTATCGCCATGCTTCCTATGAAAATCGCCGGCCTTGGTCATTACCTGCCGGAATGTGTGGTTTCCAGCGCCGAGCTCGAGTCCCGCCTGAACCTGACGAACGGTTTCATTGAGCAATCGGCCGGCATTCGTGAGCGCCGCTTCGCCAGCCACGAGACCAGCGCGGGCATGGCGGCCGCCGCATCGAGGCAGGCGCTGCAGCGCGCCGGCCTCGATGCGGCGGCACTCGACCTGATTGTCGGCGCGTCGACCAGCCCGCAGCAGAGCATTCCCTGCACTGCCGCCCTGGTGCAGCGTGAGCTGGCTGCGCCGGATGGCCGGAGTGCCTGCTTTGATGTGAATGCCACCTGTTTGAGTTTTCTGTTTGCACTGCATACGGTGGCGCCGCTGGTGGCTATGGGCACGTATCGCAATGCCCTGATCTTCAGCAGTGAGATCATCTGCCACTCACTCGATTTCAGCCAGCCACATAGCGCTGTGCTCTTCGGCGAGGCTGCCGCTGCCGCCGTTGTCACCCGCGCCGATGAAATCGATCAGTCGGTTCTGCATCATGCCGTGTTCGAGACCCATAGCAGCGGCGCCGATCATACCCGCGTTCTAGGCGGCGGTTCGCTGCATCACCCGAATGATCCAACCACTACCACGCAAATGAATATGTTTGATATGAATGGACGGGCCGTCATCCAGCAGGCCGGTCGGCTGATTGGCCCCTTTGTCGAGCGGGCGCTGCGGCAGACCGGCTGGTCACGTGAGGAAGTTGATCTGCTGGTGCCGCACCAGGCCAGCAAGCCGGCGCTGGGCCTGCTGGTCGAACGGCTAGGTTTTCGCAGCGAGCAAATGTTTGTCAACTTGCCGACGCGCGGCAATTGTGTGGCTGCTTCGATCCCGCTGGCCTTCTCGGAAGCACTGGAACAGGGCCGGCTGCGGCGCGGGCAGCGCGTAATGCTACTCGGCAGCGGCGCCGGCCTGAGCCTGGGCGCAATAACCCTCACATTTTAAGCGATGGAGCGATGGAGCGATGGAGCGATCGATTGTTTGATCGCTCCATCGCTCCATTGCTCCATCGCTCCATTGCTCATGAATGTATTGATTACCAGCTCAAGAGCGCCGGTGGCGCTGGAATTGATCCGGGCCTTCGGGCGGGCCGGCCACCGGGTGTATGCGACCGATACGCTGCCATTGACACTGGGCAGCGCTTCACGCTACCTGGCCGGGCATATGCGAACGCCGCCGCCGCGCCAGGAACCGGCAGCATTTCAGCATGTGTTGATTGACATAATAAAACAATATCAAATTGACTTGCTGCTGCCGACCTGCGAGGAAGTGTTTGCGATCGGGGCTGCGTATGCAGATCTGGCAGCGTGGACGCGAGTGTATACCGTGCCGCTGGGCTTGCTCGACCGATTGCATCACAAGGGCCGCTTTCAAGCCCTGGCAGCCGGGCTGGATCTGCGAACACCGCGCACAGTGGTGGTGCGCAGCCAGGTCGAGTTGCAGTCCGCGCTGGCGGATTTTCCGCACTACCTGCTGAAACCGGCCTATTCGCGCTTTGCCGGGCGGATCATCAGCAACTGCGGCCCCTGGGCCGGCCAATCGCGGCCGGCGGATTGCCGGCCGAGCCCACAGCAGCCCTGGCTGGTGCAGGAATACATCGATGGTGAGCTGATCTGTAGTTACAGCTTGCTGCAGCGGGGCCGGCTGAACGCGCACTGTGCGTATCGGGCGCCCTACAAAGCCGGTTATGGTTCGGGGATTTATTTCCGCTCAATCGCGGAGCCGGCGAGCCGGGCGGCGGCGGCAGCTATCGCCGGGGCGCTCGCATACAGCGGCCAGCTCTCGCTCGATTTCATTCGCAGCCAGAATGTTCTGTACCTGATCGAGTGCAACCCGCGCACAACCAGTGCCGTGCATCTGATGGACGGCGCAGCGCTGGCAGCGGCCATGTGCGATCCCGATTACCAGGCGCCGCCGGTGCCGGCAGGCCGCAACCGTCAGTTGTTCCCGCTGACCCTGGCCGGCGCCTTGCGTCGCAGCGCCGACCGGCGCTCCCTGCTGCGCGACATGCCACGTGCTCACGACGTTATCTTCGCCGCCGACGATCCGGCGCCGGCATTGGCCCAATTCGCGATGACGGCTATGTTTGCGGCACAGGCCCTGCGCCGGGGAATTACCATAACGGAAGCAACGACGCATGACATCGAATGGAATGGGTAAAAGAGCAGATCCCGGATGCCGGCTCATCGAACCGATCACCCGTGGCTCATGAGCTGTAACCGATCACCCGGTTTCGTCCGTTGCGTTTGACGTTGTACAGCGCCTGGTCGGCGGCCTTGATGATGCCGTCGGCAGTATTATGGTGGTCGGGGAAGATGGCTACGCCGAGCGAGGCAGTGATGGCTTCGAGCGGCCAATCGTGGATGCGGACAACCAGTTGCTGAATGCCGACGCGAATTTCTTCGGCGCGTTGCCAGGTTGTCTCATGGGATGCGCCGGGCAGCACCAGGATGAATTCTTCGCCGCCGTAGCGGCAGGCAACATCGTCGCCGCGAGTATTTTTTTGCAAAAACTGGCCGACGATGCGCAGCAGCTTATCGCCGGCATCGTGGCCGTAGGTATCGTTGAAACGTTTGAAATGATCGAGGTCAAGCATAATCACCCCGACGGACTGGTTATGGCGGTCGGCGCGTTGCAACTCGCGCGGCAGCGTCTCATCGAGGTAGCGCCGGTTGTAGAGCCCGGTCAGCGGATCGCGAATAACCTGTTCTTTGAGGACCTGTTCCATCTCTTTGCGCGGCGTAATATCGAGCGCAATTACCCCGAGGCCCATGATGGTACCCTGCGCATCGTAGAGCGGGAATTTGCTGCTCAAGTAGGTTCGGATGCGATCCCGAGTCGGCAGCGAAATTTCGTGCTTGAAACTGCTGCCATGCTTGAGCACGGTCGGATTTTCCTGGCTCCACTGATCGATCAAGGAACGCATCAAGCGATCTTCTTCGGGCGATAAGTGATCACTCCCACTCAAATCCGCCAGCATTTCCTCGTCGGTCAGGCCGATCACGCTTTCGCGACTGCGGTGCAGCATCAGGTGTTCATACTCGGAATTGATCAGCAAATAGCGCTGATCGGTATCCTTGACCAGAATGCAGGCCGGAATATGATCGATCAGGGTTTGCAACATTTGCTGGTTGGTACGCAGCGCCTCTTCGACAATGATATTATCGGTGACATTGACCATACAGAGCACCAGGCCATCGATATTGCCGTCGACATCGAAAACCGGCTGCAGGGTCCAGTCCCAGTAGGTGACGCCACGTGCGAGGCTATTGGGATACACAAAGGGGCGGGCACGGGTGATATAAGCTTTGCCGGTAGCGGCGACGCGCCGAAAAATGGCTTCATTTTCCGGATTCGGATACAATTCAAAGTGGTTTTTGCCCACAAAGAATTCCGGATTGCGATTGTCGGCGGCGGCATATGCCTGATTCACGTGCAGGAAGTTGAAGCTACAATCGAGATAGGCTACCGATACATGGATCGCTGAAAAAACGCGTTCCAGATCAAGCGCAAAATCGGCGATCCGGCGATACTGTTCGTATTCACTGCGTAGTTGCGACATTTCTCGGCGACAGGCCTGCAAATCGGCCTCGAGTTCTGTAACCCGCTGCACAAGCGTCCCCGGCGCTGCTGTCTGAAGGCTGTCGCCGCGACCATTATCGGCCATTGATGGCTCTCCCCTATTTGGAACTTGTAAGCGGCTGGAGCAGCCATGACCAGTTGTTGATTAGCACTTACTGGATAGCGATAGATTGCATTGTGGCAATATGGCCAGGCAGAGTCCTGACAAACCTGGTCTGGACGTTCTTAGTTAATCATTATAAACTATCAGGCGGTCGATGTAAATTGTTTGTGGTACAGTCCATTATTCTTTCCGCAAAAAGTTTCCGCATCCGCACATCAGAATCACAGAAAGCGGTATAATGGACATATTCGGAACCTTGCAGCTGAGAAAGGAATATCTGTGACACACAGCAATGGCTTCGACGGCCTGTTGGAGTGGCGCTGTATCGGACCCTTCCGTGGTGGCCGGGTGGTCGCCGTCGCCGGTTCGTACCACGACCCGAATGTGTTCTATTTCGGGGCCTGTGCCGGCGGCGTGTGGAAGACCAGCGATGCCGGTACTTACTGGGAGTGTGTTTCCGACGGCTTCTTCAACACTGCGGCCATCGGCGCGCTCAGTGTGGCGCCTTCCGACTCGCATGTGATCTATGCCGGTACCGGCGAGACGGCCATTCGCATCGATGTCTCGCACGGTGACGGCGTTTACAAGTCGACTGATGCCGGGCGTAGCTGGACGCACCTCGGCCTCAAGGATACACGGTTTATTGCCAAGATCCGGGTGCATCCGGCAAACCCCGACCTGGTGTATGTCGCGGCGCTTGGTCATGCCTTTGGCCCGAATAAGGAGCGCGGCGTATTTCGCTCGACAGACGGCGGCCGGAACTGGGAGCAGGTGCTGTTCAAGAGCGAAAAAGCCGGTGCCATCGATCTGACGATGGATGCCAATCCGCGCATTCTCTACGCGGCAGTCTGGGAAGCGTATCGCAACTTCTGGCAGATTTCCAGCGGTGGCCCTGAGAGCGGTTTGCATGTTTCCTTCGACGGTGGCGATAGCTGGACCGACATCAGCGACCGGCCGGGCCTGCCGAAGGGCATCAAGGGCAAGATCGGCGTAGTCGCTTCGCCGGCGCAGTCGGGCCGAGTCTGGGCGCTGATCGAGCACCAGCCCGACGGTGGCCTCTATCGTTCCGACGATTACGGCGAGACCTGGGAGCAGGTTAGCGGTAATCAGAACCTGATCTCGCGGGCCTGGTACTACATGCACCTCACCGCCGACCCGCAGGATCCCGAGACGGTCTACATCAACAATTTGCGCTTCCATAAATCCACCGACGGCGGGCGCACCTTCTTCGAGATTGCCACGCCTCACGGCGATAATCACGATCTCTGGATTGATCCGCAGAATCCGCAGCGCATGGTGCAGGGCAACGACGGTGGCGCCTGTGTCTCGCTCAACGGCGGCCTGACATGGTCGACCGTGTACAATCAGCCGACCTCGCAGTTCTACCACCTTGATGTCGATACCCGCGAGCCTTACTATGTCTACGGCACCCAGCAAGATAACAGCAGCCTGGCGGTGCCTAGCCGCAGCCACATGGCTTCGATCTCCTGGGCCGACTCTTACGTCGCCGGTACCGGCGAGAGCGGCTATATCGCCGTCAAGCCGGACGACCCGGATATTGTTTATGTCGGGGCGATTGGTTCTTCGCCGGGCGGCGGCAATGCGCTGCAGCGCTACGATCACCGCAATAAGCAGATCCGGCTGGTGACGACCTGGCCGGAGGCGATGCGCGGGCGCGGCGCCGGTGAGCACAAGTATCGTTTCGCCTGGACTTACCCGCTGCTGTTTTCGCCACACGATACGAGTACCATCTACGCGGCCGGCAACATTGTGTTCAAGAGTACCAACGAGGGCCAGAGCTGGGAGCCGATCAGTCCGGATCTGACGCACGCCGATCCCGAGACGCTGCAACCGAGTGGTGGGCCGATCAACCGTGACTCGGTGGGTGCCGAGGTCTATGCCACTGTGTTTGCTTTCGTCGAGTCGCCGCACGAGGCAGGTGTGTTCTACGCCGGCAGTGATGATGGCCTGCTGCATATTTCAAAGGACGGCGGCAAGAACTGGAGCAAGATCAACCCGCCGGACATGCCCGAGCGCTGCCTGGTCAGCGGCATCGAGGTTTCGCCGCACGACAAGGCGACGGTCTACGTAGCGGCGACGAAGTACAAACTCGACGATTTCAAGCCCTACCTGTTCAAGAGCAGCGACTACGGCCAGAGCTGGCAGCTGATCACGCAGGGCATTGCCGAGGACGATTTCACCCGCGTGATCCGCGAAGATCCGGGCCGGCCGGGGCTGCTCTACGTCGGTACGGAAACCGGGCTGTATGTTTCGTTCGATGGCGGGGCGAACTGGCAGCGCTTCCAGTTGAACCTGCCGGTGGCACCGATCTACGACATGAAGATCAAGCACAACGACCTGGTCGTTGCGACCCACGGGCGTTCGTTCTGGATCCTGGACGACCTGACGCCGCTGCATCAGCATGCCGAAGCGGTGAAAACACCGGTGCAGTTGTTCAAGCCGCGGCCCTCGGTGCGAGTGATGCCGAAGATCTTTGAAGGCATGCGGATCGCAGTGCCGGGCAAGAACTACATGACCTCGCTGGGCGTGGTAGCGGCCTACATCGAGCAGCCGACCATCGAGGGCGGGAAGTTCCGCAAATTCCTCGACTCGGGAACCAACCCGCCGCGCGGCGCGATCATCACTTACTACCTGCAAGACCAGCCGTCCGAGCCCATCACGCTGAGCATCAGCGATGCGGCGGGCAATCCGGTGCGCAGCTTCCAGAGCAAACCGCTCGCAGACGACCCGAGTGTGGCGCAGAACGGCGTGAAGAAGCCGCAGGCGAAGAAAGGGCCGTTTGTGCCGGCGAATGCCGGCTGGAACCGTTTCGTCTGGGATATGCGCTACGAGAGTGCGCCGCAGATCGAGGGCAGCGACCCGGCGAGCGAAATGATCATCGGCGGGCCGATGGCGGTGCCGGGCAGTTACACCCTGACGCTGGAAGCCGGTGGGCATAAACTCAGCCAGAACTTCGAGGTGATTGTGGAGCCGGGCGCCACTGCGACCCAGGCAGATCTTCAGGCTCAGTTCGATTTCTGGCAGCAGATTCACAGCAAAGCCGGCGAGACGGTGGTTGCCATTAACCAGATGCGCGACCTGCGCCAGCAACTTGATGGCTGGAGCAAGCGGCTGGAAGCGCAGCCGAACGGCGCATCGCTGGCCGAGGCGGTGCGCAACTTCCGCGCCAGAGTGCTGGCCGTCGAAGAAGAATTGCTGGTACCGGATCTGCGACCGGGCTGGCCGGACAGTATGAACAAAGGTGTGCGGCTACTCGAAAAGCTGACGACCCTGACCAGCGTGGTAGGCCTGGGCGATTACCGCCCGACTGACCAGAGCTACGCCGTCTACGCAGAACTGGTGCCGCAGATCGACCAGCAGATCGCCCGCTTCCAGGAGTTGGTCGAAACCGAGCTGGGCGCGCTGAACCAGATGATCGCGGAAGCCTCGTTCCCGGCGGTGGTGCTAAAAGCCTGAGGAACCCGGCAGCCCGGCTGTCGGCAAATTCAACCGCGAACGAAAAAGGATGGTCATGTCCGGCGGACATGACCATCCTTTTTTGTTATCATCCAGCATGGGATCTGGCGGGGAGGGAGGGATTCGAACCCTCGAGGGCTTTCACACCCTACTCGTTTTCGAGACGAGCACGTTCAACCGCTCCGTCACCTCCCCGAGGAATGGCGAGGGCAGTATAAACCGGATTGGGCGAAGATGCAAATTATGACGACAAACCACAGCGGGGGCATGCTTGCGGCTGTGTCGCAGTCGCAAGCATGCCCCCGCTGTGGCGGTACGTGACGCGGTGATGATTTACTCGGAAAGTGAAACCAGGGGCAAGAAGGCCCGGTTGTTGCCGCCGCCGTCGATTAAGATGCGTCCTTCGCCCTCGGGCTGGTAGCGCGGGTCGTCCGCCTGAACCGTCGGGCGGCCATTTTCCAGCGGGAACTCAGCAGTATTTTGCAGGTATTCGCGCAGCGGTTGCTCGTAGAGGATCTCCGAGCCGTTCGTGTTGACCAGGTTGGTCTGGTTCGGCTCGGTTGCGGCAAATTCGCGGTCGCCCACGAAGCTGTTGGTTACCACAGTGACATTGGGTGCGCCGGGGACGGGTTGGCCGTTTTCGACCAGCAGCTCGGTCGAGCCATCGAAGTTGACGAGCGTGATGCGGTTGATATTGTAGACGGTGTTTTCGCCTTCGGTGGCGCTGCTATAGTCGAGCCGCAGGTTGCTCACGTGATAGATGCCCGAGGTGCCGATGCCGCTGAGTACCTCCAGCAGCAAGGTTGGCGAGACCTCTTCGACGACGGTGATGAAATTGTTGAAGGGCAGCACATCAATTGTATCCAGGGCGGTGAGCTCGCCGGGCACCGTCCCGGAGCGCGGCAGCACATCGCCGGCATTCTGGCGGATACCGCCGCCGTTCTGGATCGCAACAACCGGGTTCTCCTGGCTGTAGGCGGGCAGGTTACTGGCCGCAGCATAGCGTTTGTAGCTATCGATGAAGGAATCGGCTACCAGGTTGCCCGTGTTGTTCTCGCCGCCGCGCACCCCGTCGCGCGATACATTGAAGAGAATTTCGGTACTCGCAATTGGCGAGGCTAGCTCATCCAGACATGCTTGCACCGGTGTATTGACCGTGGAAATGATATCCGCGTCCGGAGTTACCGCATCATTGATGCCCAGGGCCGTCGCAGCAGCGCCGGCTTCAACGACGCGGCGTGGGTAGCTGCTTTCGCTAACAAAATCGATCACTTCGCCCTGATCATCGAAGGTTACATCGAGGCGACCCAGGAAGCGATATTTGTCGACCGAGGTAACCAGGTAGACCGTGCGGCTCATCGCATCGGTAACGGTGAGCGGATACTCGCCTTCAATCTCATCGGCCGCCTGGCCGGGCAGCAGTTGCAGGTTCTGGTTCACACTCGAGTTGACCAGAAAGTCGTCGCCGCCGCCGGCCACGGCCACGTCCACGCCGCTCAACTGCTCAATCAGCTGGCGATCATTATCTACATCTTGGAGATGGCTGACCAGAATAATCTTGTTGACGCCCTGATCATTCTGGAGCCGGTCGATCTCATTTTGTACCGCCGTCACGGTTGCCTCCAGGTCGAGAACCGTAACATTGCGCGGCGAAGAGACGCTGGCCAGCGCAGTGGTGGTTGCGCCGATGATGCCGAAGGGTTCGTTCGTCGTGCTGTCGGTGATAATGAGTGATCGTCCGATGACCCGGCCGGCCTGCGGAGCACCTTCGATGAGGCCATCGGCATCGACGATGCCGGCAAAATCGGGTTCGCCGCTGAAGTCGAGGTTGGCGCTGAGGAAGGGCTGCTGATCATTGAAACCATCGATAAAGCGCTTCAAGAAAGTCGGCGTATAATCGAACTCGTGGTTGCCGAGGATATGGGCATCGTAGGGCACCTGGCTCTGAGCGAGAGCATCGTACAGCGGCTGATCCGAATCAATCGGGAAGCTGCACTGGATGGTGGCACTGGCCAGGAAGGCATCACCGGCATAGACCATCAGCGCAGCGTTGCCGGCCTGGGTCGCCTGCTCAATCTCACGTTTGGCAACAGTATTGAAGGCGGCAATACCACCGACCGGTACCTCTTGCTCGCCGACAGTGCTGGTCGTCGGCAGCAGCCCACTCTCGCCATCATTGTTATGAAGCAGCGTCAGCGTCACTGCCGGCTCCTGCTGTGTCATCGCGGCCTGAACAGGCGTGATGGCGGTACTTCCCATGGAAGCGTAGGCCAGACTGCCGGCAAGCAAGGCCGGCAGCAACAGCAGGGCAATTCTGCGCACAGCAAACATAGTCCGATTCTCCTCATTCTTCTCATTCTGCCCGCATGCCGGACAGTCTACAAGCCGAACATCATGCTTGATCAAATTTTCTGCATCGGGGCAGAAACCAGACGCGGTGAACCGTCGTAGTATTCGGGCGATTTTCTTCTCTTATCTTCTAACATTGTGAAGTTAAATGCATATTAAGAGAAATCAAACATTTGTTGAAGCCACCGTACCGGCCAGTGCCAGCCGCAATTCAACGTCGGCATAGTCGCCGTCTGCGGAGCGGCGCCGGTGCGCGCCCTTATGGTGGATTTGCCATCAATCAAGTGCCGCCCGGTTTCATTCGTTACGCAGCGCCCGGATCGGGTTCAGATTGGCCGCCCGCAGTGCCGGAAACAGGCCAAAGAAAACCCCGATGCCGATCGAGACGCCGGTGGCCAGCACGATCGAGAAAAGCGAGACCGTCGCCCGGCTGGCTTCGTCCTGGGTAAGCAAGGCCAGCAGGAAGCTACCGGCAAAGGAGAGCAGGTAGCCCAGACCGACGCCCAGCGCCCCGCCGAGCAGGCAGAGCACCACAGCTTCGATCAGGAACTGCATCAGAATATCGCGCCGTCTGGCACCTACCGCCTTACGTAGACCGATCTCACGGGTGCGCTGGGTAACACTCACCAGCATAATATTCATAATGCCGATGCCGCCGACCAGCAGCGAGATCCCGCCGATGGTTCCAAGGAAGGCGCTGAAGCCGACTGAGATAGCTTGAAACTGCTGCACCGCCTGCTGCGGATTGGTGATCCGAAAATCATTCGGCTGATATGTCAGGCGATGCTCCCGGCGCAAAATCTCGGTGACCTGGCGGATCGCGGCGTTGAGTTCATCGACGTCGCGCACTTTTACCGTGATGCTGGAAACATCAACCCGCGCATTGACTTCGTTGCGAAACAGCCGGCTGACTGCGGTGGCATAGGGCACATAGACTTGCTCGCCGGGATCGCCGAACTGACCGATGGCGCCGGCGGCCTGGCTCTGCGGCGTCGTCGTCACGCCGACGACATTGAAGCCGGTGCCATTGATGAAGATGCGCCGGCCGATGGCGCTTTCAAGATCGCCAAAGAGCGTCGTCGCAACCGTATCGCCGATCACTGCGGCCCGGCTGCGGTTTTCTTCTTCTTCGGCGGTGAAATAGCGCCCGGCGCCCAGCGGATTGTCGCCGACAAAGAAGAAACTTGGACTGACGCCTTTGACACCAAAGCGAAAGCGTTCGCCGCCTGAGTGAACCACCCCGCTGCGATTAAGTTCCAGCACCACCGTCTCGACGGCCGGTGCCGCACCGGGCCGCATAATCGCCTCGGCATCGGAAGCCGTCAGGCGCGGGCGGGTATTCTCATCGGCCTCGGTACTGTCGACGCTGGGATTGATATAGAAAACCCCGACGCCCAGCCGGTCGAACTCGCGCTGAATGAACTGCGAGTAGCCATTGCCGATCGCCAGCATGCCGACAACCGCGCCAACACCAATAATAATGCCGAGCATCGTCAGAAAGGCCCGCAACTTATTTGCGCGCAGCGCGGTAATCGCGATCCGAAAAGATTCAATGACATTCATTGCTAACCCCTGCTCACCAAAATTGCACGGCGGCGACTGCAAACCCCTGTTTCACTTCCCGGCAGAGTGGTACTTTCCGTCTTATTTCGTGTGATGTTGCAGCGTCGCTGCAACATCACACGAAAAGGTGAGGTTTTTCCATGCTGCCGCCGGCGAAAAAAGCCCGCTGCGGCCGGCAGCAGCGTCGACCGCGCAGGTCTGCCTATTCGCTGCGTAGCGCCTCAATCGGATGAAGATTGGCCGCTCGCAAGGCTGGAAAGAAGCCGAACACGACGCCGATGGCGCCGGCAATGCCACTGGCCAGCAGAATTGCGCCGAGGGTTACAAAAGCCGTTGCGCCTTCGGCCTGGAACAGGCTGACCAGCACGAAGGTGCCGGCGAAGGACAGCAGGTAGCCCAGGCCCACGCCGATTGCGCTGCCGAGCAGACAGAGCATCAGTGCCTCGATCAAGAACTGGAGCAGAATGTCCCAGCGCCGAGCGCCGACGGCTTTGCGCAGGCCGATCTCGCGGGTGCGCTCGGTGACGCTGACCAGCATAATGTTCATGATGCCGATGCCGCCGACCAGCAGCGAGATGCCGGCCACCGTGCCGAGAAAGGCATTGAAGCCACCAATGATCGCGCCGGCCTGCTGGGCGAACTGATCCGGATTGATGATGGTGAAATCGTTGTCCTGGTAGGTCAGCCGGTGGCGTTCGCGCAGCAGGCGCGTCACATCGGCAATCGCGTCATCGATGCGCTCGGGCTCGCGGACTTTTACCGCGATAATGTCGACATCACGCTGTGCGTTGATCCGATTGCGATAGAGGCGCGCCGCGGCAGTTTGATAGGGCAGGAAGATCGCTTCAGCCGGGTCGGCGCCAACGCTGATCTGGCCGGCTTCGACATCGAGTACGCCGACGACCTCGAAGCCGACGCCGTTGAGCAGAATGCGCTGGCCGACTGCAGCCGAGCGACTGCCGAAGATGGTCTCGGCGACATTTTTGCCCAGTATCGCCACCCGCAGCCGCTGCTCATTTTCATCGGCGGTGAAAAAGCGGCCGGTCGCCAGCGCGTAGCTGTTGACGGCAAAGAAATTCGGGCTAACCGCACGTACACTATAGTTAAAGCGGCGCTGCTGGGCCAGCACGGTCGCATTGCCGCCGAGTTCAACCGTGACCACCTCGACCAGCGGCACCTGGCCAGGTTCGGCAATCGCACGGGCATCAGCCGCCGTCAGTTGCACCGAAGAGATGGCATCGATGGCGTTGCTGTCGACGAAAGGCGCAATATAGAACGTACCGACACCCAGCTGGGCGAACTGGTCATCGAGATACTGCTGGAAGCCATTGCCCATCGCCAGCATGCCGACCACGGCGCCGACACCGATGATGATGCCGAGCATGGTTAGCAGCGAACGCATTTTATGCGCGTTCAGTGCCGAGAACGCGGTACGTAACGCTTCGATTACTTGCATAACAGATTCCTTTTGTTTCATCACTGGTGCCGGCACTGTCGGCACCAATGATGAAACAAAAATAGCTACGAGGTGGGGACTTCGTGCAGAGCGGCCGCCGGTTGCCCGTTGTCGGGGATGGGGGCAGCGGCGATGGTGCGATGCGCGACGATTTCGTCGTGATCGAGAGTGCCGTCGCGCACATGAATGACGCGCTGAGCGTGTTGTGCGATGTCGGCCTCGTGGGTCACCAGGATCACCGTAATGCCCTGTTCGCGGTTGAGCCGCTGGAAGATAGCCATAATCTCCGCGCCGGTTTTGCTATCGAGCGCGCCGGTCGGCTCGTCGGCCATAATAATCCGTGGGTCGTTGACGAGGGCGCGGGCGATGGCGACGCGCTGCTGCTGGCCGCCGGAGAGCTCGTTCGGCAGGTGATGCACACGTTCACCCATGCCGACGGCTTCGAGCGCGGCTTTTGCGCGCTGCTGTCGGTTGTGGCGTTTGCCGTAGAGCATGGGCAACTCGACGTTGCGCAGCGCCGAGGTACGCGGCAAGAGCATATACTGCTGGAACACAAAGCCTATCTTCTGGTTGCGAATCATCGCGAGTTCATCGTCGGAAAGCTCGCCCACATCGACGCCGTCGAGCATATATGTCCCATCGCTGGGCTGGTCGAGGCAGCCGATAATATTCATCAGGGTACTTTTGCCGCTGCCCGACGGCCCCATAATCGCGACCATCTCGCCCTCGGCGATGCTCAAGGTAATGCCGCGCAGGGCGTGAACTTCCACATCGCCCATT
Organism: Chloroflexaceae bacterium; assembly: GCA_034437175.1. Classification (GTDB taxonomy): domain Bacteria; phylum Chloroflexota; class Chloroflexia; order Chloroflexales; family Chloroflexaceae; genus DAOTUJ01. The sequence goes on along the minus strand of DAOTUJ010000083.1, from coordinate 22,335 downwards.
ACGTAGACTTTTGTAAGATCTTTGACTTCAATCAGCGGTGCCATAAAGCTCCCTCTGTATGACTTGCACCGTCGGCATTGGATACTACGAAATTGGATGATGATTCTACGCATCGGGCGGCGCAGCCGCCCGATGCGTAGAATCATCATCCAGCATGTTGTTAGTTGCCGGCCGGGTTGAAAGTGTTGACGACGTCGCGGATGAGGACTGCTTCGCCTTCTGCGAGGCCTTCGACGATTTCGATGAATTCGCTGTTGGCCAGGCCCAGCACTACTTCGCGGCGCTCGCTCGGCGGCTCGTTGCTGCCCGGCTGCATCGGTTGGTCGGGGCGATGGATCAGCACGTAGCTCCGGCCGCCCTCCAGTTGCACTGCCCGGCGTAGCAGCAGCAGCGCATCGGTCTTCTCGGCGGTCACGATCTGTACCACGGCCGTCATACCCGGCCGTACGGCGGCATCAGTCTCATCCAACGTCACCGTCACGTCGTAGCTGGTGGTACCCTGCTCGTTGCGGGTCGCCAGCGGCTCGATATTCGTCACCGTGCCGTGCAGATCACGATCCGGCAGCGCATCGAGCGTGATCCGCACCGGCTGCCCGGTCGCAACCTGGGCCACATCCAGTTCATCGACCGGCACATCGACATGGAATTCACTCAGGTCGGCAATCGCGATGATGGCGTTGCCGCCGGCCTGTTCGCCGACCTGCATATCGACGCGGGCGATCGTTGCCGGGAAGGGCGCAGCCAGCACGGCTTTTTGCAAATTGTTCTCAGCCTGTTGCAAGGCGACTTCGGCGCGCACGATGGCCGCTTCGGCCTGAGCCAGCGCACTGCTGCTCGGATCGGCCAGCAGTTGTTGCAGCGCACTCTCGGCAATCGCGACACTCTGACGCTGGTTCTCGATGGTGCTGGCGCGGTTGGCGCCGGTCAGTTCGGCCAGGTTGGCACGGGCGCGCTCGACAGCGGCGCGCGCATCGGCAATCGCGTCGGGCTCGGCACCGGCCAGGACGTCGTCGTATTCGGCGCGGGCGCTGGCCAGTTCGGCCTCGCGGGTGCGCAGCGTCGTAATCTCATTTTCTCTGGCCTGCTCATATTCGACGCGCGCCTGGTCGAGGGCGGCTTCAGCGTCCTGCACGGCGCGCAGCGCCTGCTCCTCACGGTTTTTGGCGTCCTGCGGCAATTCGCGGCCAAAGCGGCGCAGGGCTTCTTCCTGCTCGCGATTTTCCCAGTAGATTCGGCTGTACTCATCCTGAGCATTGCGCACAGCATTGGCCCGCGTCTCGATGTCCTTGCGGGCGCGTTCCTTGGCGGCGGCCAGGTCGGTGCGAGACTGTTCCAGGCTGGACTGGGCGCGCTGGAGGCGCTCCTGGGCGGTGGCGACATCGTTGCCGGCCGGTCCGCTTTCGAGGCGAGCCAGGCGCGCCTGCGTGCTTTCGAGCTCGGCGCGGGCGGCGGCGATGTCGGCAGCCGTAATGCGGCTGGCCTCGGCATTAAGCTGGCTGCGGGCCTGGGCTACCCGCGCTTCGGCCTCGGCGATCTCCTCGGGGCCGGCACCGTCGAGCAAATCGGCCAGATTCGCTTCGGCCTCGGCGAGCTCGGCGCGGCGCTGCTCGAGTTGCAGTTCGAGGTCGGCGGTATCGATGCGAGCGAGGGACTGGCCGGCAGCGACGCTGTCGCCGGGCTTGACCAGGATGGCAGTGACCGTGCCGTTCTGTTCGAAGGACAGTTGCGCTTCGGCAAGCGGCTCGACATTGCCGGTCGCGCTGACCGTCGAGTCGATCGTGCCACGTTCGGCGGCGACTTCTTGCCAGCCGGGCGGCAGGCCGGCGGGCGTCTGTGCATCATTCTGCTGGAATTGCCAGAACACGACACCGAGGATCGCAAGTACCAGAACGGCAATGCCGATTAGCATGGGAAGACGCTTTCTCCGTGAACGGCGGCGCGATGTGGTTGCAGCAGCCATTGATCACATTCTCCTTGAACATTGCTCCATATTTTGCGGGCAACCCATTAAAACAAAACACTCCTGTTGTGAGTATCGCAGATATGACGTCACCCGGCATCGGGCGGTTGCAGGATCCGGCATCGGCCAGGTGACTGACGGAGAACATACGCATCCAGAAACCATGCTTTGTTGCCGGTTTACTGCGGTTTCGTCGCAGCAGACCGGCAACAGGGTATAGTGTTAAGCATTAAAATCCGGCAGAGACCGGGGGGCGCCGGTTCCTTATCAAGTGTAGACAATGTTCACCCGGCCGGAGCGCGGTGGCACCCGATTGGCAAAAACGCTATAGGTGAAAGCTCCCCGACCCTGGCGCTTCCCGGCAGTCGGCACGCCGGAAGCGCGGGAGACCTGCCGGCGTATGCTATACTACCTGCGGTATTCCCCACGATTACCGGGTGCAGCATATTCCGGAACAGAGGTGTGCATGTCTGAAAATCCTCATCTGCGGCCCGCCGATATTCCCGGCGCCGCACGCCTGCTCGTTGATGCAACGATTGGCGTAACCGATCTGGTGGAGCGGACGCATTCGACGATTTACCGGGTGCCGGGGATTTTCGGGCCGATACCGCCGATGCCGGTTCGCGGGATCAGTGGCCTGGTCTACCGCAGTATTCGCGGCATCGCCGGGGTGCTAGGCAACGGAGTCGAGTTGGCCGGCGCATTCATCTCGCCGGAAGATCATGCCGCAGGGTATTCAGAGGAACGTGAAGTCGTTCTGGCGGCCATGAATGGCGTAGTGGGCGATTATCTTGCCGACACCGGCAATTCCCTGGCCATCCCGCTGCAATTCCGCCATGCCGGCCAGGCTCTGGTGCTCGATCCGGCGGCCCTGACGGCAGCCTTGCCCCAGGCCGGATCCAGAGTCCTGCTGATGGTGCATGGTCTCTGCCTCAACGATTGCCACTGGCAGGTAGCCGAACATAACCATGGCAGCTTGCTGGCCGCTGAATTCGGCTATACCCCGGTTTATCTGCGCTACAACAGCGGGCGGCATATCTCGCTGAATGGTGAGGAACTGGCTGCGCACATTGAGGAATTGCTCAAGCACTGGCCGGTACCGGTCGATGAACTGGCGATTGTGGCCCATAGCATGGGCGGCCTGATTGCGCGCAGCGCCTGCCACTACGCTGCCCTGGCCGATCATCGCTGGCTGCGGCCTCTGCGCAGAATGCTGTTTCTCGGCACGCCGCACCATGGCGCGCCGCTGGAACGTTATGGCAACGGACTGCACGGCCTGTTGAACATCAGCCCCTACAGTGCCGCCTTTACCCGCCTGGCCGGTATTCGCAGTGCCGGAGTCACGGATCTGCGCTATGGCAATATGTGCCACGAAGACTGGCACGGGCGGGATCGCTTTGCTCACACGGTCGATCAGCGGCAGGCACTACCGCTGCCGGCCGCTGTTCAGTGTTATGCAATCGCCGCAACTACCGGCACAAGCATCGGCGATCTGTCGGATCGGCTGCTGGGCGATGGGCTGGTGCCGCTACGCAGTGCGCTCGGCCAACACAGCAACCCGCGGTTGGCCCTGGAATTCCCCACCGACCGGCAGTGGATTGGCTGTGAAATGAATCATATGGAACTGCTGTACCGACCCGAGGTGTATGCCCAGATGCGCCACTGGTTCGCTGAGAATCCGGCTTAAGTGTTGGCAAGCGCAGCGCCTGATACGGCCGGTATCCAACGCCGACAGCGTCCGTCGGGTCATTCACGCACGACCGCAGTCGCAATTCCGTCGAAGCCCTTGATGCCGATCAGCGGAGTGATTACCGCGTCGACGCGCTGGTCGGCGGCGAGTGCGGCATTGAAGGCGGCAATGGCCTGGGTGTCGGCTTCGCTGCTGTTTTCTTCGAGTACCCGGCCCTCGCGAATAACATTATCGGCCACAATCACGCTGCCGGGTCGGCTCAGTTTCACGGCCCAGTCGAAATAGGCGCTGTAATTGCCCTTGTCGGCGTCGATAAAGATCATATCGAAGGGCGCGCCACCCTCGTCGGCCAGGGCCGGCAACAGATCCAGGGCGGCGCCAATGCGGGTTTCGACCCGGCCCTCAACCCCGGCGCGCTCCAGGTTGGTCTGTGCAACGCGGGCGTGCGCCGGGCTATATTCCAGCGAGATCAGTTTGCCGTCTTCGGGCAGCGCCCGAGCCAGCCAGATCGCACTGTAGCCGGCCAGCAGGCCGATTTCCAGAATGCGGCGCGCCCCGCACATACGCGCCATCAGCATCAGCAGCTTGCCCAGCGGCGGCGACACACTGATATTCGGCAAGCCGGCTTCCGCTGCGTAGCGCAGTGCTTCCTTCATCGGCGTATCGTCACCAATAAACAATTCCTGAACATAGCGATCTACCCGGTTGAACAATACCTGATCCATGCAATGCCCTTTCTTTCTGCGAGACTTACGCCGGCAGCTTTCGCTTCGCGCCGGAATTGAGCTGTGCCCGCTGCCTGTACTGTACCATGCTTTCGGCGCCGGACGCCTATGTTATAATGCAGCATCACATTTGCAACTTCAATATTCAACCAAATCATGCATCATTATGCATTGGAGCAGAACTTATGGAGCGCAAAATCAGGGTACTGGTCGCCAAACCCGGCCTGGATGGTCACGACCGCGGCGCGAAAGTGATTGCTCGAGCCCTGCGCGATGCAGGCATGGAAGTGATCTATACCGGCTTGCAGCAGACGCCCAAAATGGTGGTTGAAGCCGCAATGCAAGAAGATGTCGATGTGATCGGTCTGTCGATCCTCTCCGGCGCCCATATGACGCTGCTGCCGCGCATCAGCCGGTTGTTGCACGAAGAAGGTATGGACGATGTGCTGGTGATTGCCGGCGGCATTATTTCCGATGCCGATGCCGAAATCCTCCAGCGCGATCACGGTATCGCCGCAGTGTTCACGCCCGGTGCCGCGACCCACGACATCGTTCGCTTCATCACTGAAAACGTCAGTTTTGCCAGCGACGAGGCCTGACGCGCTCATGCAGAACCACGAACTCGTCCATCTGTTGCTGAATGGCAACCGTCGCGCCCTCGCCCGCGCCATCACCCGCGTCGAAAGCGGTGGCGCGCCTGCCCGTGCGGTTCTCGCCGGCATCTATCCACATACCGGGCGCGCCCGGATCGTCGGCATTACCGGATCACCCGGCACCGGCAAATCGACGCTGGTCAATAGCCTGGCGGCTGAATTGCGCCGCCGTGACCGCAGTGTCGGCATTATTGCCGTCGATCCCAGTTCGCCCTTCAGTGGTGGTGCCATTCTGGGCGACCGCATTCGCATGCAGCCGCTCGGCGGCGACGCGGGCGTGTTTATTCGCAGCATGGCCAGCCGCGGGCGACTCGGTGGCCTCGCCCGCGCCACTGCCGACGCGGCCCTGCTCCTCGATGCCGCCGGCTTCGACATCGTCTTGATCGAAACGGTCGGTGCCGGTCAGAGCGAAGTCGATATTGCCGCCGCCGCTCAGACGACCATCGTCGTCGAGGTGCCCGGTATGGGCGACGATGTGCAGAGTATCAAGGCCGGTATGCTCGAAATTGCCGATGTTTTTGTCGTGAACAAGGCCGATCGCGAGGGCGCCGATCGCACGATGGCGCTGCTCAAGGCCATGCTCAAGCTCGGCGATACGCGCAGTGCCTGGAGCCCGCCGGTGATTCCTGCCGTCGCGATGCAAGACCGCGGCAGCGCCGACATCATCGATGCTATCGAGCAGCACGGTGCGCACCTGCGTGAGAGCGACGGCGGGCGGCAGCGCCTGCAGCAGGCCGCCGCCCGCGAGCTGTGTGCCGCCGTCGAAGAACTCGTCCTCGAACGATTGCGCGGCCCGGCCTGGGATCAGCATGTCAGCCGCATTGCGGAACGGCAGATCGATCCGTATCGTGCGGCGATTGCGTTGATCGAGGATGTGATGGGCCAGTAGCCATGGCTACCACCCCATCGCCCACAAATTCCCCTTGCACCAACGTGCCGGTTACGCTACACTGTCAATGATAGTGAGGAAAATATGTTCTCATAATCCTTTAATCTCTGGTTGGTAAGCAGTATCTTATGTCGTTGCGAACGCGCCTGACATTATCCTATACGGCCTTCTTTATCGCCGCGCTTCTGCTGCTCGGCGTCGGGATTTTTGTCACCGTCAAGCGAGTACTGGAAAACGGCGTCATCAATGATTTGCGGGTGGGCACCGATCAGATGCAGGCGTTCTACCGCGTCAGCCTCTCGCTCGGCCTGCAAACCATGATCGTCGACGGCGAACTGCGCATGCAACCGCGCGGCGAAATCGCCGAAATTTTTATGAATCGCAACCTGATTGCCCAGGTCTGGTCGAGCGATGGCCAGTTGCTCGGGCGTTCGCCGAATATGAATGCGCAGATTTTGCCCCTGCCCGAGGACGTGCTGCAAGGCAAACTGGCCGAAGAGTGGATTGTGTCACAACAGGTCGGGCAGACCAGGTTGCGCTCGATGATCACGCCGCTGGTGGCCGGCCGGCTCGAAGGCGGGCGCTTCGTCGATGCGCAACTGGTCGGCTTTCTTCAGGTTTCCCGCCCGACCAGCGATGTCGAGACGACTCTCGGGGTGCTGCTCTCGCTGCTGCTGGGCGGCGGCGCCGTGGCGCTGCTGATCACCGCCGGCGGCGTGGCCTGGCTCTCGCGCGCCGCGCTTGCCCCGATCGACCAGGTCACTCGCACGGCTCAGAGCATTGTGCATGCCGAAGATTTGCAGCAGCGTGTGCCGGTGCCCGATTCGCAGGACGAGTTGCAGCGCCTGACGATTACTATCAATGATATGCTGGGCCGTATGGAAGGGCTGTTCACGGCCCAGCGCCGCTTCGTGACCGATGTGTCGCATGAACTGCGTACGCCGCTGGCCGCGATGCAGGGCAATCTCGAGGTGCTCAGTCGCGGCGCGGCATGTCAGAGCCCCGAGGTGCTCCACGAATCGCTGGCCGATATGCGCCGCGAAACCGCCCGCCTGACCCGCATGGTCAACGATTTGCTGTTGCTGGCCCAGAGCGAAGCCGGTGTGCAGATCCGCCGCGAACCGGTTGAACTCGATACCCTGCTGCTCGAAGTGCATCGCGAGTTGCGCCCACTGAGTGGCACCGTGCAGTTGCGGATTGGCCATCTCGACCAGTTGAATGTTACAGGCGACCGCGACCGGCTCAAGCAGGCCTTGTTGAACCTGGGGGTCAATGCCATCCAGCATACCCCGGCGGGCGGCAGGGTCACGCTCAGCCTGGATCAACACGAGCACTTCATTTGCCTCTCGGTCGCCGATACCGGTGTCGGCATTGCCGCCGAGGATCTGCCGCATATCTTCGATCGCTTCTACCGCGCCGACCGCTCACGATCGCGGCACAACGGCGGCGCCGGCCTGGGTCTTTCCATCGTCAAGCGCATCATCGCTGCCCACGCCGGCCACGTCACTGTTGCCAGCGAGGTCGGTCGTGGGAGCACCTTTGCCATCTGGTTGCCTCAGTCGGCGCAGGCAGCGCTGCCCGAACCGGCGCCCTTTCAGGCGTAGACATTTTTGCCAACCGGCGAATCCCGCACGATGCAGGAAACACCGGGTATCGATAAATATGCCCACGTTGCAGTGCTGGTCAGTCCGGACGATCATTCGCATGATTTTGTCGAAGTCGTTGCCCGAAACAGCGGCCTGAACGTGACTCTGTTTCGCGACCTGGCAGCGGCCATCAAGCATCTGCTGGGTTGACATTGAATCCGGCAGCGCGCAGCGCCGCGAGCGCCGCCGGCAATTGCGCTTCGGCCAGCAGCAAATAATCGGTATCGTAGCTGGAAACGGCAAAAATGCTAATGCCGGCGGCAGCAAGTGGTGCGCTCAAACCGGCCAGCACGCCGGTCAGGGCGAAATCGAGCGTACCGGCGACGCGCAGACAGTGCCAGCCGGCGCTACCGGTCGCCATGGGCGGCGCCAGTTCCTCGGCACAAACCAGCGAGATTTCGTCGTTCGAGCGCAGCAACGCCCAGAATGCGCCGGTCAGCGCCGCCGCCGGCAAAGCTGCGTCGGGCGGCAGCCGGCAAATACTGTAACGCCCCGGCAGCAGCAGCAGTTCGCGACCCGGATTGCTCATCGGCTGCCTTCGGTTGGGCCGGCATTGGCAAACATAGTGCTGATCATCTCCATGCGGCTGCGGTTGGCCCCCATATCGGATTGGCCCATGCGGGCGGCGGCGCGAAAATGGATGAGGCCGGCCGGCTCATCGAAGTAGAACTCGACATCGTCCGGAAAGCCAAAGGTTGGCGAGCGAAACAGGAAATGCAGATAATCCGGCCGCTGCTCGATCAGCGTCGAGCGCGGCAGGTCGCTGACGATATCGCGCAGACGCCGGCGCGCCGCTTCCGTCGAGCCGCGATAGACCAGTGGATCCAGGCGTTTTTCCGGGTCGCCGCTCTGCGTGCTGACACAGTTGGGCATGTCGGGGCAGGGCGCCAGCCGGCCCGCGACGACACCCAGTTCGGCGGGCTTGCCAACTACCCGCGCCGCAATTGCCAGTGTCACTACCCCAAGAATAATCAGCCCGCCCAGAAGCCCCAGACCCCAGGCCAGGAACTTGCCGAATTTTTGCACAGGAAATCCTCCTCTATGGTTCTATCAAGTCCCATAGGTATAGAACCATAAAAAATGTTTTCAGGCAAGCTTCGCCGTGTTGCTGTCGCGTACTTTGCGCGGCAGCAGCACGGTGAAGATGCTGCCGGCGCCGGGTTCGCTCTCGATGCTAATGTCGCCGCCCATCATGCGGCAGTAGTGGCGGCTGATGGCCAGGCCCAGGCCGGTACCGCCGTATTTGCGGGTTGTTGAGGCGTCGGCCTGGGTGAAGGGCTCGAAGACGCGTGCTACCTGCTCTTCGCTCATACCGATGCCGCTGTCGCGCACACTAAAAGCGACCATATCGTCGCCGGCGTTGCGCATGTGCAGGCAGATTTCTCCCGCTTCGGTGAATTTGGCGGCGTTTGAAAGCAAATTCAACAAGACCTGGCGTAGCTTGATTTCGTCGGCATACATCAGGCCCGGCTCGGGCGGCAGTTCGAGTGAAAACCGGTTGTGGTTCTGGTTGATCAGCGGGCGCACGCTGTCCAGCACATCGTCGACCAGCCCACTGATAGCAAAGCTGTCGAGCGTGAGTTGCATGCGCCCGGCTTCGATCTTGGAGAGATCGAGCACATCGTTGATCAGGCCGAGCAGGTGCCGCCCGGCGGATTGAATGCGCGCCAGGTCGGCATCGAATTCGGCATTGCCCTCGTCGGCGACTTCTTCGCGCAGCATTTCGCTGTAGCCGATGATTGCGTTAAGCGGGGTACGCAATTCGTGGCTCATGTTGGCCAGAAACTGGCTTTTGGCCAGGTTGGCTTCTTCGGCGGCTTCTTTAGCTTTTTGCAAGGCCGCTGCTTTTTTGCGCTCGGTGATGTCGCGGGCGTGTACAACCACGCCGTTGATACTGGTATGGCCGATCAAATTGACGGTTGAGGCTTCCAGGACGCGCCAGCTACCGTCTTTATGGCGGTAACGGTATTCTATCAGGTGTTCAGGGCTGCCGTTGCTGCTTATTGCCTGGCTAAAGGCTTGTTGGATGCGCGGTAAATCCTCGTGATGCACCAGTGCAAAGGCATTCTGCCCGATCAACTCGTTGCTGCGATAGCCGAGCAGGGCTGCGACCGAAGGGCTGGTATAGCGAATGCTGCCGTCGGCATTGAGGATGGTGACGATATCGAGGGCGTTTTCGATCAGGCTGCGGAAAAGTTCTTCGCGCCGGTGCAATTCTTCGCGGGCCTGGTGCAGGCGCTGCTCACGGGCGCGCACCTGCGCCACCATGCGCTCGAAGGAACGCGCCAGTTGCCCCGGCTCGTCGTTGCGAGCGGCAACATGGGCCAGGCTGCCCATGGTGTATTCCTCGCGCTCCACTGCGAGGGCCGCCTGCGAAAGCTGATCGATCGGCTCGGCAACGCCCTTCGCCAGCAAAACCGCCGCCACAATCGCGATCAGCACGGTCGTCCCGGCCACCGTACCGGTGACAATGATGAAGGAATACATCAGGCTGAAGGCTTCGCTCTGGCTCTGTTCGGCCATCAGCACCACCTGCAAGGAAGGGATCCAGCAGCCGAAGCCGGCTACCGGCTCACCCCAGATGCTTTCGTAGAGTCCCTGGCTGTCGTTGCGTCTCGCCAGCGTTTCCACCACGCCCGTGCTGCGCATAATGGTGCCGACCGGCAGCCGGCGCGTCGGCGTCAGCAATACCCGGTTTGCCGAGACCAGGTAGGTCTCGCCGCTGTCGCCAAGGCCGGCGTTCAGCCGCATAATCCGCTCGAGCTCGGCGGCGGCGCTGCGCCCGATGATCAGGCCGATCACGTTGCCCTCACGGTTGAAGATCGGGCGCGCCAGTTCGATCGTCACCCGGCGGCGCACGGTCGAGAAATCGGGCGTATCCAGGTAAATATCGTTGTCCCGGCGATCCAGGAAGCTCTGTGAGATCAGGATCGGCCCGGAGCGCAGCCGGTCAGTCGAAGCCAGCAGCGCACCGTCGCGGCTGACCAGCATCAACTCCTCGAAGAGCCCGCTATCGTTTTTGAGCCGGTCGAGGGTTTGGAGCAGTTGATCGCGGGTCGCCACATCGAGCATGGCGTGATTGAGCACCACCCGGCGCAGCAGTTCGTCGTCTTCGGGCGTAAAGGCAACGCGCAGGGCAACCTTGAGGCTCTCGGTCCATGCGATAATCTCGGAAGCCTTGAGGGTGGCCACCGAGCGCAACTGGCCGAAGACCTGGATCTGGCCACCTTGCAGGCCAACCGTAGCGGCGCCGATGCTGATGGCGGTAGCCGGCAGAATCACCAGCAACACAAAGGCAAACAGCAGCCGGCTGCGAAAACTGTCGGCGGTGCGATAGGCGAGGAGAATCTGCCAGAGCGCAACGATGACGATCAGGGCCGAGGCGGCCGGAATATAGGCGCTGGTGAGCAGCGAATGACCGATGGGGTAGCGTTCCAGCGGCGCCAGCCAGTCGAGGAGCCAGAAGTAGCATGTCATGGCGGCGGCGGCGGCCAGCAGCAGACGCCGGCGCCCCGGCAACAGCAACTGGCCCATCGAAAATATAATCAAGACGACCGCAACAATGCTCACCAGCAAAGTTCCTTCGAGCAAGAGGATGAAGGCACTATACACCAGAGCCAGCGCAAGCAGCAGGTGCAGGCTGCTGCGGAAAAATTTGTGCCGCGCCAGCAAACGCTGCACCGGCAAAATCAGCAGCAGTGCTCCGCCGAGGGCCAGACTGATCGGCAGGAGTTGGGTAATGCCGGTTTGCAGATAGGTAATGAGGTAAAACCCGATGGAGAGCAGCGAAATGACCGCGCCGACCAGCACGATACGCATCAGCACAGCGGATCGTCGATCAGCGTCAGTCAGATTTTGCTCGCCGGATTGTAGATTGTTCATAATCGAAGCTGTTTTGCCTGCAGGCGCATGGAAGCAACTATCTTTTCGCTTGATGTTGCGGCAAAGCCGCAACATCAAGCGAATGGGAACGGTTCTTCCGCTTTGTTTTTGGGAGCTGTCGCAGGCCGCCTAGAATCGACCTGCGGCGGCCAGCCGTTCGACCAGGCCGGTGTAGCGTTCGACCGTGCGATTGTTGGCGACGGCCATCTCGATTGCGCGCCGGTCGCCGACCAGGACGACGAGTTCACGGGCTCGAGTGACGGCGGTGTAGAGCAAATTGCGCTGCAGCAAAGCATAATGCTGCATCAGCAATGGTATCACGACCACCGGGTATTCTCCACCCTGGCTTTTGTGAATGCTCAAACAATAGGCCGGCGCCAGTTCGTCCAGTTCATCAAAGGTATAAACGACGCTGCGCTGATCTTCGTAGCGCAGGCTCAGTTGCTGCCCGGCCAGGTCGATGCCGGTGATATTGCCGACATCGCCATTGTACACGTCCAGGTCGTAGTTGTTGCGAATCTGCATCAGCCGGTCGCCGACGCGGAAGCTGTGGTTGCCGTATTGTCGTTCGAGTTTGCCGGGCGCGGGCGGGTTCAGCGCGGCTTGCAGCGCCTGGTTCAAGCCGGCGACTCCGGCGACGCCTTTGTTCATCGGCGCGAGCACCTGGATGGCAGTGCGCGGATCGTAGCCGAAGCGCCGTGGGATGCGCTCGGTCACCAGTTCGATGGTCAGCCGGCTACAGCTTTCCGGTTCGGGCGCATGGAAGAAGAAAAAATCGGCAAATTCCTTGAATAACGGTAGTTCGCCCTGGTTGATGCGGCGGGCATTATGAGCGATGCCGCTGCCGGCGGCCTGGCGAAAAATCTCTTCGAGGTGGACGTGCGGGATCATGCCGCTATCGATCAGGTCGGCCAGCACGCGCCCCGGCCCGACGCTGGGCAACTGGTCGGCGTCGCCGACCAGCAGCAGGCCGGCCTGGGCGGGCAGGGCTTTCAACAGGTGATTGGCCAGCAAGACATCGAGCATGCTGACTTCATCGATGATCAGGAAATCGCATTCGAGCGGCCACTCGGCATTGCGGCGGAACTGGCCGCCCTGCTGCGGCGAATAGTCGAGCAGGCGATGGATCGTCGCGGCGGGCGCGCCGGTAGCCTCGGCGAGGCGGCGGGCGGCGCGCCCGGTAGGTGCCGCCAGCAGCGGGCGGTAGCCGCGGGCCTCCAGGAGCATTATCAGCGCCCGCAGGCAGGTGGTTTTGCCGGTGCCGGGGCTACCGGTCAGCAGGCTGATCTTGTGGCAGAGTGCCGTTTGCAATGCTTCCTGCTGGCGCACACTCAAACGTATGTCGCGCCGTTCGGCCAGGTGCGCAAACACCCGCGGCCAGTTGGCGCTGCGATAGAAAGCGCCGGCCGGCGCCGGGCTCTGCAATACTCGCCGGATCGAGGTGGCCAGGCCGTGCTCGGCCAGCCCCAGCGGCCGCAGATACACTGCCGGCTCGCCGAATCCATCGAACTCGACCAGATCAATTTCGCCGCGCCGCGCCGGGTCGTCGAGGATGGCCCTTGCCTGTTCGTGGCTCACTTCGAGCAGGCTACTGGCCCGGCGCAGCAATTCTTCGCGCGGCAGGAAGCAATGGCCGTCTTCAGTGGCGGCACTGAGCACATAGCGCAGGCCGGCCCCGATGCGGGCCGGGTCGTCGTGGGGAATGCCCAGGCCGGCCGCGATCTGGTCGGCAGTCACAAAACCGATGCCGTAGACTTCGCCGGCCAGTCGATAGGGCTCGCACTGTACCAGGCCGATGGCCTCGTCGCCGTAATGCTTGTAGATACGCACGGCCAGGCCGGTGGGCAGCCCCAGTTCTTGCAGAAAGAGCATCACCTGCTTGATCTGCTGCTGAGACTGCCAGGCCTGGCGGATCTGCTCGGCCTTTTTGCGACCCAGGCCCGGTACTTCGGCCAGGCGCTCGGGTTCGCGTTCGAGCACATCGAGGGTATACTTGCCGAAAGCCTCGGTAATCTTGCGTGCCGTGGTCGGGCCGATGCCCTTGATCAGGCCGCTGCCCAAATAGCGCCGGATGCCGTCGATAGTGGCAGGCATCAGGCTGCGGTAGGATTGCACCTCGAACTGGCGCCCGTGCTCGCGGTGCTCGCGCCATTGCCCTTCGAGTGCCAGCGTCTCGCCGGGGCTGATGCCGAGCAGGCGCCCGACGATGGTTACCTGGTGGCGCCGGCCGCTGGGAATCAGCCGTGCCACCGTGTAGCCGTCGGCCTCGCTGTAGTAGGTAATTCGTTCGACTGTGCCTTCCAGAGAGCTGTTCACAGTAGTTTTTCTATGCTGCCGGCGGCTCCGGCAGTTTCAGGCGTTTGCGGGCGGCCACGAACTGGTCGTGGGTAAGCCGGATGCCCTGGTTGATACGGCTGATCTCGGAGGTCTCGGCGCCCGAGAGCGTGCCGTCAGCAGCGGCGACGGCAAAGAGCGCATCGATCAGGCGGGCGCGCTGTTCCACCGGCACGCGTTCGGCGAAGGCGCTGGTGAGCTGAAACACATCCATGCCGCGGGCGACTTCAGAGAGCGCCACTTCGGCGACCATGGCCGCCGCCGCCGCACTGATGCCCCAGACCTCGCGCAGGATCTGTTCCAGGGTGCCGCGTTCCTCGGGACGTACGCACTCATCGATATGAATGATATAGGCCATCAGCGCGCCGGCCAGGCTGAGCGTGCGCGCCTCCTCCTGGTCGATGCCCAGGTCGGTGTGTCTGTCCAGGTTCAGGCGCTGGCGAACGGCAAAGTAGACCCGGTTGTTGAGAAAGTCTTCCAGCAGCAACTCGCGATTGGGGCGCCGGGACGGATCGGCGGCACGCATCGGCGCACTGAACAGTCGCCCGACCCGGTTGATCAGCCCCAGGTCAACCGCGTTCAAGGTATTGCGAATGTCATCGAGCGTCGTCCGTTCCTCCGGCGTTACCACCCGGTCGGCGGCGATCAACTCTTCGAGCATGCGCAGGGCCGTTTCGCGGTCGCCCGGGCCGCGCAGTTGATCCGCCAGATTGGCAACCAGGCGCACCCGTTCTTCGGCGTCAACCGGAGCGTAGAGATAAATATCGAGCTCGGCCCACTCCTGCGACGTCAACTGGCCCTCGGGGCCGGTGCCGGCACCGGGCAGGCGCAGCAACATGCGCTTGACATAGTTAACTTCATCTTCGGCAAGGTGGCCATCGGCCCAGGCGGCGGCAATCAAGACTTTGGCCATCGCCAGGATCATACTGCGTTTTGACATACTTCTGGTTCCAAACTGTTCTTTGCTTGCCTGCTTTCTTTCCTGTCAGATAGTGTACGCGGTGGTGAGGAATGGCGCAAGTTTGACGCCCGGCCACAAGCCGACTACAATCGCCAGAGATGCAGCATTCAATTCGTTTTACATGAGCTTATGTGGCTATTGGTTGGTCTGGGAAATCCGGGGGCGCGCTACGAGGGTACCCGGCATAATATTGGGTTCGATTGCCTGGAGACGCTGGCCGGGCGGCATTTGCTTGATTTTCGCAGCAAACGCGCCAATGCGCAGCTCGCCGAGGGCCAGATTGGCGGTGAACGCGTGGCGCTCGCTAAACCGCAGACTTTTATGAACCTCAGCGGCCAGGCGGTGACCCGGCTGGTCAGCTGGTACAAAATCGATCCCGTCCGCGAGCTGCTGGTGGTCTACGACGACATGGATCTGCCCTTCAGCAAGATCCGGCTGCGCGAACGCGGCAGTGCCGGTACCCATAACGGTATGCGTTCGATCATCGGCCAGCTCGGCAACCAGAATTTCGCTCGATTGCGCGTTGGCGTGGGCGCCCCGCCGCCGGGCTGGGACGCGGCGAACTATGTGCTGAGCCGTTTCAACAAAGAAGAAAGCGCCGAGCTCTCCGATCTGCGCAACACCGTTGCCGATGCCCTCGAAATGGTCGTTCGCGATGGTCTTGCCACTGCGATGAACAGGTACAACGGCAAGTAGCCTTGCCGTTGTACCTGTTCATCGCGCACGAGTTAAAAAGCGGTATTGGGTTTGTTCTGGCGGCATAGCCGCCAGAACAAACCCAATACCGCTTTTTCCTTTTAATCATCGTCCTGTGCGCGCAGCCATTCGACGCCGAGCAGTCGTAGTTGTACGACGTTCGGTGTGCCGCTGAATTCGGGGAAGTAGTGCATGCAGACGCGCTCGAAGCACTGCACCGGGCGGTCGTCGTCGTCATCGTCGTCATCGTAGATTGTGCTGATGGGCAGACCGAAGAGCAGCAAGCCGCCGCGGTCGCGCCAGAAGCCGCGGAATGGTTCGGCGATCACGTGGCCGGTCTGGATGAAGAACCACGCGCGGTCGTCGTCGTCGAGGTCGTCGAAGCTGCGATCGGGCGGGCGGGCGTAGCCCAGTTCGGCGGCCAGCCGGCCATACTGTACGCTACCGATTTCGGTACGATATTCCAGGCGGGCGCGCTCGAAGACCTGGTACAGCGTGCCGTCGTCGTCGTTGCGGGCCTCGATCAGCGGCAGGCCGAAGATGGTAATGCCGCCCTGACGTTGCCAGGTCTGCTGGAAGCGCACATCGATGCGGTCGATGCTCAGGCGCGGCAGATCATCGCCGGTTTGCGGGCCGGGCCGGCTCTGCGGCTGTTCTTGCACCGGAATAACAACCACCGGCATGGGCAGCGGCAGCGTCTGGTCGCCGGTCGAGTCGTTGAAGAACAGTTCGCCGACCGGGGCGAAGCGGATCTCGCGGCTACCGTTATCATCATCATCGTCGTCGTCGTCGTCGTCGCGCATACGGAATTGCAAGTCGACAGTCACCGGGCTGTTGCCGCGCAAGACATTGTAGCGGCCCATGCCGATCACGATGCGCTGCTCGGTGTATTCGCGCACATAGCCGATGCCTTCAAGGAAGCGCACATCGACCATCTCGAAGCGCCGGCCATCGTCGTCGTCATCGTCATCATCATCATCGTCGTCGCCACGACCCGGCAGATTAATAATCAGGAACGTATCTTTGGTTTTGCCGCCGGTATTGATGATCGTCACCTGAATATTGACAAAGACGATATTGTTGATAACCTGCACCGTATGGCTGACCGAATTGTCGTTGATGATCACAATTGCCGGCGGATCGGGTTCCTTCGGGTCGTCTTCGTCCTCATCGGGAGGAGTCGGCGTGGGCGTGGTTCCGCCGCCGGAGCAGAACCGGCTGTCGAAGCGAATGCGGAGCGCGGAGCCGTTCAACTTGAGCGCATCGCCGAGCAAGATACCGGCAAAGCGATTGTCGCTACCGGAGAACTCAACCGTGCCGCCCGGCGCATAGATTACGCCCTGGAAATTGCTGTTGCTGCCGGCCAGCTTGATGACTTCGCTGCCGATGTCGCGCTGGTTCGAGAAGAACAGCAGACCGTCGATGTAGGCCTCGGCGCGAATATCCGAACCACTCACATCGATAGAATCCTCGGCCACGATGGTGAACCTACCCTGGATGTTGCTGGCGGAGAGTTTGGCTTTGCCGGTAACATAGTACAGGCCGTCGAGCGTGGTGCTATCGGAAACATCAAAGTCGCCGCTAATCCGGGTGTAGCGACCAGCGGCGCTGGCGGCGACGGCGCGGCTGCCGCCGGGGCGATAATCGGCGATGGTGTAGCTGACCGGCGCATCGGCGGGCGAAACCTGGCCGGGTGCCGCATACGTGTTGCTATCGCCGCCATCTTCAAAAACGGTAACGTACTGAACCTGGCCACTGATGCTGTTGTTCGAGCCGCTAATCCGGAAATCGGCATTCGAGCGAGCCCGCCCGGTGATGCTATTGTCGCTGCCCGAGATCATGAGCGTCTCGTCGCGACCGGTACCATCGGCCCAGAGCGCGTAGCCATCCGTGCACTGCGGCGGCACCGCCTGCGCCGTAACCGGCGGCAGACTGAGCATACTGAGCAGGAGCAGTGTGATCAGACCGGCGATTGCGAACCCGAACCTTCCGCGTTTTGGTTGGCGCATAGTTCCTCTCTCACTTACATGGCGTTGCCCATTACATGATAGAAGAGCCGGGATTGGCAAGAAAAATACATCATCGCGGGGATATGACGGATCCGGCGCCGCCGGGGTCGTCGCCTGGCATCGGGGCCGTCCCCGGCGCACCGGATCGGGGGCGGCTGCGATCATTGCGTGATCCGGATGGGCGGGCGAAGCCGCTGCAAGGCGATTCCGGCATATGTCGCCTGTTCCAGCAGCCGGGCAAAATCGCGGCGCGATCGGCGCTGTTCGCGCAACACCCGCCAGAGTAGCGAACCCAGCCGCCCGGCATGCTCATAGTTGCCGGGGCTGAATTCTTCGCCGCGCACCATGCGCCGCAGTGTTCGCCGCAGCAGCCGCGCCAGCAGCACCCGCCGGCGGTAGTCCAGCCAGATGATCAGATTCAACCGTCCCGGTTCGATGTAGCGAAATAGCCGGTACGTCCCTTCCACGATCCAGTGCTCACCGTGCAGTGCTGCCGCAACCCGCCGGCGCAACACCGCATCATCGACGCGAACCCAGCCCGGTTGCCAGCGCAGCCGGCTGAGTTCCACGTGCGGCAGTGCCAGGCGCCGGCTCAGTTCCTGTGCCAGCGTCGTTTTGCCTGCACCCGGCATGCCGACAATCGCAATGCGCTGGTAATTATTGTTGGCGATCATGGATACAAGATCGTGCATCAATCCCGGCCGTTCATCAGGCTTTGCCGCGCCGCTGCGCCACGCGGGCGAACTGGTCGTCGAAGCGGCGTGGAAAAGGCAACGGGTAGTGTTTGTCGGCGAAAGCGGCGGTCTGGCGCATGCTGTTGAACCCGCCCGCGCTGAAAATCGCATCGACCAGGGCGAACAGCGGGTAAACCGGGTAGCAATCCAGGTGCGCCACCTCTGCCGGCAACCAGTCCGGGCGCTGTGGCGCAACCAGCAGCACCTGTGGTTGCCGGCGCTGGTAGCGCGCCTGGAGCGCGGCATAATCCAGCAGTTCGGCAATTTCACGGTCGGCACCCGCATGACAAATCAGCCACAGCGGGCGCCCCGGCTTGCGCAGTTCGCGCACATCCAGCGACAACCCTGCCGGTGGCGGGTCACAGAGACTCAGGTTGAGCAGAAGATCGGAATGATTACGGAGCCAGGCCCGGTGCGCCGCTTCGAGCGGTTCGAGCACGTAGCTTGTGGCCATGCGCGGCAAGGCCGACTGCATACAATCGCTGTAGCGCGCCCAGCGCAGCCGGCGGGCCAGGTGAAAAATCGGCACTCCGGCCGGCAACAGCGCCGGATCCAGTTCACCCTGAATGCCGGCTGGAAAAGCATCGAGATAAATGGCTTCGGGCTGGATGTGCTCGAAGCGTTGATGTAACCAGACGCGGTACGCTACCGGATCATCTTCCAGTTCCGGCGGTACCGGGATCACGTGCATGCCGGCGGTGACGGCCCGGTTTTGTGCATAGGGCGAGGCGGTGAGTAGTGCAACCGGCTGTCGGATCCGCAGGGTGTGCAACACGGCGCGGGCACGTGTCAGGTGACCCAGGCCGCCGCCCATGGCATAGTACAGGATCACGTCTTGCCTCCGGCCAGGGTTTCGCGGAGTACAGCCAGGTATTCGGTCGTTTCTCGCCGCTGATCGAGCCGGTCGGCGACCAGTTCGCGGCATGCTGCGCCGTATTGCTGCAACTCATCGGCGTCCGTTATGGCTGCCCGGCTGATGGCCCAGCGGCAGTCGTGCGGATCGCCGGGCGTGAACAAAAAGCCGTGGCGCCCATCTGCCAGCAGATCGGCCATGCCGCCGACGCGCGCTGCCAGCAGTGGTATGCCCAGCGCCGCCGCTTCCAGCAACACATTCGGCATGCCGTCGTAGAATGAGGTGATGGCGACCAGGTCGCATGCAGCGTAGCGCCAGAGCAAGTCGGCCTGTTCGACGAAGGGTTCCCGGCTGAGGCTGAATTCGGCGGTGTGCAGCGCCAGCCACTGTTCCATCTCCGGGCTCAGCTCGCCAACCAGTAGCAGGTGGAAGCGTTCAGCATAGCCCGAGGCCAGCAGCGCCTTGAGGAAAAAGAGCCCGCCCTTTTTCGGCTTGATGTGGCCGAACATGCCCAGCACCCGCCGCCCGTCCGGCACGTGAGCCGCCCGCCACTCAGCAGCGCGGCGGCACTCAGCGGGCAGCGGCGTCCAGGCGGCCAGGTCGATGCCGTTCGGGATCCAGCGCGGCACAATCTGCGGGTAAAGCGCCGTGATGCGCTCACCCTTGTCGCGACTGACCACACAGACTTGCGCTGAGCGTTGCAGGGCATCCTGGAGAACCGGGCGCAGCCGAGGATTGAAAATGCCGGTATCGAAATCGTTGCCGCGTAGCAGCGTGATCAGCGGAAGGTTCAGCCAGGCGGCGTAGATCGGCGCGGCCGGCAGCGCCACCTGGCCACCGAAAGCAACCACATGCGTCCAGGGCCGGGCGGCGTGGTCGGCCGCCAGTGCCGGCCAGATCCGATTGAGCGCATGGGCCGGTTCGTCGCCCAGCGGCAGGGTGATCAGGCGCCCGTTGCGCTGTTGTTCGCAGCGGAAGCGGCTGCCCTTGCTGCGCAGGTGCAGGACATCGACGGTAACACCGGCTGCCCGCAGCCCGCTCACGATCCGGTCGCAGGAACGGGCCATGCCGCCGCGCTCGGGGAAATAGCGCTCGGTCAGCCAGAGGATGTTAGCTGCTACCAAAGCCACTGCTCACTTCCTCGTAGTCGTCTTCATCATATTCCGGCTCGAAAGAGCGCACATCGTAGTCGTCGTAGTAGCTGTCGTAGTTGCGCCCGCCATAGAGCGGTTGGTAGTCGCTGCGCTGGTAGTATTGGTGGCGATAGGTGTAAATATCCTCATCCGGATCAGTGGCAAAGCGGGGCTGGCGCGCTTCGCAATCGACACAGATCGTGCTGGATGGCCCTTTCGCCCGGTGTTCCTCGCAGATGCCGCGCCCGCATTCGCTACAGTAAAACTGGATCGTTTTGCCGCAATCGCGCAACACGAAAAACCCGCGTTTCACCTGGCAACTGGATGTCGTCATAAACTGTGCCTTTCACTAATACGACTTACGCAGTCGGCGCGTTTGCTCAGGCCGCAAGCGCTTTTTCGCCTGGAGAAAAGGAGCTTTCATTGCCAGAACCCCGGCAATGAAACGGTTTTTCCACCCTGCCGGAGGCGAAAAAGTCATACATACCATTGACCGGCAGCAGGCCGCCGGATATACTGTAGCCAGTGGAACAGGTTGTTGCAAGGACAGAACCATGCGTGCGATCCAGGAACTGGCGGACTCGGCGGCGGACTCGGCGGCGTTTCGCCAGGCAGTGCGCGAACGGCAGGCCTACAAGCCGCTGCACGTCAAAATCAAGCTGATCTTTGGCTGCAATCTCAAATGCCAGATGTGCAACCACTGGCGCGAGCGGCGCGAGGCGCCGTTGCCCATCGCTTGCTTCCACACGCTCCTCGCAGAACTGGCTGCTCTGGGCTGTCGCAAGGTGCATTTCAGCGGCGGCGAACCGCTGCTGCGTCCGCAGGCTGTCGACCTGGTGGCATATACGACCGCGCTGGGCATGCGCCCGAGTATGACCAGCAACGGCACGCTGATCGACAAAGCGCAGGCCCGTGCGCTGGTTGCCGCCGGCCTGCGTGCCGTCAATATCTCGCTGGACTCGCCCGAGCGCAAGATCCACGACCGGGTGCGTGGGGTTCCCGGCGCCTGGAAAAGCACTACCCGTGCCATTCGCGAACTGCGTCGGGCCATGTGCAAAGGCAAGCCCGCCATCCGTATCAACACCGTTGTCAACCGGCTGAACTACCGGACGCTGGCCGAATTGCCCGACTTGCTGGCCGACCTGGGGGCGAGCGAACTGCATCTACTGCCAGTCAACGACTGGTACGGGCGCGCTCTGGCGCTGCGCCCGGTCGACATCGAACACTACTATGGCGAGATTGGCCCGCGCCTGGCCGAGCGCGCCCTGGCACTGGGCCTGATCAGCGCTGCGCGCCAGGCCTTCCCCTTCGGCGCCGAGTTGCCCGACGCGGTGCGCAATGCGCATTATGGCCTGTATGCCGATGGCTGGTACGATGAACATCCCTGTTATGCTCCCTGGACCCACAGTCTGATCGATTATAACGGTCTGGTCTACCTCTGCTGCCTGACCCGCGAGCAGATCGAGCCGCTGGGCGATCTGAAACAGCAATCCTTCGCCGAGATCTGGACCGGTTCGGCCTACCAGTCCATCCGTAGTATGATGCATCCGCCGGCCCTGCCAATCTGCCGCCGCTGCGACGAATACCTTGAACACAACCGCCGGCTCTTCAGTGTTGAAGCGTTGAAGCGTTGAAGCGTTGAAGCGTTAGAGCATTGGAGCGGCATAAGCATAATGGACGCGGGAGCTCTTCAAACAAACGCTCCCCCGCTCCCCCGCCTTTCAACGAGAGCGTTTTTGTCAGATGGGTGATTTCCCGATCCGGCCCTCACCCCCCAACCCCCGCTCCCGTGCAGCCTGGCGCGACAGGTGCCTTCCATGAAATCCTAACTCTCACCGGCGCCAGCCTGACAGGAGCGGGGGGGCCGGGCAACGGCGTTCTCGTGTACTCCCCTCTCCTGACAGGCCGGCGCGCCATTGGAACAAGGTTTCGCGAACCAGACCCGCCGCGCCGGCCTGCGCGGGAGCGGGGGTGACTTTCAACGAGAGCGTTTTTGTCAGATGGGTGATTTCCCGATCCGGCCCTCACCCCCCAGCCCCCTCTCCCGTACAGTCTGGCGCGACGAGAGCCTTACGCTTTGAGTTGGTCATCACCGGCGCCAGCCTGACAGGAGCGGGGGAGCCGGGCACGCCCGTTGTCATGTGCTCCCCGCTCCTGCCAGGCAAGTGCG
>DAOTUJ010000082.1:0-48685 GCA_034437175.1 Chloroflexaceae bacterium | reverse complement strand
GCTGGCGCCGGTGATGACCAACTCAAAGCGTAAGGCTCTCGTCGCGCCAGACTGTACGGGAGAGGGGGTTGGGGGGTGAGGGCCGGAGCGCAAAGTCACCCATCTGGCAAAAACGCTATCGTTGAAAGGAGGGCTGTACCCCCGAAAAGAAAGCATGCGTATTCGCCATCTGGTTGCAGCAAGCAATGTCGATGCCGACGGCTGGATTATCGATCCATGCGCAGTCCGGCACGGCATCCTGATCGCCGGTCGCATCGGTGAACTGGCCGGCAAGATTGATCCGCAAACGCACCTCAACCTGGCCTACAGCGAGCATCGCCTGGCGGCCTGTACGGTGGTAGCGAGCCTCGCACCGGGAGCGCCGGTCTTGCGCAACGGCGATCATTTCCAGCTAGCCTATCCGCGCCCGGCTGCATTTGTCAATCGCGGAACGGTGGCGGTGGGCGGGCAACGGGCAGCCTGGCACCGTATGATGCAGGAACGCCGCTGATGGCTTCGCAGATCCCAATGGAAGCGCAGCAACTGCTGGCAATGCTGCAACTGGGCGATTCGTTCTTCCCCAGCGGGATGTACACCCAGTCGCATGGACTGGAGCGTTTCATCGAGTGTGGTACCAGGGGTGCTGCCCAGGTTGAGCCACTGCTCCAGATGTACCTGTTGCATATGGTGGCGCCGGCGGAAGCACTGGCGGCGCGTCACGCCAATCGCGCCGCTGCCGCCGACGATCTGGATCTGGCCGGCCAGATTGACCGACAACTTGAGGCGAGTCTGCTGTCCAGCGAAAGCCGCGAGGCTTCTCGCCGCTGTGGCGGGCGCATCTTGCTGCTTGGCGCCGATCTGTATCCGCAATCGGTGCTGGCCGGCTATGCCCGCCGGCTACGCCTGGGGCATACTCCAGGCCATCAGAGCGTAGCGATGGCAATGATCGCTGCGGTTGCCGGCCTTGCCGAAGAAAGCGCCGTGTTGTTAGAGTTGCATACCTATGCCGTCAGCCTGGTCAGTGCAGCCCTGCGTCTCGGCGCGATCGACCATATTGCCGCCCAGCAGTTGCTCATCCGGGCGCGCCCGGTAATGCAACAGGCTGCCGACTGGGGCCGCGAACGTTCCTGGCAGCATATCGGCGGCTTTGCTCCACACATTGATGTGATGCAGTTTCAACACCGGTTTGCCGAAATCCATATGTTTGTCAGCTAATCAAACTCAGGAGGATAAGTCATGCACTACGACGGCCATCATCATCATCACGATGAATCGGCAGCATTGCAGGATTATGCGATGTATCGCAGCGGCAGGCGCGTGCAACGCGTTGGGGTTGGTGGGCCGGTTGGTTCCGGCAAGACGGCATTGATTGAAGTGCTGGTGCCGCTCTTGATTGCCCAGGGGCGCTCACCACTGGTGATTACCAACGACATCGTAACGTTCGAAGATGCCGAGCATGTGCGGCGCACTCTGACCGGCGTGCTGGCGCCGGAACGGGTGATTGGGGTTGAAACCGGCTGCTGTCCGCATACGGCCGTGCGCGACGATCCGACCATGAATCTGGCGACAGCCGCCGAACTCGAACAACAATTTGAAGATGGCGATATTCTGCTGCTCGAAAGCGGCGGCGATAATCTGACCCTGTCGTTTAGCCGGGCACTGGTTGATTATTCCCTGTTCGTGATCGATGTGGCCGGCGGCGACAAAATTCCGCGCAAACGTGGGCCCGGGCTAATTCAAGCTGACTTGCTTGTAATCAACAAAATCGATCTGGCACCCCACGTCGGCGCAAGCCTCGAAGTCATGGAACGTGATGCGCGCATGGTACGCGGCGACCGGCCATTCCTGTTTACCAATTGCCGCACTGGTGAAGGAATCACGGATGTCCTGACCCATATTCTCGATGGCCTGGCCCGGTATGCGTGACATTGCTTTCCCGAGACAGACCGGGTGCGGCGGCATTGATTTGCGATTTCAAGTTGTCGATGGTCGAACCATTGCGCAGCGTCGCCTGGCCGTTCCGCCGCTCCAGTTGTCGCGGGTGCGCTACGATGATGCCGCCGATCCGCAGAAGGCCGTACTCACGCTCTCGCATCTGGGCGGGGTTCTGGATGGCGATCAGTATCAGGTTCACGTTCAGGCGGCCGCCGGCACTCGTGCCCAACTGGTGTCGGCGGCCGCTACTGCGATCCATCCGGCCTTGCGTTACGGTGCGGAACAGTACGTCAGATTAGCATTAGCTACCGATAGTCATCTCGAATGGCTGCTTGAACCGACCATCCTCTACGCCGGCGCTCGCTTTCGCCAGCACACATACATTGAATTGGCACCCGGCGCCAGGTTAACCTTACTGGAAATCATTGTCCCCGGACGACTGGCCCGTGGCGAGCTTTTCTCATTCGAATGCTTCGAGAGTGTGCTGGAAGTGTATGCTGCGGCAACGAGCTCCTCGCTTGCGCCCCACCTGCTCGTCAATGAACGCGGTGTGATCGAACCGCAAACCCAGCCTTTATGGAAATTGCCACCCTTCGTGCAGAACCCGGTCATTGGCAGTCTGTACCTGCTGGGTTGCTCAATGCCGACGAAAGAACTGGCAGCGAGTTTGCGAACCCATGGATTGGCATCGGCAGGTATGACCATATTGCCCAATAATGCGGGTATCTTGATTCGCCTTGTCGGCAATTCCTCCTCATCCGTTCGGAATCAGCTAATGCGGCTAACGTGCATCGCGAAATCCGGGTTCCAGACGAGTCTTTAAGAGCTCTGATCCGATGGGATTGCTGCAAATGCTGATTCGCTTCGATACGAGCAATGCGCCCGATCAGGAAGCCGCGTGTATCAACTACTGCCGGCTTTGCTGGATGCGGCTGGCATTCAAGCAACGATGCATGGCGAAGCAACCTGAATGTCCAGACCTGCCGGCCGGTTAGCCTGGTGTCGGCCAGGCGCCGCACCTGCCGCATCCATCCGTTTGCGCCGGATTATGCCACCGGGGTATAATGGAATCGTACGATCATTCTGTCCATTGTTTCGAGGATTGCAAGTATGACTACCGAGGCGGAGCGCGTAAATGAAGCAAATCAAGTCAATGCGCTGGTAAAAGAGGGCCAGGCCGCCCTGCTGGCCGGCGATTCCTATACTGCACGCCAGCACTTTCGCCAGGCGCTCGACCTGGCGCCCGAGAATGTTGCGGCGCTGCTAGGTATGGCCGGCACCGTACTGCCCTACCGTGAGAAACGCGATTTCTTGCAGCGGGCGCTCGAACTCGACGCCGATAATGCCGATGCGCGGGCCAGCCTCAATTTTGTTGAGCAGAAAATTGCCGCCGGTGAGGTACTTGCCCCACGCGGCGTCGTGGTGCGTGAGCCGCTGCCCGGTATCCAGGCTGTGCCGGCGCCTGAGCCGGAACCGGCGACTGCGGTCGACGAACTCGAGACGCTGACCTGTTATATTCACCCGGATCGCGAAACCGGCCTGCGCTGCATTCAGTGCCAACGGCCTATCTGCGGCCAGTGTATGGTGCGTGCCGCCGTCGGCCAGCTCTGCCCCGAATGCGCCCGCGCCCGCCGCCCGCGCAATTACCAGGTCGCGGCCAGCCACATCGTAATTGCCGCCGTGCTCGGTCTGTTCGTCGGTGCTGCCATGAGCTTTCTGGTGTTTACGCTGGTGCTGCCGATACCGTTCTTATCCTTCATCATTGCCTTCATTCTGGCTCCGGTTGTCGGCGAGTTTCTGGTGCGCATACTTGACCGGCTGACCCACGCCAAACGCGGGCGCGAAATGCAACTTGCTACCGGTATTAGCCTCGGTCTGGCCAGTGCGCCGCTGCCGCTGTTCCTCTTCATTCTGGGCGGCATCATCGCCGGCCTCGTGCTTACCCTGTTTGCCGCCCTGATGATTGGTACCGCCGTAACCAGGTTACGGTAATTTACACGACATCCAGCATCCGCGATGATGGTTGCATCTGCACTTCTCTTGCTGAATATCGTTTAAAATGGAGCTTACGATCTGCCAGGACATCGTTCGCGGTGCGAACTCTGACGACAACGAGGGCTGTATCAATCGCGCCCTCTGCGGTTGAAAAACCCTATCGGAGACGAGTTTGATTGACATAAATAAAGCTTCTGGATTGACGGCCAATGGCGCCGGCTCAATCATTCCCGGTCAGGGCTGGAGCGGTTCGCCCTCTGCGGTGGTCTTTGACGCCGCCGATTGCCGGGCGCTCCTGGCTGATCGGGAACGGCCCTGTTTCATCGTGCGCGAGGCCGGGCGGGTCGGGCTGACTACGGCCGGCCGACCGGTTTACGCTGAGGCGGGCCGGTTCGAGTTGCTGGGCGTGCTGCCGCCGTTGCCGGCGGAGCAACTCGGCGACCCGGCGTTTCGGGCGGCGCATGGGGTGCGTTACGCCTACCATGCCGGTGCGATGGCCAATGGCATTGCCTCGGTGGAACTGGTGACGGCGCTGGGCCAGGCCGGTATCCTGGCCTCCTTCGGTGCGGCCGGCCTGGTGCCGCCGGTGGTTGAACAGGCTATTCAGCGCATCCAGCAGGCGCTACCGCAGGGATCCTATGCCTTCAACCTGATCCACAGCCCGAGCGAAGAAGCGCTCGAGCAGCGGGCAGTCGATCTGTTTCTCCGCTATGGCGTGCGTACCGTCGAGGCCTCGGCCTTCCTCAAGTTGACGCCGCATGTGGTCTATTATCGCGCTGCCGGACTGGGGCTCGATCCGGCGGGCAATATCAGCATCGGCAACCGGCTGATCGCCAAGATTTCGCGCCGTGAGGTGGCTGAGCCCTTTATGTGCCCGGCGCCCGAGGCAATGTTGCAGCCTCTGGTCGCTCAAGGCCTGATTACGCCCTTGCAGGCTCAGCTGGCTGCCCGCGTGCCCATGGCCGACGACATCACTGTCGAGGCCGATTCCGGCGGCCATACCGACAATCGTCCGCTGCTCTGCCTGCTGCCCTCGATTCTGGCGCTGCGCGACGAGATCCAGGCGCGCTACCTGTATCCGCAGCCGGTGCGGGTCGGTGCCGGCGGCGGTATCGGTACGCCCGCCGCGGCGCTGGGCGCTTTTATGACCGGTGCCGCCTACATTGTCACCGGCTCGATCAACCAGGCCTGCGTCGAGGCCGGCACCTCGGCGCATAGCCGGCAGTTGCTGGCCCAGGCCGGCATGGCCGACGTGATCATGGCGCCGGCGGCGGATATGTTTGAGCTGGGGGTCAAAGTGCAGTTGCTCAAGCGCGGCACTTTCTTCCCGATGCGTGCCCAGAAGCTCTACGAGTTGTATCAGAAGTACCATTCCCTGGAAGAGATTCCGGCGAGCGAGCAAGCGCAGCTCGAACGCCAGATCTTTCGCAAACCGCTGGAAACGATCTGGCAGGAAACCGAGGCCTATTTTGCTGAGCGTGACCCCGACCAGATCCGGCGTGCCGCCGATAACCCGAAACGCAAGATGGCGCTGGTCTTCCGCTGGTACCTCGGCCAGTCCTCACGCTGGTCGAACAATGGCGAGCCGGGGCGCGAACTCGACTACCAGATCTGGTGTGGCCCGGCTATGGGGGCTTTCAACGACTGGGTGCGCGGCAGTTACCTGGAGGCCGCCGAAAATCGCTGCGTCGCCGATGTGGCCGACCAGGTGATGCGCGGCGCGGCGTATCTCTATCGGGTGCAGATGTTGCGGGCACTGGGGGTGCATGTGCCGGTGCAATTGGAACGGTATACCGTCGCGGGGTAGGGGCGGAGGAGCGTCGGGCGCTATGGCAGACGGCCGCCTGCCATAGCGCCCGACGCTCCTCCGCCCCTACCCCGCCCCATGATCATGAATGATATCCGTTTATCGTGGATGTCTATGGCCACCCCACAACCCCTCCTGCCCGACCACGTCCATCTCTGGCGCATTGATCTGGACGCGACGCATCCGGCGATGCTGCGGCCATTGCTCAGCCCGGATGAGCAGCAGCGGGCGACCCGATTGCGCTTTGAGCAGCATCGTGATCGCTTCATCGTCGGGCGCGGTATGCTGCGGACGATTCTGGGGCGCTATGCCGGCATTGCTCCGGCGCAACTTCAGTTTCAGTACGGTGAGCACGGCAAGCCGACCCTCGCCGATGCTTCCGGCGGGCTGCAATTCAACCTGGCCCATTCGCAGCACCTGGCGCTGCTGGCTGTCTGCCGCGAACGCCGGGTCGGCGTCGATCTTGAGGCAATCGGTGATGCCGACTACGAGACGGTTGCGCAGCGATTCTTCGCCGAGGCCGAAATCGCTGCGTTACGGCAACTGCCGCTCGCCGCGCGCCGGGCGGCTTTTTATCGCTGCTGGACATGCAAGGAGGCAGTGGTCAAAGCCCTCGGCGCCGGCTTGATGCTCAATCTGCGCCGGTTTGTGATCGATTTTATGCCGGATCAACCGCCCGGAATCCGATTTCTCACCGATCCGGCCCGCGCCATGCGCTGGCGGCTCTTTAATCTGGCGCTGGAACCCGGCTATGCGGCGGCACTAGTTGTTGAGCAAATTCCTGACATATAAGACGACCTGCAGTTACCCGGTTTTTTAGCGGCCGTTGCTAGACAGAACCTGTACTATTGCGTACAATGGCAATCGGGCAAACCCAAGCGCATTCGCCGGTCGGTGAAAGGGCGCCTAGAGTCAAGGAGACAGCATGACGCGGCTGGAACGTGATATCCTTTTCACGCCGATCCCCGAACGCATCGCTCGCCTGCGTGACCTGGCCTACAATCTGTGGTGGACGTGGACGTCGGAAGCACAGGATCTTTTTCGCGATATTGACCCCGAGCTCTGGGAAAATAACTATCATAATCCGGTGATGTTTTTGCGTGATGTGCGCCAGCGTCGGCTGGAGACCGCAGCAGCCGATCCCGATTTTGTTGCCCGGCTCGACGCGGTCATGGCCAGTCTCGATGCTTATATGGGCGCTGAAAATACCTGGTATCAGCGCAATTTTCCCGATGCCGGCGACCAGTTGATTGCGTATTTCTCGGCTGAATTCGGTATGCACGAGTCGTTGCCGATTTACTCCGGTGGTCTGGGTATTCTCTCCGGCGACCATGTAAAAGAGGCCAGCGATATGGCGCTGCCCTTCGTGGCGGTCGGGTTCATCTATCCGCAGGGCTATTTTCGTCAGCGCCTCGATCAGAGCGGCTGGCAGTTTGCCGAGTATCCGCGCCTCGATTTTGCCAACCTGCCGGCAGTGCCCGCCCTCACCCCCGATGGCAAAGAAGTGGTCATCGAAGTCGAATTGCCCGGGCGCAGTATCTATGCCAAGGTCTACGATTTTCAGGTTGGCCGGGTGCGGCTCTTGCTGATGGATACCGACATTCATCCGAATAGCCCGCGCGACCGCGAGCTCTCGGCCCGGCTCTACGGCGGTGATGAGGAGATGCGCGTTTCGCAGGAGCTGGTGCTCGGTATCGGTGGGGTGCGCGCGCTGCGGGCGCTCGGTCTCAAGCCGACGGTCTGGCATATGAATGAGGGCCACTCGGCTTTCCTGGTGCTCGAGTTGATGCGTGAACTGGTTGATCAGGGTGTGCCCTTCGCGCAAGCCCAGGCGCAGGTGCGCGCCCGCTGTGCGTTTACCACCCATACGCCGGTGCCGGCCGGCAATGATGCTTTCAATTTCCCGCTGATCGAGAAGTTCTTCTGGAGCTACTGGCCGCAGCTCAAGCTCAATCACGATGAGTTTATGAATCTGGCGCGCCAGGATCAACCCTGGGGGCCGACTTTTGCTATGACGGTGCTGGCTATCCGGCATTCGGCGCATCGCAATGGTGTCAGCCAGTTGCACGGCCACGTGGCACGCGGTATGTGGCAGTGGCTCTTCCCCGGCAAGCAGCAAGATGAGGTGCCGATCTCGGCCGTTACCAACGGTGTGCATACCGGCTCATGGCTCTCGCCCGAGATGCGTCGGATCTATGATTCCTACCTTGGCCCGGATTGGCCCGACCAGGTCGATAATCCGCTGATCTGGAAGAAGATCTATGATGTGCCGGACGATGTGCTCTGGGATGTGCGCCGTGAGCTCAAACGCGGTCTGCTGAGCTTCGTTCGCGAACGAGTTCAGCGGCGCGCCGAGCATATGGGCGTACCACCGCAGATCTGGCCCATCCTCGAAGAAGATGCGCTGACGATTGGTTTCGCTCGCCGTTTCGCGACCTACAAGCGGGCGACGCTGCTCTTCCGCGACCTCGAACGGCTGAAGTATATTATCAACCGTGCCGGTATGCCGGTGCAGTTCGTCTTCGCCGGCAAAGCCCATCCCAAAGATGATCCCGGCAAGCACTTCATCCAGGATGTCTATCAGACGGCGATGCGCCCCGGCCTGGCCGGCAAGGTCATCTTTGTCGAAGAGTATGACATTGCGGTCGGCCGTGCGCTGACCCGCGGCGTCGATGTCTGGCTGAATAATCCGCGCCGGCCCTATGAGGCCAGCGGCACCAGCGGCATGAAGGCCGGCCTGAACGGTGTGCCGAATTTCAGTATTCTCGACGGCTGGTGGCCGGAGGCTTACAATGGCCGCAACGGCTGGGCTATCGGTGAGGCGCGTGAGTACGCCAACCAGGATGAGCAAGATTACCACGATGCCATGTCCTTCTACCACTTGCTCGAACACGAAGTTGCGTCGGCTTACTTCGACCGCGATAGCGCCGGGGTGTCGCACCGCTGGATGGCTATTGTCAAGGAGGCTATTGCTACGGTGGCGCCGCAGTTCAGCATGCGCCGCATGATCGCTGAGTACGTGCGCAATTATTACCTGCCGGTCGCCGGCGGCAAGGGCTAATGTTGCGTTCCACGACTGCCACGATCCGGGATTTCCAGGATTGTGGCAGTCGCCGATCCTGATGCGGAGATTGCATCGATCTACGACCCTGTTTCCGATGTGTGTATGCTACCGATCTGGTGAATACCACGAGTGATCTGTCGGCACACTGTCGTCAGGATGCGCGCCTCGGAAACAAGGTTGGGATGCGAAAAGGATCGCGGCAGCCATGTTGCCGCCGCCTCGGCTGGAGCACATCGCATGCAAGATGTTTCGGCACAGCCACACGGAACCTTCTCTCCTGGGCGAATTCTCACTGTTCCGCTGCGCATCCACTGGAGCCTGCTGCCGATGCTGGCGTTGCTGCTGGCACTGCTGTTGCCGCGCTACGCTGAGTTGCTGCCTGCCCCGCCGGCCTGGCTGCTCTCGCTCCTGCTGGTAGGCCTGATCATTGTTGCTGCGCTCTTGTCTGCGCTTAGCCAGGTACTGGTGGCTCAGGCCTGTAATCGTTCACCGGCCGGTATTACCTTGCTGGCCTGCGGCATTGCCGGCGGCATCTCTGCCGAAATCTCTACCCCGCGTAGCGATCTGCTGATCGCCCTGGTCGGTCCGTTGCTCAACTTGCTGTTCGCCGCACTCAGCACTGCCGCCTGGTATCTGTTGTATGCTCATACCGCCGCTGTGCCGGAATGGCCGGCGGTCTTCGCTGCGCACCTGGCCTGGGCCAACCTCGGCTTGTCGCTGCTGAGTTTGCTCCCCGGCTATCCGGCGGCCGGCGGGCGCATCGTGCATGTGGCCCTGGTGCTCATGGGCCGCGATGTGCGCTGGAGCGGCTGCCGCAGTGCGCGCAGTGGGCAGGTTGTGGGTGCGCTGATTGCCGGTGGCGGGCTCTGGCTGATTTTTTTCGAGATGCTCTTGCTGCCGGCGCTCACGTTATTGCTGATCGGACTGGTGTTCCACACGCAGGCTCGCAACGCACTGCAACAACAGATCTGTACCGCCGCCCTGGCCGGCCTGCGCGTGCGCGATCTGATGCGCCGCCAGGTGACTGGCGTTTCTCCCGATCTGACGCTGGCACAGTTTGCCGGGCGCTATCTGCACGATCAGCAAGATATGGTTTTTCCGGTGGTACATTATCTGCCGCACGATGGGCCTCCAACCGGCATCGAGCGTCGCCCGGTCTTGCTCGGCCTGATCTCACTGCACGAAATTCAGGGTTCGTTGATGGAACACTGGCAGTATCGCCGTGTCGGCACCACGATGCGCCCGCGCCAGGATCTGCCGCTGATTTCGGAGCATATGTCGCTGAACCTGGCCCTGAACATTATGCAACGCACCCGTGTTTCGGCCCTGCCTGTGAGCGATGGCCCCTACCTGCTCGCAATGCTCTACCATGAAGATGTGCTCAAACGCCTGGAACGCCGACCATAACCCGTACACCCTGCCCTGACCGGCTCCAGGCTCTCGATCTCCCTGGTTCCCTGGTTCTCCTTAGTTCCTTAGTTCCCTGGTTCTTCTCCCATGCCCCCAACCCTGATCGAAATCTACCGGCGCCTCGAGCAACATTTCGGGCGACTCTGCGGTGAGCAACCGGCCTGGACGTGGTGGCCGATCTTTTCGCGGGCGCCGCTCTTTGAAATGATGGTCGGGGCGGTGCTGGTTCAACAGACGCGCTGGGAAACCGTCGAAGACGCCTTGTTGCGCCTGGATTCTGCCGGCCTGCTGCATCCCCCGGCGATGGCCGGCACCGACCCCACGCACCTGGCGCTGCTGATCCGTCCGGCTGCCTTCCACAGCCAGAAGGCGCCTGGCCTGATCCGCATCGCTGAGCATCTTTGCGCTCATTATGGCGGCAATCCGGCGCATCTGCTGGCCCGCCCGACCGAAGCCCTGCGCGCCGAGCTGCTGGCCCTGCCGCGCATCGGCCCCGAAACCGCCGACGTGATCATGCTCTATGCCGGTGGCCACGCCGTCTTTGTCATCGATGATTACACTCGCCGCCTGTTTGAGCGGGTGCTACCCACCCCGCCTATCGACTGGCGACGGGCACGATATGCCTTGCTGCGCAGCCATATCGAGCAGGCGCTGGCCGGCCAGGTGCCGCCGGCGCAGCAGGCTGCGCTTTACGCCGAGTTCCATGCCCAGATCAATGAGATTTGCGTGCGTTACTGCCTCAGCAAACCGCGCTGCGACGGCCCACCTGCTCGCCGGGTTTACAGTCGCCAGCCGCAGCGCGACTCCTACCTCGATCGCCACGATGGCTGCCCGCTGCGCACCGTATGCGCGTATTATCAGCAGCGAGCGGTAGCCATCGCTGAGTAGCCTGGTGAGACGATTGGCTATTGCGCATGCGCTCATCGCTCAACTCAGGCTGCGGGCAACCACACAGTGTTGCCCGTTCATCAAAATGCTGTTAAAAACTTTGCAGAACAGACGGCTTTCCGTTGTGTATAATGCTCTCGCCTGGTTCCGCACAATCTGGTCATTCGCTGTGAGCAT
Organism: Chloroflexaceae bacterium; assembly: GCA_034437175.1. Taxonomy (GTDB): domain Bacteria; phylum Chloroflexota; class Chloroflexia; order Chloroflexales; family Chloroflexaceae; genus DAOTUJ01. Next base: position 37,430 of record DAOTUJ010000082.1, on the reverse strand, counting down.
TGTTTCATCAGGCATTATGCTGCCAGAAAGCCTGGCAGCCGATGTGATCGCCGATGTGATCGATGATGCAAGCTCGGAGACCGGCACGATCAGCCATGGTCTTGCAAGCATTAGGAGGAGCTTTCTGGCATGTTCAGCAATTTCCCGCGTTTTCGTCCACTGTTCGGCTGCTTGTCTGCCGCTGCCATGCTGGCGGCAATCGTGCTGTTTCGCCCCGGCCTGTTGTCGGCACAGAGCAGCACCGTGATTTACGTACGCCCCGCCGCAACCGGTGCCGGCGATGGTTCATCCTGGGCCAATGCCACGACCTTGCAGGACGCTTTGCAGAATAGGGCCAGCGCCGACGACGAGATCTGGCTGGCCGCCGGTGTCTATATCCCTGGTTCAGATCCGCTCGATACCTTTGAACTAATCCACGGTGTGGCTGTCTACGGCGGCTTTGCCGGCAACGAAACCGCCCGCGAGCAACGTGACCCGGCCGCCAATCTGACCGTGTTCAGTGGCGATATTGGCGGCGACGACCGGAATAAGAGCAACGGCATCACCCCGACCGCCGATGACATTGTCGGCACCAATACCCGTAACCTGGTCGTTATCAGTCGTGCTTTCTGGCGCAATACTATCGACGGCATCACGCTGACCGGCGGCCAGGCAACCGGATCGGCTTCGTTTTGCACCAATAGCCCGAACGGTCGAAACAGTTGCGGCGGCGGTATGTTCGCCGACGGATCAGCGATCCTGTCGAACCTGCGGTTCATCGGCATACAGGCCCGACGCGATGGCGGCGGCCTGTATGCCGATGGGTTGGTACAGCTCACCAGCGGTACCGGCGACCGGGCCGTCATCAGCGACGAGCATGTGCAGGTCACCAATGTGTTTCTCGACAACCTGGTCGCCGCCGGCAGCTCAGAGTTGCAGCAGATGCTCAGCCAGGAGCGCGCCACCATCCAGCTCGATAACCTGGTCGGCCAGACGATGAACGAAGCGACCCGCAACGTCATCGACGTCGACCCGGCCGAACTCGACCTGGGCGAACCGGTATTTTTGCCCTATGTGACATGCTGGTGATGCCGCTTTCGACCAGAGGAGGAGACTGTGCAAGCACCATTCTTTTTGCGGCGAACCGGATGGTCGCTGTTCATCCTGCTGCTGTTCGCGGCAACGCTGCTGTTGCTGACGCCGCCACAACCGGCCGCCGCCAACGCAGCGCCGCCGCCGACGATGATCTGGTTCCGCTTCGACGATACGGAACCGGATCTGGAACGCCAGGGCATGCAACTGCTCCACTGTAAGGACTCGACTTGCACGGAGGCCACCGTCTGGCAGCAGTATGGTGTCTGCGAAGGAAGCGGCTGTCTTACGCCGGATAACGAATTGCCGGACGACAAACCGCTCACCTGCCGGGCCGACCGCTGTATGTATATGTATGGCTATGGCGGCTTCAGCGATGTTTATGATTTGCGGCTGGTCGTGCAATATTCTGACCAGGTGCGCCAGAGCAATGTCTTTCCATCGGTTAACAGCAGCCGGCCCTGGAGCCGCTATGAAAGCAATTTGCTGGTTTCGACAACTGGCGATAGTCTGAATGTGGTCGTTGATCCGCCTGGCAACGATGCTCCACCGCCGATGCTCATCGCGTTTCTGCTGACCCAGGCGCTCGAATTGCTGGTCGCGGGGGTATTTCTCCAGCGGCTGGGGCTGGCCGGGCGCGAACTGAGACTGATGCTGGGGCTGATCGCCCTGATCAATACCCTGTCGTTCCCAGTCGTCTGGACGTTTTTTCCGTCGCTGGGGTTCTTTCACACGGAGAATGAGCGAGAATTCGGCAATCACATGCTTAGCGTGGCGCTATTCTACGGCGCGATTCTGGGCGGCTTCCGCTGGATCGGCAGCCGGCGATGGCGCCGGGCGCTGGGGATCGTGGCAGCGATAACGATCCCGCTGGCTGCCCTGATCAGCCTCGGGCGGCTTTTCACGATTGGTTACAGCGCCAGCCCGCCGATTGCCGACGGGCTGCCCTACGGCCTCACGGTTGCCCTCTCGGAATTATTCGCCTTTGCCTTCGAGACCGCCCTGATCTACCTGGCGGGCCGGCGCAGGCTGAGCCTGGGCCAGGCTGCATTGCTCAGCCTGCTCATGAACCTGGCCAGTTTCCTGGCCGGGCTGCTACTCTGGCAGTTGTTTTAGGTTGGCCAGAGCAACCCCCGGTCGATGCGCACAGCGCATCGACCGGGGGTGCTTTGCCCTTACTTTTTCACCGGCTCGCCGGTGTAAGGGTCATATTTCCACTCGCCGGTTGGATCCTGGGCCGGCTGGTTGAGCGCCGGCTGCGACGGGTTCTGCGGCTGCTGATAACGTTTTTCTTCGGGCATCACGATCCAGAGCAGCACATAGATCAGCGGCGAGACGCCGCTGAGCACCGCAACCACGAAGACCAGGCGAACGATGGTGCTGTCGATATTGAAATACTGTGCCAGCCCACCACAGACACCAGCCAGCATGCGATCATTGCTCGTGCGAACCAGTCGGCTTTCCATAGTATTACTCCTCACAATCTATTCCACTGCCCTTGTGCGGCAAACATATCTTACTCACCGGATACGACGCCGCCTGCACCGGGAAAGTTGCAAGAAGTGGGCCGGGGTGTTTTTCACATCGGCCAGGCTCCATGGCAGGCCCACTGCTCGCCGGCACGCTCATAAAAGCGTAGCTCCCAGTTCACCGGCGCCTCCAGATCGATGTGCTCGGCAGCCAGGCTGGTCAGAGCCAGGTGTTGCTCGGCTGCAAAGCCGTAGGCCAGGCTCAAATGCAAATTGCGCTTGAGCCGAATCTCGTCGCTGCATGTCGGCGAATGAGCGCGCAGCTTGAATTCGGCCGTCAGGGCTTCGGCCCAGGGCGACTCGATCAGCAAACCATGGAATTCGTTGCCCAACAACAAATCGGTGATCTGAAACACCGGCTCCGGACGGTCAGGTTGAGCCCATGCCAGCGCCTGCTCCAGGGCCGCCAGGTAGCCGGGAATAGCCGGCGCCTCATCACGAAAGAAGCCGGTCAGTGTAATATGCGCTGGGTAGCGATGCGCTGCATTCGGGCCGACCTGAGCCCGGCTGACGGCGAAATAGCGCTCGATCTGCTCGGCCAGCGGCCCCGTCGGGCAGGCGTACACAATCAATTCCTGAGACATGCCAGAACCTCCCGGTAAATCTGCTCGGTGCGTTCGAGCATCCGTTGATGGCTGAACTCGGCTCGTGCGCGCGCCCGCCCGCCGGTACCCAGTTGCCGGGTCAGGCCGGGATTGACCAGCAAGACCTCGATGGCCCGCGCCAGCGCCGGCGGGTCGGCCGGCGGCACTACAAAGCCCGTCCGGCCATGCTGCGTCACATAGCTGGTGCCGGTACCGAGTTCGCAGCAGACCACCGGCAGCCCGGCGGCCTGTGCCTCAACCTGAACAATGCCGAAAGCTTCGGCTCGCAAATGGGATGGTAACACAAATACATCGGCTGCGGCATAGACAACCGGGAGTTCCGTATCGGCGACATCGCCCAGAAATGCCACCCGATCATTGATGCCAAGTTGCCCGGCCAGGTCGCGCAACTGCGGTTCCTCGGGGCCGGTGCCGGCAATCAGCAGACGCGCACCGGTTTGCAGCAGCGGCAAAGCCTGTAAAAGGAAGTGCAAGCCCTTGTAGTAGCGCAGCCGCCCGACGAAGAGCAGCAGCGGGCCGGGGTAGCGTGCCCGGAACTGTGCCACCTGCAGCGGATCGGGCTGTGCAAAGCGCTCGACGTCGGTACTGAGCGGCACTACCGTGCAGCGGTCGCGGTGCGGGCGGAGAAACGCTGAGCCGGCGATATACTGCGGGCTGGTCGCGATAATCCGGCCGGCCCGCGCCAGCGTCCGGCGCAACAACGGCCGGTACAGCCGCAAAAGATGGCGCTGGCGCACAATATCGCTGTGGTAGGTCAGCAGCAACGGCGGGCGCCCGGGCACCGCCAGCGCCGCCAGATCCGCCGGCGGGTAGGGAAACTGTAGATGCACCAGATCCACATCGTGGAGCATAGCGGCGCGCCGGAACATCGCCGGACTCAGCGGCGTCGACGCCAGCCGCAGCATGCGCCCGGTCTTGTAAATCGTCAGGTTATTCTGCCGCAGCAACTCAGCGCGGCGCTCGGTACTCGTCACCAGCACCGTCACCCGGTGGCCACGCTCAGCCATGCCCTCGGCCAGTACGCGCAAATAATTTTCGATGCCGCCGAGCACCGGAAAGTAATCTTTGTAGATCTGGAGAATATGCATGGGGTAGCCATCCTATCCATCAACCCGCCGCCGGCCTTCCATCGCCTGCAGCAGTTCGGCGAATTCCGCGACTTGGGCAGGGTACCGCTCGCCACATTGGTGATAATGCCGCCCAGGAAGGCGACGATGGTCGCCTGACCAGAGATCCTCTTTGCTTCAAGCCTGTTGCAATGTTCCAACGCTTGAACGCTTCCCAATACACCGCATCCCGTGCCGGCTCCAGCAGCCGGATCGCCGCGATCCGACGGGCAATCGCGGTGACGTCACGGGCTTCGGCGGGCTGCAGGCCGCGTAGTAAAAAACGCCGTTTGCAAAGCTGCTGGTAATGCGTGGATCGCCAAACCTGGCCATCACAGCATCTTCGTAAACACAATCTATGATACAATGCCCTCCAATTATGTTTTTCCACCCTGCCATCGGCGAAACCGATGATTTTTGCATTTGAAATGCCCAGGGGCAAAGAATATGGATGCATTTTTAGTTCTTGAAGACGGCCGCAGTTTTCCCGGTCGCTCGTTCGGCGCACCGGGCGAGGTGCTCGGCGAAGTGGTGTTCAATACCGGTATGACCGGCTACCAGGAGGTGATCACCGATCCTTCCTATGCCGGCCAGCTCGTGGTGATGACGGCTCCGCAGATCGGCAATACCGGCGTCAATGATTTCGATCCCGAGTCGTTCAAGCCGCAACTTGCCGGTTTCATTGTGCGGGCCTACAGTGAACAGTATAGCTCCTGGCGCGCCCGCACCAGCCTCGGCCAGGTGCTGCGCGAATATGGCATCGTTGCCATCACCGATGTCGATACCCGCGCCCTCACCCGCCATATCCGGGCCGCCGGGGCCATGCGCGGCATTATTTCCACCGAAGAAAGTTCAGTCAGTTCGCTGCAAAGCAAAACTCTTGCCGCTCCGCCAATGGAGGGCCTCGATCTGACCGGCGGCGTTACCTGCGCGGAAAGCTACAACTGGAGTATCGGCAGCGCGCCGTTTCTGCCGCCCTACCCGTCGCTTCCCGCCGGCGAACAGCCCTTCCGCGTCATCGCCTATGATTTCGGCCTCAAACGCTCGATCCTGCGCCGCCTTACCGATCTCGGCTGCCAGGTGACGGTCGTGCCCGCCCAGACGACGTCCGCCGAGGTGCTTGCCCGCAAACCCGATGGCGTCTTCTACTCGAATGGCCCCGGCGACCCGGCGGCGGTGGCCTATGCGGTCGAGAATCTCCGTGGCCTGCTCGGGCGCACGCCGGTCTTCGGCATCTGCCTCGGCCACCAGTTGATGGGCCTGGCTCTCGGTGGGCGCACGTACAAGCTACCCTTCGGTCATCATGGCATCAATCATCCGGTGCGTCACCTGCCCACTGGCAAGGTCGAGATTACCCTGCAAAACCACGGCTTCGCCGTCGACCCGGATAGCCTGCCGGCCGATGTCGAAATTACCCACATCAATCTGAATGACCAGACGGTCGAAGGCTTGCGCCATCGCAACCTGCCGGCTTTCTGCGTTCAGTACCACCCCGAAGCCGGCCCCGGCCCGCACGATGCCAGCTATCTCTTTGTCGATTTCATCAAAATGATGGCTGAGGCGAAATAAGGATCACAGTACGCTCAACAAAAAGGGCAGCCTGACTGCTCTTTTTGTTGAATGTGCTGTGATCCTGTTTTAGAGCCAGGTAACTTTGCCGTTCGCCGCACGCATGAGCCGGTCGCGAATGGCGCGGGCGATACCGGCTTCGCCGAAGTCGCGCGCCAGCAAGACATCGGGACGGCGTGCGTCCAGTGCGCGCAGGGCGGCATAGAGCCGCCGTGCGATGCCGGGCAAGTCGGCCACGGAACCCAGTCGCTCGATGTCAACCGCGAGGTTGCTGAAATACGCCATGTCTTCATCAGCCAGCAGCAGCCCTGGCCGGCGACCGGCCGCCAGCAGTTCGGTACTGGTCTGGCGCAACCAGACCCGCGCCGGCTCCGGTGGGCCGATGCAAAGCCGCAGTTCGTTATCGGGTGCGTAGTGACGCTCCATCATGCCGGGGCCGGGCAGTGCCTCGTGCTCAGCCGGCACCTGCGGGGCCAATTCCACGACGCCGATCAGTTCACGCAGTTGCTCCAGGCTAATGCCGCCGGGCCGCAGTAACCGCGGCGACTCACTGCTCAAATCCAGTACTGTCGATTCCAGGCCAATCGGGCTTGGCCCATCGTCGAGCACCATGTCGATGCGCCCATCGAGATCGGCCAGCACATGATCGGCACTGGTCGGGCTGGTGTGGCCGAAGCGATTGGCACTCGGCGCGGCAATCGGCATGCCGACTGCCGCGATCAGCGCCTGTGCCACCGGGTGTACCGGCACCCGCACCGCCACTGTCGCCCGCCCGGCACTGACCAGCGCAGGCACAGCGGCGGCCCGCGGCAGCACCAGGGTCAATGGGCCGGGCCAGAATGCGGCCGCCAGCCGGTAAGCCGGCGGCGGCACGTCGCGAGTAACGCGGGGCAATTCAGCGGGGTGGGCCAGGTGGACGATCAGTGGATCGCTGGCGGGTCGACCTTTGGCCTGGAAAATGCCGGCAGCCGCAGTTGCTTCGAGCGCATTGGCACCCAGGCCATAAACGGTTTCAGTGGGAAAGGCAACCAGGCCGCCGGCTCGTAGCCGGGCGGCGGCCTCGGCAATGCCGGCACTGTCGGCGACGAGGCGGCGCGTCGAGCGGTGCGCAGGCGTCACTGATTCTGCTCGCTGATGCTGAGCCGCTCGCCGTCTTCCATCAATGCGAGCTGGCGCGCGACTTCCTCGACGGCCACTCGCTGTTTGCGATAAAAATCCGACTCGCTCATCGCGAGTTTGCTGGCCACCTCGCGGATGCGCCGGCCCTGCAAGAAGCGCATTTCCAGGATATTGTAGAGCAACCATTCCTGGGCTGAAGGATCGAGTTGTTCATCGGGGCGCATATTGTCGATGGCCTGGCGCAACACTGATTGCAGCGCCCGCGTCGGGCTACCGCCGCCCTGATCCTGAATAGCCCGGCGCACCGTGCGCAAATCGAGCAGCGGGCTGTCGGAGAGTTTGGGGCCGCCCCAATAATGCGTCAGCGCATCTTTGACGATCTGGGGGAACTCGGGCTGCATCGCAATATCGGTTTCGAGATCAGCCAGCGAAGCCGGCGTCGCCTGTTCCAGGCGTGTCGAGAGTTGCTGGAGCGACTGCATTTCCGGACCGAGGCCGCGCAGCGCATCGAAAATCCGCTGCTGAATTTCCACCGTCGTGAGCGCCAGTTCCATCTGGTGCGCCAGCACCCGGATGAGGCGGCGCGCCTCGGCCGGCAACTCGCCATTGCGCATCGCCTCGGCCGGCATCGCGACGCCGAGGGCACCAAGAAAATTGCCGTCGGGGCTGTGCAGCGGCAGCATGCAGAAACTGCTACATGTCAGAAACGTATCGGCCGGTGGCAGCACTTCGGCGTTGGGTCGGCGGACGCGCTCAAGCTGTAGCATCAGATAAATCAGCGGATGTTCGGCGACGAAGCGCTTGACATCGCGCCGCGAACCGCAGGCCGCCTTGACCGAATAGGCTCGCTCACCGGTTTCGTTCTGTTCACCGGGGCCGACCACAAAACCGGTTTCGACCCGCAGTGCGCCACAGACTGCAATCAGCGAGTTTTCCAGCAACTGGCGCAGATCGGTGCGCGTAAAAGTGCTGCGCGGCAGATTGCGCAGGTAATCGATCTCGGCGCGATCTTGCATGTAAACCAGCGCATCAAGATAAGGTTTGACCCGACTGACAAAAATCGGCATCAGCACGGTCATAATCATCACCCCGAAGGTCAACAGTGTATCACTCGGCAAACCGAGGCGCAATTCGAGCCAGGGCACCACCTGCATAAACAGGATCACCGTAATGCCGACAACCGGCCCGTACAACCCCCAGCGAATAAAGTCCTGCTTGATCAGGCGATCCGGTAGGAGCATACCCTGAAAGGCCACACTGTACGTCATCACCGTCATCATCCCGATGACAGCGATACTGGCCAGGCTGGAAAGCAGCAACAGGATCGTCAATGAGAGCGACTCATAGGCTCCCGCGATCACCATATACGGGAACACCCCCAGGCCCGGGGCGGCAAAAGTAATGCCGAGATAGGTCATCCGGCGGCGCAAGCTGGGCGTCAGCGCATTGCGGCGGGCATCGAGAATGGCCCGCAAGGCCACCAGAACCCCACCTATAAAATAGAGCACATACAGCGCAAAGAGCGGCCCGGCGCCAAACTGAGCCAGCGGCCCATCCGGAATGCCGCCGCGTAGAATAAGATCGGTCTGCAAAGCCAGCACGAAAAAGGCCATGCTCAGGCCATAGCCCGGCCAGACCATCCAGAACCAGCGGCGACGCGCATCCTCACCGCGGCTGACTCCGATCAGGGCAGTGGCCAGGTGCAGATAAGCGGCCGGCACCATCGCGATGCCGAGCCACTGGGCGCGCAGCAAAAACTGGATCGTCGCGACACTCTGAGCGCGGTTGAGCAAGACGTCGCCGCCATTGACGACAACCACGCAGCCGAGCAGAATTGCCAGGGCGCGGGCAATTGCGGCGCGCCAGTTTTGCAGCGCAATATAGGAGAGCAGTGAGAAGGCAACAATCAGAACAATTGCGGCGAGGAGCTGGTTAACTTGCAGCAAAATGGCAGTCATCGCGCTACCGAAGTAGATACTTTCATTATCGAGTATTATACCATAGGCCTGCTTTACAAATACAACATTGCACAGTAGAATGCGGGGCTTGGTAATAGATGCGCCCGGCGCATCGCTAACACGACTGGCGCAGTCGGCACTGGATGCCGGCCGCATCAAGAGCCGTTTCGCCTGCGGCAGCAAGGCAGGTGCCTTCTTTTGCTTTGGTTCCGGCGACAGAGCCGCCGGAACCAAAGCAATAAAACCGTTTTTCCATGCTGTCGCAGGCCAGAGCAGCTGCTGCGGCGCGAGCCGCAACACCGATTGCGTAAGTCACGTAACTGAAAGGAATGGTTTCGGTGAGCAAAAAAGTTCGTGTTGCGATTATCGGAGTTGGAAATTGTGCTTCATCGCTTGTGCAAGGAGTTGAATACTATCGACACACCGCCGCCCATCAACAGGTTCCCGGCTTGATGCATGTCGACCTTGGCGGGTATCATATTGGTGATATTGAATTTTCGGCGGCCTTCGACATCGGCGATACCAAAGTCGGCAAAGATCTGTCGGAAGCGATTTTTGCCGAACCCAACAACACCTACAAATTCGCCGATGTTCCATTCATGAACGTGCCGGTTTCGCGCGGCATGACCCACGACGGCCTGGGCAAGTATCTGTCGCACAAAATTCATAAAGCCGCCGGCTCGACCGACAATATCGTGCGCATCTTGCGCGAAACCCGGACGGATGTCGTCGTTTCCTACCTGCCGGTCGGCAGCGAAATGGCGACCAAATGGTATGTTGAACAAATTCTCGATGCCGGCTGCGCCTTCGTCAACTGCGTACCGGTGTTCATTGCCAGCCAGCAATACTGGCGCGACCGCTTTGCCGAGCGGGGCTTGCCGGTGATCGGCGACGACATCAAGAGCCAGGTCGGCGCGACGATTACGCACCGGGTACTGACGGCGCTGTTCCGCGAGCGTGGGGTACGGCTCGACCGCACCTACCAGTTGAATTTCGGTGGGAATACCGATTTTTACAATATGCTGGAACGCGATCGCCTGGAGAGCAAGAAGATCAGCAAAACCAATGCCGTTACCAGCCAGCTCGATTATGAACTGAGCGACGACGATGTCCATGTTGGCCCGAGTGATTATGTGCCCTGGCTCGGCGATCGCAAGTGGGCCTACATTCGCATGGAAGGCACCACCTTCGGCGATGTGCCGCTCAACCTGGAACTGAAGCTGGAAGTCTGGGACTCGCCGAACTCGGCGGGCGTGGTCATCGATGCGGTGCGCTGCGCCAAACTGGCGCTGGATCGGCGAATCGGTGGGGCGCTCAATGCCGCCAGTGCCTATTTTATGAAAACCCCGCCCCATCAGTACACCGATAACGATGCCCGCCGGCAAGTCGAGGCGTTTATCGCCGGCCAGGCTGACTCTGCCTGATACCCTGGCAATACCAGCATAGGTCGCTCGTGGTTGTGGCGAAGCGGCAATCACGAGCGAACGACAGGTTCACTTCCACACGGAGCCAGCATATGAAGTTGATTATTCAGATCCCGGTGCTCAACGAGCGCGATACGATCGCCCAGGTGCTCGCCGATTTGCCGCGCGACATCCCCGGCATCGATGATGTCGCCGTGTTGCTGATCGACGACGGCTGCACCGATGATACCATCAGCGTGGCGCTGAGCCATGGCGCCGATTATGTGGTGCGCCATACCAGTAACAAGGGTCTGGCTGCCGCCTATCAAACCGGGGTCGATACGGCGCTGCGCCTGGGCGCCGACATCATCGTCAATACCGACGGCGACCATCAATATCCCGGCCACGAGATTCCGCGCCTGGTTGAGCCGATTTTGCGCGGCGAGGCTGATGTAGTCATCGGTGACCGCCAGGTGCAACAGCTCGAACATTTTTCGCCCTTCAAACGGTTCTTGCAGCATCTGGGCAGCTCGGTGGTACGCTGGGTCTCCGACACCGACGTGCCCGACACGGTCAGCGGCTTTCGGGCGCTCTCGCGCGAGGCGGCGCTCCGCACCTATGTGACGACCGACTTTTCGTACACCGTCGAAAGCCTGATCCAGGCCGGCAAACTGCGGTTGACCGTCACGACTGTGCCGATTACGCCGAACCGCACCCGGCGAACTTCAAAGCTTCACCGCGGCAACTGGCACTTTATCAAGCGCCAGGCCGCCACCATTGCCCGCACCTATGCCTCCTACGAGCCGCTCAAGACGTTCAGCTATATCGCAGCGGTCTTCTTTTTTATCGGAACCGGCTTTCTGCTGCGAGCGGGATATGTCTTTATCGGGCGGCGGCTAAACTGGTTCGGCCAGTCGCTTTCGAACGACCAGGCCTTGCTGGTGGGCAGTGTCCTGCTGATTATGGCGGTGTTTACCTTTTTGATCGGACTGCTGGCCGACCGGGTGGGCGGCGTGCGGCGGTTGAACGAAGAAATTCTGTACCGCCTGCGGACAGTGCAGGTTCACGATGACGAATGGCGTCGCGAGATCTGTGATCGGCTGGATCGCCTGGAGCACGCCGAACACGTAGGAGCAAAGCAATTGGGGAGTTCCCGTTCGCCATAGGCGAACGGGAACTCCCCAACCACTCAGCTACTTAGCTTCTACTGATCCATCAGGCATCAATGGAGCCGACCGATTGCGACTGGCCGGTCGACACACTATGGCGCGGGCGGGCGGCCATTGAACCGAACCAGAGGTGCTGCAAATGCTGCACACCGCCACCTGTACGTCGATCCATCAGCATAACAAAGCGGGTTGCTTCCGCCAGGCCCAGCCGTTCCACCAGCGCCGTCCATCCTGCCTCAATCAGCTTGATCTCCGCCTGAGTCATCGGTATTGCTCCTCAAGAAGTGCTAAATCCGAATCCACCATCGTCTGTACCAACTCCTCAAAGGTGGTATCAGGTTGCCATCCTAATACCTCCCGTGCTTTACTGGCATCGCCGACAAGCAAATCAACTTCGGCGGGCCGCATAAAGCGTTCGTCCTGCACGACAAACTTGCGATAGTCGAGACCGACATGATCAAAAGCCAGCTCAGCAAACTCACGTACCGAGTAAGTTTTGCCGGTGGCGACAACATAGTCCTGTGGTTTGTCTTGCTGGAGCATCATCCACATGGCTTTAACGTAATCTCCAGCAAAACCCCAATCGCGCCGGGCATCAAGATTGCCCAACCGGAGTTCTTCAGCGAGCCCCTTTTTGATGCGTGCCACGCCGTGGGTGATCTTGCGGGTGACGAACTCAAGGCCACGTCGCGGCGATTCGTGGTTAAAAAGAATGCCGCTGGTAGCGTGCAAATTATAGCTTTCGCGGTAATTGATCGTGATCCAGTGACCGTAGACCTTGGCAACCCCATAAGGGCTACGCGGATAGAACGGCGTCGTTTCGGTCTGCGGCACTTCCTGAACCTTGCCGAACATTTCGCTGCTGCTGGCCTGATAAAAACGCATATCTGGATTGACCATCCGCAGTGCATCGAGCAAGCGGGTTACTCCCAGCGCCGTAGTTTCGCCGGTAAACACCGGCTGGCTCCAGGACGTCTGCACAAAAGACTGAGCCGCCAGGTTATATACCTCAACCGGTTGATATTCGCGCAGAATACTGATCAGCGACACTTCGTCGAGCAGATCGCCGGTCACCAGCGAGATTTTATCCTGGATATGCCGGATACGCTCAAAATTCACCGTACTGGTTCGCCGCAGCATACCAACAACGTGGTAGCCCTGGCTCAGCAAAAACTCGGCGAGATAACTACCGTCCTGACCAGTAATTCCGGTAATGAGCGCACACTTCTTCATTATTGACAGCTCCCCACATCAAATTCAGCCAGCATAAGACATAGCGGCTACTATACCGCAAAAAAGCCGGCCTGTCAGCTATGTGAGGAAAGGCACAAATTTCTAGGGAGTTGCCGCCTTGCCATAGGCCAGTTCAACGGCCTTTTGCGCGCCTTCAGCGAGTGTATTGGCCGGGATCAACACCGACTCAGCCAGGACTTTCTGGCCCTCTTCGGCATTGGTACCGACGAGGCGAGCGACCATCGGCACCGTAGTCGGCACTTCTGCGAGTGCCGCCACGATCCCGCGGGCGACTTCATCGACGCGGGTAATGCCGCCGAAAATGTTAAACAGCACCGACTTGACATTCGGATCGGCCAGAATAATCTGGAGCGCCGCCTTGACCCGCTCCTTGCTGGCGCCGCCGCCGATATCGAGGAAATTGGCCGGTTCGCCGCCATACAGCTTGACAACGTCCATCGTTGCCATAGCCAGGCCGGCGCCATTGACCATACAACCGATACTGCCATCGAGCTTGATGAACGTAATACCGGCTTCACGCGCCTTCTGTTCAGCCTCCGGCTCATCGGAGGTGTCGCGCATCGCCTCAAGCTGCGGATGGCGGAAGAGCCCGCTTTCATCCAGCAAAACTTTCGAGTCCAGCGCCTGAAGCGTACCGTCGTCGCGAATAACCAGCGGATTGATTTCAACCAGCGCGGCATCGGACTCAACATACGCACGATACAGCGACGAAGCAATGCGCGCCATTTGCCGCAACTGATTTCCTTCGATCAGGCCGAGTTCGGAGGCAATTTCGCGCGCCTGGAAATCCTGCAAGCCCAGCATCGGGTGCGCCGCCACTTTGACGATTGCCGAGGGATTGGTACGAGCAACCTCTTCAATCTCGACCCCGCCCTCGGAAGAAGCGACCATCATCACACGTTGCGTTGCCCGATCCAGCACCGCACTGATATACAATTCTTTTTGATACGAAACCGCCTCGGCAACCAGCACTTTCTCGACCGTCAAACCCTTGATATTCATACCAAGGATCTGGGAGGCGGCTGCATAGGCCTGCTCGGGCGTCTCCGCCATCTTGACACCACCGGCTTTGCCGCGACCGCCAACAAAAACCTGCGCCTTCACGACCACTTTCCCGCCGATTTTCTCCGCCACTGCACGCGCTTCTTCGGGCGTTTCGGCTACACCGCCCCCGGTAACCGGGACGCCGTAACGTGATAAGAGTTCGCGGGCCTGGTACTCGTGAAGTTTCATATAGTATTTTCCTGTACTAAGCTTTCACGCGAATGCACACAACTTGAACAATGATTGTGCTTACAGGAACGTCGGGCTACGCTGCAAATTGGCAATGGTGTCTATGGATTGCAAATGGTTCACGTATGCAATCACTGTTTTTACGACAGTATTAACAAATAACGCGGTTAGTTAATAGTAGCATAAGCGCATAGCCATTGTCAACCAATTGTGAAGGTATCGTCGGCAGTGCCTGCAGCCGGCTCCGGCGCATTGCAAGGCCTTGCATCGTGGCTCAAGCATATTTGCGCGCCAGAACCCGGAGGCTGTGCATTCGGCGGTATACTATCTTTGCAAAAGGATCCACAACCTGAAATTGAGGTTTTGCACAACTATGACAACTGCACCGGTTACCGTTTATGGTACGAGCTGGTTCCCGGATTGCCGGCGGGCAACCCGGGTGCTGGAAGAACAAAATGTGGCCTATCATTCTACCAATATCGAAGAGGATGCCGCCGCAGCGGCCTATGTCGTGCAAATCAACGCCGGCAACCGCAGCGTCCCGACGATTGTCTTTCCGGACGGCTCAGTGCTGGTCGAGCCCTCAAGCCGGATGTTGCAGCAGAAACTGATAAGCGTTTGAACGTTGAAGCGGCAGTGCTCTTGCCGCTCCAACGCTCAAAAAATCTCGCCGGCAACGATGGTCTGGTCGCGTTCCGGGCCAACGGAGACAATGCCGAGGCGTGCGCCGATCAACTGGCAGATGCGTGCCACATAGGCCTGCGCAGCTTCGGGGAGTTGGTAAAAATTGCGGATATGGCTGGTCGGCGTTTGCCAGCCCGGCAACTCTTCATAAATCGGCTCAACCTGTTCCAGCACCGCAATTGTCGAAGGCGGATGGTCGAGTTCCGCATCGTGCAAGCGATAACCGACACAGATCTTGATCCGCTCCATGGTATCGAGCACATCGAGCTTGGTCATCGCAATCGTATCGATGCCATTGAGCTGAGCCGCATAGCGCGCCATCACCACGTCGAACCAGCCGACCCGGCGAGCGCGCCCGGTGGTAGTACCGAACTCGGCCCAGGGTTTGCCGGTCTGCCGCAGAACTTCGGCATCTGCGTCGTCGATCTCGGTGGGAAAGGGTCCGCCGCCGACCCGCGTGGAATAGGCTTTGTACACCCCAATCACCGAACTGAGCCGGCCAGGCGCAATCCCGGCGCCCTGACATGCACCGGCCGCCCCCGGCGGCGAAGACGTCACAAAAGGATACGTGCCGTAATCGATATCGAGGAGCACACCCTGCGCGCCTTCCAGCAGGATCGGCATATCGCGTTCCAGCGCCCGATACACAATCGGATGCACATCGGCGATATGATCGGAGAGCCGGCGGCCATAATCCAGGTATTTCAGATACGTATCGTGCAACGACAGCGGCCTGGCGCTATAAAGCCTGGTCAGCAAGCGATTCTTCTCTTCCAGCGTCCCGCGCAGGCGCCCGAGCAACGTTTCTTCGTGGAGCAGATCCCCCATTCGAATACCGATCCGATGCATTTTATCGGCATAGACCGGGCCGATGCCACGGCCGGTGGTGCCAATCTTATCCTGACCGCGGGATTCTTCCTGCAATTTATCTTGCAAAATATGATACGGCATCACCACATGGGATCGTTCGCTGACGAACAGCTTCGTGGTAGCAATGCCACGCTGTTCAAGATCCTGTAGTTCCTTGATCAAAACCTCCGGATCAATGACGGCGCCACTGCCGATAACATTTACGGTATTGGGATCAAAGATGCCCGAGGGCATCAAATGCAATTTGAACGTACCGAACTCATTGACGACCGTATGGCCGGCATTATTTCCGCCACCATAGCGAATCACCAGGCGCGCCTGGCTCGCCAGATAATCGACAATATGGCCTTTGCCTTCATCGCCCCATTGGGCACCAATTACTGCAACTACCGGCATACGTCTACCTCATTTTATTGCTTGTACCGCACCGGGTTCAAAGCACCTTGAACGCAGAGCGCAGCTTTGCCAGCGCCTCATCGACATGGGACGGCTCAATGATCAGCGGCGGCAGGAGGCGCAGCACATCATCGCCGGCAGTCGCCACCAGCACACCCACATCGTGGCCGGCGCTGCGTACGGCGGCGGCGGAACCCCGGATTTGCAAGCCCCGCATCAGGCCGCTGCCGCGCAATTCGATCACCCGGTCGCCCTGTTCGGCGGCAAAATCCTGTAGTGCCTCATCGAAATAATCGGCCACATCGCGTACATGGCTGAGAAAGGCCGGATCGCTGACCCGCCGGAACACCACCTGACCGACCGCCGTCACCAGCGGACCGCCGCCAAAGGTCGTACCGTGATCACCGGGATGGATGCTGTCGGCCACCGCCTGTTTGAGCAATACCGCCCCGACCGGCAGACCGTTTGCCAGCGGCTTGGCCACCGTCATGATATCCGGTTCGATAGCATAAAGCTGATGAGCCCAGAGCATACCGGTGCGGCCCATACCGCACTGGATCTCATCGGTGATCAGGAGCGCCCGGTGCTGATCGCAGAGTTCGCGCAGCCGTTGCAGAAACGCCGGCGCTGCAACCCGCAGACCGCCCTCGCCCTGTACCGGCTCAACAATAACCGCGCAGACATCGGCGGTAATGGTTGCTTCAAGCGAGGCGATGTCATTGAAGGTAGCGAAACGCACATCGGGCATAACCGGCATAAAAGGCGTGCGATACTTTTCACGCGCCGTGACGGCGACAGCGCCCATCGTGCGGCCGTGGAACGAGCCGTCGAAGGCAACCAGCGTCGTTTTGCCTTCGCCGACCCGGTCGCGGGCGTGGCGGCGGGCGAATTTGATTGCAGCCTCGATGGCTTCGGCGCCGCTATTACAGAAAAAGACCCGGTCGAGGCCAGGGCTGGCCTCAATCATCATGCGCGCCAGGCCGGCGGCCGGCGCGGTATGGTACAGATTCGACACATGGATCAACTGCTGCGACTGGTCGGCAATAGTCGCGGCAATCTCGGCATCGCCATAGCCCAGCGCATTCACCGCAATGCCGGCCACAAAATCGAGATAACGCTGCCCGTCTGCCGCGATCAAATAAGGGCCTTCGCCGCGTTCAAACACAAAATCGGGCCGCGGATAAATCTGCAATACGTAATCGTGCTCATCTTGCACAGTATCACGGTTTTTCGCGTGTTGCGTCATGATCTGCTCCTGCACCAACCAGCCTGGGCATTTTTAAGAATGTCTTCGATTATAGCATAGGGCGCCGGTGAGCGAAACCGTGGTTCGCGCATCATCTATGGCCAGGGCGTCCGGGCCTGCAGCGCCTGCTACAGGCCCGGACGCCAGTATGGTATAATTCGCCTTCGGCGTAGCATAGAGGAGTTTCTGTGACCTATACTCTGGTGATCGGGCCGTTTCACCCGCTGCTGCGCGGGCCGCAGCGCTTGCTGCTGAGTATTGTCGGCGAACAGGTACGCGAGGTCGAGTACCAGGCCGGCTACAATGAGCGTGGCTGTGCCGAACGGCTGACCCGGCTGACGATGGAGCCGGCGCTGGAACTGGTAGGCCGGATCTGCGGGAGTTGTTCGCAGGCGCACCGGCTGGCATTCTGCCAGGCACTGGAGGCCTTGCTCGGCATGCGAGTGCCCCCGCGCGGATTATACTTGCGGGTAGCACTGGCCGAACTGGAACGCCTGCAATCGCACCTGGCCGCCCTGCATACCATTGGCCGGGCACTGGGCTTGCCGCTGCTGGAGCAGGCCGCCGGTGCAGCCCGCATCCAGTTGCGCACACATTTCCGGCCGGCGGGCGGCGCAATGCGCCTACACAGTCGCCCCGGCGGTGTCGACGCCGATATTGCCGATGGGCAACGCCGCGATATGCGCACCGGCCTCGAACGGCTCAGCCGGCGCCTGTTCCAACTCGCCGATCAGTTGCTCAAACAACCGGCGCTGCTGGCGCGCTGTGTCGACCGCGGCCAGCTCAGCCGGCCGGTCGCCGACGAGTTCGGACTGGCCGGCCCCATGGCCCGAGCCGCCGGTTTGCCGGCCGATCTGCGGATCGATGCGCCCTATGCGGCCTATGCGCAGGTGCCGGCTCGCCTGATTGTGCAGGAGGGCGGCGATTGTTACGCACGGATCGTGTTACTCTTGCTGGAAGCAATTGAGAGTTGCAAACTGGCGGAGCGGGCGCTCCAGGAGTTGCCTGAGGGCGCGTTTCTGGCCGAATTGCCTGAACGCATGCCGGCCGGCCAGACCAGCAGCAGCGTCGAGGCGCCCCGTGGCCCGCTCCAGTACCGCCTCACCAGTGACGGTGAGCGGCTCACCGCCGTACACATCAAGGCCGCTCCACAACTCGACCGCCTGCTGGCGCGTACGTTGCTAAGCGGTGCCCTGGTGGATGATATACTGCCGATTGTGCTCTCAACCGATCCCTGCCCGGCCTGTGCCGAACATTGATTGCCTATGCTATTGTATTTCGGATTGAGTCTGTTACTATTGACTGCAGCCCTCTGCCTGGGCCTGAGTCGCTCTCTGCCGACCAGGCTGCTGGGCGGCCTGGCCGCCCTGAGCAGTCTGGCGAGTGCCCTGATGTTCCAGTTCATGGAGGCACCGGCGGGGCCGGATCTGCCCTGGTTGAAGCTGGACGACCTGACGTTGCTGATACCCGGCGCCGGCGCTGCGGCATGGCCGATTGCGCTTCTGAGCGCTGCGACGGCGGTTTTGCTGGCGGCGCTGACGACGGCCATCGCAACGACGGTACGTGGCTTCGGCAGCCTGTTTGCCTGGGCGCTGCTGGCGCTGGCAGCAGCATGGCTGGGGATCGGCGCAGCGGGTTTGTTTGCAGTTGTGGCCTGGAGCCTGGTTGCGCTCTGTGGCTATATAGCCGTCCGGGCCAGTGGCACCTTGCGCAGCGCGGATCAATTGCCGGGTGGCTTGCTGCTGGGGCTGGGCGGCGCGTTATTGTTGCTGCTGGGGCTGCTGGCGGCGCGCCCGGCACTGAACGCGGGCGTGCCGCCATCGGGCGCAGTGCTGGCGGCTGTGTTGCCGGCGACCTTGATGTTCAGCGGCAGCGCACCGTTCCTGAGCCGACCGGGCCGGATCAGCCAGAGCCCGGCAGCGCTGGGCGCCATTTTCTATGGCCTGCTGTTCCCCCTGCTCGGCCTGAGTACCTTGAGTGCATTTCTGGCTGAATTGCCGCTGATCCCGCCATTCTGGCGCCCGATCCTGCTGGGAGTCGGGACGCTCGGCGCGCTGGCTGCGGCGGCAGCGGCGTTGGCCGAACCGCACTTGCGCCGGCGACTGAGCCGGCTGGTCGCCTTTCAGAGTGGCGTAGCACTGGCCGCGCTGGGACTGGCCGAACCGGGCGGTCAACTGGCGTTTCAGGCGACGCTGAGTACGCTGGTGCTCAGTAGCAGCCTGGCGGCACTGGCGATTGCCATCCTGGAACGCAACAGCGGCAACGATGATTTTACCAGCGGATCCATCGGTGGCGCCCGTCTGGCCGGACTGGCCTGGCTGATTGCGGCACTGGCGGCACTGGGGCTGCCACCCTTCTGGGGCTTCTGGGGCCGCAGCTGGCTCCTCGATGCCCTTCCGGCACCGCAGGGCTGGGCGGCAGCCCTGCTGCTCGCGGCGAGTAGCCTGGCAGGCCTGGCTTTTCTGCTACCGATGGCCCGCTTCTGGGGGCAGGCCGGTTGGCGGAGCACGGCTCCCCGGCACGCAGCCAACCGGATCGAAGGGTTGCTGGTTTTGCTGCCGGCAACGCTGCTGGTGGTGGCCGGCATCTGGCCGGCGCTGGCACCGGCCCTGGGCTTGCTCGCCCCGACGACTACAGAGGTACCGGTGGCCACCGGCCGCCAGATTGCGAGTATCGCTTGCGCCGCCGCCGGCGTGCTGCTGCTCGGGTTGCTGGCCAACCGGCGCCGGGCCGGCCGGATTGTAGCCGACCCTGATATGGAACCGGCGATCCTGGATGCAAATGCACTGGCCCACAGCCTCGGTGCCATGGCGGCGCTCGGCTGGCCGGAGCGCCTGATTGCAGCGGCCGGCAATGGTTTGCTGCGGCTCAGTTCCTGGGTACAATCGGTGATCGGGCTGTTTGAAGGCCGTTATTACCTGGCGGGTACCTTGCTTGGCCTGATTTTGCTATTGGTCTTGATGGCACAATGATTATCGACATCATTATTCTCTTCGCTATCGGCATGAGCGCCGGCGCCGTCCTGTTGTTTCGCGACTGGCGGATAAGTGTGCCGGCTCTGCTGATCAATTATGTGAGTCTGGCGGTGTTTCTGGGGCGGGCGCAGTTTCTCGAACCCGACCTGGTGGTGTTCGGGCTGCCGCTCAGCACGATTGTCCTGGTCAAAGCCATCACCGGGATTGCTGTTTCGCTCATCCTGGTGGTGACGGCGCTGACTTTTTCCCGCGATTACGGCCTGGAAGACCTGGACGAATTCGGGCTGGCGGAACTGCGGCGGGCGGCTCGGGCCGCCCAGCGCCAGCGTCGTAACCAGCCGTTTCGCCTGGGCGATTATGTTGTGCCGTTCTGGACAATGGTGCTGTCGCTGGTGCTCAGCCTGACTCTGCCGTTGATTTACCCGATTGCGGTAAGCCAGGCAATCGATTTCACCTGGTACTGGCTCGGCTTTACCGGCTTGCTGACGATGGCCACCGCCAACGATATACTGAAAAGCGGCCTGGGGCTCTTGCTCTGTATCAGCAGCATGGATCTGCTGTACACCGCTGTTGTCAGCGGCCCCAATGCCAGCGGCATCGGTTTTGTACCGCTGGCGCTGATCAGCCTGGTAACGATCCTGATGGCGCTGGCGATTGCCTATCTCAGCGGCCTGTTGTACGGCCGCCTCAAGACGCTTGAACTGAATGAATTGTTCCAGCGTTAGCTAATTATGCTCTATTTGCTGCTGATCTTGTTTCCGCTCTCTATGGCTGCCAGCGCCTATCTGTTGCGGCAGCGCACCGAATACAGTATCCCGGCGGCAGTCGTAACTTTGCTGGTGCAGATGGCGCTGATCGGGCAGATCCCGCTGGAAGAGCCGGCCCGCCTGCTGGGTGTCGTGTTTACCCTGAGCGAACTGAACCGGCTGTTTCTGCTGGTCTTTCTGGGTGCCGGGCTCCTGGGGCTGACGGCAGCATGGCATATTCCGCACGGCGAAAATTTCGTGCCGGTTGCTCTGCTGATCCTGGCGCTGGTCTGCGGAACTCTGTTGCTGCAAGATCTCTTCATCGTATCGCTGCTGCTGATCGCCAGCGGGCTGGCTGCGGTACTGGCGATTGTCGATTTGCCGCCACGTTCGGTGGTGTTGATCGGGACGCGGGCGATTGCCTCGGCGCTCAAATACCTGGTGCTGATGTCGATTGCCGGTGTGCTGATGTATTTCGGCTTTGTGCTGGCCGACGTATATCGGCCGGGCGAGGTCGCCGGCCAGGTGATGCTGTCGCGGTTCATTCTGGCCCTGCTGGCCACCGGCTTTGCGCTGCGCCTGGCGCTGATCCCTTTTCACGGCTGGCTGCTGGATCTGGTGGAAGACGCCGCCCCGATGGTGTCGGCTCTGATCACGGCGGTGGTAGCGAGCAGCAGTTTGCTGGTGTTGATCCTGAGCTGGCAAAGCTTCCCGGTGCTGCTCATCGAAAATCCACAGGGCATGGTGGTTTTGCGCTTGCTGGCGCTGTTCACCTGCGTACTGAGCGGCTTGCTGGCGCTGGGGCATAGCGGGCTGCGGCGAACCGTGGGCTATCTGATTATTTATAACTATGGTATGGTATTCTATGGCCTGGCGGCAGTGTCGGAAATCGGCCTGATCGGGGCGATTTTTGAAAGCCTGAACCAGACGCTGGCGATCACGCTGATTTTTGCCAGCGTCGGCCTGCTGGAGCGGCCGGACGGCCGGCCGGCCGGCGTAGTTCGGCACGACTTGCTCCGGCGCTGGCCGGTTGCTGGAGCCGGCTTTCTGGCCGGCTGTCTGGCGATTCTGGGCGTGCCGCCCTTCAGCGGCTTCGCCGGCAAACTGCTGATTTACCAGGTGGCCTGGCAGCAGAGCTGGCTCGAAGTGCTCGGCCTGGCTGCGGCAACGCTGTTGATCGGGCTGGCGATTGCGCGACTGGCCGGCGACCGGCTGCTGGGGCCCGGCGAAGACGACATTGAACAGGATCCGCTGATGCTCGGCGAAACCGAGGTCGACCGGCCGGCGCCGCGCAAACTGGAGCGTGAACCACGCGTCGCGGCGGCTGTGGTGATTGCGCTGCTGTTGCTGTGTCTGTTTATCGGCCTGTTTCCTCAGGCTCTGATTGATATTATTCGTGAGGCTACCCAGAGCCTTTCGTTTATTCGGACGGTAGAATAGACATGATCAAGGTATTTCGTGTCAACACCGGCTCCTGTGGCGGCTGCGACCTGGAAATCGAGGCTATGCTGGCTACTGAAGTGGATTTTGGCCTGGCTGACAGCGTATCCAACGCCGATGTCGTTTTGCTGACCGGGCCGCTTACCATGGGAAGTCGCCCGTTTTTTCAAGCCTTGCTGGCTGAAATCGGCAATGTTCCGCTGGTCGCTGTTGGCGGTTGTGCCATCGATGGCCGCCCTTTTGGGCAGGGCGGCCTCACGCTGTTGCCGGATCCGGCGGTGACCGCCCGGATCCATGGCTGCCCGCCCGACACCGGGACGATTGCGGAAACCTTGCGCCGGCTGGCAAAACCGGCGCAAGCATGAATTCACGATGACTATGCTCTGGCAGTCTTTTTTTCATTGGCTGGTGTACCCGGGCTTGCTGGGTATGCTGTTGCTCGGTGTGGTGTACACGACGATGCAGGGCAAGGGTGCTGCCTATCGCAGTGGTCTGGCCCGGCTGGGCGCTGCCTGGCGCTCGCAGGAGGGCGTCCTGTTGCTGCTGAGCATGCTGCTGGCCGGTGGCGGGCCGGCGTTGCTGGCCTGGCCCTACGGCCTGGCAGTGCTGGACGGCAGACAGTGGTTCTGGGCGCTGCTGCTGCTCGAAATAGCCTGGTTGCTGCCGACGACTCCGGCGCTGCTGAGCAATGCAGCGCCGCTGGCCCGCGCTGCTTTGCGCGAGATCCAGCTCGGGGCGGCTGCCCGTATGATGCTCTGGTTTGCGCTGGGGCTGGCGCTGAGCAGCGATGTCGCCGGTATGCCGTTGCTCTGGCCGGCCTATCTGCTGGCCGTCCTCGGTGCGCTGGCGATTCTCCCGATGGCGCTCGGCAGTGGTCCGTATGCCGCCGAAACCAGCATCACGGCCGGCAGCGTCTCCCACGGCTGGCCGAAGGAATTGCAACTTCTGAGTGCGGCGGCCACCGAACTGCGCCGCACGGCAACCCTGGCCGTGAGCCTGGTGGCGTTGTTGCCGGCGGCGTTGCTGCCGGACTGGACCGTATTGCTCGGGTTGTTGTGCGGCCTGGCCCTGGCCGGCCTGCTCGTCCAACGCCTGGAACAGAAAGGCCCGCGCCTGACATTGCCGGCAGCCCTGCAGCGTTGCTGGCTGCGTTCGCTGCCACTGAGCGCAGCTGCCGCGGTCTACCTGCTAGTTGTGGGGCAAGCATAAGCGATGTATGCAATTGAAGTCGTCAAATTGCATAAATCTTACGGCACCCAATCGGTGTTGCACGATATCAATTTCCAGGTAGCGCCGGGCGAAGTGTATGGCTTGCTCGGGCCAAACGGTACCGGCAAATCAACGCTGATCCACCTGTTGCTGGGATTTCTTAAGCCCAATCGCGGCAGGATCACCGTGCTTGGTGAAACCGACCTGGATTTTGCCCGTGGGCGGATCGGCTATTTGCCGGAGCGCATGCGCTATCATACCCGGTTCACCGCCCGTGAATATTTGCGCATTCTCGGCCAGCTCAGCGATATGCAAGGTCTGGATCTGCATGATCGGGTGGAACAGGAACTCGAGCGCGTGGGCCTGCTCGACGTGGCCGATCGCTACCTCGGAACATATTCAAAGGGTATGCTCCAGCGCATCGGGCTGGCCCAGGCGCTGCTGGCCAGCCCGGAAATGTTGTTGATCGATGAGCCGAGTAGTGGGCTCGACCCGGCCGGGCAACGTGAGTTGCTGGAACTGCTGACCGATGTGCGGAACCAGGGTCATACGATCTTCCTTTGCACCCATCGCCTGAGCGAAGCCGAATACCTCTGCGACCGGGTCGGCATTATGGCCGGCGGGCGCCTGGTTACCGAGGTTGATATTCACAATCTGCGGAATCGTCCGGGCAGTGTCAGCATCGCCGTCGATGCAATCAGCGTCGAACTGAGCGAACAACTCCAGGCTTTAGCACCGGCCGTCGAGTGCCACCCGAGCAGTGTCGTGCTGCGCCCGAATGATGAACAGTTGCAAAAACAGGTGCTGCAACACCTGGTTGCGGCAGGGATCACGATTTTTTCAATCACTCCGCTGGAGCGACCACTCGAGCAGATCTATCTCCGGGCAGTCGAACAGGCCGCCGCTGCGCTGGTTCCACCAAAGGTGTTCCTGGAACCGATTGCGAACGAAAACCTGGAGACGCTGTTCCCGCAGTCTGCCAGTGCCTCTCTGCCATCGGAACGCCGTGGCGGCGAAGGCGATACCCTGCTCAATGAACTGCTGCGGCGTTCCGGGCTGAATGCACCGACCGGCGACAAGCCGGTCGGCAGGCTGCCGCAGCCACCGAATACCAATGACAACAAAGCCGATCGCGACCCGTCGCTGCCAACCGATGCGGATCCGGATAGGCAACAGGCCGGAGAACAGGGCAAATCTGACGAAGAGCGATCCTGATTGCTTGCCCGGCAAAGCAGGAAGCGAGGAATCATGCTGGCGGCATTGAGACGCACCCTGCGGTTTACCAGTTTTATACTTCTGGAGTACCTGCGCTCGGCCAGGATCCTGGTCGAGGTGATTTCGATCCCGGTATTGTATTTCATCTTCTTGCGCCGCGACGAGATGAGTGCCGAATATTTTTTCACCGTTACCGGCGTATATACTCCGCTCCTCACTCTTTACACGATGTCGGTTATTATTGGGATGGGCGACCGGCCGCAGAGCTATATGCTGCTGGTACGTCGCCTGGGCCGGGCCGGCTATTTGATGGGGCTGTTTCTCGCAACCGTAACAGTAGTTACCGCAACCTACGGTGTGATCTGCCTGATAACCAGTATTTTCAACTCGCCCATCGACCTGAGTCCGGCGAACTGGATCCTGGGCACGCTGCCGCTGATGTTGAATGTGGCGCTGCTGGCGGCGCTGCTGCTGATGCTGTCGCCGCTGGTATTTCCGACCGGCTGGCGCCTCTTTGTGCTGGCGCTGATTGCGCTGGCCTTTTCGGGCAACATCCTGGGCGGCACGTTTCGCGAACAACTGGCGGCAAATTTCCCCGCTCTGCTCAATGTGCTCGGCGGCATTCAGGCCGTACTGAGTTGGCCGCTGGTACCGGCCTTCAGCGGCTTTGCCCTGGCGATCAGTCGTGACTACAGCGGCTCGGCCCCAGTCGTGCTGTTCGCGCAAGGCTCACTGCTGATCTCCCTCCTCGGTCTCTCGATTTACGCATTTATTCGCCGCGATTTGATTTTCAGCCAGTAACATAATTGACAGGAGTTACCCGGTGGCGACCGCGACCGCCTTTTTTGGCCTTCGGCAGCAGGGTGATGGGAGTTCGGCATCCATCACCTTATTTGCTCCCAGGTTATCGCATCGGCCCAGGCACCGCGGCCGTGGTCACCGGCCAGGTCGCTGAGGACGGCGCGGGCGGCACCGTCGGCGGCGAATTCGTAGGTGCCCAGGTCGGCCCAGCCGTTGGCAAATGTCTCACCGTTGACGGCTACCAGAGTTTCGCCTGCGGCATGGCGCAGCAGGTAACGCAGTTCGCGTGAGTCGTCCAGGCCATTCAGCAAATACGGTAGATAAGCACGCACTCGGTAGCGCCCGGCTGTCGGAAGTTCCGGCTGCCAGATGGCCAGGGCCGGTGCATCGAGTGGCCGTTGCTGCCAGGGTTGCAGGCCGGCGCCGCCCTGAGTGGCGATATAGCGGGCACTGCCGCCGTAACCTGGCGCAAAATTCTGCCAGTCGCCATAGGCCCGAAACCCGGGCGAGCTATCGTCAACGACGATCAGGCCGGGCGGCGGCGGCGCACAGGGGCTGGGCATGTCGGCCCAGAGCCAGTGGCTCTGCTGGCCGGCCGCATTCATCGCCCAGGGATCAGGTTCCACGCCGCACCAGCCAAAGGGATCGATGTCGCGCCCCAGGTATTGCACCTGAAAATGCAGGTGCGGTCCGGTCACGCAGCCGGACGAGCCGGACACACCCAGGACTTCCCCCCGCCCAACTTCGTCGCCGGTCGCAACCGCCAGACCGTCCAGGTGCCAGTAGAGCGTCCGGTAGCCATTGCCGTGGTCGACGATGACGGCACGTGCCGGGGTTGCGCAGCCGTCGTCGGAGTTGCCGGCGAAGACGACGGTGCCGGCAGCGGCAGCCAGCACCTGATCCGGTGGGAACGAGCCATAATCCCAGCCGGTATGCCCATCGTAGGAAAGAAATGCTTCGCGCCGGCCCCAGAACGAGGTCAGCGAGCCATTCGCCCGTAAGAACGGTGCCTCGTGGTCGAAAAACGACGTAATGCGCACCGGGCGATCCAGCGGATAGTGCAGGAAGGGCTCCGCCGGCGCCGGCCAGTCTGTCGGCGCCGGGCGTGGATCGGCAAACAGCTCACGATAGGTCTGCACCAGGCCGTCGATTGCGCGGCCCAGTTGATCACTGGTCGTCGTTGGGGCAAGCACACGGGCGAGCATATACCAGCTCAGACTGACATCGGCATTGATTTCGCGGCGGGCGCCGTCGGCAAATTCGAGCGGCGGCAACCCAAAATCGGCACGCTCGGCATAATCGCGCATGGCCCGGCGCAACTCGCGATTGGCCCAGCGCAACTGGTTGTACAGACCGCGCTGGTTGCCGCCGTCGCCGCGATAGCCCATCGCCCAGGCCAGTTGCTCGGGAGTCGGCGCGCTACTACGAATCAGCCCACTCTGGTATTCCATCAGCGCCAGCAACACTCGCGGATTGAGATTATAGAGGCTGGAAAGATTGACCAGTGTTTCGGCCAGCGAATGGCGGCGGTCGCCGATGCGAAAGCTGGTTTCGCGTAGCGGGCTATCGTAGGCTGCGAACAGCGCCTCGATCTCGGGCACATAAAAATCGGGTGCATAGGTGATGCGGGCGCTGTGGAAGATCGGATCGACTGCGAGCGGCGTTGACGACAGGGCAGTCGGCGTGGGGGCAGACGTGTCGCGTTCCGGCGCAACCGGCGGCGGAGTAGCCGCTACCGCCGGCGAGTCCGTTGCAGTGGAGGCAGGCTGCTCGCCAACCAGCGTTGGCGGCGGCGGTTCGGTTGGGGCCGGGCTGCGCAAGAACCAGAAAGCCATGCCGGCGGCCAGCACCAGGCCGAACAGCGCCAGCCCGGCAAGCCGACGGCGAAGGCGCAGATTGACCGTGCGGCGACGGCGGCGCGATGGGTAACTCACGGGCGTTCACGACTCCTTATACCAATTCGAATTGCGGATTCCGCATATCGACAACCGTTCTAGCCGATACGAACGCCACATCGAGGCTCGTCACTTGTCACTTGTCACTCGTCACTTGGTATTAGATGCTCGAAACGCCCGTAGTATAGCGGTGGAAGACCCGAGACGCAAATCACTTCATCGTGACGGGTGTGACGAAACGTTCGGCAAAAAGACTCCGGCGGGAACCGCTTCCGGGAAGCTTATCGCGCTGCTGCGACGGAAGGCTGCCATGCAGCACCCGCATCGGCAGCCCGCTGCTCGTCAGAAGAAGCTTCCCGGAAGCGGGATCTGGCGCACGGGCAGAACGGTTCGTCACACCCCGTCGTGACAGGAAAGAGCAATGGGTTCCGCTGCTGCATTGCAGCGGCGGAACCCATTGCTTTGCTTCGACCCTACGATGAGCGGAACCGGTCGCGAACCTGGTCGATCAGCTGGCGGGCCACAATTTGCATCTCGTCGACATTCTCACGCACCCGGTCGCGGGTATCCATGGCGGGCGAACCTTCCAGCGGTACCAGCAACCAGAATACCAGGTACAGCAGAATGCCTACCCCATTGGCCAGGCTCAAGACCAGAAAAACCAGTCGAATCAGCAGCGGATCGATATTCAGGTAATTGCCGATTCCACCGGCCACCCCGGCCAGCAATCGTTCGTGCCGGCTTCGCGTCAGGCGTTTATTTTCCACAGTAGTACTCCTCTTATTTTGCATGGCCGCCGACGTCGCGCCGGCGCCCGAACCTGTTTCCTGCTGTTACGACGCTGAGTACGGCGGGTTTGTTGCGGTGGGTGTGTGGAAAGAACCAGGGAACCAGAGCACGCAAGAACTAAGTTCTCTGGTTTCTCTCCATCACCAGATCCGCGCAGTGCTTTGCAATCACATCCGCCACCGACTCCGGGGCTTCTTCCTGCACGAAGTGGCCGACATCGTCGAAGGTGTGGATGTCGGCCTCGGGCAGCAGTTCGCGCCAGCGGGCCAGGTATTGCGGGCCGAAGGTGATATCTTTCATGCCCCAGAGCAGCAGGGCCGGAAAGTCACGCAGGCGCGCCCGCTGTTCCCAGAGCGGCGCACAAAACGTCGCACCGGCGGCCAGCTCGGGGACAAAAGCAAACATGGCGCGCCGGTCGGCAGGTTGGGGGAAAGGCTCGATATAGTGCCGGTGGATCTCGGGCGTCAGTTTGCTTTTGTCGCCGTAGACCATCGGCATCAGGCGGCGCGGCGAGAGGTTCAACCGCAGGTACAGGAAGCGCCCGATTGGCCCGGCCAACAGTTTGCCGACCGGCGGCACGGCGAACTCGTCACGCAGGGGCCACATAAAAGTATTCAGCAACACCAGGCGCTCGATGCGCTCAGGGTGGGCCAGGGCATAGCTCAGGCCCATCGGCCCGCCCAGGTCGTGCACCACCAGGCTGAAGCGCGGTAGATCGAGCGCATCGAGAAACTGTGCCAGGTTGGCGGCATGAGCAGCCAGGCTGTACCGGGAATCGGTCGGCTTGTCGGAAAGCCCGAAGCCCAGGTTATCCGGCGCGATGCAACGGTGCTCAGTGCGCAGACGGCTGATCAGATCGCGGTAGAGAAACGACCATGTCGGCGTGCCATGCACGAACACAATCGGCGGGCCGCGGCCTTCGTCAATATAGTGCATGCGACCGGCGGGCAACGCAAAAAAGCGCGAATCAAAGGGGTAAAGCCGGCGATCAAGCCAGGGCGTATCCATCAATTTCTCCTCAGCTATACATCGCGATGATCCGCTCGGTGATTTCGGCAAGCGGATAATTCTCCGGATCCAGCACATAATGCTGGGCTACACCATCGATCAGGGCAAAGAGCAATTCAGCTTCCAGCGCCGGCTGCGGGTGGTCGGCAGCCTGCAAATAGCCCTCGATAGTCCAGCGGATCTCGGCCGTCCAGGCGCGCACATCATCGCCCAGCAGCGCCAGCACGCCGGACTGAGTACGCACGCCGTAGGACAGTCGCCAGAAGGTCATATTCTCCTGCACCACGGCGAAACTGGCGCGGATCAGGCGGGCGACGCGATCGGCCGAATCGCCGGCAGCCTCGGCGCGTGCAAAGGACTCGCGCACGTCGGCGATGCTCCGGGCAAAAATCGCTTGCAAGAGCTCATCTTTGCCGGCGAAATAGTTGTACATCAAGCCCTGCGAAATGCCGGCCTGCTGCGCAATCATCTTGATCGAGGTTTTCTCATAGCCATGCTCGGCAAACAGCGCCAGCGCGCTCTCGATGATCCGCCGGCGGCGCGCGGCGCGCACAGCTTCGTTTTGCTCGACATTCCGCGGTGACATGGGTTTCTCTTTATGAACGAATGAACGTACATTCAATATACCAATAAACAGGCCGCCTGTCAACCGGCAGTGGTTATAAACAAGTGGGGGTATTGTGCTTTCGACCGGCGTAGCCGGCCGAAAGCACAATACCCCCACTTGTTATCCAGTGGGGTGCCGGGCAGCAGCCCCGGGCCTTCTGCGGCGGATGGGCCGCGCCCCGGCTAGAAGCGCTCGGCGATGGACTTCATCTGGGTGAAGAGCAAGAGATAATCATTGCCGCCGGCTTTGCTGTCGGTGCCGCTCATGTTGAAGCCGCCAAAGGGCTGCACACCGACCAGCGAACCGGTACACTTGCGGTTGATATAGAGGTTGCCGACGTGGAAATCGTCGCGGGCGCGTTCCATGCGTGCGATGTCGCGCGTATAGACCGCGCCGGTCAGTCCGTACTGCGTGTTATTGGCGATTTCCAGCGCATGCTCGTAATCGCGGGCCTTGATCACCGCGAGTACCGGGCCAAAAATCTCTTCCTGCGCCAGCCGGGCCTGCGGATCGATATCGGCAAACACCGTCGGATTGATGAAATAGCCGCCGTCTTCGATCAGGCTGTGGTCGATCACTTCACCGCCGACGATCAGGCGACCCTCGTCGTGGCCGATGGCGATATATTCGCTGACCTTGGTGAACGCAGCCTTGTCGATGACGGCGCCCATACCGATCTCGGGTTCAACCGGGTTGCCGAGCTTGATCTGGCGCGTACGTTCGGCGATGCGCTGCAACATCGGCTCATAGATATCTTCGACAATGATGGCACGCGAGCAAGCGCTGCACTTCTGGCCCTGGAACCCGAAGGCGCTGGAAACAATGCCCTCGGCGGCCGCATCGAGGTTGGCCGTCTCATCGACGACGATCGCATCTTTGCCGCCCATTTCGAGTACCGTACGTTTGAGCCAGATCTGGCCGGGTTGCTTGATCGCCGCTCGTTCGTAGATCCGCAGGCCAACTTCCATCGAGCCGGTAAACGCGACAATCCGCGTGCGCGGATGGTCGACCAGGTAATCGCCAACGCTACCGCCCGGCCCGGGCAAGAAATTGACCACACCCGGCGGCAGGCCGGCTTCTTCAAGAATCTCAAAAAACTTTGCCGCGATGATCGGCGTATTGCTGCTGGGCTTGAGCACCACCGTATTGCCGGCGACCAGCGGCGCTACCGTCAGGCCACACATAATCGCGATCGAGAAATTCCAGGGCGGAATCGAGACACAGACGCCCATCGGCAGGTAGCGTACCTCGTTCGACTCAGCGGGCCAGGGCGTGAGCGAATGCGTGCCACTCTGCAACTGCACTGCCTGGCGCGCATAGAATTCGCAGAAATCGATAGCCTCGGCAACTTCGCCGTCGGCCTCGGCCCATGTCTTGCTACTTTCGTGCGCCAGCCAGGCATTGAGTTCTTCTTTGCGCCGGCGCATAATCGCCGCCGTACGCACCAGCAAGCGGGCGCGCATCGCGACCGGCGTTTTGCTCCAGCTTGCGAAGGCGGCATCGGCAGCCTGAATGGCTTGTTCGGCCAGTTCAGGTGTGGCCTTGCCGGCATAGCCAACCACTTTGCGCGGATCGGAGGGATTGAGCGAGGCAATGGTCGCGTCCGTCACAATGCGCTCGCCGTTAATCACAATCGGGTAGGTCGCGCCATACTGCCCGGCGACGTCTCGCATTGCACGCTGCATGGCAAAGCGGCGCTCCGGCGCCGAAAAATCGCCACTCGGCTCGTTGCGGTATTCCGGTAATATCATGCTACACTCCATTCATTATCACACGACTTATGCAGTCGCACCGCGAATGAGCCGGAATCGTCCCATTCGATTGCGCTCAGGGCAGGCTGACGTGGGCGAAAAACGCCCGTTGCGGCGTGAGCAACCACGCGACTGCGTAACTCGTGTCATTGTCACGGTACCCTGCACTTGCAGATATTATAGCCGAAAGCCCCGGCCTCCGGTCAATTCGGCTGCAACCGTAGTTTGCATCGGTGAAGCCAGCAATCATATTTGCTGGAAAATTGTCCAATTCAGGGCGCTATGATACAATTCAAAGCGTTGCAAAGCGTTTGATATGAGGGGACGCCGCCGTTCCAAACCAGGAGTCCATGAGAAGGGAGTTTGTGCGTATGCACGACGACATCATTACGAATATCGGAATCGAAGATTATATTAACGCACTGGTACCGCCCCGCCCGCCGGTTCTTGCCGATCTTGAGCGGCGCGGCAAGCAGCGCGGCCTGTCGCTGGTGGGGCCGGTGCAGGGGCAATTGCTCTACCTGCTGACGCGCATTCATAACGCCCGCAGCGTTCTCGAGGTCGGTATTACTACCGGCTATGCCGCTATGTGGATTTCGCTGGCGCTCAAGGAAACCGGCGGCAAGCTGACGGCGGTCGAAGGTCAGGCTGATCGCTGCAAGCTGGCCACTGAGGTTTTCGAGCAAGCCGGGATGCTCGATAGCTTCGATGTCCACCAGGGCAACTGGGCCGAGATCATTCCTAAGTTCCGCACCGAGTATGATATGATCTTTCTCGACATTCTGCGCAGTGTCCACCACGTGGAAGATGCCGCCCACGCCCTGGATCTCTGTGTGCCGCTGCTGCGCCCGGGTGGTGTGCTGATTACCGATAATGTGCTCTGCAATGCCCAGGTTCTCGAAGACGATCCGCCGCCGACGGTGGCCGGTATCAAGCGATTCAACGAGGCGTTGATGAATCACCCGGAATTGACGGCGGTGATCCTTCCGCTGCGCGACGGGGTTTCGATCAGTCGCAAACGCGATTCTTGATCCAGCCGCCGGTTCGCCGGCATAGTGTGTTTCAGTCATTGCGCGACCCTGCTGCGCGGCGGGATGTCGCGCATATTTCGTGATATGATGGACGCAGGCGATGCCTTCGGAGCAGCAGCAACGAATTGCTGAGTTGACGACGCTCAATGCCCTGGCGCAGACCCTTAACCAGGCCTACGACCTGCGAGGGGCGCTCGATAATGCACTGAAGCACATTGTCGAACTGATGGGTTTGCAAACCGGCTGGATCTTTCTGCACGATGAGAGCGGTGCCTTTTCTCTGGCCGCCCGCCATCTGCTCCCGCCGGCGATTGCCTACCCTGGTTCGGCCTGGATCAACGATTGTGCCTGCCAGGAATTGTGCGTCGCCGGCAAACTGGATAAAGCCGTCAATATGGTGCATTGTAGCCGGCTGCGCGGTGCCGTCGGCGACAAGTGCGGCCTGGCGCAGCATGCCTCGGTGCCGCTGCGTAGCGGCGATGAGTTGCTCGGCATTCTGAATGTGGCCACTACCCAGTGGGGCCGGATCGGGCCGGCGCGCCTGCAATTGCTCTCGGCGGCCGGCCTTTTCCTGGGTACGGCCATCGCCCGCGCCCGCCTCTACGACCAGGTGAAGGTGCGGCGAGTGCAGGAGCAGGCCGCGCTGCTCAATCTCTCGCAGGAACTGCTGGTCGCCGAAGCTCTCGAGTCGGCGCTGCAACGGCTGGTTCGCGTCGGTACTCGCCTGCTGGAAGCCGACGCGGTGGCTTTCATCGAGGCCGATGAGCCGGCCGGGCGCGCCCTGCTGCGCGCCGCGCATGGCTGGAAACTGCCGCAAGATTGTGCCTGGCCGGTTGTGCTCGATCCCTATGTACCGCACCTCTGGTACCTGCCGGAAAATTCCAACGACCTCGCGGCCGATGTGATGGACGTGCTGCCGCCCTTGCTGCGCGACCAGGGCTTTCAGGGCCACCTGTCGATTGCAGTCGAAATCGCCGGCGTACCGGTTGGCACCTTGATGGCTAACACGCATAATGCGCGTCAGTTTCTCGATGATGAGGCCCAATTACTTGGCCTGCTGGCAACCCAGCTGGTGCAGACGCTCGAACGTGAGCGCCTGCACCAGGAAGCGCTC
Organism: Chloroflexaceae bacterium; assembly: GCA_034437175.1. Classification (GTDB taxonomy): domain Bacteria; phylum Chloroflexota; class Chloroflexia; order Chloroflexales; family Chloroflexaceae; genus DAOTUJ01. The sequence continues at coordinate 3,637 of DAOTUJ010000082.1, read as the reverse complement.
GCTCGCCAGCGCCTCGAACAGGAACTCGATTTTGCGCGCGATATTCAATTCAGTTTCCTGCCCGACCGCTTTCCGCAACTGCCCGGCTACACCATCGCCGCCTACTACCGCGCCGCGCGCCAGGTCGGCGGCGATTTCTACGATTTCATCGAGCTGCGCGATGAGTCGGCGCCGCCCCCCGAAGATGCGCTGAGCACCTTCGGCGCCCGGCGCAGCGAGTTCCGCCGTACTGGCCGCCGTTACGGCATCGGTGGGCAGGCCGTGCGAACACCGGCCAGCAAACTCGGCATTGTTATCGCCGACGTCACCGACAAGGGTGTGCCGGCGGCGCTGTTTATGGCGCTCTCGCGCACTGTTATTCGGGCGACGGCCAGCGACGGGCGCGCACCGGTCGAGGTGCTCGAGCGCGCCAATCGGCTGATCCTGGCCGATGCCGGCGCCGGCCTGTTCGTGACTTGCTTCTATGCCCTGGTCGACAGCCGGAACGATGAACTGGTCTATGCCAATGGCGGGCACAATTACCCGCTGCTCTACCGCGCCGCGACCGGCGACATTGAGCAGTTACGCGCTCAAGGCATCGTGCTGGGCGTGGTGGCGCAGCCGGTCTTCGAGCAGCGCCGGCTGCAGATGGCCGCCGGCGACGTGCTGCTCTTCTACACCGACGGTGTCACCGAAGCGATGAACCGCGAACGCGAGCTCTTCGGCGAAGAGCGCCTGAGCGAAGTGCTCCAGCAAGTTCATCAGCATGAACCGGAAAGCATGGTGCAGGCCATTCTCGACGCCCTGGCCGATTTCACCAACGGCGAGGCTCAGAGCGATGATATTACGATGGTAGTCTTGAAGAAGCTTTGAATCGTTCGAACGATTGCAGTTTAGAGATGGGCTTCGGTAGCAGATCGCTCCAACGCTCCAACGCTCCTCAGGCGATGGGCAGCGTAAAATAAAATGTGCTCCCCATGCCTTCGGTGCTTTCGGCCCAGAGCCGCCCGCCGTGGCCTTCGACCAGGTGCTTGGCGATGGCCAGGCCCAGGCCGGTGCCGCCGGCATTGCGATTGCGTGAACGATCTACTTTGTAGAAACGCTCGAAGATGCGCGGCAGATCCTGGGCCGGGATGCCGATCCCGGTATCTTTGATGCTGACCAGCATCCAGGCGCCCGGCGGGTGGATCATCGGCAACTGCTGCACCATTTCGGCCTGCATCGTCGCCGTAGCACCACCGGTTTCGGCCCGCACCGGCATGCCGTCCTCACCCATGGTCAGCGCCTGTTGCGGCACTTCCTCGTCGACAATCACCTCGCGCAACCGGATGGTGATTTCACCCCGGTCAGCGGTAAACTTGACGGCATTGTGCAACATGTTGATCAGCACCTGGCCGATGCGATCACTGTCCATCAGCACCGGCGGATGATCGCCGTCAATCGCCGCATTGATAAACAGACTCTTGCGGTCGGCCTGGGCTTTGATGCGAGCCATCGCTCGTTCGAGCACTTCTTCGAGGTACGCCGGCGCCATTTGCAGGCGCACCCGGCCCGACTCGATCTGCGAGAGTTCGTGCAACTCATCGACGAGCTGAGTAATCGCATCGATTTCGGCATACATCAGGCTCAGCATGCGCAAGCCGACATCGGCAGGCGGCTGAGATTGCAGCGTTTCGACCAGCAATTTGAGTGAAGCCAGGGGCGTACGCAACTCGTGCGAGACATTGGCTACCAGGTCGCGCCGGGCACGTTCGAGCAAACTGATCTGGGTGACATCGCGAATAATCAGCACCGCGCCGTCGAGTTCGTCGTTGATATGCAACGGATTGCAGCGCACGCGCAGGGTACGGTTGCTGTTGATAAGTTGCAACGTTGTTTCGCGCGGTTCACCGTCATTGAGCACCTCGCGTACCATGCTATCGGTCTGATGGTCACGGAGAAGCATAATCAAGCCCTGGCGTCGCGAGTAGCCGGCGGGCAGCGCCAGCAAATGCTCAGCAGCCGGATTGAGGTAGAGCACCTGGTCATCATCGCTGACGACCACCAGACCGGCATCGATGGAAGCCATGACGACAGCGAAAATCGGCGAAATGGGGTCATCGACCATCCGGGTGAGCAGCGGCAGTTCCGGTGGTTCCGGTGGTTCCGGTGGTTCCGACAGCACCTCGGCAACCAGGGTACGCTCGAGTTGCGCCTGGAGCCGGCGATTAAGGTAGAAGAGCCGGGCAATCAGCCCCAGGCAGAAGAGCAGAGCCAGTGCAAGCAAAAGAGTGAGCACCATGTTTCTCTCACTTCTCGGGCAGCGCGCAGCGCATGAACAACATTGACAATAGCGCAAGAACCAGAGCACCAGGAACTGAAAAACCACTTCATCAGCATGCACTCCGGCGTCAGTTCTCTAGTTCTCGTGAGGGATGGGCTAAACATAAGATTCGGGTCGTCTGACGACTCCCATTTGGCAATGCGGGTCGCCGGCGAGCGGCAAACGACACTGATCATAAGACTCGGGTCGTTTCGACCCGGTGCTTGCCGGTTCCGCGACCCGCATCCGTCCATAAACGATCCTCAACATAAGATTGTGGATCGTTATCTCCGACAGCGATAGGATAGGAATAGCCCAAACCTCATCCGCCACTGTCGGAGACGAGATTATGGTACCGCATGTGCCACCTATCCTCAACCGGCTTGCGACTATCCTCGGCTGGCGCCCGCCCGCCGCGCCGGAACCGCCGGCGCCGGAACCGTCGGCGCCCGATCCGCTGGCGGCGGATCGTCCGCTGCCGCTCGCTCACCCCGATCTGCCACTGCCGCCCTTCGTGGCCGCCTGCCCGGTCGCCCAGAAGTATCGTGCCTTGCCTGGCGATCTGGACTGGGCCCATTTTCCCGAGCGGCCCACCGACCGGCCCTACCCCGGCCCGACGCCCGCCCCGCGCGCGCCCTTCGTCGCCGCCTTCCTCGTCAAGCTGCACGAGCAGAAAACGACCATGCGCGCCTTGCGCACCTACCTCCACGAGCACCCGGCCCTGGTCTGGTTGCTCGGCTTTCCCCTGGAAGTCGACCCGGACGCTGCGTACGGCTTCGATGTCGACGCCAGTCTGCCGTCACGCCGCCAGTTGTCCCGCGTGCTGCGCGACCTGTCCAACCCGGCTCTGCAATTTCTGCTCAGCAGCAGCGTCGAGCGTATTCGCGCGCAGTTGCCGCCCGAACTGGCGGCCACCTTCGGCGACGTGATCGCCATCGACACCAAACACATTCTTGCCTGGGTCAAAGAAAACAACCCGAAACAATACGTCGAAGAACGCTTTGACCCCAAACGCCAGCCCAAGGGCGACCCCGACTGCAAACTCGGCGTCAAAACCCGCCGCAATACCAGCCCGGACACCACGTCATCCGCAGCGCCGCCGACCCCGACCAGCGAAGGCGTCGGTCCCTCGCAGAAACGCGGCGATCCGGTCTACTACTGCTTTCAACTATAGCGTTTTTGCCAGATGGGTGACTTTGCGCTCCGGCCCTCACCCCCCAACCCCCGCTCCCGTACAGTCTGGCGCGACGAGAGCCTTACGCTTTGAGTTGGTCATCACCGGCGCCAGCCTGACAGGAGCGGGGGAGCCGGGCACGCCCGTTGTCATGTGCTCCCCGCTCCTGCCAGGCAAGTGCG